>CAXREY010000012.1:0-118022 GCA_964229845.1 Phycisphaerales bacterium UBA1924
TCTTCCCACGATCGACAGATCCTGAGGATCACGCCGCCCCAATCGAAGCAGACGAGTCGAATGTCATGATCCATGGGCGTTCTCCAAGTCCTGCATCGCCGAGGTCTTCATCACCTCGTCCATCACCGTCGTGGCGAACGATCCGCGTGGGAGCTCGAAGGCACAACGGATGTAGGCCCCGTGCTCGTCGATCCCGCCCTCGACCTCTGGGTCGATGACCGGGATCCGCAGCGGGCGACGATCACCCCCGATCATGGGGTAGGCGTCGCGCTGTTCGCACAACTCCATATCTTTCGGCGACATACCCGCCTGGGCAAGGGCGCGGAGCTCACGTTCAGCAACTTCCCCGCCCGCCCTGGGCATCGTGGTGCCCCACATCGGGCCCGAGGGCCCGATCTCGAACCGCTCCATGCGGGTTCTGAGCGAGTCCGACTCGGTTTCCAGTTCCTCCTGGGTGATCTGGAAGGATGAGCGGTTCTTGTGCACGAAGGCCACATCGCCCGCTTCCAGTCGGTCGAGCGTCCCGGCCTGAACCCGGTCGTTGAGGATCTGGTTGAAGACCGCGGACTGGAACGCGGAAACAAAGAAGCCGGCGGCGGTCGGGTCGATGGCTCGGATGGCCTTCTCGGGCGGATCACCCCGCGCCAGCGCCTTCAGGGTGTGGTACTCGCCCTTGAAGACCCTGGGCATCAGCCCAACGGCGCTCTCGTACTGCCCCCGCTTGAAGGCCTCTCGTGCGTACCTGCTTCCCTCGGGGGCGAGCGGGTGCGGGGAGAGCAGCAGATCGATGGCGGAGGTGTAATCGCCCAGGATCAGGGCGCGCCCGATCAGGTGGTTGTTGAGCTGGTTGCCGAACCGTTGCGTGCCGAAGCGGTTGGGCACGCCGATCCTGGCCAGCAGATCTAGCGAACGCTTCGCGTCGCGGACCCCGAGCGGGTCGACGTCGCGGACCTTGATCGAGAAGCGGTTCCCGGCCAGGTGGCCGCGCTGGAGCTTGTTGGCGTGCAGATCGACCCAGAGCACCCGCGCCCGGTCGTGCTCGAAGCTGGGGATGTCCTCTGGTGTTCGTCCCGGCGCGTGCACGGACATGACCTGCCTGGTGACGGCGTGCTTGTCCTTGAGCCCCGCGTGGCCCACGGCGGTGCGTTTGACCCCGAAATGTCGAGCGAGCAGATCGCGGAGCTGCAGGGTCGAGAGGCCCCGCTTCTCGACGAAGAGATAGATGTGCTCGCCCTCGCCCGATGGCAGGTAGAGCGGGATCTCCTCGACGAGGAAATCATCCGGGCGCTGCTTCAGTGTCCCGCCTGTGCCAGCGATTTCGTGGGTCAGGTAACGGGGTGAAGCGACGCCCGGCGTGAACGCGCTGTGATCGTAGTGTTCGGAACTCATGGTGATTACTCGAAGCCATCGAGCGGGGGCATGATCGCGTTCTCGATGACCTCATCGCTCACGTAGATCGGTGCGTCACCCGCGACACCCAGCGCGATGGCGTCGCTGGGGCGTGCGTCGATCTCGACGCGCTGGCCGTCTTGGTTGGTCAGTACGAGTGTCGCGTAGAAGGTGCCCTCGACGATGTCTGTGATCGCGATCGAATCGAGGGTGGCGCCGAGTGATTCGATGGTCTGCGCGAGCAGATCATGGGTCATGGGACGCCCGATCTCGAACCCAGAGAGGCGCCGATCGATGGCGACGGCCTCGGAGCTCCCGATGACGATCGGGAAGGAACGCGGCTCGCCGTGCAGCGGGTGCGACTCACGCAGCTCGATCAGCTGCGCACTCGATGATTCCCGGATAAGTATCCGTGCGAGATGCATCTCGATCAGCATGCCTGGGCTCCCGTGGGTGGACATGCATAACTGTAGCGCGGTGTTCTCCTGCAGAATTCGGATCTACGCATCAGGGCGTGACGAAACCGCTCGGAACTCACCCGGAGGCGCCATGAACGAGACCACAAAGAAAGCAGTAATCATCGGTTCCAGCGGCGGGATCGGCTCGCAGCTCTGCGAGCAGCTCCGCGACAGCGGCTGGACGCTCGTCCTCGCAGCGAGGAATGCCGATGAGCTCGATGCCCAGCAACGAACGCTCGGGCGGTGCGTGGACGCCGTGCACACCGTGGACGCGACAGACTTCGATGCGGTCGATCAGCTGCTCGATCAGCACGCGGACGCGACGGCGTTGGTGAATCTGGCCGGGTCGATCCTGCTCAAGCCGGCCGCGTCCACGAGCCGCGAGGACTTCGATCAGACGATTGCTCAGAACCTGACCAGCGCTTTCGCCTGCGTGCGGGCGGCCGGCAAGCACATGCGCAATCACGGCGGCAGCGTGCTGCTCCTGTCGAGCTGTGCCGCGCAGATCGGGCTGAGCAATCACGAAGCGATCAGCGCTGCGAAGGCAGGTGTGGAGGGGCTGATGAGATCCGCGGCCGCCAGTTACGCGTCGAGCAACCTGCGCTTCAACGCGATCGCTCCGGGTCTGGTCGACACGCCGCTCGCCTCGGGCATCCTGGGCAGCGAGCCGGCCCGCAAGGCCAGCGAGGCCATGCACCCGCTCAAGCGTATCGGTCAGCCTGAGGAGATCGCCCGCATGATCCGGACGATCATCGAGCCCGAGGGGGCGTGGATCACGGGGCAGGTGATCGGGGTGGACGGCGGGATGGCGACCGTCCGCCCGAAGTGAGATCGAGGTTATTCTCTGCTCTTGGGCTCGATCCGCGTGCCCAGTGCTTCCAGCAGCTCGATCGGCACGCCGATGGGCACGACGTGCACATCGCCCAGGTACTCGAGCGCTTCGACACGCGACATGCCGGGCTTGATCCCGGCGAACGTAACGGTCCGGTCCGCCTTGATCACGCAGTGGTTGAGCGGCCGCCCGGTCTGTGCGTCGAGCCCGCTGGGCGCATCGACGGCGAGTACGCGTGAGCCGCTGCGGACCCGAGCCCGGTTGATCCACGAGATCAGCTCGCTGGCCTCGCCCTCGATCGGTCGGCTCAGGCCGGTTCCGAACAGCGCGTCCAACATGAGCGGGGCGGCGTCGTTTGCTGGTTGTGTCAGGAGGTCCTGGATACGGACTGTCTCGATCCCCATCCGTTCGATGATCCGGAGGTTCTTCGCGGCATCGCCCGAGTACGTCTGGGCGTCGTGCGTGCACACGATCCGCACTGGGATGCGGCTGTTGTGCAGGTGACGCGCGAGTGCGAAGCCATCGCCGCCGTTGTTCCCGGGGCCGCAGCAGATCAGGACCCGCGGATCGGGGATCCCGTCGAGCATCTGCATCGCGTGTTTCCAGAGCCCGATCGCGGCGTTCTCCATCAGCACGATGGAATCCATCCCGTATTCTTCGACGGCTCGCCGATCGAGCTCTCTCGCGTTCTCCACGCTCAGCTCGTACATCCCGGGCATGGCACGCTCGAACCTCGGGCTGCTCGGGCCCTGCATACGGAATCGATGCGGTTCGCGCTCTGTCATGCCTGATCATAGGTGATGGGGGAGTGGGGCATAGAATCGGGTATGGTGTTCGACACCCTCATGGCGATCCTGGTTGCGTTCTCGATCCTGAGCACGATGTATTGGCTTACGGTCGCGTATCAGGTGCGCCAGACGAGGCGGAGGCTCCCGACCGCACGCGATGGGATCAGCCTCGCTGAGCGTGAGCCGCCGACACAGCGGGCCTGCATCATTGTGCCGTGCCACAACGAGGCGGGGAACATCGCGACCCTGATCGCCTCGCTCAAGGAGCAGGATTACGATCGGCTCCGCGTGGTGCTGGCACTCGATCGGTGCACAGACGACACGCTCGGCGTTGCGACGCGAGCGATCGGGGATGATGAGCGGTTCGAAGTCATCGAGATCACCAGCTGCCCAGAGGATTGGGCGGGCAAGGTCCACGCGGCGTACGTCGGCTACACGCGGTCGGCGCACGCGAGGAAGTCGGACATCCTGATCTTCACCGACGCGGACACCGCCCTGGACCCCGCGTGCGTCCGCGCGTGTATCGCGCTGCTGCGCGATCGCCGGCTGGGGTTCCTGAGCCTGCTCTCAACGCTCACGACGGACACGTGGTACGAGCGCGTCGTACAGCCGGTGACCGCGTTCGAGCTCGCGAGACAGTTTCCCCTCTTGCGCGTGAACCGCGACGACGAGCGACGCCGGGCGTTCGCGAACGGTCAGTTTATGATGTTCGACCGCGCGGTCTACGACGCGATCGGCGGGCACGAGCAGGTGCGGCACGCGATCCTCGAGGACATCGCGTTCGCGCGTCAGATCAAGGCGAACAATCATCTGGGCGGGCTCTTGATGGCGGACAACATGCTCCGCTGTCGCATGTATGACAACTGGAACGAGTACACCCGCGGCTGGAAGCGGATCTATACGGAATCCGCCAACCGAGAGATCAAGCGGCTCCGGCGGTATGCGCTCCGCACGCCGGTGGTGACGGCGGTCTTCCCGATATTGTCGCTGCTGCTCTTGGTGTTGTCTGTGACCGGGCAAACAGATGTGCCGGGCGTGGTTGTGAGCGCCGTCGCGCTGGTCAGCTGGGCGGTCGGGCTGTCTACGGTGTACAGGATGAGCCACGCCCCGCTCCGCGATCTGCCCATGTCGATCCTGGGGGCGCTGCTCACCGGGCGGATCTTCTGGGATGCCGCGTCTGATCTGGCATCGGGCAGGCCGACGCAGTGGGGTGGCCGGAGCTACGTGCGGAAGGCGGAGGGCTGAGCCATGAGCATGGGTTCTCGATTCGGCAGGCGCGTGCGTCGCACCGGGGATGATGTGCGCGTCGAGCTGACACCGATGATCGACGTCGTGTTCCTGCTGCTGACGTTCTTCGTCTTCTCGATCGTGCTGATGATCCGCGCGGACGTGCTGGACGTGAACCTGCCCGACCTGACCGCGGGCCAGAACGCCGAGCGGGTGACACCGATCACGATCACGGTGCGCGAGGATGGTGGCATTTTCCTGAACTCGGAGGAAACCACGGTCGGGGACGCGATCGTGCAGGCCGGTGCGTTACGGGCTGAATCGCCGGACTCCCCGATTCTGCTGGCGGTCGATGTGCAGTCCGAGGTCGGTGTGCTCGTGGAGCTCATGGATGCCCTTGTCGCCGCCGATTTGAGGGATTTTTCGATCGTCGGACGCCGTTCTGAGGACACTGAAGCGGCGGATTCTGAACCCGAGACGGGTGAATCGCCGTAGAACCAGATATGGCTTCGACCGCGAGCCCATTCCGATCGACGTCCGCGGGCGCCTCCGCGTCCGTCCTGATCGTGTGCCTCGTGCTCAGCGTGCTCGTGCACATCATCACGGCCGGCGGCTTCGGGGAGTACGTCCGGACCCGCCCAGCGAGTCACGCCGACGTCGCACCGGAGATCACGATCCCGGACATGCCTGCACCCGAGGACCAGGAGGACCCGCCCGTCCGGTTGGGCCGCCAGGAGTCCAAGACGGCGTCGATCACCTGGCTCGGTGTGCTTGAGAACCCGATCGAGGGTGAGGCGCCGGAGTCGGAGGTCGATCAGGCCGAACTGGCGATCGAATCGGGCGACTCGGAGGAGTCCCAACCCGAGGCGAATCAGACGCAGGAGCCGGTGATGACTCAGGCCGAGCCGATCCAACAGCCGGTCGAAGCAAACATGCCTCAGGAGCCAACAGCGGTCAACGAACCCGCCGAGGATGTGACGGATCCAGAACCAGAACCAGAACCAGAACCGGAACCAGAACCTGAAGCACAACCGGAAGCGGTGCCGCAACCGGAGCAATCGACGCCCACGCAGCCGACCGAGCCAGTCTCGGAGCCCGTAATCGAAGCGAATGATTCCCAGCAGTCGCCCGCGGTCGCCCAGGCGGAGGCGGTGGAGCAGCCGGAGCGGGTCGAGCCAACACCCGAGCAGGCGCAGCAGAACGAAGCTGAGCAGGAGTCGGAGCCGACCGAAGCCCCGGAAACGACCGAGAAGGCGGACATCACGGCGGTGATGCCACCTACTTCGCCGCGGCCTTCCGAGGAGATGGAGTCTTCATCGCCGAGTGAGCAGGGGAAGCCGGGTGAAGAAGACGATCGCGAGTCGGTGGCCTCGATAATCAAGCGAGCCGATACGCAGCGGGCAACGGATCTGAATCGCCCGCTCTCCTCGTCCGGGCTGGAGATCAAGCCCGTCGAGCCCCGATTCCCCGCCGCGGTGCGCTTCACGCAGCTCCCACGGAACCCGATCGTGCTGATCCGGTTCAATGCGCAGGGCAGGGTGATCTTCACGGATTTCATCCGCGATGAAGAGAAGAAGAAGGTGTATGACACGGGGAGCAAGGCGGTGGACGAGCCGCTGCTCAGCGCGATCTACAAGTGGCGGGCTGAGGGGGATCCGCTCAAGGAGCTCGATCCGGATGATCCCAAGTCGTACATCGAGATCACGATGAAGATCCTCTTCCGCGACGAGGGCTGATCAGTCGGTCCAGGCGAAGACGATCAGCGCCGCGAGGGCGAGCAGGGCGAAGGTCCACATGGCCAACGCCTTGATGCTGGCTTTTCTGGCCTTGTCTGCATCGGTCCAGGCGCTGCTGCTGGGACGCACACCCTGTAAGAAGAAGACGCCGGTGGCGCTCAGGTTGATGCACACGATGTTCGTCGCGGCGAGCGTCGCCGCCTCGCCCGCTCTGAGCCAGCCCCCGGCCCCCGCGAGCATGCCGCACGCGGCGGTGGGCGGGAGCAGGGCGACGGCGACCATCACGCCGACCACGGTCGCCGGGGCGCCGGACGTGAACGCGATGGCGCCGGCGGCCCCGGAAGCGAGCGCGACGAGGATGTCGCCGAGGTCGACCACGGTGCGTGCGGTCAGCTCATCGCCGAGACTGTCGAGCTGCACGAAGTACCCGAATGCCGCGGAGGAGGCGAGCGCAATGCTCACCCCGACGAAGTTCGAGCGGATCGCCCGGCGGACCATGTTGACGTTGCCGAGGGTTGTGCCGAGCGCCAATGCCATGTTGGGCCCGAGCAGCGGGGCGATGACCATCGCGCCGATGATGATTGCGGCTGAGTCCTTGATCAGGCCGACACTCGAGACGATCGCCGCGATGCCGACCATGATCATGAACACCGGGCTGGTTTTCGACGACCCCTCGATATCCTCGATCAGCTCCTCACGCGAGACGCGCCCGAACTTTGGCGACCACGATTTCTCTGCCTGAAGATTCGGGTCCTCTTCCTTCTCGGGCTCGGGCAGCGGCGGGTGCGTCGCCTCGACCGGGAGCAGGAGCATCCGGAAGCCGTCGCACTCGCCGAACCTGTCCTGCACCGCGTCGCTGATGGGCTCGACGAGTTCCATGCGGAGCAGCACCGAGGTCATGATCTGGTCGTCGTTGAGGTCGGTGTACCAGCGCGACGGCGGGCTGGCTTCCTCGAGCAACTCCATGAGTGATTCATGATCGGCTCTGGGTACGACGATCTGGACGAGGCGCATGGACACAGCGTCGAGTATACCTCGGCTGTGTCAGGCGTGTATGAAAGGTGGCTCAGCTCTCGCCGATGGTGACCGAGACGGTCTGCGATTGCTCCGCATCGCTCTCGATGTGCAGGCGCTTGGTGCGGTGCTCGGACCAGTCCTTCACCTTCAGATCGGGCGATTCCGGGCCGGTGTGGGTCTTTATGACGTCGTAGACCGTGTCGCGCTGGGCCGGGATGAACCCGGCGTTGCGGATCAGTCGGCACAGCACCGCTTCATCGAGGCAGTAGGTCGTGCCTGCCGAAGAGACGACGTTTTCCTCCATCATGACCGAGCCCATGTCGTTGGCGCCGAAGCGCAGGGCCACCTGCCCGATGTGCGGGCCCATCGTGACCCACGAAGAGCCGATGGAGTAGATGTTGTCCATCATCAGGCGGCTCACCGCCTGCGTCCGCAGGTACTCGGTCGAGCCGGCAAGGCGCAGGCGACGACCGAAGCGGCTGTCCAGATCCTTGGTGCCGCTGCCGTCGAGCTGGGCGACCACATCGCCCGGGAAGGGGAGGGGCTCGCCCGTTTCCGGGTCGATGTCGTCTTGCGTTGGCCAGTGGGGGAGGCGTCCGAGGGCGGTGTTGTCGGGCTGGAAGGGCCATGAGATGAAGCCGAGGTAGTGCCCGCCGGTCTCCGGGTTCTTGACGGTCGGGTCGCTGGCGACCTGGGTCGGGACCTCGCCGGTGCCGAAGTCGCGGATGGCCTTGTCCTGCCAGTGACGCACCGAGCGCATGTGGTGCACGCGGTCGGCGTAGCCCTCGATGTGCCCGTACATCATGGAAGCGCTGGTAAACATGCCCAGCGAGTGGGCGGCGTACATCACCTGCAGCCAGGCGTCCATGTCGCACTTGCCCAGCCCGATCTTGGTGCGGACCGCGGGGGCAAAGATCTCGCCGCCGCCGCCCGGGAGCGAGCCCATGCCAGCTTCCTTGAGGCGGATAAGCACCCACTGGACCTTCTCGACGAGTGTCTTGCCGGGCGGGTTGAAGAAGTGGACAAACTCGATCAGCTCGGGCGGCGAGAATGCATGGATCTTCACATGCGGGAATCGCTCGCGGATCCCGTTAAGCAGTTCGAGGTACCAATCGAGCGACAGGTTCGGGTTCATGCCGCCCTGCATGAGGATCTGGGTGCCGCCGATGTCGCTGAGCTCCTGTACCTTCTGGTAGAGTTCCTCGTGCTCAAGCGTGTAGGCGTCGTGCTCGTCGCCCTTGCGTTTAAAGGCGCAGAAGATGCATTTGGCGGTGCAGATGTTGGTGTAGTTGATGTTGCGGTCGATGATGAAGGTGCGGACCCGGTCGCCGTGGATGGTGCGGCAGCGGGCGTCGGCGTAGCGACCCAGCGTGTGCAGCGGCGCGTTGGTCAGCAGGTCCAGGCCCTGCTCGGGCGTGAGGCGTGCCTGGCCCTCGGAGACGGCGCGGAGCAGCCCCGGGTCCTGGGCGTCCAGGTGGGCAAACTCGGGCAACGGCTGATAGATCGTGCTCATGGGGACCTCGCGTCCTGCGTACTTTCAAGAATCTCTGAAATCATAGCGGCCCGAACCCGTTTCTTCAATCCGTCACTCCTGTTCAAGACAGTGGTATGGATCGTGTCTACGCTCGGGGCAATCAGGAGATGTGCCATGAAGATCGCGTATGTGAGCTGTAAGAACCTGCCCGAGCCCGATATCGACGAGATCCCGCTGGTGGAGGGGCTCCGATCCGCGGGGCACGACGCCTCCGTGGCCGGATGGGACGACGAATCGGTCGATTGGTCCCGGTTCGACGCGATCCTGATCCGCGCGACGTGGGACTACGCACAGCACCTCGACGCGTTCCGTGCCTGGATCACCCGCGTCAACGGGCAGACCACCCTTATCAACCCGATCGAGACGCTCGAGTGGAACCTGCACAAGGGCTATCTCAAGGAGCTTGAATCCGCGGGCGTCCCAATCATCCCGACCGCGTTCTTTGATCAGGGCGCCTCCGCATCGGTGATCGAGCTGTGCGAATCACGCGGCTGGGCCCGGATCGTCATCAAACCAACTGTGTCCGCGGGCTCGTTCGGGACGCGCGCGTTCGATCTGTGCAAGGGCGAGGCGGGGGCCGCGCAGGCGTTCTTCGATGAGATGGTGGCCCAGCGCGAGATGATGATCCAGCGTTACATCCCCAGCGTGGACACCGTCGGCGAGACCGCCCTCATCGTCATCGACGGCGAGCTCACCCACGCGATCGAGAAACGGCCACGCTTTGACGATCAGGACGAGCAGGTGTTCCTGCGCGAATCGATCACGGACGAGATGCGCTCCATGGCCGAGCTGGTCCTCAGGACCGCCGACAAGGACTGCCTCTACGCTCGCGTGGATGTCATCCCGGACGATGACGGCACACTCATGCTCTCCGAGCTCGAGATGCTCGAGCCGTCGCTGTTCTTTCCGTACTTCCCCGATGCGGTGCGGGTGTTCGTGGACGGCCTGGAGAAACGGATGGCAGCGGCTCAGTCCTGACCCGTTTTGGCGAACTTGAGGTCATCATTGACCCCTTCGAGCTGTGCCTGCCCCTTCTTGTCGACGAGTGAAACGACCACCGCGACAACGAACCCGATCACGAAACTCGGCAGGAGCACATCAAGGTCTCCGAGATATCCCGCCATGTCCGCAAAGAAGGTCGAGGTCGTCTCCGCGCCCGCAGCGAGCTCTTCCGGTGTCGGTGGGGGCGGGTCGAGTCTCTCGAGCAGGGGTGGGATCACGAAGCTGAAGAGCGGCACGCCCAAGAACCCCGCGACCATGGCGCACTTGGCACCCAGCGAGGTCAGCTTGCTCCAGAACAGCGAGAGGATCATCGTGGGGCAGAACGTCGCGGCGATGCCGGACCAGCCGAAGATGATGATCCAGAACAGGGGCTTCTCGCGATCCCGCAAGAGCAGCCCGATGCCGATCGCAAACGCCACGAGTGACAACGCGATCGTCACCTTGCGTGAGAGCGAAACGAGCGTCTCGTCGCTCATATCCGGGTGTCGTGTCTTCTGCCAGTAGTCGCGCACGCCGGCCGACGAGGCGACGACGAGCAGCGAGTCGATCGTGGACATGATCGCGGACAGCACCATCGCGATGAACACGCCCGCGAAGAACGCGGGGAGCAGCTCAAGCGACGCGTAGGGGAGGATCGCTTCGTGATCGCCCCCCAGTGCTTCGGGCGTAAATACCGCTCGCCCAAACAACCCAACGAGGACCGCGCCCGAGTCCGCGAAAAGCGTCCAGAAGAGCGCGAGCGTCGCGCCAGGAGCGATCTGCTGCTCGTTTTTCATCGAGATGTAGCGTACGAAGACCTGCGGCGATCCCCAGAAGCCGATCCCGATCGCGGCAAGCCCGACGATCGACACGATCGTCGCCGTGGTCCAGCCGCCCGTGCTCGGCGCTACGACACCCGCCGCGTCCGCCTCGCCCGGCCCGTGCAGCGTGAGCAGGTGCGGGTCGATCGATCGCAGGGACTCCATGATGTTGGTGTACCCGCCGGCCTCGAGCAGGATCACGATCGGCAGCCCGACGAGGCCGAGGAACATGAGTGAGCCCTGGAATACATCGGACCAGACCACGGCCGTGAAACCGCCTTGCGTGATGTAGAGCATGACGACGGCGAACCCGATCGACGCCCCGAGGAGATGGTCCCATCCGAGGAAGCTGTTGAAGGCATCGCCGGTCGCGAAGACCTGAGCGCCCGCGTAGATCGGCACGAAGATCACCAGCGAGCCCGCCGCGATCAGGCGCAGCCAGTGCCCTGAATCGCGGAACCGTGATTCGAGATAATCCGGCACCGTGATCGAGTCGTAGCGATCGGTTAACCGCTTGAACCGGCGCGACATCAGCAGCCACGCGCCGCCCACGCCGATCATCTCGCCCAGCACCACCCAGAACGCCTTGGCACCAAGCGCATAGCCCATGCCGGTCAGCCCGATGAGCAGCCACGCGCTCTCGCCCGTCGCTCGGGCGCTGAACGCCACATGGAAGAATCCCAGGTTCTTGCCAGAGGCGAAGTAGTCCCGGATGTCGTGCATCCGCTTGGACGCGAAGTACCCGATCGCGAGCAGGATGCCCGCGTACAACGCGATCGCGATGATTTTCATGAGCGAGTCAGTGTCGATGGTGCACCTCCGTTGTGTGTCAGACCACCATAACCGCGATCACCCCGGGTCTGCAACCTGTGCGTACCCGCGCACGGAAAAACCGCCGTGGTGCGGCGGTTTGTGGGGTGGATCGAGCCGTTCCGGATCAGCGCCGGCGGATGACGCGGGCGCCACCGAGCACGCCGAGCAGGCCCAGGCCGGCAAGAGCTGCCGTCGGGACCGGAACAACGTTGACGGTGATCTCGCTGCTCGCGACGATGTCTGTCCCGTCGAGCGCGGTCAGGCGGATGATGTACGTGCCGCCCGAGCTCGGGTTGATGCCCTCAAGGACACCCGTGCCCGAGCCGTTGAAGAAGCCGTAGTTCCACGAGTTCTGTGCGACGTTGTTGCTGCTGATGAGCGTGGCGTACTCGCTGGCATCGCCCGCGACGCTGTCGGTCGCGGCGGTCGTCAGGTTGTCACCGATCGAGTGATCGCCGTACAGCGTGTTGATGGGGTCAAACACGAACGCGTCTGCGAGGTCCGTGCCGTCGGCATTCACACGGAACAGTGCGAGCTCGTACACAAAGTCGTTGAGGTCGTTGCCCGAAGTGTCGTCAACATCGGAGTTGATCGACCACTCGAAGTTCCACATGGCGCGGTTGGCTGGCGGGTTGCCGTTGGCCGGGTCGAACGAGTAGGTGCTGCCGCCGTCCCAGTTGAACGTGTTCTCTGGGGTGCCGGAGCTGTTGTAGCGGGTCTTGGCGCGGAGCCCGATCTCAACACCGCCGCCGGTGCCGAGTGTGAACGAACCGTTCGCGTTGCCGGAGCCGAAGATGATACCCGGGTGCACGTCGCCGCCGAGGGCACTCATCGCGGTCAGCGCGATCGCGCTGGTTGCAATCACAGTCTTCATGTTGATACCTCTTGTCTCGTGTTTTCGATCGAAGTTGGTGATCGAAGTCCTTCCCAGACCACAGAGTGTGGGGGGGTGTATGGTACGTGACCTGAGGGGGATCCCCTAGTGGAATCGTAGAAATACGTAGAGGCTTGCCCAGTTTAACCCCTGGGATGCAAAGACTTGACTGTTCTGTGCAGGCTTGAGCGATCGACGTGCGTGTATATCTGCGTCGTCGTGATGTCGCTGTGGCCCAGCAGTTCCTGCACGATCCGAAGGTCCGCCCCACCCGCGAGCAGGTGGGTCGCGAAGCTGTGTCGCAGCATGTGCGGGTAGGTCTTGGGCAGATCCGCCTGCTTGGCCCAGTGCTTAACGATCTGCCACACGCGCACGCGCTCGATTGGGCGGCCGGTGCGGGACAGGAAGAGTTTGCCCTTGTCACGCCGCTCGGCGGCCCGCTCGGCGGTGATGAGCATCGGTCGGCACTCATCCAGATAGTGATCCAGTGCCCGCTGGGCGGGCTGGCCCATCGGAACGAGGCGCTGCTTGTCGCCCTTGCCCAGCACGCGGACCACGCCGATCTTCTCCATGATGTCGATCAGCCCGATCTGCCCGACCTCGCTGGCACGCAGGCCCGAGGCGTACATCAGCTCCAGGATTGCCCGGTCGCGCAGCCACAGGGGCGGGGTGCCTTTCGTGGGCTTCTCGGGCGGGGAAGGGGCTTCCAGAAGGCGGCGTACCTGCGAGGGCGTGAGCACGCCCGGCAGGCGCTTCCACTTGGTCGGCTGGTCGAGGTGGTCGGCCGGGTTGTCGTCGATCTGCCCCGTTGCCAGCAGCCAGCGGAAGAACACCTTGATCGTGGCGAGGTGGCGCGAGATCGTGGACGCGTTGTAGGCGCGTTCGCTGGACATGGTCCGGACGTGCCCGATGAGCTGCTCCGGGAGCGCCGCGCACGGGTCGTCGATCCCTGCGCCATGCAGGTCGAGCATCATGTGCTCCAGATCCCGCGCGTACGCCTCGATCGTGGCGGGGAGCAGCCCGCACTCGATGCGGAGGTAGTTGATGAACCCCCGCCGGGCCCGCTGCATGGGCTCGCTCAGGGATTCGACGCGTTGCTCGGAGGCGCTCTTCACACACCAGTTATCGTCACGGTGAACGGAGCGCGCACACAAACGCCCCAGGCCGAGTCAGCCTGGGGCGCGGAGTGTCAGCTCTTGATCTCAGCGTTGCCTATTACCCGAGGAGGGCGAGGACCTGCTGAGGCTGCGAGTTCGCGAGCGAGAGGGTGTTGGTCGATGCCTGAACCAGGATCTGGTTCCGGGTCAGCGACGCGGTCTCCTGCGCGAAGTCGGTATCGCGGATGATGGACTCAGCCGCGGTGGTGTTCTCGAGTGCAACACCGAGCGAGCGGATGGTCGCGCCGACGGTGTTCTTCTGGAATGCACCCAGGCGACCACGGGTCGAGGAGACCTGATCGATCGCTTCCGAGACGATCTTCTGGGCGTCATCGAGGTTGTTGCCGTCAACGACGTTGAAGGACTTGCCGGACGCGAGGTCATCGAGGTAACCGAGCGAGCTCGTGCCGAGCTTGCGGGTCGAGATGTCCTGGATACCCAGCGAGGTCTTGCCTGCGATGTCGATGTTCGAGGCGAGCTGGAAGTCAGCACCGCCACCGGTGATGGTGAACGCCGAGATTCCGCCGAGGGTCTGCGAAGCGGTGGTGCTCGCGGTGAACTCAAGGTCGAGGAAGTCGGAGGTGACCGAGAGGGTCTTGCCGCTACCGACGGCCTGGAGGCCGTTGATGGTACCGCCGATGTCCTGGCCGTCGTCGCGGATGCCGTTGGCCGCCGCGGTCGAGTCGAACGTTCCCTCGGTGGTGAGGCTGGTCGCGTCGCCGAAGTCGCCGGCGTAGGTCGCGATGCTGCCGCCGCCGCCCGCCGCCTGACCGCCGTCGTCGATGACGTCGACTGAGACGTACTCGGAATCACCAAAGTCTTCGCTGATGAGCTTGACGACGTTGCCCGAGACGGTCGCGGTGACGCCGGTCACGTCGGTAACCGCGTCGATCGCTGCTTCGATCTGGGCAACGGTGTTGCCCGAAGCGAACTGGAGTTCTCGGTTGCCCTTGGAGCCCTCGATCTCGATGGTGAATGTGCCGTTGGTGTCGTTCAGGTCGAGCGAGGTGCCGCCGAACGAGAGGAGGACGCCGCCCTGCTGTGCGGACTGGGTGATGATGGCTTCGACGGCCTGGGATGCGGTGTCGAACTTGGCACCGCGGACGTTGATGTCGCTGACACCCGAGTTCACCGAGGTGACCTGGTAGTCGAAGTTGCCGTTCAGGAGCTTGGTGCCCTGGAACGAGGTCGCGCCGGCGACGCGGTCGATGGTCTGGAGGATCGAGTCGATCTGGAGCTGGTTTGCTTCCTTCTCCGACTCGCTGAGGCCGGCCTCGTTGGCCGATGTGGTGAGCAGGCCCTGGAGTTCGGTCAGGAGGTTCGAGACTTCCTGGAGACCGCCCTCGGCGATGTTCACGACCTGATCGGCACGCTCGGCGTTCTTGAGCGCGGCGTTGATGCCGGCCTTCTCCGAACGCAGGTTCTCACTGGCGATCAGACCCGCGGGGTCATCCTTACCACGGTTGATGCGAAGACCCGTCGACAGACGCGAGAGCGACTGGCTGAGTGAGTTGTTGTTCTGACCGAGCACGCGCTGTGCGGTCAACGATGAAACATTGGTGTTGATGCGACTCATTTGCTGACAACCTCCGTGTATCTGCCGGGGAGTAAGTCATTCCCCGCCGGTGCTCCGGGTTACGACCCTGGGCACCCGCCTCGCTGCTCCTTCGCACGAGGCATGGCCCGCCTGAACTCTGGCGGACGCTTTGCCAATCGTCGTGCTCAGGAGGTGAATGAAGTCACACACCCTTTTTTCAACCCACTTTTTCAACCTCTATTTATCTGGACGTTCGGCCGGAGGCTGATCGTGGTCCGAGTGCGCAGAAAAAAGCCCCCAGTCATGGGGGCTTTGGTGGCTAAGCCGGGTTGTCTGAGTAGTTTAGCCCAGAAGCTGGAGGACCTGCTGCGATTGCTGGTTCGCGAGGGAGAGCACGCTCGTGCCCGCGCTCTGCAGGATCTGTGCTCGCGTCAGCTCGCTCGTCTCCTTCGCGAAATCGGCGTCCCGGATAATGGATCGGCTCGCGTTGAGGTTCTCGTACGCCGCCTGCAACGAGCGGTTATTCGTGTCGAGCACGTTCCGCTCGAACGCACCCAGGCGCCCACGCAGGATGGAGACCTCGTCGATCGCCGCGTCCACGATGTCCTCGAGGGCGGAGAAGTCGTTCCGGTCCGCGGCGTTGTCCAGCGAGTTCGTCTGGCCCTTCGTCAGCGACGAGAGGAACTGCAGGTCGCCGTTGACGAGCGTGCCGCCGAGCGACTCGGAGGCCGTCGACTGAACACCGATGTTCGCCTGCTGCAACGCCGAGATATCCGGACCAAGCTGGAACAGCGAGCCGCCGCCGGTGATATCGAACGTCGCCGCGGTCGCGGATGGGTCCGTCGCGAACGTCTCGTTGAGCAGCAGCTCCATGCCCAGCGAGGGCGAGTTGATCGAGACGTTGAGCCCGTCGCCGGTCGCGAGGATGCCATTGATGAGGGCAGAAACATCCGCGCCCTCGTCCCTCGTGACGTCCGAGAGCAGGTTCGAATCGCCCCAGGGCACGCCGTTTGCCGGGATGCCCGCGTTGGAATCGAGCTTGTAGAGGGTCCAGTTGTCGTTGGCCGGCGTCGTCGGGCCGTCGATCCGCTCGACACTCACGAACGCGTCCGAGCCGTACTCGGTCGATCGGAACACGATGCCCGAGTTGGCATCGCCGTTGATCAGCGCCGCCTCGACCCCGGTCAGCTCGGAAAGCTGGTTGATCGAGTTGACGACGGACGCGTAGGTCGAGCCGGATTCGAGGACCAGCTCACGCACACCCTCCGAGCCACGGATCTGGATCGTGGTTCGCGAGAGGATCGTGCCGTCGGTGCCGCCGACCCCGCTGTGGTCACCGCTGAGGTAGAGGTTCCCGCGCTGGGCCGAGGAGATCACGTCGACGTCGACGTTGATGTTCGTTGCCCCGACGAAGCTGGCGCTGGTGATGCGTGCGTTGCTGATCTCGGTGTTCGAGATCCCGGACGTGATGTAGTCCAGCGAGCCGTCGAGCAGCTTGAGGCCGCCGAACGTCGCGGTGTTGCTGATCCGGGTGATGGACTGGATGGCCGAGTCGATCTGCAGCTGGTTCGCCGCGCGTTCCTCGTCGGAGAGGGCGCCGGTGTTGGCCGCCTCAACGGCGAGTGCCTTGATCGAGTTGAGCAGGTCGGTGATCTCGGTGAGCGCGCCCTCCGTGGTCGAGATGACCGCGCTGGCGCGTTCGCCGTTCTTGATCGCCTGCTCGATGTTCGAGATGTCGGTTCCGAGCCGTTCCGAGATGATGAGCCCGGCCGGGTCATCCTTGCCTCGGTTGATCCGCAGACCGGTCGAGAGTCGCTCGAGGCGGACCTGGAGGTCCGCGCCCGATCTGTTGAGCCGCTGCTGCGCGATGAGGCTCGGGATATTCGAGTTGATGCGTGTCATGGCAATCCTCCGTGATTGCGTGTTGTTTTCCCGTGTGTGTTCGGGAGACGCTGTTGGTTACGCGGTGTCCTTGTCCTGGTTCGTGACGGTCGTGGCGCCGATCCCAGGCTTGACGCGTGTTGCGCCGAGCGTGGCCTCGGGGCCTTGCTGTTCCCGCACGATCCTGCGTGCGGGCCCCGGCTTGATCGTCTGGGCCAGCGAATCGAGGTCGCTCGCACCCAGTCTGGCGGCCTGGGTGTTTTCTCGCTTGATCGAGTCGTACACCTCTTTGCGGTGCACCGCGATCCGAGTGGGTGCGTTGATCCCGAGGCGGACCTTGTCGCCCCGGATATCGACGACCGAGATCTCGATCTCGTCCCCGATCATAATGGTCTCATCACGCTGCCTTGAGAGCACAAGCATGCGTTGACTCCTTGCTCTCTTCCGTGCCGACGTGTGTGCTCACGCGGCGCGGTGGGTTTCCGTTCATCGGCTCGCCCCGCTCGTTCAACGGGACGACGTTCTGAGGTCATAGCGACCGCGCCGCGCCATCCTGGCGCGTACACACGAACGAGTCGCGCGGTCTTACCTCTCGCAGGCAGCCAGATCAGGCCGAGGCGGTCTGGGTCGACTCCGTCGCGACCCGCATCAGCGGGTGACGGGTGGTCCAGCGCTTCTCTGCCATGACGATCTGCTGCCCGACCTTGGTCAGCGTGTTGATCAGCAGCGGGCCCTGGAAGTTGCCCGTGAGCTGATCACCGATCTTGTTGACAATAACGAACACCTGCGCGTCGTCGAGCTTCTCGAGGCTCAGTTCCTGCATCTGCTCGGGGCGGATCGGAACGGAGTAGTCCTGCTCGAAGAACGTGGGGTCCGTGACCACGAAGGCCAGGTCCGCGTCCTCGACGCACTGGAGCCAGAAGAAACAGGCGTCGTCGCCGGGCTGGAGCAGACAGAACCGAGTCCTGTCGCCAAACCCGAGCAACCCTTCAGGGAAGGTGATCACGCGGTCCTCCGCGATCTCGATCACCCCAAATCGTGTGGTCCGCACTTCCATGTGTGCGCTCCGATCATTCCGGCCGGTCCAGTTCAGATCGACGCCGGCGTCCTCGCCGGGCGACATCCTGTCTTGACACCCCGCTTGGCCGAAACAGCGGGGGATCTCGATCCAATCCGCGTCGCCGGGCTCTCACCCGACGCGCCTTGACCCGGGCTATCCCAGGAAGTCCAGGAGTGTCCTGGTCTGCGTCTGCGCGATCACGCTCATCGTGGCCTGCATCTGCAGCTGAAGTTGCGCGAATCGGGACGATGCTTGCGCATAGTCCAGGTCCCGCAGCTGTGATCGCATCGCCTCATCGAGCACGCTCTTGTCCTCTTGACGAAGAACCTCTTCGTCGACCCTTCTCGCGTATCCCCCGACCAGCGCCTGTGACTGGATCAGCTCGTCGAGGGATTCCTTCATATTCTCGGACGCAATCTGGATGCCAACCGTGTCGTCGCTCCGCAAAGCCTGGGCAAGATCCATCAGATGCGTAAAAAGGTTGTTCACCCGGACGCTCGCCCGGTCGCTCGAGGTCAGCGTGTTCCCGCCCGGGCTCAGGTCACCATCCAGCAGACCCAGCTGCTCCGCGGCGGCGGACTGCTCCGGGGAGATCGTGATCGGGCCTGATGCGCCGATCGCCGCGTCCTGCGTGAACTCCAGCCCGTTGCTGGTCGCGGACAGCGCCACGCTGAAATCGGTGGTCGGACGCCCGGCCGCGGTGAGCTGCGCGTTGGCCTGGGTGTTGATCGCGGTGACGAGTGTGCCCACCGTCGCGATGTCGCCCGAGCTCAGGTCGATGGTGATCTCGAACCCATCGCCCAGGGTGATCGAGAAGTCCTCGTTCTCCGTGGCGACCCCGCTGCCCTCGGCGATATCGATACCCCGCCCGTCGTTGAACACGCTCAGGGGCGTGTCCAGCGCGTAGGAGCGGATGCCCAGGAGCGTCGCGGTATCGTTGCCGCCGGCGACCTCGCCGATGGAGAGCGCCAGGTCCCGGGTCCCTGCTGTTTCCGTGAAGATATTCAGGGCCGTGCCATCGTCGCTGATCTTGACCCGGATCCCGTCGCTCGCGGCCTCGATCGCGCTCTTGATATCGCCGAGCGTTGTCGCGCCCGAGAGGTCGATGTTAAAGGTCTGCCCGTTGTTGCTCAGCTGGATCTCGTCGAGGGCCGCACCGCCGAGCCCCTGCAAGGCCGTGACCGGTGTGGTCCACGTCAGATTGGCGTCCAGGTCGAGCCCGGTGTTGCTGGCCGTGGTGAACGACGCCGCGGGGTCCTGCACGAGCCCGAGGTCCGCGCCGATGTACGAGCCCTGCTGATCGGTGAAATCCAGGTTCCCGCCGCCCGCGATGTCGAAGCTCAGCGAACCGCCGCTGATCCCGACCCCGCCGGGCCCGAGGATGGTGACGCCGTTGTCGGTCTCGTACTCGATGAGGGCGGCTTCCAACGCATCGGCGATATCGCCGATGGTGTCCGCACCGCTGAGATCGACCTGTGCCGTCGGGCCGCCGCCGTAGCTGAACTCGATCGTGCCCAGGGCGATACCCAGATCGCGTGCGCCGCTGAGGTCGCTCAGCTGGGTGTTGAGCGTGAGGTCCGGGTCGAGATCGACCGTGCCCTCGATGCGATTGCTCAGCGCACCGATGGCGTTGTCGGCACCGAGCGTGATCGGGATATCCGAGATCGCGCCGAGCATCGCGGTCAGGCCTCCACGCTCACCGGTGAAGCGGTAGCCACCGCCGAACTGGCTCACGGGCGGGCTGGTGGGGTTGGTGCCCCCGAAGACATAGCCGACGAGCGACTCGGTGTTCGAGATGTTGAACAGCGAGCTGATCAGTGAGTCGACGATCGTCGCCTGCCCAGAGCGGGACTCGGCGTCCGAAGGGCTCGAGAGCTGCTCGCTGGCGATCGAGAGGGCCTCGTCGATCAGCGATTTCGCGTCACCCAGCGCGTTATCGATCACACCCAGCGAGTTCCCTGCGAACTCGAGGTTCTTGAGGATCTGCCCGGAGTGCTCGAGGCGGGCATCGAGGATGGACACCGTGGCGCTGCGCACCGGGTCGTCGCTGGGGCGCAGGATGCTCAGGCCGGTCGCGAGCTGCTCGTTGAGTCGCGAGAGCGAGTAGCTGGTGCGCCCGAGCGCGTTCATCGAGCCCTGCGAGAAGATCAGGGTCGGTGCCCGTGAGTAACTTGTCGGGAAACTCGTCATATCAAAGCCTCCGTCGTCCTCACACCAGCGCCAGCAGGGTGTCGAACATTTCCTGAGCCGTGGTGATGACCTGGGCCGCGCCCTGGTACTGCCGCTGATAGCTGAGCAGGTTGATCGACTCCTCGTCGATGCTCACGCCCGAGACGCTGGCGCGTTGGGCGTCGAGTGATTCGCGGATCAGCGTGTCCGCGTTCGTCTTGTTGCGTGAGGTGGCGCTCTGGGTGGCGATGTCCGTCGCGTGCTGGGACCAGAACTTCTTGAGCGAGATCTCATTGAGCCCGCTCACGGCCTCGTCACCGAGAGCGCCGATGAGCTTGGCCGTGCCGTTGGCGACGAACTGGTCGCCTTCCAGGCGTCCGAGCATGACCTCCACGTCCTCGCGGATGGCGATGTCCGCGGCGTTGTCGCCGGTGAAGAACGAGTTCACGCCCATGACGGCGAGCGCCCCTGAGGTGTCTTCGCTGAACCCGAAGGAGTAGCCCGCGTCCGCGGTGATCTGCAGCTTGCCGCTCGAATCGAAGTTCGCGTTGACCCCGTCGATCGCGTCGAGCTGGGCCCGGATGTCTTCGGCGCTCGTGTCGTCGCCGAACCCCGCGGCCCCGGTGCTGTCGATGCCGTCGAGGTCGATGTCGATCCGTCGCGTCTCGATAGACCCGTTCTCGTTGCGGACCGTGATCTTGAACCCGCCGTTGACCGCCGCGAAGGGCAGGTCCGCGAAGGTGTCGTTGTTTGGATCGTTGAGGGCGAGCGTCTGGTCGCCTGTCGGGATCTGCAGCGTCGCGCCGCTGCTGCGGAGCCAGTTCTGGTTGATGCCCGTCGAGTGCAGCTTGTTGACCTCGAAGATCAGCTGCGACGCGAGCGTGTCCAGCTTCTCGAGCGTCGCATCGATCGCGCCGTCGCGAGACGCGAGCAGGCCGCCGATCGAGCCGCCGTTGACCGGCAGCGGCGTGGAATCCGCGGCGACCTCTACCCGCACGCTCAGCTCGCCGTTGTCGTCGGTGACGCGGTTGATCTCGATGCCGCGGTTGCGAGCGCCCTGGATGATCGGGGTCGAGCCGGAGTAGACGTCGTAGGCGCCGGAGTTTGTTTCCACGACGGTGACGTCCATCAGCTGCGCCAGTTCTGTGACGAGGGCGTCCCGCTGATCACGCAGCCCGCTCGCCTCCGCATCGCCGATCTCGTTCTCCGTGATCGTGCGGTTGATCGACGCGATCTCCTCGAGGATCGAGTCCGCGCGGAGCACCTGGGCATCGATCTGATCCTCGAGCTGGCGGCGCTGGGTCGACAGGTCGCTCCGCATGTTGCGGATGAAGGACGCGATGGCCTCGCCCTGATTGCGGATGGTGGCCTCGGAATCCAGCAGCGTGGTGGCCTCGGTCCACGTGTTGAAGAAGCCCGAGAGCTGCGACGACATGTCGAACTCGGTGCCCTCGTTGAGGATGGTCTCGAGCTGCGAGAGCACGCCGTACTGCTGAGCGCTTGCGTGCTCCGCGGAGTTGCCCGCCCAGAGGCGGCGCTGGAGGGCCTCGTCGATCTGACGGCGTACCTCGGTGACCGCGACGCCCTGACCGATCTGGTACGGGTCGCTGACCCGCCCACGGATCGCCTGCAGCATCGCGATCTGGCGTGTGTACGCCGGGTTGGCGGCGTTCGCCATGTTCATGGACGAGACCTGCAGCCCCAGCTGAGACGTCGTGAGCGCCGAGCGGGCGATGTTGATGCTTGATGTCAGACTCATCGCATACCTCTTTCGCTTAGCTCACCGTGTCCAGACCGCTTACGACCTGCGTACGCCCCGCCTCGACCGCCCCGCCTCGTGAATAGGTCCCCGCGTGCGAGAGCGATGCGCTGACCTGCTTCATGAGCCCCTTCATGTGCATCGCGAGCTGCTCGGAGGCCTGCTTGACGGCCTGCTGCTCGTCGCGGACACGCTTGATCAGTTCGCGCAGGCGCGTGCGGCGCTCGTTGATCTTGCTGCGCTCGTCGTCCCCGAACCGCTTGAGCAGCTCGTCGAGCGTGTCCACCGGCTCGCCACGCCTGGCGATCATCGACTGTCGTTCCTGCTCGATGCGGGCGATCCGCATCAGCGTCTCGCTGGTCCGCATGGTGATCCGCTGAAGGGACTGCACGTCCGCGTGCGTCAGTGCTTCCTTGTGTTCCTGCGCCAAACCCAGGAGCACGCCGTGCTCGTCTTCGAGCTGCGCGAGGATCGCATCGAGACGGTCCGCGTCGATGGAGCCCTTCGCGGCGGTGTTGTTCATCATGACCGAGCTGGTGTTCATGGCGTGCTGCTCCATGTCAGGCGCTCAGGTCCAGTGATTGCGCACTGGGCTCGCGAGGTGGTAGGTGGCGGGTGAACTGTTCGACGAGGCGGTCAACGATCGGGAACTGCGCTGCCCGGGCGATCTCGTCAGCGAGCTGGTTATCGAGCAGTGAGCCGAACTGTTTCTCCGCCTGCGTGGGGCCGAACGGCGGCGGGGCGTTGTTGCTCTCACGGATCTGCGAGAGGATGGGCTTGATGAAGCTCGTCGCCACGAGGCCCTCTGCCGCGGCCCTCGCCTCTTCGCGCTTGACCTCGACGTCCTCCGATTGCGTGCCCTCCAGTGTGGATCTGAACTCGGGAACCCGCGAGGGTCTCGAGAGCAGGGCGGGCGCCGTGGGGTTCCAGGATGTGTTGATCGTGCTCATCGCGTCGTCCCCTTACTCGCGCCCGTCGATGACGAGCTTGGCGTGCAGGTGCCCCGACTCGTGGAGCATCTTGAGGATGTTGATCTGCTCGAGCGGCGGGATGTCCAGCTGGTCGAACGCCGTGATCAGGTCCTGCAGGCGCATCATGTCGACCTGCTCATCCCCCGCGTAGAGGGCCGCGAACTCGCTGGTCTGTTCGACCTCGTCGCCCGGGAGTGGGGGGAGCGTGGTCGTGATGCTCAGGTCCTTGTGGGTGATCACGGTGGGCGAGACCTGCACATCGCCCGTGATGACGATGATGCCCGAGCTGCTGTCACAACGCACCTGGGCCGGGAGCTTCCGCAAGGCGCTGGAGATGTCCGTTTGCATGATGTCGCCGAAGAACGCGGCCGGGCGTGCACGCTCGGTGACCGGGACGACCACGCGGATGGTGCGTCCGTCGACCGCCGTCGCGACGGAGTTGTTCAGGCTCGAAGCGGAGAGGAGGTACTGCTGGTTGATCTCGGCGCTGATCGCGGATGCCGCGCCCATGCCTGAGAAGCTCTGGTCGATGATGATGTCGAATGAGCCGTTGATGGCCGGGGTCGTGTTGATGTCGCGCACCATCTGCGCACCACGCACAACCCGCGCACTGGTCGGGATCTCCTCGTCCGGGAGCGTCAGGTCACCCTCCGCGATCGCGTACACGACGCGCTCGCGCCGTGGCCCGATGAGCGGCGTGATGAGCAGGCGTCCGCCCTCAAGACTCTTCGCCGAGTTGAGCACGGAGACGGTCACGTCGTAGGAGTCGTCGGTCTTCGCCCCGTCTCGCGGGATGCGGCAGCTCACCATGACGAGCGCGACCGACTTGCCCTTGCCGAGGTCCTCAACCGGTACGGGGTTGCCCATGTTGCGGAGGGTCTCCGCCAGCGGGCGGGCCATGACGAGCTCGGACGCGGAATCGCCCGTGCCGTTGAGCCCGACGACCAGCCCCAGGCCCTGCACCACCGAGGCCCCTTGGCCTTTCACGCGTGAGATCTCGAGCAGGGTCTTGCCCGCCTGAGACTCGAACGTGAGCAGCCCGAGGGTGACGATGAGCACGATGTTGACGATCCGTCGTCGCATAAGTGGATTCCTTCCGGTCTCACTTACGCGAACGGCGTGCCAAACTTTCAGCGTGTCGGTCGCTGATGAAAAAGCACGCGTGCGATCGGTGCCGCACGCGTGCCGGTGGTGGGTAAGGTAAGGGTGGAACTCAGAAAGCAAACACCGCGTCGAGCACGCGTGTGATCAGCCCCTTCTCCGCGGCTTCCTTCAGATCGCCCTGGTTCTCAAGGATGATCCGCAGGTCCGCCATCTGGCTGGAGAGCACCGTGTTCTGCTGCGTGATGTCCTCTTCGCGGACAAGGCCCGAGAGTACAAGCTCGGAGATCTCGGTGTCGCGAGCGATCGTTTTGCGGGCTTCGACGAGCATCGTTCCATTGGGCTTCACCTCACGGACGATGGCGCTGATCCGGGCGGTGAAGCGGTCTTTCCGCTCGTAATCGCCCTCGCCCGAGAACTCGCGGGATGTTGCGAGATCGATGAGGTCCACGTTGTTGATATCGCCCTGCTCTACCCGCAGCTCGAGGAGCTTGAGCCAGCTGATCATCGCGTCGATGTTGGCCGATGAGCTCGATTCCTTCTCGGTTTCCAGCTTCTGCGAGCTCGTGGTGCTGGAGTTCTCATCGATGATGATCGTGATGATGTCGTGCTTCTGGATCACGCGCGTCTCGGGCTCGGCGATGAAATGCATCGAGACATCGTTCAGGAGGATGACCGGCTGCGTATCGCTGCGGTCCTCATCCGCCAGGAATAGGCTCTGGGCGCTCAGCGTGGATGCCGCGGTGGAGATCGCGATCAGGGTCGAAAAGAGGTGTTTCATGATGGATTCCCGGTGGGCCGAGCCCGCGATGCGGTGGTGGGGGTGTGCATGATGACGACGCGTCCGGGGCCGGCGACACGGGCCTGGAACTGCTGCGAGCGGTCGCGTGATTCGAGCTTGATGATGTCACCCAGGCGCCCGCTCTCCTTGGCCCGCACGAGCAGCGACACGGACACGCTCCCCGCGATCGAGCGTGCGTTGACCATCTGGCCCCGCTCGACGAGGATGGGTGCTTCCAGGTTCGATGAGTAGATCATGCTCCCGGGATCGATGGTGCCGGTCGTGATCATGCCGATCGAGCGGTCGGGCTCGGCGATGGGCTCGGTGATGCCCAGCCAGCGGTACTCGATCTTCGAGTTCTCGTTGCTGATCATGCTCGAACGCTTGATCTGCGTCGTTGCTACACGGACCGCACGTTCCACGTGCAGCTCGAACTGGAGCGTTCGATCGAGCAGCACGCGCTCTTGTTCATAGACCACGACCCCCAGCACCATCCGCTCCGATCGTCCGATTTCGCGGATTTCGACGAGCCTGCCCTCAACGGAGGTGTCGAGGGCATCTGTATCTCGATCGCTAAAACGGAAGCGGGACTGGTCCGCATCGATATCGAGGCGGGCAAGCGTCCAGCGCTCGACCTGCCGGCGGAGCGTATGCCGGAGTTTCTGCGGCTGCGCATGGCGCTCTGGCGCAGCGTTTTCAGTGGCATGGTCCCGGTTGGCGAGGCGGGTCAGTCGGACGTCACAGCCCGATACGATGACCGCCCCGAAGTTGATCCCGGGTGCCTGCTTGATCTGTTCCCGGATCGACGCCATCTCAAGCTGCGACCAGGAACCCGTCTGGAGCGGATCCGGGAGTTCGATGCGGAGCGAGGCGAGGTCCGTTCGCTGTACCCCCTCGATGCGGGCGAGATCGCCCAGCAGCGGGGCCGGCTGGTCCGCGGGCAGGCGGACGGTCGCTCGCAGCTCTACGCGCGTGATCGCAGATTCAGAATCCCCGCCGAAGCAGGTGCTGGCGAGCAGCGTCATCAGGATGAGTGCGATGCGGAACATGTTGAACCTCAGTGGTTTATGGCTTACCGGCGGAGCTGGGCGACCGACTGGAGCGTCTCGTCCGCGGCTCGGATGGCCTGCGAGTTCATCTCGAATGCACGCTGGGTGCGGATCAGCTCGATCAGCTCGCGCGACGGGTCGACGTTCGAGCCTTCCAGGGCACTCCCTCGGATCGAACCGAAGTTCTCGGTGCTCGGCTCACCATCGATCGGTGGTCCCGAAGCGCCGGATTCAACCCACAGGTTCGAACCAACCGAGCTGAGCCCCTGCGGGTTGACAAAGACGGAGAGCTGAATCTGGCCGGCTTCCTGCGCTTCGGCCTGACCGGTCTGGGTGTACATCACGCGGCCGTCGGGGTTCACGAAGACCTGCAACGCATCCGCGGGGATATTGATCGGTGGATCGAGGTACCGCCCGTCCGAGTTTGCCAGTACGAGGTCGCCTTCGGAGTTGCGGACAAAGTTGCCGTTGCGTGTGTACGCGACACCACCGGCACCGAGCGAGTCTTCGACGCGGACCTTAAAGAAGCCGCGCCCCTCGATCATCATGTCTGTAGTAGATGACGTGGCGATCGGCGTGCCCTGGGTGAAGTCCTGCTGGGTACCGCTGACATCAACGCCGAGACCGACATACAGGCCCGTGGGCCGCTCATCACCGATCGCGTTCTCGACGCCGGGCTGGGCCCGCTCGAGATAGAGCAGGTCTTCGAAGTTCGCCCTGGAGGATTTGAATCCCTCGGTGTTGACGTTCGCCAGGTTGTTGGCGATGACGTCGAGGCGTGTGTCGAGCGCTCGGAGCCCAGATGCGGCGGATTGCATTGCGATGATGGCCATGTTCTTAATCCTTGTAAATATTGGGCTTAGCTGAGTCGGCCGAAGGTGTTGATTGCGCGTGAGATCAGCCGGTTCTGCAGATCGATCATCCCGATGTTGCTCTGGGCACTCCGCGAGGCGCTCTGGATCTTCATCAGTGAGTCGATCTCGTTGGAGCCCGACATTTCCAGGTGGTACTGGCGCACAACCCCTGTGGCATCAAGGAGTTGAAGCGGCGATCCGTCGACGCGGGCGTACTGCCCACCCCCGATCGGGCGGAGGGCACCCCGGTTGGGCACATCGCTGAGCCCGAGCTGGGCGACCGTTTCGCCGTTCTGCTGGATGAGCCCGTTCCCGGCGACCTCGATCGGGCCCAGGTTCGGATCGATCTCGATCTCCTGCTGCTTGCTTGAGAGGACGGGTGTGCCCGTGCTTGTCAGGACGAGCTTGTTCTCGGCGTTGAGCGTGAAGCGTCCGTCGCGGGTGAGTGCCGGGTTCTCGGTATCGCCGACGAGGAAGAACCCATCCCCCTCGATCGCGAGGTCGTACTCTGAGGAGGACGATTCCAGCGCTCCCTGCGCAAAGTTGATCATGTCGTGCGCAGAAAGCACGCCCGACCCGAGGCGTTCGAGCAGCGAGTTCGAGCTCAGCTGGGGGAGGTTGTCCTCGATCCGCGCGGCCTCACGGAACATCGTGCCGGTCATCAGTGGTTTGAAACCGGTGGTGTTGATGTTCGCAAGGTTATTGGTGAGCGTATCTTGCGCGTGCAGGTTGGCGAGTGCGCCCGATGCGGAGATTTGAAGACCGTAGTCCATGGCAGTACCCCGGCGTAGGACCGGTGTGGCCCTGTTCATCCGTGAACAGCAGCCACCCGACGCTGGGTATGCACAAACGGCGTGCCAAAGTGGTTACGCTCAGGGGCAGCCGTTGTTGAATGCCGTGAGGAACGCGCTGACATCAAAGAAGTTGACCATGCCGTCGTTGTTGAAGTCCGCGATGGGGTCCTGGGCGTTGTAGGCCACGAGGAAGGCGCTGACATCGAAGAAGTTGAGCACGCCGCACGGGTCCGCGAGGTCCGCGGGGTTGCAGCCGCAGGTCGTCTGGCCGCATTGATTGAGGTACACGTACAAATCGTTGCTCGCGGAGTGAACCGAGGCGACGTCAGGGGCACCATCGCCATCGAAATCCGCGATCGCGACCGATACCGGCCCGTTGCCGGAGGGAAAATCGTGCTGGGGCGCGAATGTGCCGTCCCCATTGCCGAGCGAGATCGCGATCGACTGCGGAAAAGTGCCGAAGGTTGCGGCCACCAGATCGAGCTGTCCATCGCCATTCAGATCAGCGAGTTGCGTCTCGATCAGCCCGTCGCTCACCGGGGTCGTGATCTGGGGGGCGAACGCGCCCGTGTTGTTCCCGGGATGCACACCGACGAGATCATCGAAGATATGAGCGACGATGAGATCGTTGTCTCCGTCGTTATCGACGTCCGCGATCTGCACATCGCGGGGGCCGTTGCTTGTCACGAACGGGTTTGGTGGCCCGAACGAGCCGTTGCCCTGCCCCAGGAGCACATAGACCTCGTTGTTCGTCAGCCCGGTGGCGGCGATGTCCGGGATCGAGTCGTTGTTGAGATCGGCGACGGCGACCGAGTTGATGCTGGAAAGGATGTTCACAAAGACCGGAGGTGCGAAGGTGCCATTGCCGTTGTTGAGCAGTACACGCACGGAGTTGCCCTGGCTGCTGGTGACGATGTCGATATCGCCGTCGGCGTCGAAGTCGTCTGTGGCCAGATCATCCGGGGTCACAAAGAACCCCGCATCGAAGTCGCCGCCTGAAACAAAGCCCCCCATCCCGTCGCCCAGCAGGATGGTGACCGATGAGTCGTTCTGGTTGCCGGTCGCGATATCGAGGTGAGAATCGCCGTCGAAATCCGCGATGGCGAGCCCGACGGGCTGGTCGCCGGTGCTGAAGTGGGAAGCGGGCGCGAATGTCCCATCGCCGATTCCCAGATGCACTGAAACACGATCGGCGAACTTCTCGGCAACGATCAGGTCGGCGTTCCCGTCCGCATCAAGATCGGCGCTGGTCACCCGGGCAGGCTCGCTGGACGAGCCGAGGAACCGGGTGGTTGCTGGTCCGAGCAGGGTCGCCGGGTCGCAGGGACCGGCGAGGGTGAGCGAGCAGAGTGTTCCCGTCACGCTAAGTTTTAAGTACGGCATGGTTCCCCTCCCTATGCTCCGTTTGTGCATCGAGGGTAACCGATCGTGTTGTGGATTTACAGGGTGAGTTGATCAATCACACGATGAAAGGTGTTTCACCCAGCGTGTCGTTCACCTTGCCCAGCCAGTCGCTGTACCCCTCGCGCCCCATGAGCCCGAAGGTCGCCTTTTTGCCGGTTTCGACGGCCGGCTGGTCGTAGGCGTCGATGCCCAGCATCAGCCCGGCGTAGGCGGTCGCGATCTCCCAGAGGGCGATGAACTCGCCGACATGGTGGGCGTCGACCTTCGGGAACTTGATGGTGTAGTTCGGGCGCTGCGACTCGACGAGGGCGTACTCGGTGGCACGCTTCTCGGCGTTGAGCAGGTCGACCATCCGCTTGCCCTCAAGGTACTCGATGGCTTCGACGCCCATGCCGGTGGGGATGGTGAGGGACTGGTCGTCGCCGAAGTCCTCGACTTCGCAGAAGCCGATGACCTTGTCGTTGGGGCCCTCGCGGTAGAGCTGGACCTGCGAGTGCTGGTCGGTGGTGCCCAGGGCGCTGATGGGCGTGAAGCCTGCGAAGACCTCGGTGCCGCTCGTATCGAACCGCTTGCCCAGCGATTCGGCCCAGAGCTGGGCGTACCAGTCGCCCATGAGCTTGAGAGCGTTGGCGTAGGGCATCATGACGTGGTTGGTCTTGCCCTGATCGACGCCCAGTCGCACCAGCAGGTGGGCGAGGACCGCGGCCGGGTTCTTGGTCGCGTCCTCGTTGCTGCAGCGCTCGTCCATGGCCTTGGCGCCATCGAGGAGGGCCTCGATGTCGATGCCCGCGACAGCCGCGGAGAAGAGCCCGACGGGGGAGAGCACGCTGAATCGCCCGCCCACGCCCTCGGGCACGGGGAGTGTGGTGATGCCCGCGTCGTCGCAGATGGTGCGCATCGTGCCCTTCTCGGGGTCGGTGATGGCGACCACATGGTCCGCCCAGCGTGAGCCAACGCTGTCCTGCAGGATCTGGCGGATGATCATGAACTGGGACGCCGTCTCGGCGGTCTCGCCGGACTTGGAGACGACGTTGTACAGCGTCTCCTTGGGGTCGCAGATGCTTAGGATCGCGTTGAGGTTCGCTGGGTCCACATTGTCCACGACAAAGACCCGGGGGCCGGGTCGGTCGGCGTGGGGGAGCAGGTTGTAGCTCGGCGGGTTGAGGGCGGCCTGGATGGCGATGTTGCCCAGTGCCGAGCCGCCGATACCCAAGACGACCATGTTCTCGAATCGTCCCTCGCATTCGTTGGCGATCGCCTGGACCCGATTGAGGTGCTCGTCCCGCATCGGGTTGTTCCAGAGCTCACGCCAGCGCTCCCAACCCTTCCCGCGGGAGCCGCTGAGCGAGCGGGTCAGCCCCGCGAGGTGCTCGGCGCTGGATGAGATGATGTCTTCGGCGAGCCCATGGTCACCGACCCGGGAACGGAGGCAGTTGGCGTAGTCGATCGTCAGCATGCCCAAGGATATGCCGGGTGCTCCGATATCCGGAATCTGACGCCGGAAAGAACAATCGTTTGTGAAGGGCGGGGCGAAATGTGGAGATCCGCGGGTGGCGGACTACCCTCCTTTATGATCCATCCCTGGCACGACGTACGACCCGGTCTGAAAGAAAAAACGCTCCCTGCCCACTTCCGTGCGATCATCGAGATCCCCAAGGGCTCGAGCAACAAGTACGAGCTCGATAAGCCCACCGGCATGCTCCGCCTGGACCGCGTGCTCAGCAGCGCCGTCTACTACCCCGCGAACTACGGCTTCATCCCCCAGACGCTGGCGGAGGACGACGACCCGCTGGACGTGCTGGTGTTCTGCACCGAGAAGGTGCCGACGATGTGCATCTGCGAGGCCCGCGCGATCGGGGTGATGACGATGATCGACGACGGGGCTCCGGACCACAAGATCATCTCGGTGCTCATCAACGACCACGAGTTCGAGGACTACCAGACCATCCAGGACTTCCCGAAGCACACCTTCAAAATGCTCAAGCGGTTCTTCGAGGACTACAAGCAGCTCGAGGGCAAGAGCGTTGAGGTGGACGAGATCCAGCCGGCCGCGCTGGCGCATGAGATTATCGATGCGTCGCTGGTTCGGTATTCAGAGGCTCGCCAGTCCGGCGAGCTATGAAAACAGCCGCCCTTTCGGGCGGCTGTTGTGATCCTGAGTGAGCGCTACTTAGTTTGAACCCATCTCGTTGAGGATGCGTTCCAGGTCGTGCATGTCGACGGCTCCGTCTTCGTTCATGTCCAGGCCACGGTGGTCATTCCTGACAAACTGCTCGATGAACCGCTGGGCATCGGCCGCGGTCGTGATGCCGTCACCGTTGAGATCGGTCGCGAGTGTCATCGATGCGTAGTTGTCGTTTGCCGAGTCGATCTCGTAGAGCTGCTGGAGGTCGATCCGCAGCGGATCGGCTTCTGTGATCTTGCCCGACACGATGCGCGTCGCGAGGAGCTGGATGTTCATCTTGCCAGAGGAGATGTAGTTGGAGGGCGTGCTGAGCTTGAAATCCCACCGGTGGATCGTCTTGCGATCGATCACATCGGAGACGTCGCCTTGGTTGTCGTGATCGCGGGTGTACCAGTCCGAGTAGTCGTTCGAATCAGAATCGTCGAACACGGCCCGTCGCGTGCTGGTGCTCATCGGCTCACTGTGGGTCACGGAGAGCGTTTCGTAGCTCGAGGTGGAGTAGTTGTAGATGGAGATCGTGAAGGTCGCGGCATCCCAGGGGCCGTTCCCATCGATGATCTCGGCGATGAAGGCGTAGTCGGTCGCGTTTGTCGCGACGTTCGTGATCGTAAACTCCGCCTGTGTCGATGCGTGCACGATGGTGTTCGCACCGAAGTACGTCGTCTGCGCGGCGACATCGTGCGCGTGCTCCTCACCGAACATCATCGCATCGAGCGCCGTTCTGCTCGGCGATGTGCTGACGTCCGGGTTGACGACGACGGATGTCAGGTTGTAGTCGTACACCTGGCTGAGGGCGTCGTTGGTGGCGTCCCAGTCGTTCTGTTTGCCGTTCTGGTACCCGCTCGAGCCGGGATTCGCCCAGAAAATAAGTTCGTTGGCACCTCTGGACTTGCACAGCGCGATGATGTCTCGCACGTTGTCCTTCGTAGTTACCGTTATGTTGGTCCCCGAGTTTGGTACGTGAACGACGGTCCCGACCTGGAGCACCCATGGAGAGAACCGTTTCGGCGAGAGCGCGGATTCGAGAGTATCGAACTCATCGAATGAGAAGATCGCGTGGTCGAGCTGCATGCGAGCCGTTCGCAACCAGGCTTCTCCGTGCGTTTCCGGTGCAGTGGCGGGGCAGGAGTCCGTGTCACTGAGTGTGTCAAACTGGTGCTCCTCATACGGCGGATAGAGCACCGGTGCGTGCATATCCGCGCTGCCGGAGCTCGCGCCTTGGTGGTACCCATACCTCTGGTCGGTCCGATCCGTGCACATCCGTGCGCCGCGATCGCCTTTGGAAATCGCGGGGTAGGTCTCAGAGTACCAAGTCGAAGTTCCGTAGTTGCTCCAGAGCACATCGCTGCCCCACATGCTATCGATCGCGTCACCGAATCCTGCTTGAATCAGTCCGTCGCGGCAGGATTTGAGCATCCCACCGACACGATTTCCGATGGGGTAGTACTCGTGGTCCCAGCACGGGTTCGGGCAGGAGCCGCAGCTGCCACCGTGGTAGAGAACCTGAGCGGTGTAGTCATCAAAGTATGTCGGCAGCCAGCTCGCGACATCGACGAGGTCCGCGTCATAGAAGAGCTCGTCCGCGGTCGTTGACGAAGGTGTCGGGTCCCAGAGGTGGAAGTTGCCGTAGAGTGTCTCGGTGCTGAAACGAGTGTCGTTTGTTATCGACTGGAGCATCGCAATTGGTTCGAGGCCGCATGCGGCTCCGGGTGCGAACTCCTCATCAAAGAACACGCGGGCCGGCTTCGGGAATGTCGTGTACGCGGGATCTGCGACGACATTGACTTCGATCTGGTTGATAAGCGATGTTGCGAGGTTGTCGCCATACGTATCCGCCAGGCCTTCGCTCCGCCACGGTGTGCCGGTGTTCCCGGTGTTTCTGCCATGGCCTTGGTCCTGCCATCCATTGACCAGCGGGTCGCCGGGTGCGGTGTCGAACGGGTCGCCGTTCGAATCGAGTGGCAGATCGAGATCATCCCCTGAGCTCTGGGAGAGCTTTGACTCTCGGATCCAGTTCTGGATGAAGATCGCGTAATCTCCGCCGGTGTAGCCGTTCGAGATGATCCTGTCGGAGATGTACGTTGCGATGTCCGCGAGCACGGTTGTGTCGATCGTTCCTGAGCCGTCTACAAGGCCCGAGGTCACATGCGGTGGCACATGGATCCATTGATTCATATTGGGCGACGTCTTGGAAAAATCCGTGATCGAGCTGCTCAGATCCCACGTCCAGAACCGAGGCGTGGTCTGTGTGCTCAGCCACCCGTCGGTGCTCGATGCGTAGCTTTGCAGCTTCGTGCGTTGGATGTTGATGGTGCCCTCGCTGTATGTGGTCTGGGCGAGCGTGCTGCCCGCGCACGCGGCAATCAGGGCGAGACGGGAACTGTTCATCATGTCCATGTCATTCTCCTTTCAATGTATGGCATGTCCAATCGAACGTAACTGCGATCGTTGGCGTGGAATGTGAGCGTTGTGCTATTTGCAGGGACGGCCATAGAGTTGGGGAGAGTCGCGCAAGAATGTGTATGCAAAACCACAGAGCGGAGACGGCTCCCCCTGATTCGGTTGCGAGTTATCCACCTGGGATCACGGATCGTGTGGTGGATCCCCAGAACCGGGACGGGGCTATCATGACCCGTGTTTCCCGAGATCGATCGCATCCTGGTGACCCGAGCGCAGATCGCCCAGCGTGTGCAGGCGATGGCCGGCGAGATCGTGCGTGATCTGAAGGCGGACCTTGCCGAGGACGGGCATACCGAGCTCGACGAGGATCGGATCGTGATCATCCCCATCATGACCGGGGCGATGATCTTTGTCGCGGATCTGGTGCGCGAGCTGCCCATGAAGCTCTCGCTCGGACTGGTCGCGGTGTCGAGCTACCCGGGCGAATCGGTGACCAGCAAGGGGGCTCATCTTGCGTCCGAGCTGCCTGAGGACCTGGAGGGCAAGCACATCATCGTGCTCGACGATATCCTCGACTCCGGGCAGACGCTGGCGACGGTGAAAGCGCTCCTTGAGGAGCAGAACCCCGCATCGCTGCGCATGGGTGTGATGCTCGACAAAAAGACGAACCGGACAGTGGATGTCCACGTCGATTACGTCGGCTTCGAGATCCCCGATGAGTTCGTGGTGGGGTACGGGCTCGATTTCAACGGCTACTACAGGAACTACCCGGAGATCGCGGTCCTCAAGCCCGACATGATCCCCACCCGCTGAGGGAGCCAGCCGGCTCGCAACACGGAAAGAAAAGGACCGCCCCCTCTCGGAGCGGTCCCTTCATGAAGATTGATCGATGATCAGGATCAGCGTTGGCGGAGCTTCCGCACGCCAGCGAAGCCCGCGAGCATGCCGAGGCCAGCCAGTGCGGCCGGCGGGAGCGGGACGACGTTGAGGGTTACGTCGTCGACGTTGATGCCGCCTCCGATATCGATGTTGGTGAACCAGCCGTAGCGGTTGCCGCCGGCGACAGTCCCGACCAGGTCGCCCGCGTCGTTGCGGATCTCCTGGAAGATCAGGTTCCCGCCCGCGTCGTACAGGTTGAGCGCGACGGCGAGTGATCCGTCGCTTTCTTCGTAGAAGCTGTGCTCGAACGTGTACCAGCCCGAATCGGAGATCACCGCGTGGTTGATGGTGTCCAGATCCTGGCGTGGGTCGAAGTTGGTGTTGTTGCTGCCGCCGACGAGCAGATCGCCCGTCGATGAGTCCATCGCGACGTGGAAGATGAAGTCGCGGAGGTGATCGCCAGCCACGTTGCTCGAGGCCACCGAGTAGTCGAAGCCCTCGCCATCGGCCCAAGTGGTGTCGAGATAGATCGCGACACTCGCCTTGTACGGCCCGGACCAGCTGTCGCGGTACCCGTCGAAACGGGTGAATCCGCCGGTGTCATCCGACTGGGTGAACTGTGCGTGGTACGAGCCGGAGGCGGAAGTGATGCCTCCGGTGCCGCTGGCAACGCGGTTGACCCCGCCGAACCAGCCGTTGGAACTGTCAAACCACCCAGCGGTATCGGTCTCGAAACCCTGGCTGAAAACGTCTCCGGCGACTGCCGGGCCCGCAAGCCCGATCAGCGCCGCTGCGCATAGTGCTTTCTTCATAATGTCATCTCTCCAGATTTATCCAGTCATTTGTCCGGTCGCGTCCCCGCCATCCCCATGTGGCGAGCAACCGGCGTAGACTACGATCATCTCAGTTTCAGCTTCTCGATCAAGCGTCGTGGGCTAAGAAATATAGAAATTATGCGACCTCCATTTGCCTGCTTTAACATTGCGAGCCAGTTTAATTTGAGGTGGACAATGTCCGAGTTTGAATTTTCCAGCCTTTGGTGCATGAATGAACCCCGCCGGTGAGCCCGCGGACGAGCGTGTCCTGATCAACGATCGTCCGCACATCGCGTTCGTATTCACCCAGATGTGGCGTCAGATCGTGGTCATGCTGCTGGCGTGGGGCTTGCTGCGGTGGGTGGGGATGCTCACGGCGCAGCTCGTGTATGTGCAGCTGAGTTGGGTGCCGCTGGCGATCCTTACGTTGCGATTCATGTTTGGTTTCATCGATTGGCTCGCTCGTCAGCACGTCCTGACGGAGACACGTGTGATCGCCCGATCCGGTATCATCAGGCGAGTCCAGGTGGAGCTCCCGCTCGCTCGCGTTCAGCACACCATGCTTGTCAAGCCCTTGGGTGAGCGGCTCATGGGGCTGGGTTCGATCGGTCTCACGACCGCTGGCACGGGCGGGGTCGATCTCGTCTGGCGCGGGGTTGAGCACCCGGAGCGGGTGCTCGAAACCATCAGGCAGCAGGTGCAGCGCATGGCTCAGGACGGAAGCGGCAGGCAGGTTACCCCGGTCATCGGGATCGTCGGCGGCATCGGGGCCGGCAAGTCCACCGTGGCGCGGGCGTTTGAGCAGCTCGGCTGCGTCATCTCGGATTCCGACGCCTGCGTGCGCGAACTCCTGCAGCAGGATCGGGTTCAGTCGAAGCTTCGAGACTGGTGGGGGAGCCGGGTCTTTGCGCCCGACGGATCGATCGATCGTTCGGCGGTGGCCAAAGTTGTCTTTGAGTCCGAAGCCGAGCGGAGGCGGCTTGAGGGTTATATCCATCCGCTGGTGCACGAAGATCGCCAGCGGACCATCGCTGCCGCCCGAGAAGAGGGGGCGCAGGGCGTCATTGTGGACGCGCCGCTGCTTTTTGAGGCAGGGGTTGACAGCGAGTGCGACGCCATCGTCTTTGTGGATACCCCGCGTGAAATTCGCCTTTCGAGGGTCAAAAAGTCGCGAGGCTGGGATGAATCTGAGCTCGATCGGCGAGAAAATGCCCAGTTGACACTTGAACAAAAGAGAAAACGATCCGATTATGTAGTGAGCAACAACGGCCTGCCCGATGAACTTCATGGGCGCGTCTCCCGGGTGCTCTCGTCGATCCAGAAGGATCTTCGACTCCGGCAAACGGGCGACTAGGCCGATTCGATTCACCTTGACAACCCGCAACGATCGATCGGTGCTCTGTTCTGCACCGACTTTGGGTTCTCTGGTACGGATGCACCTGCCTCCGTTCAGTCCACGAGTGGGTTGAGATTGATCAAGGGACTGGTACCCACGCACCATCACTGACCGACAGCTTTTCTCCGCTCACGTTCCGAGCTTCCATACCCAGAGTATTGAATCACTCAATCCCGCGGCCGAGCACGCCTGATCGAGTTCTCGATGAGTGCCGGCCGAGCATCAGAGGACCATCATCATGGCCAAGTCGTCCGAGGTTGTTGAGCAAGAGCCCAAGACCACCAAGAAGAAACGCACGACCAAGAAGGCGGCCTCGAAGAAGGCGAGCGCGAAGTCGAGCGCCAAGTCGAGCGTGGAATCCAAGCCCGCGAGCGAGGAGAAGCCGTCCGGGGGCGACCAGTCGGACAAGGCGCAGAATACCTCGAACGACTCGGGCTCGAAGAACGACTCGGGTTCAAGGAGCGGCGGGAACGACAACCAGGGCGGGCGCAACGATTCATCGAACGACGGCGGTGGTCGTCGGCGGAAGCGCAAGAAGCGCCGCGGGTCCAGCGGTGGTGGTGGCGGCCGTCCCAAGAGCTCGTCCAGCGCCTACCCGTCTCATGTGCTCCCCAGCGACGAACAGCTCGAGCGCGAGGCGGAGGAGCTGGAGCGTATCGTGGCCGCGTCCGGCGGCAAGATCGAGGACGACGGGCTCACGATCGCCGATTTTCAGCGGATGGATCTCAAGGAGATCTTCGAGATCGCGGACAAGGAAGGCCTCGAAGAGTTCCACCAACTCCCCAAGCAGGACCTGATCTTCAAGATCCTCAAGGCCCGTGCCGCCAAGCAGGGCATCATGTTCGGCGAGGGCACCCTGCAGATCATGTCCGACGGCTTCGGGTTCCTGCGCAGCCCGGAGCTGAGCTATCTCCCAGGCCCGGATGATATTTACGTCTCGCCGTCCCAGATCCGTCGATTCGGGCTGCGTCGCGGGATGACGGTGCGCGGTGCAATCCGCCCGCCCAAGGAGAGCGAGCGGTACTTCGCGCTGCTGAAGGTCGAGAAGATCAACGCGCAGGATCCCAAGGTCGTCCACGACCTGGTCAACTTCGAGGATCTGGTGCCCATGCACCCCGAGAAGCGTCTCCTGCTCGAGACCAACCCGGAGTCGATCGAGATGCGGATCGTGGACCTTGTCGCGCCGATCGGTATGGGGCAGCGAGCCCTGATCGTCGCGCCGCCCCGCACGGGCAAGACCGTGCTCATGCAGAAGATGACGCAGGCGATCACGCAGAACTACAAGGACGTGAACATGATCGTGCTCCTCGTGGACGAACGCCCCGAGGAGGTCACGGACTTCAAGCGCAACGTCGGCAAGGACGTCGAGGTCGTGGCCAGCACGTTCGACGAGCAGTCCACCCGCCACGTGGCGGTGGCCGAGATGGTCATCGAGAAGGCCAAGCGCATGGTGGAGTTCGGCGAGGACGTCGTGATCCTGCTCGACTCGATCACCCGCCTCGCACGGGCGTACAACTCCGAGATCCCGCACTCGGGTAAGATCATGTCCGGCGGTCTCGATTCGAACGCGCTCCAGCGCCCCAAGAAGTTCTTCGGCGCGGCACGCGCCATCGAGGGCGGCGGCTCGCTCACCATCATCGGCACAGCGCTCGTCGATACCGGGTCCAAGATGGACGAGGTCATCTTCGAGGAGTTCAAGGGCACCGGCAACTCCGAGCTGCATCTGGATCGGCGTCTGGTCGAGAAGCGGATCTACCCCGCGATCGACGTCGCCGCGTCGGGCACGCGTCGTGAGGAGCTGCTGATGGACCCCAAGGAGCTCGAGCTCGTGTACCGCCTGCGGAAGGTCCTCGCGGACATGAACGTTGTCGAGGCCATGGAGCTGCTCAAGACCCGGCTCGGCAAGCACAAGACCAATGCCGAGTTCCTGATCTCGATGGCCATGGGCTGAGCAGATGCATCACCGCCGGCTCTCCATCTCGCTGATCGTTCTGATCGCCGGTGTGTGGAGTCTGGTGCTCGGTGTGCTGGGGATGTGGCTCCTCTTCGAGCCGCACGGCGGCATCCTTTCCAGCGCGTGGGTTTCGGGCAGCGCGGGTGTGTTCTGCCTTTGTGCAGCCCAGGTGGTGTTCCTGAGCATCGCGGCGGACCGCCTCTTTCCTGATGCCTCAGCACGCATACGCACCGTCGCACAATCGGGGAATCTGCTGATCCTTGCGCTCTCGCTGGGCGTACTTGTCTCGGCGTCGCTCTTCGTGAGCGTATGATCCCGCGGAGCGTGTATAGTGGGCGCGTCCGGAGTTCACATAGCAGGAATGTATACGCACATGATCACAACCACCCGATCGGCCATGTTCACGCTTCTGGTCTCAGCGGGGCTCTGCGCCCCAGTCACGACCGCGGCGATGGAGATCGCGCAGCAGCCGGCCCAGAGCAACCCGGCTGGCGCCAACGCCGATCGCACCCGGGTCTCGATGACGGAGGAGCTGCCCTGGCTGCTCCACCGTGCCGCGTTGCTCGACCTGCGTCTGCATGAATCGCCGAAACCGAGTGATTATGAGTTTGCCTCGATCCTGCTGGAACTCGGGCTCCGATTGGACCCGGGGAACGGTGAGCTCGCCCGCGACATGGCCCAGGCCGCCTGGCTGGCCGGCGATACGGATCGGATGCACGAGGCCACGCGTCAGATTATCCGTATCGATCCTTCGGACACCGTCGCGCAGCTCCGCCTCATCAGCGCCCGCATTAACGAGAAGCAGACAATCGAGGAGCGGAAGACGCTGTACGATCGGTTCCTGAGCGACGCGGGCAAGTCGCTTGATCCCAGTGTCCGATCACGCCTGGCGCTCGACGCCGCGCTGCTCGAGCGCGAGGCGGGCAACACCGCGGGATTCATCGAGCGGCTCCACCAGGCCACCCGCCTGGATGGTTCGAACAAATCAGCGGCGTCCCTCGCAGCGCAGTATTACTCCGCGATCAGCGATGATCAGGCGGTCGGGCTGGACTATCAGGTCCGGCTCCTGAAAGCCGATCCGCTCGATGCGAACGTGCACCTGACGATCGCGAGGATGCTCGCGGGGCAGGGCGCGATCGAGGCCTCCAAGCGCTTTCTGTACAATGCCATCGAGCTCTTCTCGCTCGAAACCGGTAAAACACCGGAGAATATCGAAGAGATCCGGATCGCCATCGAGTGGCAGGCGGACGGTGCGGACAAGCCGATGGGCCCGCTGGAGGCGGTGCTGATCGATCAGCGCACCCAGGCGCAGGCACGGATCAAGGCCTATGAGGATGCGCAGCTCCCGACGGACGGCCTGATCCGCCCGCAGGACATCCGCTTCACGCTGGGCGTCGATAAGCTCCGCATCCTCGCGGCGCACGCCGAGGATGATCGGGAGCAGGTGCGATCGATTCTCGACGATATCGAGCGCACGATCAGTGAAGACATCGCCCGACTTGCGCAGATGGCGACCGCGCCCGGCGCCAACGTCAACGCGCTGCTTGTGCAGGTGGTGCGGCGGATGTCGGACCTGAACTCGATGCGGACCGTGGTCGGGCTCGATGCGGACCGGATCCGCGAAGAGCTCGAGGCGATGGAAGGGCAGATGCCGGCCGTAGCGGATCAGCTCCGGCGGATCGAGCCCATGGCGCTCTTCGCCGAGGGCAAGTTCGAGGAGGCGCTCGCGCTCGCCGACCAGTACCCCGGCTCACCGGTGCTCGAGCTCGTCCGAGCGCAGTCCTACGAGCGTCTCGGCCGCACGGATGAGGCGATCGAACGCTACGTCCGTCTTGCGCACAGCAACGTCACGAACGCGTACGGGGCCTTCGCGCACGCGCGACTCCAGAAGCTCGGGGCCGGCGATCGGATCCTGACGGATACCGGCAAGCAGATGATCGAGATCGCGAAGCGGGTTCCGACCTGGATCGAGCAGATGATCGAGCGCCCGAGCTCGTTCCAGTACCTGTCTGTGGAGCACGAGAAGCGTGTGTACCACGAGGGTGAACGCCCCGTGCTGACGATCAAGCTCCAGAACACCGCGCCGGTGCCGCTCTCGGTCGGACCGAACGCACCGATCAGCTCGCGTGTGCTGATCGAGCCCGTCGGGGTCGCAACCCAGCACAACCAGTTCCGCGGTACGCCGAGGCCCAAGGTGCTCCAGCTCGACTCGCGGATCCGGCTGAACCCGCGAGAAACGATGACAGTCGAAGTCGTCGCTGATTCGGTCAGCACGGACTGGCTGATTGAGCAGCAGCCGAGCATCTCGATGCGACAGCGTTGGCGCCTGATCCAGGGGTTCAGGACCCGGCTCGCGGATTCCGAGGCGAGGAAGCAGCAGGCGTCTCCCGATCAGCGCATTTTCGGTATCGTGAACTCGCCCTTGGGGTTGACCGCGGAGACCCCCGTGGTGCAGCGATTGGGGCTGCGGATCTACGACGCCGAGGCCAGCGAGCTGATCGATTTCCTCCGCTCAAACGACTCGGACGCGCACCGCCGGGCCATCGGAGCCATCAGCGCACGCCTGGTCAACCCAGCGCCCGAGAGCCGCTTCGACGCGGCCTCGCTCGATCGGATCATCGAAGCGCTCAACGAGCTGTACACGCGATCAAGCCCCGAGGCCCGATGTGCCATGATGCTCATGCTGCCTCACCGCCATCAGGTAACGTCCATGGTGGCGTTCGATGACCACGTCGCCTCGTCGCTGCTGAGCGATTCACTGATTGATTCCACGGTCGATCCGATGACGCTGGTGTGCGCTCTGCTCACGAGAACCGACGATGCCGAGTCACCCATCTTCGAGACGCTCGAGCATGTGCAGGACGAGGGTATCAGCCGCTTCGCGCTGCTGATCCGGGCGAGGCTCCGCGCGGGTGAGCCGACCCTCGGGAAGGTCGGCCCGGGTGTCGATGCGATGACGCCACGCTTCGATGGGCTGGATTATTAACGAATCACAGCGAGATATATGACCGAAACCACGCTGCCCACCCCGCGGAGACCCTCGATCGCTCGGCGCGTTGGCTTCGTGCTGGGGGTGCTGCTGCTCTGCGCCGCCGCGGTCTACCTCGTCGCCAATCCGAGCGAGCTGAGATCGTTTGCACAGCAGATGAAGAACGCGCCCGCGTGGGCGATCACGATCGTGCTCCTCGGGCCGCTGCTCAACTGGGTGTTCGTCTCGCAATGCCTCTGGGCGCTCAATCGCAGGCACGGGGAGGTTGCTCGCGCGGAGATGCTGGCGCTCGTGGGCAGCGCGTGGTTGCTCAACCATCTCCCGATGCGACCCGGGCTCATCGGTCGGATCGGGTATCACGCGAAGGTCAACAACATCAGGGTCCGCGACAGCGTCGAGGCGAGCGTCTGGTCGCTTGTCCACGCGATCATCGCCAACGTCGTCGGGCTGGGGCTTGCGTTGCTCGTGCACCCGCGGGTCGGGATCGCACAGCTCACGCTGATCCTCGCCAGCCCGATCCTCGTCCTGGTCATCGCCGCCATGCTCGCCGAAACGAAGAGCGATCAGCTGGGGCTTATGGTCCGCGGGCTGATGTGGCGGTACGCGGACCTGCTCGTGTGGATGCTGCGGTACGCGGCCGCCTTCGCCATGCTCGGCGTATCGATCACGCCGGTCCAGATCGTCCTGATCACCGCTGTTTCACAGGCGGCGCAGGTGATCCCTATCACCGGCGGGGGACTCGGGTTCCGTGAGTGGGGGGTCGGGCTTGCCGCCACGATGTCGAACGGGGCCCAGGCGATCGACATGCGCACCGCGGTGGGGGCGGATCTGATCAACCGGGTGGCGGAGACGATCATCGTCATCCCGCTGGGCCTGGTCTGCACGGGCATCGTGACTCGGCGCTTCAAGGCCGCGATGGGCTCGGCGGGCTCAGCCGAACGCGAGCCTGTACGCCATGCCGAGGATGAGGACGAAGGCGGGGAGGCCCGCGAGAAGGACCCAGCGGATCAGTGAGTACTGACGCTCGTCGAGCGCCTGTATCGTCGCGATGGGTCGCGCGTCGGTCCCGGTCCCGATCAGGTCATCCAGCCCGGCGAGCCAGGCGATGGAGGCGTCGAAGAGTGTCCTGTTCCCGGGCCAGCGCCTGGTAACACGACCGTCGACCACCTGCTCTCGGCCTGTGAAGACCGCGTCTCCGCTCCACCCGTTCGAGCCAACGACCACGACCCGCTGCTGCTCGCCGGCATGCTGACGCTCAGCGGCAGCCCCGAGGACCCATGAATCGGTGCGAACGTCGTCCCGCTCGTTGTAGACCGGCTGGTTCGGCATCACCTGGCGCGACTGCGGCGTGCGTCGCCAGAGGTTGACCCAGGCGCTCTCGCCCCAGCGTTCGTCACCGCCGGCCGCGACGAGAATCGGAGCGGCGGCGACGCCCTGCGTCTCAACGATCTCCAGGGGGATCGCCCACGTGAGGACCGTATTCAGGCCGGAGACGGCGCGGGCGATGTCGTGTGCGCCCCGCTCGGGAATCAGCGTGGTGACCGGATCTGCGATCCGACCGACGGGGCCCATGCGTTCGTTGAGGATGGGGCGTCCCACATCCGCGCTCAAGCCGAAGGGGGCGAGCGTGGCTGCGATCGGGTCTGGCTTGCCCGCGCTCGGGAAGATCGAGGGCGAGAGCGAGACGAGCACATCGTGCCCGGAGTCGAGCAGGCGATGGACGATCGTGCCGAGCGCCTCCGTCCGCTTGGCACCGCTGAGCCCGCTCTGGGTGCTCTGTGTGGTGGAATCCGGTGCGACGACCAAGTACACGCGTGGGCGGTTGCCCAGCGGGTCGACGGAGTCGAGGCGTGGGTGCTCTGGCGATTCGACCGCGGCCCAATCCACGCTGTCGATCCCGCGTTCGCGCAGCTCAAGCGCCGTTTGGGTGTACAACTGGCTCGCGCCCAGCAGCTCCCCGGGCTGCCCCGCGTGCACGAAAATCAGCACCGGCTGAGCCGGCGCGACGAGACGGGCCATCGCGCTCGCGATGTGCTCCTGTGTCCGTGGACCGATGACGCCGACGGCCGAGAGGCCCGCACGCTCGAGCGACTCGCTCGGCAGCAGCAGGGATTCGAGATCGACCGCGGCGACCCCCTGCTCGGGCGGTCCGATGATCAGGAGCGTCTCACCCGTCTCCAGCGCACGCCCGACCCGGACCGCGTCGATCCGATCGAGGCGGGCCACCCGATCCATCGCCCCGGCGAGCTCGTCACGCAGCGACTCGGTCTGGCTTACCAGCGGGCGGGCCGCGTTGCGTGGTTCCGCGGCGAGCTCGGCTGCGCTGGCGAAGGCATCGAGCTGCGCGGCGAGGTCGTCGAGTTGTGTGACCTGTTGCAGGAGCGATTGTTCAACCGGCTGGGCGTAGGTATCAAATGGGAACAGGTCGTCCGGGCTCGCATTCCCGTTCACGTACGGCTCGAGCTGCTTGAGGATGTTTTCACTCTGAGAACGCAGGTCGCGAGCCGCCAGGCGAACGATCGCCGCACGCTGCTCGAATACCGCCCTGTTGTTCACGTTCGTCTGGGTGTTCGCGGGGATCAGGTCCCGCAGCTGTCCCAGCCCCGTGCTCAGCGCGGCGAGCCGGGTCCCCGCTCGCTCCATCGATTCGGCGGCATCACGCAGCGCGTCGAGGTTTGCGCGGATGGTCCCCTGCTCGCGCTCGGCGAGGTCCTGCAGGAGCCGTTTAGTCTCGGATATCCCCTCGCCAGAGTCCAGATCGATGAACTGGGTGCTGATCAGCTCACTCGAGTTCTCGTACGCACCGATCACATCACCGATCAGGTCGAGCGTTCGTGCGTCCGCGTTGCTGCGCGAAACCGCGAGCACGATCCGTGTTTCGTCTGTCAGTCGTTCGACGATCCGTGATGCGCGATCCGAGAGCTCGTGCACGCTGGTCGAGGTGACATCGAAGCGGGCGTGCTTCAGGTGGGTGATGTAGCCGAGGAAACCCGCGGCCGAGCCGGTCAGCAGCACGAAGACCAGGCACGTCAAAGCCGTGTAGGAACGAGGACGCCCAAGCCGGCGGATCTCGAGAGCGCCGGCGCCGAGCACCAGCATCCAGACGGAGCCGATCAGGAAGAAAGCGACCGTCGAGGTGTCGATCACGCCCTTGGCCAGCTCGCTCACACGCTCGGTGATCGAGAGCGCGTGGAGCGCCTGCGCCCACTCCACGCTCAGCTGGTTCGCGATGACGCTCGTCAGGACCATGAGCAGGATCAGCGACATGACCGTGCCCAGGAACGCGAGGGTCTGGGACGCCGTGAGTGACGATGCGAGCATGCCGATCGCGAGATAGAGCATCCCGACCAGCACAAGCATGAGATAGCCGGCGAGGATCGGGCCCCAGTCCGGCGCGGGCTCGGAGACGAGGAACAGCACGATCGGGTAGACGACCGACGGTACGAGCATCAGCATCAGATAGGCGACGGATCCGAGGTACTTGCCGAGCGTGACGCTCCAATCGCCCGCCGGCGCTGTGCGGAGGGCCTCGAAGCTCCCTGAGCGGTACTCTTCGCTCATCAGACGCATCGACACGGCCGGCGCGATCGGGATCAGCAGCCAGCCGGCGTACATAAAGAAGTATCGCAGCGACCCCGGCTGCCCGGGGATGAGCGTCTGATTGACAAAGAGCACGCCCGTGAGGAAGGCGAAGAGCGCGATGATGATCCACCCAGCCGGGACACGGAACATCGAGCTGAGCTCTCGCTGGGCAATTGTCAGCATGCGGCTCATGACACGCCCCCTGTCTGCGTCGGACCAGATTCGTTCGCGGTGTCGACGAGCTGGACAAAAAGCGATTCGAGCGTCGGCATCTGGGTCCGCAGCTCGCGGATGAACAGGCCGTGGTCTTCCGCTGCGGCCGCGATGGCCTCCCGCAGGTCGCGCTCGCCCGGTTCGGCCTCAAGCTCGATGATGGACCAGCCCTTGTTGCTGTCCAGCGGCTGGTTGTCCGCCGGCCTGCTGATCGCCACACCCGGGACGCCCGCCAGTGTCCGCAGCGCGTGCTCGATGCCCGCGCTGGGGTTCGTGCGGACCTCGATGATGTACTTGGGGCTCCGCTGGGCGCTGTGGATCAGTTCGCTCGGGGTGCCATCCGCGCGGATCTGCCCGCCCGCCATGATGATCACCCGGTCGCACGTCCGCTCGACCTCCGGCAGGATGTGAGAGCACAGCAGCGTCGTGCGATCCTCGGAGAGCTCACGGATCAGCGATCGCGCCTCGCGGATCTGTGTCGGGTCCAGCCCGTTGGTCGGCTCGTCGAGGATGAGGACCTTCGGATCGTGGACGAGTGCCGCGGCCAGCCCGACGCGCTGGCGGTACCCCTTGGAGAGCTGCCCAACCCGGCGTTTCGCGACGTCCGTGATCCGTGTCTGCCCCATGGCGTGATCGATACGCGAGGAGATCGTCCTGCCCGGCACGCCGTAGAGCTTCGCGCGGTGCTTGAGATACCCCCTGACACTCATCTCCGGGTAGATCGGGGCGGACTCGGGCAGGTAGCCGATGACGGACTTGGCTCGGGTGGGCTGAGACTGGATGTCGTGCCCGGCGATGCTGATACGTCCGGAATCCGGGGTTAAAAAGCCCGTGATCATGCGGATCGTGGTGCTCTTGCCCGCGCCGTTCGGTCCCAATAACCCCGCGATCTGCCCTCTGGGAAGCTCGAATGAGACCTCTCGGACAGCTCGGAGGGAGCCGAAGGACTTGGAAATGCAATCCACCAGAATCATGCGTGTTTCACAGCCTTTGCTGGCACTTGGCCGATATGGGGTCGATACTGCGAGTATGTGTCCGTGGGTGTCTCAGTGCTTTTCCCTAAGATATGGCGTTTGAGACAAGTCGCAGGATTGGAGTCGAACCGTTCCGGGGTCTGGTGCGAAGAATACATAGGGTATACGCAGGAGCCCCCGGTTGCTGATCCAAGCAACTGTATGATCTGAGCTGCCGCGTCATGGTAGAAACCCAACCCAAGATCGTCATCGTTGGCGGAGGCCCCCAGGAGGCGAAAGAACTCGCCCAACTCGTGGGGGATCGCTACGAGATCGTCCACCAGCCGGATGAGCACGGGGTCCAGTCCGTGCTGCGAGCGCTGGGCGAGGGGATATGCATCCTCGATCCGCAGGGGCGGATGGCGTGGAGCAACGAGTACTACAACGCGCTGGATGAATCGGTCCGGCGTGAAGTCCGCTCGCTTTGTGTGCAGGCCGCCGATTCGGTGAGCTCGCTGCACCACGAGGCACGCGGCTCGCTGGTCACCAAGCACGAGATACAGAACGAGGAGGGGACACGCATTTACGACGTGTACATCACCGGCATCGCGGAACGCGACGACGCTGGTCTGCACGCCGGGCGTGTCGCCGCGATCGTGCGTGACGTGACGCTGACCAAGCTCGCGCAGCGCAAAATGAGCGCGATCGACCGGGCCGGCTTCGAGCTGGTGCGACTGGACGTGGACGAGATCCGCGAGATGAACGCGATGCAGCGTCTCCAACTCCTTGAGAACAGGATCGTGCAATGCGCGAAGGAACTGCTGAAGTTCGATCATTTCGCCATCTTCCTGATCGATCAGCGCGACGAGCGTCTCCGCCTGGTCATGCAGTCCGGGCTGCCCGAGGAGATCCAGGACCTGGACCTGTATCTCGAGAACGAGGGTTCTGGGATTTCTGGGCACGTGGCCGCGACCGGCGAGAGCTACATCTGCAACGACGTGACGCAGGACGAGCGGTTCCTGCCCGGGCTGGGCGGGGCACGCTCCAGTCTCACGGTCCCGCTGCGGGTCTCGGACCGGATCATCGGGATCATGGACGTCGAGTCTGTGGAGCCCGGCGCGTTCGATGAGCAGGACCGGATGTACGCCGAGATCTTCGGGCGTTACATCGCGATGGCCCTGCACATGCTCCAGCTGCTGGTGACCGAACGCACCGAGACGAACCTCTCTGCTTGTGATCGTGTCTCCGGCGAGATCAACGAGCCGCTCGAGGACATCGAGCACGAGATCAACTGGCTCAACGAGCACGAAAAGAACGCAGACCCGGAGACCCGGGACCACATCAAGCGCATCCTGATCGACGTCGAATCGATCCGCAACCGGGTCCGCTCCGTCGCAGCGGGCCCCCAGACGCTGCTGGGCGTCGATAAGGCGATGCTCGAGCGCGAGAAAGACCCCGCGCTCATCGGCAAGCGGATCCTCATCGCCGACGACAATCAGAAGATCCGCAAGATCATCGGCGAGGTGCTCCAGCACCGGGGCTGCGTCACCACCGTCGTTTCCGACGGCGTCGAGGCCATCGCGGAACTCGAAGCGGTCGCGGGGGAAGCGGAGTGCTCGTACGACCTCGTGATCTCGGATATCCAGATGCCCGACCGTAATGGCTACGAGGTCTTCTCGAGCGCCCGCAAGCACTGCCCGGGCGTGCCGGTGATCCTGATGACCGGCTTCGGGTACGACCCGCACCACTCGATCGTGCGTGCATCACAGGACGGTCTGCAGAGCGTGCTCTTCAAGCCCTTCGAGATCCAGCTGCTGATGGCGCAGGTGCGGGAGGCGCTCGGCGTCGACGCCGGATAAGCCTTCTATCAGGCGTGCTCCGCGATCAGCACCCGATCCAATCCATCCGAATCCTTCGCGATCCGCTCACGCGTGAGCAGCGGGTGATCCTTCGCGAGCGTCAGCGATGCCTCGGCGTTGCATGCCGCGATCTCGATGAGGAGCATCCCGCCCTTGGAGAGCAGTTCTGGCCCGCGCTCGATGAGGGGCTTGACGAACTCCATCCCGTCGTCGTTCGCGCGTAGTGCCATGGTTGGCTCGTGGTCCTTCACGTTCGGCTCGACGGCGTCCCACTCGTGGTCGGGGATGTAGGGCGGGTTGGAGCACAGGTAGTGCAGCGACCCCTTCTGCCCGGCCACGGGATGGGCGAAGATCGGCTCGAGCAGGTCGCCCTGCACCAGATCGACCCGCTCGTCGAGGTCGTGGCGGGAGATGTTGATCTGCGCGACCTCCAAGGCATCTTCGGAGAGGTCGCTGGCGATGATCCGGCAGCCGCGCAGGTTCTTGGCCAGCGCCGCCGCGATGCAGCCGCTGCCGGTGCACACGTCCGCGATCATCATGCCCACACCCGCATCGGACTCGCGCAGCGTGCGATCGTCCGGGTTCTTGCGCGCGTGGTTGAGCACCTCGTCGATGAGCGTCTGGGTCGATGGGCGTGGGATGAGCACACGCTTGTCGACGTGGAAGCTCATCCCGAAGAACGACTCCTCGCCGACCAGGTACTGGATGGGCTCGTGATCGAGTGCCCGGCGCACCAGGTCCCGCAGCGTCTCGCGTTCGATGGGGGTTGCCGGACGGTCGTTGTCCATGTACAGGCGCAGGCGATCGCACCCGATGATGTGCGCGAGCAGCATCTCCGCCATCCGGCGCGGCGAGTCGAGGTCCTTGGACTCGAAGGCCTTGGTCATCCACCCGAGCAGCTCGCGGGTCGTCCAGGTTTGGGGGGCGGTGGGGGGCACAGGTGAATTCTACCCGTTTCCGGCTCGCGGTGTTACTTTCCGTCGTACCAGTTGCTCGACACGTGCGCATCGACCTGCAGCGGGACCTTGAGCTGCATCGCCGCTTCCATCCGCTCCACGATCAGGTCCTTGGCCCGCTTCGCGTGGTCGTAGGGGGTTTCGAAGACCAGCTCGTCGTGGATCTGGAGGATCATCTTCGTGCCCTCCAGCGGCTCGTCGGGCTTGGCCTCGCGGATCATGGCGTGCAAATCGATCATCGCGAGCTTGATCAGATCCGCGGCCGAGCCCTGCACGACCGAGTTGATGGCCATGCGTTCGGCGAGGGCTTTGCGCTGCGGGTTGCGATCGTCGATGTCGCGGATCGGGCGCCGACGACCGAGCATGGTCTTGACGTACCCGTGCTCGCGCGCGAAGTGCACGCACTCGTCGAGGAAGCTCGTGATGTTCGCGAAGCGGGCCTTGTAGCTGTCGATGATCTCCGCGGCCTCGTTGTTGCCGATGTTGAGGCGTCGCGCAAGCCCCCACGGGGTGACGCCGTAGACGATCCCGAAGTTGACCATCTTCGCGCCCGAGCGCTGCTCGCTGGTGACCTCGTCGAGCGGGACATCGTTGATCTGGGCCGCGACCGCCCGGTGGATGTCCTCGCCCGCCTGGAAGGCCTCGATCAGGGCCGGGTCGTCGGAGAGATGCGCGAGGATGCGCAGCTCGATCTGCGAGTAGTCGGCCGTGATGAGCTGGTGCCCCTCGGGCGCAACGAAGGCCCTGCGGATCTCCCGCCCGATGTCCGTGCGGATGGGGATGTTCTGCAGGTTCGGGTCGGATGAACTTAATCGACCCGTCGCAGCGACGGTCTGGTTGAAGCTGGCGTGGATCCGCCCGGTGTCGGGGTGGATGTCCTCCGCGAGCGATTTGAGGTAGGTCGAAACGAGCTTGGTGAGCTGGCGGTATTCCAGGATCAGCGACGGGATGGGTGTCTCGATCTCCGGGTCCTGGGCGAGCTTTTCGAGGACCTCGGCGTTGGTTGAGTACCCGGTCTTAGTCTTCTTGAGCGGCTTGATCCCCAGCCCCTCGACCTCGTCGTCGGGCGCGTTGAACAGGGCCTCGGAGAGCTGCTTGGGGCTGTTGAGGTCGAAGGTGCGCGCGATCGCGTTCTTGGATTCGGTGTTGATCTGCTCGATCAACACGTCGATGCGTTTCTGCAGGCGCTGTTCCTGGTTGTTGAGCTCGCCCTTGTCGACCACAACACCGTTGATCTCAAGCTGGGCCAGCACTTCCACGAGCGGCATCTCGACCTCGCGGTAGAGCTGCTCGAGCTCGGGCTCGTCGTGGATCATCGGCAGCAGCTTCTGGTCGAGCTGGAGCGTGATGTCCGCGTCTTCGGCCGCGTACGGGCCGGCGAGCGCCAGCGGCACCTCATCGAACCGCTTCTGGCTCTTGCCCGTGCCGATGAGGTCCTTGATGGAGATCGGCGAACGCTCCAGGAATGCGAGCGAGAGCGCATCCATCGAGTGGCTGGAGCGGGACGCGTCGAGGACGTACGACGCGATCATGGTGTCGCCGGCCATCGACTTGGCATCGGCGGGGACCACGCCCGCGAGCTTGATGCCGCAGTTGTGGAAGATGATCTGGTCGTACTTGATGTTCTGCCCGACCTTCTCGATTGTCGGGTCTTCGAGGATCGGCCGCAGCGCATCGACGACCGTCTCTTCGTCGAGGTGCTTCTCGCCCTCGGGCGCACGCGTCGGGATGTAGTACCCCACGCCCGCCTCGATCGACACGGACACACCCGCGAGCGATGCCCACATGGGTCGGATGTGCGTCGTCTCGGTATCGACGGCGATCCGCTTGGCCTTCCTCAGGTCCTTGACGAGGGCGTTGAGGTCCTTCTTGGTCTTGACGGTGTGATACTCGCCCTCGAGGTCCTCGACGCCGCTGGCCGCATCGCCCGGCTGATCGAAGAGCCCGAAGCCCTCGTTGTTGTTCACTTTGGGCTTGGATTTCTTTGGGGTGGTCTCCGCGGATTCGCCGGAGATGAGGCGTTTGAGCTCGTCTTGGTAGCGGTTAAACCCCAGCTCCTTGCACACTTCGATGAGCTTGGTGAGGTCGATCTTCGCGATGCTCGCGTCGTCCACCTCCATCGAGACGGGGACATCATGACGCAGGGTCACGAGTTCCTTGCTGAGCGCCAGCCGCTCCTCGGCCTCGAGGATGTTCTCGCGGCGCTTGCCCTTGATCGCGCCGTCCTTGGCGGCCTGCACGATCGCGTCCAGGTTCCCGTGCTCAACCAGCAGCTTGGCGGCCGTCTTGATCCCGATGCCGTTGACGCCCGGGATGTTGTCCGCCGTGTCGCCCATGAGTGTGAGCAGGTCGATGACCTGATCCGGGCGGATGCCCAGGTCCTCCATCAGGTCGTCCTCGGTGATCAGCTCGTCCTTGTGCAGGTCGTACATCTGCGTCGCGGGCGTCCCCAGTCCGAGCAGCTGTTTGAGGTCCTTGTCCTTGGAGATGATCCGCACCCGCAGGTCCGGGTGGGCCTCGGAATAGCTCGTCGCGAGCGTCGCCAGCACATCGTCGGCCTCGAACCCCTCGCACCCGATCACCGGCACACCGATCGCCTCGAGCGTCGCGATCGCCCGCTGCACCTGCGGCATCAGGTCCTCGGGCGGCGCATCGCGGTTCATTTTGTATTCCGGGTAGAGCTGGCTGCGGAAGGTGCCGTGATCCCCCCCAACATCGAGCGCCACGGCCACATGCGTCACCCGCCCTTGATCGTCGGCCAGGTGCGCGCCGTCGTTCTTGAGCAGCTTGATCAGCATCCCGATGAACCCGTAGGTCATGTTCGTCGGCTCGCCCGTGACCGGCGAGGTCATGGGCGTGCGAATCGCGTGATACGCGCGGAAGAACTGGGCGAAGCCGTCGATGAGGTAGAGCGTTTTCATCACCCCAAGGATAGGGCGGGTTCGGGTATGATTCGGGGATGGATGAGCGATCCCAAAATGATCTTCGACTCCTGCTCGAAAAGAAGTGGGACCCCGTGCGAGGCGTGGGCAAGACGCTCGGGAAGATCCGGGCGGTCTTTGTGACGCTGTTCATGATATCGATCTTTGTATCGTGCCTCGTGCCCTATCTCGCGGGGCTCTACTACATCATGGCGATCCCGTTGATCATCTTCGCGATCCAACCCGCCCTCACCGCGCGCCGTACGCAATCACGCGCCAAGAAACACGGGTGGTTCCTGTGTCCCTGGTGCCGATACACCCTGACGGGGCTCGACGACGAGGGCACCTGCCCCGAGTGCGGCAATCCCTACGAGAAGCAGGCATGCGTAGTGTTGTTCGAGAGCGCCTATCGTGGGTACAAGCCCGATCCGAACATCCTCAAAGAACGCGAAATCAAGGCGTGGAAGCGGTTGATTGAACTGCGGGATGGTGTCATGCAGCCTTCCCCCAACGAGCCCCAACGGGGCTCAGGCCTGTAGCCACGGGTGGAGCGAAGCGCAACCCGTGGGAAAGGTCGTCGGCTCCGATCTCGCCCCGGAGGGGCGAAGGTGGAACGCTGCTCCCGTCACCCCTCCGGGGTGAGAAGTTGATGGATCCGGCGCACCACGGGTTCCGCTGCGCTCCACCCGTGGCTACATCCCGCTGCCCCTTTGGGGCATATCGGATGCTGCTCACTCACCTTTCCCCGCCAGATGACTCACGTCCTTCCCCGGCCAGCTGAACGCTTCTTGCCCCGTCACCGTCTCGTGCAGGATCGTCAGTCGGCGTGAGTAGGCCTGCGACTGCTTGATCCCGCGTCGCCCCATGGCCGTCAGCGAGACATCGACGAACTTGCCCAGGCGGAAGTGCTTCGTGCCCGCGTCGGTATGCCACGAGAACGGCTCGGTGGTCCCCGACATCGCCGTGCTCGCGGCGAACATCGTCCCGGTGCCGACGATCGCGCCGGTCATAATCCGGGTTCCGATCGCGGTCTTGGTGTGGTCGCCCATCGTGACGCCCAGGAAGGTCTCGCCGGTTTTTTCCATGCTGCCGCCGGGAGTGGCGCGCGCGGTGACCTCGCCGTAGGTGTTGAGTAGGTTGGAGTTGGTGGTGTCCGCCCCGAGATTCGACCACTCGCCGATCCAGCTGTCGCCCAAGTGCCCGGCGTGGGCCTTGTTCGCGTAGCCCTGCATGATGGTGCCGCCGATTTCGCCCGCGACCTTGCAGACCGGTCCGATGGCGGTGTTGGGCTTGATGTTCGCCTGCTCCAGGACCGTCGTTCCGGGGCCGATGTAGGCCGGGCCGGTGATGATCGCGCCGGGGCGGATGGTGGCGTTTTCCTCGATCACGATCGGGCCTGCGGTGGCGTTGAGGATCACGCCGGGCATGACGATGGCCTCGCGGGAGATGGCGATGCCCTCGGTGCCGATGAGCGTGACGCCGATGGGCTCGGCCTCGACCTTGACCATGTTCTGCCCGATGACCTGCAGGTCGAACTCGAGCGACGCGTCGCGGAACTGGCGCCAGTCCCAGGGTCGGCTCATCAGGTGCTTGCCCTCAACCGCGATCGGGGTCATGTCGGGCTGGTTGCCGCTGAGCAGCTCGCGGACACCCGTCTGGGTGAGGCGTACCGCGATCATGTCCTCGGTCTTCTCCTCGACGATGACATGGCCAACCCCGATCTCACCGATGGCGCGCACCGGCAGCGGGCAGCGGGCGTTGATCAGCAGCACCTCATCGTCGCCGGCTTCCGGGGGGGTGTTGACCGGCAGCGTGGTCAGCTCGCTCGTGAGTTCAACCATCGGCTGCGGGACCACGACGCCGATCGGCTCGAGATTGAACGCCCGCGTGAGGCGCTCAGAGATCGTCATCGCGCCGGTGCGGATGGCGAACGTGGGGCGGAGATCGTTCAGGGGCGAGAGGACGCCCTTGCCGTCGTCGAACAGGATCGCTTTTGTGGGGTCTGCCATACTCGCACAGTGTAGCGCGGATCGAGATCAGATATGGCGAGCGAACCGGGTCGGGACGGTGCTCGCGAAGCCGAAGAACGGCCCGATCGCGAAGAAGAGGAACGAGAGCAGTAGGGCGCTGATCCCGGTGTAGAGCGAGGAGAACACCCGCTGCTGGAGCTGGGTGCCCGCGTCCCACACGATGGAGCTGTCCCCGATGCCGCGTGCGGTGAACACGGCCACGACGACGATCTGCGCGATCAGCATCACGAGGATCGACATGACGACCATGGTGAGCGGGTTCCGCCGGATCAGCATGCCCCGGACCGCCATCACGAAGTGGACACCGAGGAGGTAGCCCAGCGCGTGCGGCCCGATGATCGTGATCGTGCCGCCGTCCACAGCGGCGATGGGGGAGAGCAGGTCCATCACGACACCGAGCATGATGGCGCACCAGAGCGTTGGTCTGCGCGGAGCGTTCATCGCGATAAAGACGAGCAGCGGCACGACCATGCTGGGGTGCACGCCGCCCGAGCCGGCATCGAAGACGGGCAGCAGCGCGAGCTCGAGCCCGAAGCAGAGCCAGGCGATCAGGATGAAGACGATCCAGTTCATGGACGCCCCCCAGAACCGGTGTCGTCCGTGTCCGGGATGCGGAGCACGACCTCGGGGATGCGGCGGAGGTCATCGAATGTGGGGCTCACGACGATCTGCGGTCGCAGCGGCTGCTCGGGGTCGGACTCGACCTTCTGGATGGTGCCGATCAGCAGCATCTGGGCGGTGGTCGGCCACTGGCTGTCGAGCAGGCGTACTTCCTGCCCGACGGCGATCTTGAGTTCTTCATCGAGCGCCGGGCGGGCCACCTCGCCGCGGAGGGTGCCGTTGCCTGTCGGGCGGAGGAAGCAGCGTGCCCGCTCCTTGCCATCGGCGCTCAGGAGCACCGCGCCCATGATGGGCTGGGCACCGGGCGCGGTGATCGGGAGCACCTGCGCGGTGCGTCGATCGACGCGGCTGACGCGTCCGATGAGCTGGATCGCGTCCGTGACGACAACCGTTCCCTGATCGAGCCCCTCGATGTTGCTCGTGCGGATGAGCAGGATATCGCCGGCCAGATTGCCCACCCGCGGGCGTGTGAGCTGCTTGACCTGCAGATTCGGGCTCAGGTCCGCGCCGCGCGCGTACTGATCGATCATGCGGGAAAGGCGGGCGTTCTCTTCGCGAGACTGGAGCAGCTCGACCTTCGCCCGTTCGAGCTCGTTGAGCAGCGCCCGCTCGCGCTCGCTCGCGGCCGGGTTGGAGATGCGGGCGGGGACGATGGTGTCCACCACGATGGTCAGCGGGTGCGTGATCGGCACGATCGCGACCTGGACCTGCGCCGAGAACCAGTCGGTCCATTTGAGCCAGCTCGCGGGGAGGAAGGAGAGGATAACCAGGAGCCCGATCGTGATCGGCATCGACCATCTCACGATCAGGGATTGCTGGTGCATACGCTGCCTCGTTGATCGCTCCGGATTCGATTCCGATCCGAAAGGGAAGTGCCCGGCTCAGATGTCCGAGTTGTTCTCGAGGGTTTCCTTCCACTCCTCGATGTTCTCGAGGTAGATCGCCGTGCCACGCGCCACGCACGTCAGCGGGTCCTCCGCGAGTGTGACCTCAAGGCCGGTTGCCTTGTTGATCTCGATGGAGAGCCCACGCAGCAGCGAGCCGCCGCCCGCGAGCATGATCCCGTTGTCCACGAGGTCCGCCGCGAGCTCGGGCTCTGCCCGCTCGAGCGTGCGGGTGACCGCCTCGATGATGTTGTACACCGGCTCGTGGAGCGCCTCGCGGATCTCCTCGCTCGTGATCTCGCACTTGCGGGGGAGTCCGGACACCATGTCGCGCCCGCGGACTTCCATCTTGGTCTCTTCGCCCACCGGCGCGGCCGAGCCGATCTGGATCTTGATCCGTTCGGCGGTCTGCTCACCGATCATCAGCGAGTAGTTCCGCTTCATGTGGGCGATGATCGCCTCGTCCATGTCGTCGCCCGCCACGCGGACCGACTCGCAGTTCGCGATGTCCGCGAGGGTCATGATGGCGACCTCGGTCGTGCCGCCGCCGATGTCCACGATCATGGATGCGGTGGGCTCGGCGAAGGGCAGCCCGGCACCGATCGCCGCCGCGATGGGCTCTTCGAGCAGGTAGGTCTTTCGGGCGCCCGCGTGCTCCGCGGAGTCGAATACCGCTCGTTTTTCAACAGCGGTGATGCCCGAGGGGATCGAGATCACGACACGCGGCCCGAGCATACGGACACGCCCCGTCACCTTGGTGATGAAGTAGTTGAGCATCGCCTCGGTGATCTCAAAGTCGGAGATCACGCCGTCCTTGAGGGGGCGGATCGCGGTGATCGAGCCGGGCGTCTTGCCAAGCATCTCCTTGGCGACCCAGCCGACGGCCTGCCCGTTTTTCAGGACTTGGTTGGTGCCTTTGCGCACGGCCACCACGGAGGGCTCGTTGAGCACGATGCCCTGCCCACGCACAGCGACGAGGGTGTTGCATGTCCCCAGGTCGATGCCCATGTCCACGCCGAACGGTCCGAGTAGGCGCTCATACCACACTGGTTCTAGGTCTCCTTGGGGCGCACCCCGCAAGATGATGGGGTCCGACCCCATCGCGTGTGTATATAGGATAGCCGTCAGGGTAGCGGATAAAGCTGCTTCGCGTGCTCCGAACTGCGCGATTTCTCAGCACGATCCTGCTCTGGGCGCAAATCCCGCACGTCCGGCGAGGGCTATACGCTCAGTCACGCCGTGAGAGATTCTCGCGCGAGATCATCAGCTCCAGCGTCTGTGCCACGATATCGATATCGCGGAGGGACATCCCGGAGAAGAACGGGAGCGCGATGGTCCGCTGGCTCACGCTCTCGGCGATCGGGTAGTTGCCCTCACCGAAGCCCATGGCCCGCTGATAAATCGGCTGCAGGTGGATGCACGGGAAGTAGTCCCCCGCACCGATCTCATGCATGCGGAGCCCGGCGATGACCCGGTCGCGCTCCTCGCGGGTGTAGCCCGCCGCCAGACGCACAACGAACACGAACCAGCTCATGACGGAGCACTCGGAATCGATGGTGGGGAGGGTCAGCTCTGGGACGTCCAGCAAGCGTTCAACGTAGCGGTTGGCGGTGTCGTTGCGGAGCTGGATCAGCTCATCAAGACGCTGCATCTGGGCGACGCCCAGCGCCGCGTTGATCTCGGACATCCGGTAGTTGAACCCCAGACGCTCATGGTGCAGCCAGGAGCCTGAGGTGGATCCGCCCGCGATCGCCCCCCGACCCGCGACGGCGCGTCCCTGGTTCCGGAGGGATCGGCACGCGTTCGCGAGCCGATCGTCGTTCGTGACGATCATGCCTCCCTCGCCCGTCGTGATCTGCTTGTTTGGATAGAACCCGAAGACCCCTGCCCGCCCGAAGCTCCCGGCGGGGGTGCCCTTGTAGACCGTGCCCAGCGCCTCGCACGAGTCCTCGATCAGCGGGATCTCGTGCTTTGCGGCGATCTTCTGGTACTCGTCGAAATAGGTTGGGTTGCCGAACGCCTCGACCGCGAGGATCGCCTTGGTCCTGGGCGTGATGGCCTTCTCGATCATCTCCGGGTTGGCGTTGAGACTGCTGGGGCAGATATCCACGAAGACCGGCGTTGCGCCAACATAGAGGATCGCGTTCGCGGACGCGATGAAGCTGAATGGCGTGGTGATGACCTCGTCGCCCGGGCCGATCCCCAGACCCACGAGCACCATGTGCAGGCCCGCGGTGCCCGAGGAGCAGGCGATCGCGTGCGTCGTGCCGCACCGCTCGGCGACAAGCGATTCGAAGCGCTCCTGCATGGGGCCGATGGAGAGGCGGCCGGACTGGAGCACCTCAAGCACGAGATCCTCTTCGAGTTTAGTGATATCGGGTTTGCTCAGCGGGATCTCGTGGTGCGACATACGCGCATTGTCGGCACGATCACCTCACTTTGGCAAGGCGCACGGGCAAGATTCTGCTGAGGATCAGGCCTGCTGAACGCTCCGCGTCAGCTTCTGGGCGAGCTCGGTCATCGGCAATCCGTCAAACGGGCAGTCCGCATCGACAGACACCTGCTCGCCGAGGCGGTCCTTGAAACGCTTGGCCGCGGTGATGACCGTCGAGTGGTTTGTGCGCCCCAGCGCGTGGGCGATCTCGGGGAAGCTCTTGCTCGTGAGCTGACGCCCAAGATGGACGATGAGCTCTCGCGCCAGCACGACCTTCTTGCGTCGCCCCTTGCCCCGCAGGTCCCCGAGCGAGACGCTCAGCTCATCGCAGACAGTCCGGATGATCGAATCGAGCGAGAGCGGGGCTGTCGTGGCGGAGAGTTCCTCGCCGCACCGCAAAGAGAGCGCCTTGCGGATCTGGGCGGCGCTGGGCGTGAGCACCCCGCCGGACCCCGATTCGCGATCGAGCAGGCGGGCCACGGCCTGGATCTGCACCACCGCGCCCTCGAGATCGCGGACGCTCGCACCGCGGCCGATCCCGATCCGCTCGCTGATCACGCGGGCGCACGCCTCGTCAACGCTCATCCCACGCCGGTGCGCGATCGCGTGAACGAGCCGGTGAGCGAGTTCCTGATCCGGGTCATCCAGGCGGACGACGAGGCCGGCGCTGAATCGCGAGGCCAGGGCCTGATCGAATCGGGCGATCGTGCGCGGGTGGGCGTCGGAGGCGAGGATTATCCGAGCACCGCCGAGCGAGAGCATGTTGAAGATCTGCAGGAGTTCGTGCTGGGTCGCCTGCTTGCCGGCCATGAGGTGGATGTCATCGATGCACAGCAGGTCCAGGCCCCTGTACTTCTTCTGGAACGCGTCCACGCTCTGGGTTCGGATCGCCTTGATGAAGGCGTTGGTGAACGATTCCCCGGTGGTGTAGCGGACCTTGCAGCCGGGGCGGAGCTGCCGCATCCGCATCGTCGCGCCGCGGAGCAGGTGGGTCTTGCCCACGCCGCACGAACCGTGCACGAAGACCGGGACCCCAGAGCTCGGGGACTCGATGCACTGGCGCACGGACTCAAAGGCCAGCCGGTTCGACGCGCCGACAATGAACTCCTCCAGGCGGGGGCAGCGTTCCTGAGCGGATGGCTTGGGCTGCGCGTACTCCACGCGCTGCGTAAGCGGGGGGGACGACGGTCGCTGAGCGGGCTTGTGATCTCGCGGTTCGGCCTGACCCTTGGGCTGGAGATCCGGGTTGATCCGGTACCGGATGGTGGGTTCGGTCGTCCCGAGCGCGAACTGCGCGGCGATGCGGATCGGTTCGCCGAGGCGGCGCTCGATCATGTCCAGCGTGAAGGCGTCGCCCGCGCAGATCTCGATCGACTGGTCTTCGAGCTGACGCATGCTGGTCCGCTCGTTCAGGTATCTCCGGACCCGGTTTGCGCCGAGCGACTGGACGATGTGATCGTGCAAGCGCCGGCAGATCGCGGAAGCATCCCGAGGTGCCCGGCACCTGCTGGGGGATTCTGCCTGCTTGGTCGAGTCGCTCGACGGATCGCGTCCCGGCAGCGAAGCTCGCTCAAATCGGATCGGGCGCCGTGTATCTGCTTCTCGGTGGGTGTCCCGTGTGTTTACTGCGTCTTGCAATGAGTGATGCACAACAGCGCCTCTTGGTCGTCCTGGACCGCCCGTTTTGGGTGCCTGCGCGATCCGATCGCGCACCTTGCACACCTGCTGGGCGAGCAATGCGTCTCAAATAGAGAAGAGTCCTTTCAACGATCGAACAGGCCGGATGAGCGACACAAACACCCCAGGCGCCTTGCTTTCCAGGCGCCCGACATCCATCGAGCAGGGTGTACGACGTGCGTCCCCACGGGTGATCCCGAGGCACTGTTGCTGCCGGTCCATCCTGACCAGCGGGGCGGAGTGTAGTTGCTCGGCTTCAAGATCGCAACCGAGAGCACAACCGAGAAACGGGCTTGCACATCACAGTGTTTGCGTTTTCAGTGACTTCCGAGCGTGAAGTTTTTTTCGTCCACCGAGCACCCCGGTTATGCACAAATCGGGGGGTGGGTTGTGAACAAATCTGAGCGCAACATAAACACGATCTTGACACGTCGGGTGCGGGCTCTGAATCCGCATTACGTGTCCGCGATCGGTGACACAAAGCCGAGGCGGGAATCGAATCGCGTATAGCCGAGCGACTCGTACACGCGAAGCGCCGGCGTATTGCGCGTGTCGACCGCGCAGGTGATCTCCTTGGCCCCGAGGTGGGTCATGCGCTCGGTGGCGTACTGGAGGACCTGGCGCCCCAATCCCAGTCCGCGGGCTCGCGCCCCAAGCCCGAGGTACACCAGCTCGATGCTGCCCGAGGCGGGGCAGTGCGAGAGCAGGCAGCACCCCACCGGCTGGGCCTCGTGCTCGATCAGCAGCCAGTGGCTCGCGTTGAACACCCCCGTCGCCATGTGTGAGTCGACCACATCGTCCATGTTGCGCAGGCCGCACAGCTCAGGGCAGTCGAGCGTGTCGATGTAACTCGCCTCGAGCGCCGTGATGAGCGCTTCTCGGTCGGAATGGATCGATCCCCGCTGGAGATCATGGAGCGGGCGGACACTGATGCCCGCCGGCCAGTCGGGTTCGGGCACGTGTCGGGGGGGCGTGGGCTCGATCCGCTGGCGCAGATAGGCCAGTTCCCCCACGAAGATCATGCCAGCACCGATGAATACCTCGCTGGCCCAGCGGTTTCTGGGCTCAATGAGGCATTGTGCCAGGCGTACCCGGTCTGTCATGGTGCCCAGGTCCCTCAGACAAGCCCGGAGACTCGCACTGATCTCGTCACACTGTGTCTCTTTGGTGCCCAGCCAGCGGTCCCGGTCCGGGCTCGAGTGGAAGATCATCGCGGTTGCGCCAGCCCCAAGCACCGCGAGACAGGCCTGGCGGATCCTCGCAGGGCCGACCTGATCACGCTGGATCACGCCCCAGAGCAGATTGAGATCAATGCCGTGGGCCGATGCGGAGCCGATGAGGTTCCTCGCGGCCTGCTGACGATTCGGGCCCGAGACCAGCCGCTCGCACGCACTGAGTCGTAGGTTCTGAGGGATACGCCCCGCCTGGGGTGAGGATCCCTGCTCGCCGCTCGCGGGTCCGGATGGGGAGAACACGGTCATATTCGGCACACGGGCGGTGGGTAAAAGGAACAGAAATGCGTCACAGAGCGTACAGATTTGACGCCCCATCAGGGCACACTACACTATGATCCCCATCGCGGCATCGCAGGATCGTGTATTCTCACGATTCGCGGTGCCCAAACCACCAGAAGCTCGACCCCGAGCACCACGATTCGATTGCCGATCCACAGGGAGCATGTGTTCATGAACCGATCCTCTGAACGACAGAACCGCACCGGACGTATCCAGCGAGCACTCGCGGGTGCTGTATGTGCGATGGCCCTGCTGACGAACACAGCATCGACCGCGGCCGCCGCGCCCGAGCCCGCGCCGGTCGCGACGCAGTGGGAGTTCACCTTCGAGCCGGGCCCCCTCCGGCTTGCCTGGGTCGAGGAAAACGGCAGGCGCAACCCGTATTTCTACCTGACATACCGCGTGACGAACCACTGGGGCGGCGTCAAGCTGTTCGCCCCGGACGTGTCGCTGATGGCCGACAACGCCAATGTCCGCCGTTCCGGGCGGGGCGTGTCCAGTGCCGTGACCGAAGAGATTATGCGTCGGCTCCGGAACCCGCTCCTTGAGTCCCAGATCGATATCGTTTCCAACGTGCTCGAGGGCGTGGAGCACGCCCGCGACGGCGTCGTGATCTGGCCCGCCGAGGACCTTCAGGCCGACGAGGTGACCGTGTTCTTCGCGGGTCTGTCGGGCGAGTTCCAGTCCTACATCGTTGGGCGCGACTCAGAAGACCCTCGACGCTACACCTTGCGCAAGACCATGATGCTCCGCTACTCGACCCCCGGTCAGCTCGCGGGTCAGGGCGACAAGCCATTCGAGCTCATCGAGAAGCGCTGGGTGATGCGATAAACCTTCCCGGTTGGTTACTGATCGGGTGATACAAGGATCACAAACCGCTGGACTTGAAGGATCTGCGGGGCTACGCTTGCCCCCGCGACGCGTGCAGTCCGCCGCGTGGCAACCAGAATCACGAACGGGCCTGACCGCCCGGTTTCACTGACGGAGAACCTCGTTATGGCACATAAAAAGGGCCAGGGCTCAACCAAGAACGGACGCGACTCCAACCCCCAGTACCGCGGGGTCAAGCTCTACGGCGGCGAGTACGCCAAGCCGGGCGCGATCATCATCCGTCAGTGCGGCACCAAGTTCACCCCGGGCTTCAACGTCCGCAAGGGCAAGGACGACACCCTCTTCTCGGTCGGCACCGGCAAGGTCGTCTTCCAGAAGAACGGGCGCGTCCACGTCGATCCCGTCGAGGAAGACGTTGCCCGCCCGCAGTGGCTGCGTGACTATCGCGCCGCACACGCGAACTGATCACAGTTCTAAATACGATTGAAACGAGCCGCGACCGTCAGGGAGCGGTTTTTTCATGGGCGCAGCTCGACGGTCTTCCCGGTTCGGGCGGACTCAATCGCCGCATCGAGGATCTCCGCGACGATCAGGTTGTTCTCGATGCCCGAGAGTGGGTCAACCCCGCACTCGCCGCGCACCAGTGTTCGCAGGTAGGTCCACTCATCAGTCAGGTGCGCCGGTTTCTCGCTCGGCGTGATCTGGAGGGCTGCCTGGTCGGACAGGCGCGTCTGCATCGCGTCCCATTTCTGGGCGTGGATCGACATCTTGGTCGCGTGGACATCCATCTCCTTGTTGTCGTGCGTCCACGCCCACGAGGCCTGGATGACGGCGGTGGCGGTGGGGTAGGTGAGGACGATCGTGGCATCGTCATCGCAGTTGGGATACAGATCGGGCTTGAGCTGCTGTGTGACCGCGTGCACGCTCGTCGGGCGCTGGTTATTCATGATCCAGGTCATGATGTTCGCGCCGTAGCAGCCGAAGTCCACGATCGCGCCGCCGCCGTTGAACTCCGGATCGCTGAGCCAGCGGACAAACTCGTCGCTGCAGCCGATTTCAACAGGGCCCTTATGCCCGTGGCGAAAGACGACCCGCGTGGGCGTGCCCGCTTCGCCAGACTCGATCATCCGCTGGGCCTCGCGGACGGAGGCGTACCAGCTGGTCTCGAAGTTGGTGAGCACGTGCACGCCGTGCGCTCTGCCCAGTTCGGCCATTGCCTTCGCCTCATCGAGTTCGTAGGCGAGTGGCTTTTCGAGCAGTGTGTGGATGCCCCGCGGGGCGCACGCCTCGACGACATCCAGGTGGCGCGAGATTGGCGTCATCACGCTCGCGGCCTCGGGCTCGGTCTCGTCGAGCATCCGTTCGAGGTCTGCATAAAAGAGATCGGGGTCGAGGTCGTACTTGTCGCGGTATTTGACGAATAGTGCGTAACTCGGGTCGTAGATCCCGACGATCGTGAGGTCATCGCGGGAGGTCGCGTTCCAGAGCACGCCCTCGACATGGCCGTGGTCGAGCCCGACGACGGCGAGGCGGAGCGGATCGTCCCCATTGGCGGAGGCAATGGAGACGAAGAGCGAGAGGAGGGACGCGACGATCAATCTGAGTCGGATCATGCACCTAATCTACTCGATCGGCAGCGGGATCGGACTGGCTTTCAGCTTGTAGCTCTCGCGCATGACATTCGTATGGAACTCGATGGGAACCATACCGAACTCGACACTGAGGTCGCCTATCCGCAGTGGATCCGTGATTGCCGGGCGAAGTGATTGCAAGATCACGTCAAACTCTATACACGAGCCGTAATCGTCAGGGAGTGATTGTATGCGTGCGGCAATTACGGCAATGGGCTTGTGAGGGGTTACACCCAAACGGAGGGTTGTGCGATTACTGGTTACCAGTAAAGTGGGCAGCCTTCAGCATATGCGTCAAGAAAAGTTGAAACATCAAAGAAATCAATATTCCCATCTAGATTTATGTCTGCTGAGGGGTGGAGTGATGTGTAGTACGCGATGAATAGGCTTATATCGAAAAAGGAAAGCCGATAGTCTCCATCGAAATCTGCCTCGCATTCAAAGTTGAACAAGTAGACAGATCCAGAATGCAAGCCATTATCATCATCGCGATGAGCGCCGACTACAGCAATTCCATTGCTTAGGGCAACATCTTGCCCAAAGCTATGGAAGGCGCCCCCGTCGCTCGGTACTAGTTTGGCAAGTTGGTTGCCGGCGTGATCAAATACATACGCGGATCCAGACTGTGGGCCGTTTGGGGTGTCTTCCCATGCCCCAGCCAAAATCAAGTTTCCGTCTATAGAAACAGACCTGCCGAAATGTTGGCCCGGAGCAGCATCGGTGGGAGTAAGGCGAGCGATTGCATTAGGGGTGGCCAGATCAAAGAGGTATGCAGCCCCGGAGGAAAGGCCGTATGTGTCATCTAACTCTGCAGAAATTGCGACCGTAGACCCCTCAATGTCTACAGAATAGCCAAAGATTGCATGATCGGAGTTCAGGTCGGGATAGAAGACTCGCACTTGTTTTCGTGTTTGAATATCAAACAACAATGCTCGTCCAGCAGAAGTTCCATGGCAGTCATTGTACGGTGCGCCGGCAAGCAGGTAATTGCCAAAGAGAGCCACATCGTTTCCGAATACCTCTGAATCATGAGGTATATCAGGCGTAAACTTGTGGATAAAATCCCAAGTGTCTGACTCGTAAAGATAGACTGATCCAGAATCTCTTACAGGTGCGTCGTCGCCATTTGCGCCTACTGCTAAGTATTCGCTTGTTAAAGCTAATGAGATGCCGAAGCGGTCAAACATGCTCCCGTCATGCGCAGTGATCTTGCGAATAAAGCGGCCGTCAGTTGTAGAATAAATATACACAGACCCGGAAATGCTTCCGCGATCATCGTCGCCATAAGCGCCAACCACGATGTACTTGTTGGATATTGCGACCGAGTGACCGAAGGCGTCTTGGTTTGCGCCATCGGGTGGGGTGAGTTTGAGTAATTGATTTTTACCGCTGCGTTCAAATATGTATACGGATCCTACATTGTTTCCCTGGGGCCCATCATTCGGATCATCTCCGAACGCTCCGATCGCGACCAGTTGCCCATCCGAAGCGACCGCCCAACCGAAGCTGTCGTTCATCTGACCATCACTTGCTGTTGCCTTAATGCTGTAGTCGAGAGTAATGGCGTTGGTGGCTGGTTGGTTAGCGAGGCTTGCGAGCGCGATGAGCAGTTGATGCATAGCTGGCTCCGATGTTCACCTGCCAGTCTATGGTAAACAGGAACTGCGCACAACAGAATTTTATCGAGAATACTAAGTTCCGCGAATCTTTGCAGCCTGCATCACGATCTGCTCAAACAGCTCAAACCCAACCTGCGTCGCCCCGTCCGACCACGCCTCCTTCGGGTTCGGGTGGCACTCGACGAACAGCGCATGCACCCCGATCGCCGCCGCGGCTTTCGCGAGCTGCAGGGCCCGGTCCGGGCGTCCGCCCGTCTGCTCGCCGCTACCGGGGAGCTGGGTCGAGTGAGTGACATCGAAACAGACCGGTGGCGAGCCGGCGTCGCTGAAGGCGCTGCAGTCGAGCTCCATCATGTCGGCGATGCCGATGAAGTCGTTGACGAGGCGGTGGTAGCCGAAGAAGGTGCCCCGCTCGGTGAGCATGAGGTTCTCGCAGCCCGCCTCGGTCGCCTTGCGGACCGGGCCGGCCATCTCGCGAGGAGAGAGGAACTGCCCTTTCTTGATGTTCACGCCCTTGCCGTGCTTCTGGGCTTCTTCTGCCGACGCGACGACCAGATCGGTCTGTCGGCACAGGAACGCCGGGATCTGGATCAGATCGACGGCCTGTGCGATCGCCTCGGCCTGCTCGGGGGCGTGGATGTCGGTGGTGGTGGGGACCCCGAGTTCCTGCTTGATGGCTTGGAAATGCTCGAGCCCCTGCTCAATCCCGATGCCCCTTTGGGAGTTGATGGAGGAGCGGTTGGCCTTGTCGAAGCTTGCCTTGAAGATGTACGGCAGCCCGAGCGATTCGCACACCGCCTTGCAGTGACGACCGACCTCGAGACCGAGATCGAGCGATTCGAGGGTGCATGGGCCGGCGATGATGGCGAGGGGCTGATCGGTGCCGATCCTGATCGGTCCGACGGTGCAGTAGCGGGGCGATGTGTTGCTCATGGGCAACCATAGGACGCGTGATGTGAGATCGGGTTACCTGGGGTCCGCGAGATCGTGTCGGATCATCAGCGCGGTCGGCATCGGCGGGTACTTCATCACGATGCGGTAGCCGTGGAAGTCGCTCGCGTCCCATGCCATGCGTTGGTACACACGCTCGACCATCTTGCTGTACCCGGGGATCAGCGGCGTCGCCACGACGGGTGGGCAGTGCCCGATGGCCTCGATTTCCTCGGCCATAGGCAGGATGTCATCGATCGGGTCGTCCTCGCCTACCGGCTCGGGGCCGATGCCGATCTGGCTGAGCAGGATGGCCCGCGGGTCCTGTGCGAACAGCAGGTCTTTGTGGATCAGGATGTCGCACAGCGCCCATTCGCACGGCGTGTTGAGCGGGGCGAGGTGCTCGCCGAACGTGTTCTGCGGATCGCGGTAGATCGGGGCGAAGTTGCGTATGCACTCGCCGTAGACCCACGTGTTGAGCCCGGTGTTGCCGACCGGCCCCGGCGCGAGCTGCCAGCGCACGGTGTTGCCCGACCGGATCTTGGTGAACTTGGGCACCGGCTGCGAGCAGAACTCCTTCATCAGCATGAGCTGGTCCTCGTCGCTGCCCAGCTCGATGGGTTCGACCTCGGGCGGTCGCATGGCGCTGCCGTCATCGTTATACGCGAAGCGGGTCATCAGCGGCACGCTGGCCTGGGCGCGGAGCCGACGGACATCGATCAGCCCACCCATGCTCGCGGTGTCGAGCATGCCCGCGTTCTCCGGGTTCGGCGCGAGGAAGAACGAGGCCATCCGCACCCGCGCCTGGATGCCCCAGATGCTCGAGTTGCACTGGTAGCCCATCTTGCGGGTGTTGTGCAGGTTCTCCGTCGGGACACGGGCGGGCGCGTTGCTGGCGAGGACGAGCTGCAGCGTGGAGCGATCGCCGACGTGGGTCTCGACCATTTCGTCGAACTCGACCAGGCGGTCACGGGCGATCTGGACGGTCGCGCTGGGGGCTCCGTTGGACTCGAAGGCGTCCAGGATCGTGTTCATGCCGGTTGAGCCGGGCAGGTTGGTGAGCACGGCGTGCGGATCGCTGATGGTGATGAGCTTGGAGAGCTTCCATGCGAGGTTTTTGTTGATTTTGAATCGCCGGGAGATGTCCTGCGGGCGGGTGATGTCGGCATCGACGGAGCCGATCATTTCGGTGAGGGCCCCGCGTACACGCTGAAAGGCGTGGTCGAGGGCTTCCTCGAAGTCGTCTTGCACTTCTGGCTGCTTGGTAGCTTCATGGGGCATTCGGCGTCCTACCTTGATCCGAACATGCGATCATGTGGGGAGTATACGGCTCTCCGGTGGTGGTATGCGTGAGTGTACACGATCTCTCACGGGATGTCACAGAGATTATTTTGAAAAATTTCCCATGGGAAACTTGCATCGGGTCATCCACCCCGATACATTCGTTCAATCGAGGCGGCTGGGTGGTCGTCTCACAGAATGAACTTCCGGATGATGCGGGGCTATGAGATAATCCGAGATGCCCAGCAGAAAACGGGACGCCACACCACTCTGGCGACCAAATCGCCAGCAACCAAGACCAAGAACGGAGAGAACCATGAACACCAAGGCACTGATCGGCGCACTCGCCCTCACCACGCTCCCCGCAGTCGCGGGCACCGTCAACGACGTCCTCGTTGAGATCCACGGCGATGTCTACTTCAACGGTATCAACCGCGGCGATTTCCAGAACGTCAACGCCGGCGAGACCATGACCTACTCGTTCGAGCTCAGCTCGATCGACTTTGTTGATGGCAGCTTCCCTGTGCGCGGCTACACCATCGATATGTCCACCTTCCAGGTCGGCTTCTCCGGCGGTACTGTGATTCAGGCTCAGAACCCGTACCCCGCCGGCTTCACCCCTTCGTTCGTGGTTCGCAACAACGATCCGCAGGCGGACGGGTTCTTCATCACCGACGGCTCGGTCGATGGCTTCCCGAATGGCGTGGTGACCGATCAGGCCGGCGTTTTCGGCAACTTCCTCGCGACTTTCAACGTCTCCTACGTCGGTGACACCCTCGATTCGCTCGACATCCTCGACGCGGCAGGCACCTACGACTACACCGGCCTGACCGTCTTCGGGCTTGGTATCGATGACGGCCCGTTCGAGAATGCCCTCGGTGCGGACTTCAGCCACATGACGATCAGCATCATCCCCGCCCCCTCGAGCCTCGCGGTTGTTGGGCTTGGCGGCCTCGTGGCGACTCGTCGCCGCCGCTGAATCCTGATTCGCATCACCGATTCTCCGCACGGTATGCATGTGTGATTGCGTTATACGCTGCCCGGCGGGATTGATCCGCCGGGCAGTTTTGGGTTTGAAAACTGGATTACACATAGATTTACGGAACTTGTTACAGTTTCGATCTGTGCATAGAAGGCCCCAAAGTGCGGAATCTGTGTAACAAATTTCATGATCGGCAGGATTTTCTCGCCATTTTCATGGTCGAACGAGTATCTTTAGGACTCAACACTTGCCCTCTCTGAGATCGTTCAGAGCCGGTGGGTCTCCGTTTTTAACAACAGATGATCCATCGCTGCTCACCCGCCGAGTTCCCTCCTCGGCGGGGCGATCTCTTTTTTGCGTTGGGGGTCCAGTTTCGCGGGTATGAGACTCGATTTCGCTGTGGGCGTATTCCTATCCTGTGCACAAGCCGGGCGAGTAGCTCAGTTGGCTAGAGCGTTCGCCTTACACGCGAAATGTCGTGGGTTCGAGTCCCTCCTCGCCTATTTCACCGGCTGATCCGCAGCGAGTAACAGTTGTTTACACAGGCCCGGTGATCATGCCGGGCCTGTGTGGTTTTGAGCGTGGTCGTTTAGCGGCAAGATCGGTCGGGCGTGTGCGTTTCGGGTACGGTGTCCTTTGATTCGTTGGAACTGGCACGTGTGCACAATCGAAGGAATCCGTAAGAGGTGTCCCAATGGCCAAAGCAGTTGCCGATCCCGAAGAAATCCGCAAGTTCGCCCAGATGCTCAAGCGATTCGGTTCGGGCATGGAGCAGCAGATGACCCAGCTCAACGGTCAGATGTCGAACCTGAGTCAGAGCTGGCGCGATCAGGAACAGGTGAAGTTCCAGAAGGAGTTCGAGGACACGATGAGGCAGCTGATGCGTTTTCGTGAGTCCATCGATGAGCAGGTGCCCTTCCTGCTCCGCAAGGCGGACCGGCTCGACGAATACCTGAGGCAGCGCTGAGCATGTGTGCCAAGGCACGAGTCACCAACACCCAAGCGCTCGTCGACTTCCGTCCCGCGATCATCAGGTTCAAGGAGGATGTCGAGCGGGCGTTGACGAGCCCCGGATCCGATGCCATGCGTGTCCTGTCCTGGCTGCAGGGTGATCGCCTGTCCCACTGGAAGCGTGAGATCCGGGTGCGCTCTGAGGCCGCGGTAGTTGCGAAGTCCACGCTGACACAGCAGGTGAGTTCGAGCCAGCCCCGTCCCTCGGTCGATGCGCGCAAGGAGTATGAGAAGGCGAAGCGCCGTGTGCGAGAGGCGGAGGAGAAGCTCGAGCAGACCAAGCGAGCGATCAACAAGCTCCGCAAGGAGATCGACTACTACCGGGGCGCGGTACAGCCGATGGCTTCTGTGGCGCGGGCGGATATGCAGCGAGCGATGGGGCGGCTCGATGGGCATCTTCGATCGCTCGATGAGTACACGCAGGTGCAGCAGAGCGAGCGGTCGAGTCCCGAAGATCGCAGCGAAGAAGGTTCGGATCAGCAGGCGGGTGGGCAGTCGGAGGACGAGTCGTGAGTCAGTCGGTCGGCAAGGGCATGCTCGTGGATGCGGTGAAGCACTACCGGATTGCCTGGAAGCGTTGCAACGCGTCATGGGACGACCAGAACGCGGATCGTTTCGCGGAAGACTTTGTCAATAACTTCGATCCGTTGGTGCGTCGAGCGATCGATGCGATGGATCGCTTACAATCCGCGTGTGATGAAGCGAGACGAACCTGTGAGTGACCATCAGACCGCTGAAGATTCCTGCACGGACCAGATCGGGCTCCGGTCGCTCGGCGTGGATCATCAGGCGCGTGCGATCGGGCGATTGATCTCGCAGCTCGATGAGGCCGGCGATCGGATCGGGGCGTCCGAAGAGTCGCGGGGATCCCGGGTCGCCAGCGCGGAGCTGCAGCACGAAGCGATCGTGAAGAAACAGGATGAGCGCCGGGAGCGTTCGCTCGACGAGATCCGGGCACAAGCCGAGCAGGCGCGTGCGGATGCGGAGGCCAAGCACCGGCAGCGAATCGGAGCGATCAGCAAGGAGCGAGATCGGAGCGTCGGCGTCATTCAGCAGCAGCATCGGGGTGTCGTCTCGAAGGCGAAAAAGGCGGCCCAGGAGAAGATCTGGCTCGCCGACACCGTGCTTGAGTCCGAGACGCGGAAGATCGATCAGCAGTACAAGGTAGACCAGAAATCGATCGAGGATCGTCAGAAGATCATCGACTCGTATGAGCAGTCATTCGGTGCCGCGCTGAGCCCGGGCGTTGCCAAGCAGCTGGTGGCCCATGAGGTGCGCGACAAACACGAGCCGTGCACGCTTGAGGGGGTCGACGCCTCGATCGCGGAGCTCTCTGGCGCTGTTGACGAGTTCACGAACCCCGGTCTCACCGGGATGCTGCGTGGGAAAAAGAAGAAGGTTGAGCTCGCGACGGATGCGAGCCGGAAGCTGCAAGACGCGAAGCTGATCCTGCAGGCCTACGAGCAAGCGAAGAAGAACGAGCACGACCAGCGCGTCGCGGAGCTCAAGGAACGCTACAAAGATGATGTTGGCGCAGCCGAGGCCAAGGCGCATGCGCTGAGCAGCGACAGTGAAGAGAAGGCGAACGCCTCGCTCAAGGAGGTCAAGGCATCGCACTCGGCGAGTATCGCAGAACGCAACAAGCGTCTTGAGTCCGAACTCCAGGAGATCGAGCGGTGGGTGCAGGATCAGACCGCGGCGGTCGAGCGAAGCTACAACGATGCGATTCAGTCGTCGGTTGACAAGCGTGACAGCCTGGTCAGCGAGGCGGAGGGTGAGCACGAGCGGGTCCGTTCGGAGGTGGAGCAGGAGCTCTCGCTCGTGGCAAAGGATGTGCGGTCTGTCCTGCGGGCAAACAACGATTGGGCCGAGCGGTCCAACCCGGAGTGGGATGCGATGCCCACGCTGGGGCAGCCGGAGCACGTCCCGTACGCGATACGATTCTCGTCGCTGCGCGTTGACTTGGGAGCGCGTGTCGCCCGCTTGCCGGACCCGATCAAGGACAGCCTCGGCGTCGCGCCACTGATCGAGACACCGGGCGTGCTCGCCCTTCCCGGGCCGAGTTCGTTCCTGATCCGACACGACCGAGACTCAAGAGATGAAGCGCTGGGCACGATGCGGAACGTCATCGCACGCGTTCTTGCATCGTTCCCGGGTCGAAAAGCACGATTCGTGCTCACGGACCCGATCGGTATCGGTCAGTCTTTCGCGGGGTTTATGCGTCTCTCGGATCTGGATCCCTCGCCGGTCGGGCAGCGGATCTGGGCGGACCCGAATCAGATCGAGCGTCAGCTGGTGGACCTCACCGAGCACATGCAGACGGTGATCCAGAAGTATCTGCGCAAGGACTACGTAACGATCGAGGAGTACAACGAGGCCGCTGGCGAGATCGCCGAGCCGTACCGCTTCCTTGTGATCCCCGACCTGCACGTCGCGCTGACCGAGAACGGCGCCAGCAAGCTCAAGAGCATTCTCGAGTCCGGTCCTCGCTGTGGCGTCTACGCGATCATCTGTGCGGAGCACGGCGCGAAGCTCCCGGACGAGCTGATGGGATCACTCGATGAGGTCGACGCGACGCTGCGGCTGGGCTCGAATCATTCGCCGTTCGACCAAGGGCCCGAGGGTGAGATTCAGCTCACGCTCGACCCGGAGCCCAGCGACGGGTTGCTCTCGCAGATCCTGGATCGGGTCGCCAAGGCGAGCACGGACGCGGGTCGGATCGAGGTACCGTTCGATCGGTTGACGCCGGAGCGTGACGATGAGCTGTGGTCACGCGATTGCGCCGAAGAGCTGGTCGTGCCGCTCGGCCGATCGGGAGCACGCAAGGTTCAGGAGCTGCGTCTGGGGCTCGGGACCCGCCAGCACGCGCTCATCGCCGGGCGGACCGGGTCGGGCAAGTCAACGCTGCTGCACGTCATGATCACCGCCGCGGGGATGTGGTACGGCCCGGATCAGCTCGAGATGTACCTGATCGACTTCAAGAAGGGCGTCGAGTTCAAGGCCTACACGGGCGGTCGCCTGCCGCACGTCCGGGCGGTGGCCATCGAGTCGGATCGCGAGTTTGGTCTCTCCGTGCTTCAGCGCCTGGACGATGAGCTGACAAAACGGGGTGAGCTGTTCCGGAAGCTCGGCGCACAGGACCTTGGTGGGGCGAGGAAGCTCGCGCCCGAAGAGCATCTGCCGCGTGTGCTCCTGCTGATCGACGAGTTCCAGGAGTTCTTTACGGTTGACGATGAGGTGGCGTCGGACGCTTCCCTGCTGCTCGATCGGCTCGTGCGCCAGGGGCGGGCGTTTGGTGTGCATGTCATCCTGGGTTCTCAGACGCTCTCGGGTGCGTACTCACTCGCGCGTTCCACGCTTGGGCAGATCGGTGTCCGGGTGGCGCTGCAGTGCTCGGAGGCCGATTCGTACCTCATCCTCGGCGAGGATAACAACGCCGCCCGCCTGCTGGAGCGCCCGGGAGAGGCGATCTACAACAACGCGGGCGGGCTGATCGAGGGGAACTCGCCGTTCCAGACGGCATGGCTCCCGGACTCGGATCGTGATGCAGCGCTCAGTCGGCTCCCCGAGCCGAGCATCGATCTGGAGCCCGCCGTGGTCTTCGAGGGCAACACGCTGGCGCAGTTCGAGAAGACCCGTGCTGCGATGCTGCACGCGGAGACGGAGAGCACGGGGCCGCGTGTGCTGCTGGGCGAGTCGGTCGCGATCGCGCCGCCCGTCGCCCCGATGTTGACCAAACGCAGCGGTGCGAACATGCTGGTGGTTGGTCCGCAGGCCACATCCGCCTACGGCATGCTCGCGTCCGGAGCGATCACGTTCGCGGCCACCGGGGGGGCTCGCGTCATCGTCCTCGATGCCACACCCGAAGAGGACCCCGATTATCGCCGCATCGAGCGTGCGATCGAGGGCCGCGGCGAGAACATCGAGGTCCACAGGGCCGCGGATGCCTCGCGCATTGTGTCTGAGATCAACGGGATCGTTCAGTCCCGGGGCGGCCACGCGGGTGATCCGGTGCTGCTCGTGATCGCGGGGCTCCATCGCCTTCGTGAGCTTCGGAAGAATGAAGACTTTGGATTCTCGCTCGACGATGACGGCGGCGCGTCACCGGATCGGGAGCTCGCGAACACGCTGCTCGAGGGGCCGGCGTCTGGCGTGTGGGCCATGGTGTGGTGCGACACGCTCACAAACCTCGAGCGTACATTCGAGCGGGGGACAATCCGCGAGTTCGGGATGCGTGTGCTGATGCAGATGAGCGCGTCAGATTCGACCATGCTGATGGATTCGTCCGCGGCATCGAATCTCGGCGCCAACCGGGCGTTGTTCACGGACGATGTGGAGGGGACGGAGATCAAGTTCCGCCCGGTGCAAGCACCGGGAGACGCTTAGTCTTCTGGGCGCTCCGCGCTGCGCCGTATACCTCTGAGCATGCCCGAAAAGACGATGTTGTGCAGCGGGAGCACGGAGTACCAGTACGCCAGCCCGAGCAGTCCGCGGGGCTTGAATCGGGCGGTCATTTCCAGGCTGGTGCGCTCGCCGATCGGGGTCAGCTGGAACTGCAGGTTCGCGGTTCCGGGGAGCTTCATCTCGGCGCGAAGCTCAAGTGATTGATCCTGCTCGATCCCGATGACGCGCCAGAAATCGAGCGTCTCGCCGAACTCGATCCGTTGCGGATCGCGCCGGCCCCGGCGGAGACCAGGGCCACCGAGCAGGGTGTCCATCCAGCCGCGGATCCTCCAAAGCAGGTCCGCGGCGTACCACCCGTGTCCGCCACCGATCCTGCAGACGGACTGAAACACCCGATCCGCGGGCGCATCGATCTCGATCGTGCGCTGATCCACGAAGAGCGTGCCGCCCGCCCAGTCGGGATCGCCTGGTACCGGCCCCGCGACGGACCAGCGTGTCTCGACCGCGTTCCCCCGCACCCGTTCGAGGGCCCTGCGGATCGATTCACGCGCGTTGAGCGGTGCGTGGGGCATGATTTCCTGAATGCGGTTGTCGTTCACGACGACACGGTTTTTCAGCCCCTCGGCGAGCGGGCGAGCGATCCGATAGGAAACCGGGGTGACCAGTGAGATCCAGCCCGAGCTGAGTCTCGGTGTGAGCACCGGCAGCGGGAGGATCCAGCGGCGTGGGATCTGAAGTTCCTCGGCCATGATCTGCATGAGCTTGCTGTACGGGAGCGCGTCCGCGCCGCCGATCTCGAAGGTCTGGTTCTCCGTTTCCGGAACGCTCAGGCATCGCACAAGCCAGTGCAGCACGTCCGCGATCGCGATGGGCTGTGATTCGGTATTGACCCATTTGGGGGTGATCATGACCGGAAGGCGCTCGACAAGGTAACGCAGGATCTCGAATGAGGCGGACCCCGATCCGATGATCATCGCGGCTCGGAACGCGGTCATGGGGACGCTGCTGGAGGCGAGGATGTGCTCGACCTCACGTCGTGAGCTCAGGTGCTCGCTGAGCCCCTCGCCCATTTCTCCAAGCCCGCCGAGGTAGATGATGCGACCGATACCCGCTTGTTCTGCGGCATTGACGAATCGGGTCGCAAGCTTGCGATCGCGGTCGGCGTACTCGCTCCCGGATATCTCCATCGAGTGGATCAGGTAGTACGCCGCGTCGCACCCCGTGAGATGCTCGTGCAGATTGTCATCTTCGGCTAGGTCGCACTTCGCGATCGAGACGCGCGGGTCATCGGCCCATGGGCGCAGTGAAAGCTTCCGGGGTTCTCGCACGATGCAGCGGACGCTGTAGCCGACTTCGAGCAGCGATTGAACGAGGCGGCCGCCGACATAGCCGGTCGCACCCGTTACCGCGATCAGTGATGTCTCAGGTTGGGCTGGTTGCGTGGGAATTGTGTTGCCTCCCGGCTGTTATCGTACCAGAAGACAATCCGATGCGGTTTACCACTCGTGGGAGAGCACATGCGTGCACGCGGCTTTCCCCGTGATCTCGGCCGTGAACGCTGCTCGCTGGCCGGATTCGACCAGCGCAAGCACGCAACCGCCAAAGCCGCCTCCGGTCATGCGAGCTCCGAAAGCACCCGGGATCGATTGAGCGAGGTGGACGATCTGATCGACTCGGTCGCAGGACACGCGGAGCGTGCGTGAGAGCGATTCGTGCGACGCATTGAGCAGATCACCGAGGGGCCCGGGCTCTCTGTCCCCGATTGCCTCGATGGCATCCCGCACGCGTTGCATCTCGGAGATCGCATGCGTGGCAGCCTCGCGTTCCGCCTGTGGGAGCGCACGCAGGTCGGGTGAGGCGCAGTTGTCCGAAATCTCACGCAAAGTAACGCCGAGTTGCTCGAAAGCCTTCTGGGCTGCGCTGCGTCGTTCGCTGTACGCGCTATCCCCGAGCGTGTGCCGCACGCCCGAGTCGAGGACCACCACCGAGGTCCCCTCGATCCCGCGTATCGTGGATCCAGAGTTTGATTGGCAATCGAAGACGAGCAGCTCGCCCGGTTCCGCCAGAGCGCTTGCTGCCTGGTCCATCAGGCCGCATGGCACACCCGCGTAGCGATGCTCGGCTTGCTGGCACCGCACGGCGATTTCGATGGGGCTGAGCCGCAGATCGAGCAGCATATTGACAGCTTGGAGAACCGCCACCTCGATCGCTGCGGAGCTTGAGAGGCCTGCCCCCGAGGGAACCGCACAGCTGAAGCTGATATCTAATGCTGGAAGGTGAGGGGCCATATCCAGGATCATCGCGATCGGCCCGAGCACGTAGTGCGACCAGTGCCCCGGCGGCGGGGGCTGAGATGCGTATTCACTCAGATCGCACCCGAAGGATTCGCCGAGATCGTTGGCATGTACACGGATTCCTGATGCGCGATCCGGGGAGGAGACCGCCACGCGCGCCATCTGTGGTATGGCGAGCGGGAGCACGATGCCGCCTGAGTAATCGATGTGCTCGCCGATGAGGTTGACCCTTCCGGGTGATTGGGATTGCACAACGGGCGATGACCCGAAGCGTGACAAGTGCATGTCGGCCAGTGTGTTGTCGTTCAAACGGCGCACGGGCGATCCCCTGTGTCTCAATCGGCTATGGTATCCGCAATGAACCTGCTCGATCTGCTCTACATCCCGCTCGGTCTGGCCACTGCGCCGTTCTGGCTGCGGAAGCGGCGGGAGGGCTGGGATCAGCGCTTCGGGCATGTGGCCGCGATGTTCGATGATTCATCGCTCGATCCCGACAGACCGCGGATCATGCTGCACGCCGTGTCGGTGGGCGAGGTGAATGCGCTGCGAGCGATCGTCCCGATGCTCGCGGATTCGGCTGAGTTGTTCGTTTCAACAACGACGGATACCGGGCTCGCACGCGCGCAGACGCTCTTCGGCGACATGAGCCGGGTTCATGTCGTCCGCTACCCGCTCGATTGCTCCTGGATGGTGAAGCGGTTTCTCGACTCCGTCCGCCCGGACGTGGTTGGGCTTGTTGAGCTTGAGGTCTGGCCGAACTTCATCAGGGCCTGCTCGACGAGGGGGATTCCGATCGGCATCATCAACGGGCGGATCTCGTCCCGTTCCTACAAGGGGTACCGCCGTCTTCGTGCGCTGCTCCGACCCACGTTTGCACGCCTGTGCTTCGCATGTGTCCAGGACAAGGATTACGCGAAACGGATCGGTGCGATGGGGACCCCCAAGGATCGCATCAGGATCACCGGGACAATGAAGTGGGATTCGGTCCGGGCCGAGCATCGTTCGCAGCCGGGTGAGCGGGCTCAGCAGATCGCGGGTGAGATGGGTGTCGATCTCACGCGTCCGATCGTCGTCGCCGGGTCGACCGGTCCGACCGAGGAGCAGCTGGTGCACGAGTCGGTCCCCGCGGATGTGCAACTCATCATCGCTCCGAGGAAAACAGAGCGCTTCGACGAAGCGGCACAGTCGGTCCCGGGCGCGGTGCGGAGGTCGAGCGGCACACCGGCACCTCCCGGATCGACGCGGTTCATCCTTGACACCATCGGAGAGCTCTCGAGTGTGTTCGAGATCGCCGACCTCGTCATCATGGGGCGATCTTTCAATGATCAGTATGGTTCTGACCCGATCGAGCCGGCCGGCTTGGCCAAGGCGGTGATCATCGGCTCTCGGTACGGGGACTTTGAATCTTCGGTCGCACTCCTGCGTGACGCGGGAGGGATCCGGATCGAGTCTCGCGAAACGCTCTCGGCGGCAGTCGCTGAGCTGCTCGAAGATGAGGCCAAGCGAACCGCCATGGGCGAGGCGGCACAACGCTGTGTGCGTGAGCAGCAGGGGGCCTCTGCGACCCACGCCGAGGTGCTCCTCGGCGCTGTCGGAAACCCTTAACCTGGGGTGAATTTCGTCCGGCGCTGTATGAGCGGGGCGTGATTTTCACACGATTCGTGCGTACACTGTCTCTCTGGCCCGCGTTGCAGCGGACCGGAACCCCGATCCGGCCACCTGAATCGGTGATGGGGGAGTAGCTCAATGGTAGAGCAACGGCCTTTTAAGCCGCAGGTTCAGGGTTCGAGTCCCTGCTCCCCTATTCGATATTTACGCCCTGCCCGCCGGTCATCCTTGTGGGCCCGATCGCGGCTCGATAGAGCCGCGTGAACAGAGATGGCGCAGACCCGAGCGACCTCAGGGAGCCTCGTCCGTGATCGAAACTCCTCTCAGCGCGAGCGATCGTTCAAGCCAGGTCATCCATGCAAACTGGAGCGGTGGGTTTCTCCACCTCTGGTGTGAGTGTCCCGTGTCTGATGGGCAGGGCATTGAGGGCATGGATACTGATCTGCCGGTTCACTCATTCGCGAGGCGTCCCGGCGGGTTGCCGGACTGGATCAGCGGCGAGCACACCCAGATCAATCTGCGTCTCCCCGCGGTCGATGGCAGGCCGATCCCCAGCGCCCCCATGTCTCGCGTGATCGGTCGCGATGATGACAGCGATCAGGCCGCCGTGCTCACGGAGTTCACGCTCCCGACGCTCGGCATCAAATCGGTCGATGCCGGGCGCGTGTTGGAGTGGCTGATTGAGCAGAGCGACGATTCGCAGAACGATGCGGATGATCAGTATGGCGATCTCGGGGCTGGCATCCACTACTTCGTCGCGGCCTCGCGTCTCGCCTCGCACCTGCTGGCGGGGCACCGCGTCGTGCCCATGATCCTCCAGGACGCGCAGGGCGAGCTCAGCGCGAGCTGGTGGCCCTGGCTCAGTGACTCGATGACCGCCGCACGCGTCCAGAAACTCGTCGGGTCCATGCCCGGTGTGGCCCGTGCAGTGACAGACGAGCACGCCCACGATGCATGGTCGCTGACGACCGATTTCCTCGCGGCCGTGACGGACGCGCGGGCCCGTTCGACGATGATCCGTGAGGAGATGTTCGACACGGTCGAGGATGCGGACCCTGACGCGGACCCGCAGGTCGCGTGGCTGCTCGGGCTGCTCGATCAGACGGAGGAGGTCCCGAGCGTGCAGGGCCAACGGGCGGATATCGTCCGGAAGGTCCGGCGTTGGATCTCGGAGCTCGAAGACCGGGGCGAGTCGAGCGTCTGGCGATTTGGGCTGCGCATCGCCGAGCCGATCGCGGACGGTTTGGCGGCAGATATCGCCAAGCCCGACGACACGGTCAAGTGGTCGCTGAGCTTCTTCCTCCAGAGCGTGGATGATGAAGAGATCATTCTGCGTGCGTCTGATATCTGGCTGATCCAGCGTGAGCGGATTGTTGTATCCGGGCTGACGCTAGAGAACCCCCAGGAACTGCTCATGGCCGAGCTCGGCCGGGCGAGCCGCCACTACAAGAAGCTGGAAGAGGCGCTCGATTCCAGTGAGCCGATCGAGGTGCTGATCGATTCGCAGGAGGCCTATCGCTTCCTCCGCGAGATCAAGCCCATCCTCGAAGAGCAGGGCTTCGCGATCCAGAGCCCGCCGTGGTGGGATTCGCCCAGCGGGCGTCTCGGGGCACGCCTCAAGATCGAGTCCGACCCGGCCGAGGGGTTGTTCGACGAGAACGGCGATCCGGACGGTGGCGGCGCCCAGCTGGGTCTCAACTCGCTCGTTGGGTACCACTGGGAAATCGCGATCGGGGATACCACCCTCACGCTCCATGAGTTCGAGCAGCTCGCCCAGCAGAACGCGCCACTCGTCAGAATCGGCGGCAAGTGGGTCGAGATCCGACCCGAGGACGTGCAGAACGCCATCAAGTTCATCTCTGAGAACCCCGGCGGTGAGATGGAGTTGGGCGAGGCCATGCAGCTCGCGCTCGCGTCTGACTCCTCGCAGACCGGGCTGCCCGTGACCGGGCTGGAGGCCACCGGTTGGGTGGCTTCGCTGCTCGGCGGCGACGAGAGCGGCGCGTCGCTCAAGCTGCCGGAGCTCGATGCGCCGGACAACTTCAACGGCACACTCCGCCCGTACCAGGCACGCGGCATGAGCTGGATGGCGTTCATGGAGCGATTCGGCTTCGGCGCGTGTCTCGCCGACGACATGGGCCTTGGTAAGACGATCCAGCTTCTGGCCCTGCTCACGCATGAGCGGAAGGTGGCCGGTGACGAACGCGTCGATCCGACGCTGCTCGTCGTGCCGATGTCCGTGATCGGCAACTGGATGAAAGAGGCGAAGAAGTTCTCCCCGGACCTGAAGGTCATGGTCCACCACGGCGTTGAGCGGAAGACCGACGATGCGTTTGTCGATGAGGTCAACAGGTCTGACCTTGTGCTCACTACGTACGCCCTGGCGCACCGCGATCGTGAGACGATCGAACGGGTGAAGTGGGGGCGCATCGTCCTCGACGAAGCCCAGTACATCAAGAACCCGGCCGCGAAGCAGTCGCAGGCGGTCCGCTCCATCGTTGCGCCCAAGCGTGTCGCCCTCACGGGTACGCCGGTCGAGAACCGCCTGAGCGAGCTGTGGTCGATCATGGACTTCCTCAACCCCGGGTACCTTGGTGCCTCGGGTACGTTCCGCAAGAAGTTCTCGCTCCCGATCGAGCGCCACCGCGATCAGAACAAGATGGCCCGCCTGCGTTCGATGGTGTCGCCGTTTATCCTGCGCCGCGTGAAGACCGACCCGACGGTTGTGTCGGATCTGCCGAGCAAGATCGAGAGCAAGGAATGGTGCCCGCTCACCCCCGAGCAGGCGAAGCTCTACGAGAACTGCGTGCAGCGGATGCTCACGGACGTGGACCAGAGCGAGGGGATCCATCGGCGCGGGCTGGTGCTGGCGGCGCTCATCAAGCTCAAGCAGATCTGCAACCACCCGGCGCAGATGCTCAAGGAGGCCGATCCGCAGTTCGGCAAGGTCATCGACCCGATGCGCTCGGGCAAGTGCGTGCGCCTGCTCGAGCAGACGTCAGAGCTCATCGCCGAGGGCGACCAGGCGCTGATCTTCACGCAGTTCCGCCAGATGGGGCACATCCTGAGCAACATGCTCCGCCACGAGCTGGGCAAGGAAGTCCTGTTCCTCCACGGCGGCACGTCGCAGGGCAAGCGTCAGAAGATGATCGACGAGTTCCAGGAGGCGACCGGCAAGACGCCGATCCTCATCCTCTCGCTCAAGGCCGGTGGTGTGGGCCTGAACCTCACCGCCGCCACGCACGTGTTCCACTTCGACCGCTGGTGGAACCCCGCGGTGGAGAACCAGGCGACCGACCGTGCCTACCGCATCGGTCAGACCCGGACGGTCCAGGTCCACAAGTACATCGTGCGGGGCACGCTGGAGGAGCGCATCGACGAGATGATCGAATCCAAGACCGAGCTCGCCGAGAACATCATCGGGCACGGCGAGCGTTGGCTCACCGAGCTCGGCACCGACAAGCTGCGCGAGCTGCTCACGCTGCGAGCGGACACGATCGCGGACGACATGTAACCCGAGGACGAACCGATGGCGAAGAAAAAGACATCATCATCGTCCGCCAAGGACAAGAAGCAGGGGGCCGACGCCCCGCGTGATGACCGCGTGATGAACGTGGTCGCCAAGCCCACCCTCAGCGCCCACGTGCCGACGGCACCGAAGAAGGTCAAGCCCCAGTACGCCTCGTTCCGTTCGTCACGCAAATCGCTCGTGAACCCGCGCCGGGTTCGTGGCGGAGTGAAGTTCAAGCTCAAGGCGGGCGAGACCCCGCGGAGCTGGGTGACGCAGCGCCTTCTCAGGGTCGCGGAGCAGGGGGCCGACGCGGAGATCTACAAGGATGGGCTCGAGTACGCGCGCCTCGGTCAGACGAAGAGATTGACGATCGAAGAGACGCTGTGCGAGGGTGTTATCCAGGGCCGCAGCGATAAGCCGTACACGACGACGCTCGAGCTGAGCCAGTTCGATGCGGAGTCGCAGGAGCGGGTGATCAGTGCCATGGCGGATCAGGTGCGGTACGCGGCCAAGCTCCTCTCAGGCGAGCTGCCCAGCAACATCGAGGACGTGTTCGCCCCGCTCGGGCTCAAGCTCTTCCCGGCAGAACCGCAGGACATCACCCCGAAGTGCTCTTGCCCGGATTGGTCGGAGGAGAAGCCGTGGTGCAAGCACACGGTCTGCCTCTCCGCGCTCCTCGCCGAGCGTATGGGCGACGATCCGATGATCATCTTCGGCCTGCACGGGATGCCTTCGCAGGAGCTGATCGATGGTCTTCGCCAGAAGCGAGCGGTCGGTGTGCAGGGCCCCGGCCCGGCTCCGGTGCTGCTCCAGCACGTGCCCGGAGTCTCCGACGTGCCCTCCGCGCCGCTGGATGACGCGCTCGGCTCATTCTGGGAAGTGGGCGATGAGCTCAAAGAAGTGGATACCCCGATCGAGCCGCCCACGCTCAACTGTGTCCTGCTGCGACGCCTCGGTTCGAGCCCGTTCCCGGAAGGGCGATTCCCGCTCATCGGGCTGATGGCCACCTGCTACCAGCTCATCGGTGAGCATGCGATCCGTGAAGACGAGAGCGGAGACGAGCAAGAAGATTGATTGTGCTTCCGAGCGCATGAAAAACCCCGCCGATCGGCGGGGTTTGTGTTTGCCTGAGGGGGTCAGGTTTTACGGGCATCCTGCGTTGTACTGCTGGATGTACAACGAGACGTCGAAGAAGTTCCACACGCCGTCGCTATTGAGGTCTGCGGAGCTGTCCTGGGCATTGAACGCGGCAATGTACAGGGAGATATCAAAGAAGTCGAGCGTGCCGTTGTTGTCGCGGTCGGCCGGGCATGGCAGCTCGATCGTGAACGAATCGATGTATGTCTGCCACCCGAAGCTGCGTTGGTACATGCCGATGATCCAGAACGTCTTGTCGTCTTCGGGATCGATCGCGATGTCCAGATAGTCACCCCATCGGCCGTTCGCGACATTGTCTCCGATCGCGATCTCGATGGGCTCGCTCATGGTGCCCATTGGGTCGCTTGGGAATCGTCCCGAGATGCGAACGCTGGCGAAGTCGCTCGGGCTAGAGCTCGAGGTAATCAGCCCGACGTTCTGATCTTTGTCGGAGTAGATCGCCGGGAAGAAGTAGTGCCTGCCGTTGTTGCCGGTGATCTCGCCCTGCTGCACCAGGAAGGGGGAGTTTCCGGAGCCCGGCCAGCCGTTGATGTCGATGTGGTACCAGCGAGCGACCGTCTGGCCGGGGGGGCCATCGATCGCGTGCCCGGCGTAGAGGTTGCCGTCGCGGTAGTGCACGTTCATGATGCGACCGTCGAGCGTGGAGATCTCGCCGCCGTTGTTGTTCGCGTCCTGGGACGGGCCAGAAGCATTGCTCAGCTGATCGACGGTCACGCGTTGCCAGCTGGGGTTGCTGATCGGGTCGTTGATGGTCCAGACCCGGAGCGAGCTCGAGTTGCGACGCGATACGAAGTAGCACTGGGGCGCGGGGCCGAACATCTGGGCGACCTGCAGCGAGGCGCCGTTGTCCGGGGCGAGGTCGCTGAAGGTGACCGGGTCGCCGTTGAGCATGGGGCCCTTGGGATAGACGCGGAAGAGCTGCCCGCCGAACGAGCCCGAGCCGAGCGGGAACAGGTTGCCCGTGACGTACCACGCGTTGTCGTCGAAGCCGAAGCCCGGGTAGTCGACCCAGTAGTCGTCGCCGCCAACATCGATGACCGACGGCGTGCGGTACTTGTACCAGATCCCATGGGGATCCGAGTCGTCCGAGACCGCGATGTCGATCCAGGAAGCGCCGCTCGTTTCCAGCGCGATGACGACGAACCGCTCCGCCTTGTGGTCGTAGAAGACCTTCGGGTCGAACACAAAGTTGGAGTCCGCGCCGACGGGCTCGAAGAAACCAGGAGAGCCGGGTGTTCCGAGGTGCACCGAGAAGGTCTCGTTCCCGGTGTCCTTGTCGTAGAACGCGATCGCGGCGTTGACGGTCTCGACGATGTGGTCCGGGCCGACCGCGAGGGTCGGATCTGGCGGCGACCATTCAGTCTGTGCGATCCCCTCGAACCCGGTCCCGCCTGCATGGTTCACACGATCCATCTCGATCGCCTGACCGACCGGCATGGTGCGCTGATTGTCGGGGATGTTCTCGAGTGACTTGTCGCGGGAGTGCTGGTACAGCTGGTGCTTGATCATCCGCACCTGGCCATCGAAGGGCTCGGTGAGCTGCCGCTGGGGCGTCACGGCCCGTGTGTCGTAGATCTCTGGAGCGATGGTGGTCCGGACATAGCCGTCGCGGTTATTGACATCGATCACGATCGGTTCCGGGCGCTGGTCAGCGGGGAGCGGAGCGGGCGAGCCCTCGGGCTGGTACGCCGCCGGTTCTCCGCTTGCTCGGGATGTGGCGGAGTTGGCCGCACAACCTTGGAGCACGCCCGATCCGGCGAGAAGTATCAGCGTTGCCGAGGAGGCGGCTCGGAGGGTGCGGGATGGGGGCCAATGCTGCGACATATTCGAGACCTTTCAGAAGCAGAGTGAACAACACACGACAAACGCCCGTCCTGTCAAACTCAGGGGGCTCTGGGAACATCGGTTGGGGACAAGGGGTCGCCTGATTGGTGAGCCCTTCGGATCGGCCTGAATCGGCCTGGAGACGAAGAATCGACCCAGAATTTGCGCTTCCGGGCCAGATCCGGGGGTCTATACGGGAAAATACCCGCTCGGTTGAGTCCTTGTGGCAAAAACTCACCCCTGAACCCGGATTGACCGGGCGGGTGTGGGGTCTACGATTGACTTCTCTGCGGAGCCCGGAGTGACGGACGCGGCGATCGATCCCGATCGATCAACGCTGAGGCGCCCCGATGGGTCCACGTGAATGGGATTGGAATGGTTGACATTCTGCCCCGCAGCTGCGTGGATCTCGCTCCAAGTCTTTGGTGCTTCGGCACTTGAGGCGAATGTGCTGCGGCGACGCATGCTCGACTGTCGAGTGTGTCTGAGCCGACAGATCTGACGGTTCGGATACACGCAAGGCCATTATCGTCTTGCCCTGACAGGAGTTGAAGCGACACGCCGCGGTCACCCGATGCATTCAGAGCAGCCGATGGGCTCATGAGCCCGCACAACAGAGCCCCATGGTGTAATGGTAGCACAGCTGGTTTTGATCCAGTCAGTCCAAGTTCAAATCTTGGTGGGGCTGCTTTCTCTGCTCGAATCCCGCGACGTCGCTGAACAACGCGATGAGCGACACAGCCGAACAGCATAACAAACTCGAAGCGATCATCCTTGCCGCGGGCAAGGGGACACGCATGGAGTCCGATCTGCCCAAGGTCTGCCACGAGGTTGGCGGACGCCCGATGGTCTGCGCGGTTGTGGACGCGTGCCTGGAAGCGGGCTGCGATCGAGTCGTGGTTGTCGTGGGGTACAAGCAGGAGCTCGTCCGCGAGGCACTCGAGTCGTACGGCGACAAGGTCGAGTTCGCGGTCCAGCATGAGCAACTCGGCACCGGGCACGCGGTCATGAGCGCTGTTGATGCCTTCCCGCTCGCGGATCGGGCGACGACGGACGTGTTTGTGCTCTGCGGGGATGGCCCGTTGATCAGGTCCTCGACGCTCGGCACCATGCTGGAGCTCCACCGCACAAAGAACGCAGCCGCCACCCTCGCGACGAGCACCATCGATGACCCGAGCGGGTATGGGCGCATCGTCCGCGATGCCGAGGGGCGTTTCGAGCGCATCGTCGAGCAGAAGAACGCGAGCGAGGACGAGCTCGGGATCAACGAGGTCAACCCGAGCTACTACTGCATGAGTGCGCTGGCGATGTTCGAGGCGCTCAAGCAGGTGAACCGCAACGAGCTGACCGGTGAGTACTACATCACGGACGTCTTCGAGCTGATGCTCAAGCGTGGGCTCCCCGTCGAGGTCATCGACGCGGTCCCCGCTGAGGACATCCTGAGCATCAATACCCTCGAGCACCTGGCTCATGTTGACGCGATTTACCGCGAGCGTCGGACCGTGACGCCGAACTGACCCCCCTGGCAACCCGCACACTGAAGGACGCAAGCATGGCAGAGCTGAAAGTATTCGCAGGACGCAACTCGAAAGGGCTCGCGACACGCGTGTGCGACGAGATCGGGATCGAGCTCGGGCGTGCACGCACGAATCTCTTCCCCGACGGTGAGGTCTTTGTCAAGCTTGATGATGACGTGCGTGGGCGTGACTGCTACGTCGTGATCTCGACCTGCGAGCCCGTCAACGACAACCTGATGGAACTGCTCGTGTTCTGCGATTGTCTGCGTCGGGCGAGCGCCAAGCGAGTGACGATGGTCATGCCCTACTACGGGTACGGGCGTCAGGATCGGAAGGACGAGGGGCGTGTCCCGATCACGGCCAAGCTGGTGGCGAACCTGATCACGGCGGCCCGCGCCGATCGCGTGCTGGCGATGGACTTGCACGCGGCTCAGATCCAGGGTTTCTTCGATATCCCCGTCGACCATCTCTCCGCGACGCCGGTCTTCTACGACTACTTTACCTCGATCCGCCATGAGCTCGGCGACCTGTGCCTCGTCTCGCCGGATGTGGGGAACGTGAAGGTTGCCGAATCGATGGCGAACCTGCTTGACGCGGACCTCGCGATCATCAACAAGCGCCGCCTGACCGGCGATTCGGTCAAGGTCGGCAACCTGATCGGCGACGTCAAGAACAAGACCGTGCTGATGTTCGATGACATGATCTCGACGGGCGGCACGGTCGTGGAGGCGGCCAGGCTCGTGATGGACGAGGGGGCGAGCGACGTGGTCTGCGCCGCGACCCACGCGGTCCTCGCGGGCCCGGCGATGCAGAAGCTCGCCGACTCACCGATCTCCCGGGTGGTGGTCACGGACACCATCCCCGAGGCGGGGCGATGCGAGCAGATCAAGGACAAGCTCAAGATCCTGTCGGTCGGGGAGATCCTCGGGCAGGCGATCACACGAATCCACAACGATGAATCGATCAGCGCGCTCTTCGAGCGCACCGCGGGTGCGAAGCGCTGATCGCCACAGTAGAAACCAAGAGTTGAGTGTAAGATAAAGGAGAACAGAATGAGTGACACAACGACTCTGCTGAGCGCACAGAAGCGCGAACGCACCGGATCTCGCTACTCGCAGCGCATCCGCAACGCCGGCGGCCTGCCCGCCGTTGTCTACGGGCACAAGGAAGAACCGGTCTCGATTACGCTCGACGCGCATACCGCGATCGGGCACATCAGCAAGGGCGAGAAGGTCTTCGAGATCGATATCGAGGGTGCGAAGCAGCACGTGCTGCTCAAGGACCTCGGCTACGACTACCTCGGCACCAACATCATCCACGCCGACTTCGCTCGCGTCGATCTCAACGAGCGTGTCCACACGCACGCCCATCTGAAGTTCGTCGGCGACGCCAAGGGGCTCAAGACCTCCGGCGCCATCATGATGCACCCCTCAACCGAGCTCGAGCTTGACGTGCTCGTCTCGAACATCCCGGATCACATCGACGTCGATGTCTCGGAGATGGAGGTCGGTGACATCATCCACGCCGGCGAGGTCAAGCTGCCGCTGGAATCCATGAAGCTCCTCTCCGATCCGGACGCGATCGTGGCGCAGATCGTCATGAAGGCCATCCAGGAAGAGGAAGGCGAAGCAGGCGAGGTCGGGGCCGAAGGCGCCGAGCCGGAAGTCATCACCGAGAAGAAAGAAGAGACTGAGGAATGAAGCTGATCGTTGGGCTCGGCAACCCGGGGCTGCAGTACGACAAGACCCGCCACAACGTGGGGTTCATGGTCGTCGATGCGCTCGCCACGCGCCACGCTGGCGGGCAGGTCCCCAAGGCCCGGTTCAACTCCGTCACCATCGACGCGTTCATCGGCGCGGAGAAGGTGCTTCTCATGAAACCCACGACCTACATGAACCTGTCGGGCAAAGCCGTCGGCGAGGCGGTCCGGTTCTTCAAGCTCGATCCGAGCGAGGACCTGATCGTCATCGTGGACGACATCGCCCTGCCGGTGGGTCACACCCGCGTCCGCAAGAACGGCGGCTCGGGCGGTCACAACGGGCTGAGCGATATCGATCGCGTGCTCGGCGGTGACGGGTACATGCGTGTGCGGCTCGGTGTCGGGCAGGTCCCCAAGCTCATGAACCAATCGGATTGGGTTCTCAGCCGATTCATGAGCGAGGAGAAGGACGACATCGAACGCGGCATCATCCGTGCCGCGGACGCGACGGAGTGCATCCTCGAAGAGGGCGTCGTGAAGGCGATGAACGCCTTCAACACGAAGCTCAAGAAGCCCCGCCCCGAGAAGCAGCCAGACGACAAGCCCAGCGAAACTCAGCCGAAGAACTCAGAATCTCAAATCAACGAAACCGAAATCAACAGCAGCTCGCAGAGCTGAATAGACCATTGGAGATACACATGTCCACCGATACCGAAACCCGCACAGGCGTCTACGAGGCAATGTTCCTCGCCAGCCAATCCGCGGCCGCATCCTTCGGCGATCTTGTCGCCCACATCAACCACCTGCTCGAGCGTGCGAACGCCGACGTGATCGCAATGAAGAAATGGGACGAGCGTCGTCTCGCCTTCGAGATCGAGAAGCAGAAGCGTGGCGTTTACATCCTCGCGTACTTCACGTGCCCGACCGACATGGTCTCGCACCTGGAGCGTGACGTTCAGATCTCTGATCAGGTCATGCGTGTGCTCATCACGAGCGCCGAGCACCTGACCGATGAAGAGATCAAGGCGAACGACGACCGCACCGGGCTGGACACCGAGGCCAAGCTCAAGGCCGAGCAGGGTGACAGCGCAGAGGGCGAGGGCAGCAGCAAGGTCCGTCTCGGCGCTCCCGAGCAGGCACCCGCAGCCCCGGCCGCACCTGAGGCCGCACCCGAAGCGGCCGAGAGCGACTCCGCACCGGACAGCGACAAAGAGGAGTAATCCTCAATCTTGCCCGATCTCGGTCTCTGACGACGCAGAACCGAGTTCCCCGGGCTGAATGACCATGCCGGTGTGCGCGATTTTCCGATCGCGCACACCGGCATCTGTTTGGTATGCTACACTGATCGAAATACAGACCTGCACGGTAAATCTGAGGAGAACACAATGGCTGGCAGCTTCAATAAAGTCCTGCTCATGGGCAACCTGACCCGTGATATCGAGATCCGCCACACCGGGAGCAACACCGCCGTGGGGAACTTCGGGCTCGCGGTCAACCGACGCTACAAGACCCAGTCCGGTGATCAGCGAGAAGAGGTCACCTTCGTGGATTGCGAGGCATGGGGGCGGACCGCGGAGGTCATGTCGCAGTATCTCTCCAAGGGGCGGGCCGTATTCATCGAGGGGCGTCTCAAACTCGATCAGTGGGAAGACCGCAACGGTGGCGGCAAGCGTTCGAAGCTTTCGGTCGTTGTTGAGAACTTCCAGTTCGTCGATTCCGGCCAGGGCGGCGGCGGCAATCAGGGCGGCGGCGGCGGTGGTGGGGGCGGGTATGCCCGCTCCGGCGCTGGGGGCGGCGGTGGCGGCGGCGGAGGTGCCGACATCGACCACGACGACATCCCCTTCTGATCCACGCCCAAGCGAATCACTCCGACCGCCCCATTGGGGCGGTTTTTCATTCCCAGCGGCCCTAATTCATGCGGGACGCGTTGGATAGCGTGGTTGATGCGTTCTACGATCACCTCCCGATCCGAACAGCTCGGATCCCCTCTTGTTGGGGCGTCGCATCGTGCGGTGCTCCTCAACTCGCCCGGAAGAACCCGGGCAAGGACAGCGAAAGGACCGCTCATGGCACGCAACGTCAAACTCCTGCTCACCGAGAACGTCGATAGCCTCGGCATCGTCGGCGACATCGTCAATGTCCGTATCGGCTACGCCCGCAACTACCTCCTCCCGTTTGGGTACGCGACGGAGCCGAGCGACGAGTTGATCTCGCAGCTCGCCGAGAAGCGTGCTCAGGCCGAGAAGGCACTCGCCGAGCGTCGTGCACAGCGCGAAGACATGATCGGCAAGCTCAACGGCCAGGAGCTCACACTCATCCGCGCCTGCAACGATCAGGGGCAGCTGTACGGCTCGGTCACCCAGCAGGACATCGCCGCGGCCCTCAAAGAGCTCGGCTTCTCCGTCGCACCCCGCGAGGTTCGCCTGCCCACCACGATCAAGCGCATCGACACCTTCGATATCCACATCAAGGTCGACTCCGATCTTGAGGCGGACATCAAGCTCTGGGTTGTCCCCGATCGCGAGCTCGACGTTGACGAGGACGACGAGATGGAGTTCGACAACGAGGGCGAGCTGATCGTCAAGGACAAGAAGCCCGCGAAGGAAGAGGCACCGGCTGAGGAAGCCGCCACGACCGAGGGCTGAGCGATACCCGTGAACGATTATGAACCGACCCGTGCAGGGTCGGTTTTTTTATGGATGGATCTGATGCATAAAAAAAGCCCACCAAGCGGTGGGCCTCGCGTCGCGTATACGCCTGATCAGCCGCCGCCTTGCGATGCGAGGTTCGGGTTGAACTGGGCGAGGACCATGTCGCCGATGACGAACCGGTCGATCTCAACGCCGTCGGTGATCACGAAGATGATCCGGAGGCGCTGATCGGCGCGAGTGGTGCTCAGCGAGGGGGTGTCCTCGATGCCCGTGAGCGTGTTGCCCAGCGTGTAGCGGAGTTCCATGATCGAGCCGTCGATGTACTCGTATCCCACGGCTTCGTACTCGTTGCCGAGCGTGTCGAGGAGGACGAGCGGCTCATCGAGCGGAGCGACCTGGGCTCCCTCGCTCAGGAAGCCGAAGGGTGAGTCGGCGCTGACCTCGAGCTTGATCATCGCCTGGTCCTCGGCGACCGCATAACGCTCAACCCGGAGGTTCTTGCTGGTGCCGGCGTTGCGGCGACCGACCTCTGCCTTCACGTCGTACGTGCCCTGGCCGGCGACGATGTGGTTTTCGTCGTCGATCGTCATGCCACGGCGTGCCGCGGAGATGGGCAGGATCTCAAGGAGGCGGCTCGTCGTGTCGACGTACCTGTTCTCGCCGCTCGTCCAGTCGTAGTTGACGGTGTACTCGGTGTTGTATTCGACCTCGGCCTTGTTGCCGCGGAGGATCGAACCCGTGCGGACCAGGCGATCGCGGCGCGATGGGGTCGGATAGGAGACCGCATCGGGGAACTCGTCCGCCGTGACGCGTACGTTCTTGACAAAGAGCGCCACGGGCGTGCTGCCGGTCGGGACGACGAACTCGAAGCCCATGGGGACCTTCGATTTGCCGCCCGTCGAGTTGATGAACACGTCGGCCGCGTCGAAACGCCAGCGGCCGAACTGACCGGGCTCTGAAGACTCCGAGATCACCGCGTTCGGGAAGATCGTGTATGTCTCGTTGTTGCTGTTCTCGACGAGCATGCGGACCTGCCCGTTTGAAACGACGAGCTGTCCCGCGCCCTTGCGGCCGCGTTCTTTCGCGCTGGGCTCAAACTCCAGCACATAGCCGTAGACTCGCCCGGTGCTCACCGGTTCGTCGTTGATGTCCACGTAGCGTTGGGTGTTGCTGCCAGAAATCTTCAGCAGTTCGCTGACCTGTGTTCCCTGCTCAGGACCGACCGTGTATGCGCCGAGGAGATTGAAATCCTCCGGCCGCAGCGCGTTTCGTCCCATGCCATCGGGCGAGACGCGCGACGCGAATCCGGCCAGCTCGAGCTCGGGGTACCAGTACGCGAGTGGCTCGCCGCTGCTCATGCTCCCCTCGGAGAGCGTGCCATAGACGTCGGCGACGATCGAATCGACGGGTATCCAGAGTGTGTCCGATTTGACCAGGGAGCCCGCGCCGGTGGCGCGCTCGGCGGAGTACCAGAGCGGCTGGTAGCCGAGGAACTCCGTGGACACCCGCATGTTGTTGACGCCGATGACCAGGATCCCAGAGCAGATCACGCCGGTGATGGCTCCGAACACGGCGCCGCCCGCGTAGTCCACCGCGGGGTTGTTCTTGATGTTCGCGGGGATCAGCTTGTCGGTCGCGACACGCAGCAGGAGCATCACAACCGCGAACGGCACGACGAGCGAGACGCCCCAAGCGATCGATTCGATGAACGAGAAGAACCCACGCTCGGGGCTCATATTGACGAGCATGATCGAGAGGGGTTCCCAGAACGCGAACGCGATGGCGCCCGCGACCAGGGCACATAGGGCGTGGATCATGGCGTTGAAGATGCCACGCACCATCCACGCGTAGGCGATGGCAAGCACGAAGATCACAACGAGGATATTCATAAACATGGTTGCTTCTCCCGCGGGCGTTGCTGCCCGCACAGGACGATGTGTCAGCGAGTGTGGGTTAGGCGGGCTGCGGAGTGGGCTTCGATGGTTTGCTGCCCGAGGAGCCGCCGCCGCCGCTCTTCTTGCTCTTCGAGGATGAGATGCGTGAGACCTCTTCGATGCTCGTGACGCCTTCCACGGCCTTGCGGAGCGCGGCCTGCTGGACCGTGGGGAGCGAGCGCTTGCGCATCGCGGTCCGCAGCCCGGTCCAGTTCTCCGCGGCGATCATCTTGCGTTCCTCGTCACCGATCGGGAACACACCGAAGCAGCCGGTCTGCCCTTCGTATCCGATGCCGTTGCACGCGGGGCAGATCTCGGGTTTGTTGCGGATGAGGACCTGCCCACCCTTCTTGAAGAGCTGCTTGACCTTGTCCGTCGGCAGCCCCAGCTTCTTGAGCATGTCCGGGGTCGGCTGGTACGCCACCTTGCAGTTGTTGCACAGCGAACGGAGGAGCTTCTGGGCCACAACACCCCGCAGCCCCTTCGCGGCGAGCTTGGCATCGCCGACGCCCCGCACGTACAACTGCACCGCCGTCAACGCGTCGTCACACTTGAGCGAGACATAGGTCCGAGACCGATCGAAGTCTGAGTTCGCGATGTTCTGAGCCGTGGCGGTGTCTGGCAGGTCGCACACACCGACGACGTCCGGGTCACGGCGGAGCGTCGAACGGACGGTGGTCGCGAAATCAGCGTCCTCCTGGGCTTTATCAAACTTGATCTGCTTCACGCCCTCGATCGCGTCCTCAATCTCGTACTCGATCGTCTGGATATTCGAGGTGTAGGCATCGTGCAGCTTGAGCATGGAGTACATGGTCGTGGTGCGGCCGTTATCGCTCGGCGCGGCCAGCAGGACGATGCCCTCCGTGTTCTCTGCCCAGCCCTTGACCATCTCAAGCTGCGAGCCCGTCATGCCCAGGTCTTCCGGGTTGCGACGGACAGCCTTGTCGGGGTTGAACATCATGGTGAGCACCATGCCGTTCTTGGAGCCGCTGGTCACGCACTTCACGCTCTGGTTGGTCATCCGCTCGCTGGACGCGTCCACGTTGCCGCTCTGCTTGCGACGCCGGTCATTGACATCCAGCCCGGCGGCCTTTTTCCAGAAATCGATGATCTGCACGGCGTCCGCCTGAGCGATCTGCTCGCCCGGCTGACGGACACCGTCCACCAGCATGGATACGCCGTAGGTCTCGGCACTGACCGGATGGATATCGATCTGGGACGCACGCGCTTCGTAGCCGTTAATGAGGATTTCCTCGGCCGCGAGGCGGACGGCGTACCCGGTCGACTCCTTGTCCGGCGGCATGATCTTCATCTTGTCCGCACCGACGATGGTCAGCTCGGAACTGCCAAGCTTCTTGGCCGCCTTCTTCTCATCACGCTTCGCGGCCATCTCCGCCATGTTGATCGTGAGCTTGGCGTGATCAGGGATGCGATCGTCCTTGTTCGCGACGCTGGCGAAGATAATGATGTCGAGCGCGAGGATCACCACTGAGCCGAAGAAGGCGGCGAGGAGCCCGCCGATACCACCGACCGGGAGCAGGACCACCAGCGCGAGCGCGCCGAGCCCGAAGACCATGTGGATCAGGTTCCACTTCTCCTGCCCGAGGAAGAACCGCTGGGCGTGCTTATCGAGAACGGTCGAGAGCACCCATGCCCAGCCGATGAACGGGACCATCAGCAGGATCGCCTTCCACCAAGAGACCAAGACGAAGGTGTCGCCGGCGGCGAGCGTCAGCGAGCCCATCGGGAGCGAGCCGAGCGATTGGGTGAGTGGGATCATCGTGGTTTCGAGCACTGCTGTGTCCTCATTATCCTGATCGGGTGTCGGGTCTGGGCGTGTGTGGGCCGGTGTGCCCGCGGACACCCGATTGTAGTGGCTCCATCGCCCGCGCACCACGCGGAGCGTGCGCGAGGGTCGTGGGGGCCCTGGTGTTATGCAAACTTCTTGAGCTTCATCTGGAGCTCATCGACGTTCGGCGATGCTTCGATCGCCGTGCGCATGTGGATGTACTCCGCCTCAACCAGCTTCACGAGCGAGTCGTTGAAATCGACCATGCCGATCTGCTGGGCTTCGACGGAGTTGAGCACGTCGCGCAGATCGCCCTCACGCTCCTCAAGGATGAACTTCCGCACTACGCCGTTGTTGATCAGGATCTCCAGTGCCGGGATGCGGAAGATCTTCTCGTGAAGGGTGGGGAGCAGCTTCTGGTAGACGAACGCACGCATCTGGTACGCGAGGATCTTGCGGACCTGCTCGATCTCATCCTGCGGGAAGAGACCATAAATACGCGAGAAGGTCTGGGTCGTGCTCGAGGCGTGGATCGTCCCGAACACCAGGTGGCCCGTTTCTGCGGCGTGCAGCGCGGCCTCGAAGGTCTCCTGGTCACGCATCTCACCGATGAGCACGACGTCGGGGTTCTCACGCACGAGCGCTCGCAGCCCGGTCTTGAAGTCGAGGCAGTCGAGCCCGATCTCGCGCTGGTTGATCGTGGCCTTCTTGTCCTCGAAGATGTACTCGATCGGGTCCTCGAGCGTCAGGATATGGACGCTCTTGCGGGCGTTCACATAGTCGAGCATCGAGGCGATCGTGGTGGACTTGCCCGAGCCGGTCACACCACAGAGCAGGACGATGCCCTGGGGCTGCATCGCGATGTCCGCCATGACCTCCGGGAGGTGGAGGCCCTCGAAGGGGAGGATCTCGGACGTGATGTTTCGCGCGGCGACCGAGATTGTCCCGCGCGCCTGGAACAGGTTCACGCGGAAGCGATGATTCTCGTCGTAGTTGTACGCGAAGTCAACGGACCCGAACTTGTGGAGGTCCTTCAACTGCTCGTCGGTCAGGATCTCTTTGGTGATCTTGAAGAACTCACTGGCGCTGACAGGCTCGACATCGAGCGCCTTGAGGGAGCCGCGCATTCGGACCTTTGGCTTCTGATCCGACTTCATGATCAGGTCCGATGCCCCGAACTTGATTGTCGCTTTCAGGAAGTCGCCCCAGCGTGTCGCGTGCGGGTCCTTCTTGTTCATCGTGGGATCAAGGTCCACATGGCCCGCGGTCGCGGTCGATGAGGGGGATTCAGTTACACTCATGTCTCTTCATCCTTCAATGCACGCCGTGGTGAGCGTGGAATCCATTCAAGATACGTCCCTACCAGGAGGCGGGGCGGATATCGCCGCGAGAAGTGCGGTCGATGGGGGTGCTATTCTAGTCGGCGCTCGGCGGATCGCCCGGAGAACCCGGTGCCGAGTTTGACCCCGCGAGCGAGTCGAGACCGATCGCCGGAACGATCGACCAATCATGTTCGTTGCGGATACTGGCTTGGTTCCCGGATCTGTTCATGTCAATCGGGTCTGGTGCGCTGATCTGCTGGGGGCTGAAATGAAAAGCGGGGCCTTTCGACCCCGCTCTGCGGTTTTTGAGTGTTGGTCAGTTGGCGCCGACCGTCTCGGCCTCGCGCTCGTTGGTCCCGAGGAAGTTGGCCTCCAGCTCGACGCGGATCTTCTCCATCGCCTTGTTCTGGATCTGACGCACACGCTCCTTGGTCACGCCGATGATCTGGCCGACCTGCTCGAGGGTCATGGGCTTCTCGTGCCCGCCGGACTCGAGCCCGAAGCGGTGCTCAAGGACGGTCTTCTCGACGTCGGAGAGCTCGGCACGGTTGGCCATGACGATCTCACGCACCTCGCTCGCGGTGTCCTTCTCGAAGTCCGCACGCTTGGTCTCGAGGAAGTCCGACTTCTCGAGCTTCGGATCGAAGTCCGTGGGGAACCGCTGGCGGTACTTGCTCAGCTTCATCCCCTGACGCGAGAACGCCTTGAGGATCGCCCGGCACGCGTAGGTCGAGAACTTGAAGCCACGCCCGGCGTCGAACTTGTCGACCGCACGCAGCAGCGCCATGTTGCCCTCGGAGACGAGGTCGGCGAAGTCCACCTCGCTCATGCGGGTTCGCTTGGCCATCGCCAGCACCAGCGCGAGGTTGGTCTCCGCGATCTGCTCGCGGATACGCTCGGCTTTGCGGTGCCAGTGGAGGAGCTGGTCCGCCTGCTCGGGGGTCGGACGCTTGTCCGGGCGAGCCCAGACCTCTTGCTGGAGCTTGTACACGCGGTATCGCGAGTAGTTGAACTGGTGGAAGAGCACACGCTCCTCGGCACCCGTCAGGATGACCTGCTGCGAGGACTTCACGGTCCTCGTCCTCGAGATCGAGGAGATGTCGTCCATCACCGGGTGGTACCAGCTTGTATCCGGCAGCGCGATGTCCGGGGCATCCTCATAGATGTTCTGCTCCGCATCGTCCTCGTAGAAAACCTCGGAGTCGATGAAGTCCTGCTCCTTGGAGAGGATCTGGTTGAGCAGTCTTTCGTCTTCGTGCGAAAGCTGACGCGATGTCTTGCCGGCACGGGTCGACGTGCGGGAGACACCGACACGGTGCTTGCGACGCATCTGCTCGAGCGGGCTGGGGTTGTTGTTCAATGCTTGCATCATGCTGTCTCCAGCCGCCACTGTCCTGCGGCGGCTTTGTTCTTGCTTGCTGTCCTGCCCGATGCCTCGGGCGCGATACTTGGGGCGATGCCCCAATCCCAGGATGTCGGGTTGTGGATCCGACACCCAGCCGTGGACAAACACCGCGCTGTTGAGAATGGGCTGACCCCGAATCGGGGACCGTTCAGTACGCATACCCAATAAATGGGGATGCATGGATCATCAAAAAATGCCCAATCAAACGCCGTGTTGTCTCCAGCCAATGCTGCTTTCACAGCCGGCTGGTTCCCGTTCCTGCTTTTCATGCCACACACATCCGGTGTGCGTGGGAACGACGGCTGCCGGGGTCCCGCTTGGAGTTGGCCGAGCCGCTCGTAGGGTGCAGACTTGCTGCGGTCGAACGGTCATATCGGCGGTGGTTGGGAGCCGGGCAGGATGTCGAGCGACATATCTGAGTCGCTCAGAGAGCTCGATCTGGGCCCTTGCGGAAGCCGGTAAAGTCATCCGCTCTCATTGGATACGAACAACTGCCATGAGAGTTTCGATCTGAAACCCGGATCGATACAAATATCTTGGTTGTCAGCCGGATCGGGCGATCCAACTCGATCTGCATGCCGAGCACAATCCGAACATGATGTCCGGGTTTGTGATCCGTGCGATCTGCCAGCCCTGGCGGTTTTGGCGGGGAAGACCCCTGATTCGGGCTTCCCCTTGCGATTGCATCCTGCGATCGCGTTTGGTCCGGAATGTCTGGCTCAGATCTTGCCTGCAGGCAGCTGAGCTCCGTTGGTTGACGGCCGATAAACTCGGCCCTACTGTCACCCATCGGGCGATCGCGTTTTCGGGGTCGCTTGACCTGTTGGCGCGATCGTGGTGCCCGTGTACCGGGTCGCCAGTATACCCATCATGCCATTTACAAACAACAACTCATCGCACTTTCAAGGCGGCCAAGCCCAATTTCATATGAAATTGGGGGTTTATCCCGCACAGAATCTGCGTTCCTCACGGTTCATCCACAATTCCTGCCAAAGAGTACGCTGGGAACGCTCACGCTGAGCGGAACCGTGGGTTCACCCCTAGATCGCCAAAGGAGTCATTCGATGCCCTTCAAACTTCCCGATTTGCCATACGCATACGACGCGCTTGAGCCCCATTTCGATGCACGCACGATGGAAATTCATCACACCAAGCACCACCAGGGCTACGTTGACAAGGGCAACAAGGCCGTCGAGGGGACCGAGTTCGCCGACATGGAGCCCGAAGAGGTTCTGTCGCACATCGGCAGCATCCCCGCTGATATCCGAACCGCAGTGCAGAACAACGTGGGTGGGCACGTCAATCACTCGCTCTTCTGGACCATTCTCTCGCCCAACGGCGGCGGGGAACCCGGCGGCGAGCTGGCCGACGCGATCAACGCGAAGTTCGGTTCGTTCGAGAAGTTCAAGGAAGAGTTCGCCAACGCCGCAGCGACCCGCTTCGGGTCGGGCTGGGCATGGCTGGGGCTCGACGCGAGCGGCAACCTGCACGTCCACTCCACCGCGAATCAGGACTCGCCGGTCATGGAGGGGCACAAGCCCATCCTCGGGCTGGACGTCTGGGAGCACGCGTACTACCTGAACTACCAGAACAAGCGTCCTGACTACATCAGCGCGTTCTGGAACGTCGTGAACTGGGACCAGGTCGCGAAGAACTACGCCAACGCCAAGGGCTGAGACGCCTCGAAGACAACTCCAAAGCCTGCGGCAGCACGGTCGCGGGCTTTTTCCTGCGCTCCGGCCACTATGATCCTGCATGCGTCGCAAGAACGTCCTGCTCACGCTCTGGCTCATCGCGCCGATCGCGGTTTTCGCGGGCCTGTATGCGCTGATCTTTGTCACCCAGGACAAAGAGAAGCTCATGGCCGACGCGAAGCCCATCGGCGCCGGCGCGGCCGACACTGGGAACGCGAACGCCATCGGGCAATGGCTCGCGGGGCGGGACCCGGACGCGGTTTCGCTGGCAACCAAGGCGAAGCGAGAACGGTTGATGATCTCGCCGCACGACTGGCCGGGCGGTGTCGAGCTGAGCATCCCCGCGGCGGCGCTGCAAGGCGAGCCCGAGCGGGTGTACCTGACCCTGATTTACGAAGAACCCGGACGTTTCGGCACCAGCACGATGCAGCTCGATGAAGCCGAGCGGGTCTACCGCGTGACGATCACCGTCGAGCAGTTGGGCAAGGGCAGACGGTTCGTGATCGCGGGCTCGATGCCATCGAGCGAGGGGAGCGAGTACGTCGACGAAGACGGTTCTGTGCTCAAGGTCCTCACGATGTCCCCGATACTCCCGCCGAGCGATGCGGACGTGGTCGATCCGCTGGCGGTGCACCTACCGATCGATTCGGTGTACGATGACGCGCAGCCGTGAGACTGATCAGCCGAAAAATATGGCGTGCGTTCCCGGAACTGGATCAATATTCGGATGAGGTGTGCCGCAACTATGTGCGGCATGCTCGGCGTATGAGCAATATCTGGAAGGGGGCGGTCTTCACGCTGCTCACGCTGTTTCTCTCGTTCTTCGTCTGGGTCGTGGTCATCATGCTGAGCATCGATGCTGTCGAAGATTTTTCTTCATCCGCGCGGGGCGGGTTCAAGCTGTTCCTTGCGTTGCTCCTGATGTCTCTGCTGTTTACCGGGGTGATCTGGTTTCCGGTGTTGTGTGCGTTCCTGGTGCGTGATCGCTGGTTGCGTCACTCGATCCTTTCGCAACTCAAAGCGACAGACTGTGCCGGGTGCGGGTATCAGCTCATCGGGTTGACGATCAAGGAAGCGGATGATGTGAAGTTCGTCACCTGCCCGGAATGTGGGAACCACACCACGCTCAACACCGGACACATCACCGAGGCGGACATCGACCCGCAGCGGTTGCGATGATCGTGCTCCGCCGAGAGTGAGCACCGATGCGACTGATCAGCACGAAGATCTGGCGGGCGTTCCCTGAGCTCGATCAGTACGATGACGCGACGTGCCGGCGCTACATCGCCCGGGCACGGCAGATCCGACGCACGGGGCTGCATCAGACCGCCATCTTGTTTTCACTCGTTGCGTCGCTTGCATTCGCGATCACGCTCGCGAGCCCGCACTACTACACGCTCGAATGGGTCGCGAAGCAGTTCATGGCGAATGACAAGGTCGATGTCATGACCGACACGCTGCTCAATCTTCTGGTCTTTGTTTCGTTTATCTGGGGCCCTGCCCTGACCGGGCTGATCGTGCGTGATCGGCTGCTGCACCGCTGCCTCCGCCGCCACCTCGATGGCGCGATCTGCCCCGAGTGCCGCTACAGCCTGATCGGGCTGGAGATATTCGGGCCGGATGCGATGCCGAGGGTCAGGTGCCCGGAGTGCGGGGAAGAGGTCAAACTGAATCAGCATAGTTTAACCGAGGCCGACATCAACCCGTTGCTTGCGTGACTCATGTATTGAGCACACGCAGGTGCTTGAACTGTCCCTCGAGCACATCCTTGCTGCTCGTGCTCAGCCAGGAATCGAGGATCTCCGCGTACACGCTTCGGAAATCGCAGGTGTATTTCAGGTCGCCCGCATCAAGGCTGGTCAGCGATGGGTGCTTCGAGTGGAAGCCGCCGCGTACATTGGGACCGAACATGAACATCGGTGCCGCGGTGCCGTGGTCCGTGCCGTTGGACGCGTTCTGCCCGACGCGCCGCCCGAACTCGGAGAAGGCGATCGTGAGCACCCGCGTGTCGTTGCCTTGTGCACGCAGATCGTTCTGGAACGCCTGAACCGCGCTGGCGAACTGGCCCAGCAGGCGGGCGTGGTTGCCCGGCTGGTTCGCGTGGGTATCGAAGCTCCCGTGCGACGCGTAGTACACGCGGGTCTTGAGCCCGGCGCGGATCATCGCCCCGATCATGCTCAGCTGCCCCGCGAGGTTGCTGTTGGGATAGTTCACGAGCGGCTTTTCGCTCACGGCCCGCCGGATGGTGTCCGACGAGACCCGCGCGTCCATCGCGGTGCGGAGCAGGAACGCGTTGTTGCTGTCCTTTTCGTGCTCAACGCGCTCGTTGATCATGTCGGTGAGCTTGCGGTGCTCCTCAACGATGTCCTCGGAATACTTCCTGCCCGCCCAGGCGAACAGCTCCGCGGACTCGAAGGAGACCGGCATCATGTTGCGACCGGTGAGCATCAGCGGTGCCTCGTTCCCGATCGCGATCGGTGGCTCGACCTGCTTGTCCAGCGAGCCGTCGGGCGTGCCGCTCTCGCCCTTGCCGTACCCGCAGCACTGCGCATCGACGTATCGTCCGACCCAGCCGTCGCCCGTGCCGCTCAGCTCACCCGTGTGCCAGATGTCCATGGACGCGAAGTGGGAGCGGTTGGGGTTTGGATAGCCCACGCCCTGGACGATGGCGCACTGCCCCTGGTCGTACAGCTCGCGGATGCCGGTCATGGCGTTGTTGAGCCCGAGATCCACCGCGCCGTTGCTGCCGTTGCGGCTCAGGATGTGCAGCCCGTCGGGCCTGATCCCGATCGACGGGCGCAGCCGGTAGTACGCATCGTCGCGGTATGGGACGACCGTATTGAGCCCGTCGTTGCCGCCCGAGAGCTGGATGATGACGAGGATGTGGTCCTCGTCGACGCCGGGGATCGAGGCGAGCCCCTGCTCGGGTCGGGGCATCGCGAGCGCGGACGACTGGATGAACGCCGGGACGGTCAGCGCCGCCGACGCGAGCAAGGCCGAGTTCTGGATAAACGCCCGCCGTGTGTATGCCTTCGCGTTGGATGGATCGTTGTGCAGGTTCATAGCGGTTCCCTCTCGCTCAGCAGAGCTGGTACTCGGGCATAGATGTGGTCAGCAGGAGCATGGTGCGGATCCCGCTGCTGCTCGCGGGTCGATCGACCTTGTACGACGCGGACAGCAGCTGCTCGGCTGCGCCGTACGGGCGACGCCCGAGCACGAAGTCCATCACCTGATTGGCGATCAGCTCGTCGGGTGGGTCGCCCTCGATCCGAGGGTCGTTCATGCACGAGACGAGCAGGCGCGGATCGTACGGCGTGCGATCGACAAATCGTGTGTTGTTCTGTGCCAGCTCACCGGTGAGCAGGTACACGAGCGTGTTCTGGCGTGTGAAGAGCGTCGAGGTGTTGATCCAGGCACGACCGCCGTCCCAGCCCTTCACGCTGGGCGGGAGGAACAGGCTCTGGCCCATCGTGTCGATGGCCCGGGCAACCGTGGTCAGGTTCCGGACGGGCGTGTTCAGTGAGCGGACCGCGCCGACGACGAGTTCCACCGGGCTCTTGATCTTGTTGCCCATCACGCTCGGGTCGTAGAAGTGCCGGCTCAGGAGCAGCTTCCGCAGCACGGGCTTGATCTCAAAGCGTGCCTGCTCCATGGTCTGGCTCAGCGAACGCACAACCGTCCGCTCAGCGCCCTCGAGCGCCTTGGTGTCGGTGGGGATCTCCTTGACGAAGAACTTGTAGAGCTTGGCACAGATGAACGGCGCGCAGTGCGGCGAGCGGATGATCGCGTTGACAAACCCGTCGCCATCGATGTTGCCATACACCCCGAGGACGCGTTTCGATCCCTCGTCGTGCTGGCGGTCGTTGTAGAAGAACGCGTCGTCGCGGTACGTGAACCCGGTGAGGGCGCGCGCGCCTTCCCTGATATCACGCTCGCTGTAGTTGCCTTCTCCGAGCGAGAAGAGCTCCATGATCTCTCGCGCAAGGTTCTCATTGGGAGCGTCCTTGCGGTTCTGGTTGTTGTTGAGATAGCGGAGCATCGCCGGGTCGCGGATGATCGCGAGCAGCAGGTCGCGGAAGTTGCCCAGCGCCAGCCCGCGCAGCATCCGGTTCTGCTGGTACATGTGGTACGAGTCTTCGATGGTGCGGTAGCTCGTCGCGAAATGCCCGTGCCAGAAGAGCGTCATCTTCTCTTCGAGGGGGCGGGGCGTCTGGATCATCCGCGTGAGCCACCAGTGGCGGATCTCGCGCATCTGGCGCCGGTCATCGCGTTGGGCGCTCTGCCGCATCTCCCTGAACTTGCTCAGCGTGTTCTCGTCACCGGCCTGCTGTGCGCGACGCAGCGCCAGGTTCTCCTCGCGTGTCCGTGCACGCATGATGTTGTGGTCGAAGGCGGTGGGGCTGTCGTCCTCGAAGGGGATGTCGTCGTAGTCGAGGATGAAATCGACGGCCTTTTTGGGGCCCCAGCCCGCGAGCGTGCGGATCTGCTCGTCGGTGCCCCCGAAGCCGGCCCTCCAGAGCAGGTGGCGGGCCTCGCGGTAGCCGAACTCCTCGTCCCTGATCGGGAGCATGGACGTTTCAACGCGTTCTGGCTGGGTGGTCGTGGCGAGTGTGCCCATCGCAATCTCCGAGCGTGTGATGCCCGCTCAACGTACACAGGGGCGACGCATTGCGTCTCAGTGCGTTGATGGGCAAACCACTCGCGAGATTACAGTATTTTCGGACGCTGAGCCAGCCGAATCGCCCAGACCAGGGCACAGGCCGTTGTCGCGAGCAGGGCCGCGCCGCTCACCTGGTGAAGCGTCGCCACAAGCGAACCCACCGGATCGATCGTGCTGGCGGTGGAGAGCGTCTCGGACGTCGGCAGGTCGGGTTTCTCGCTGGTCCAGGCCAGCGAGAGGGTGGCGAACCCAAGGGCAAACTGCCACACGACGAGCGCGTGCATCAGAACCCCGTATACCCTGATCGGCTGCCCGGATTCATCCGCCTTGCCCGTCCGCATGCAGAACGCCCCGCCCACGATGATCAGCGTCATCACGATGAAGGCAAATCCCATGTGCGAGAGCATGGCATGCGAGGAGTGCATGTGACGGGTGAGCGCACCGAAGACGAGCTGAACGCAGAGGCAGATCATGGCGATCAACAGGATCGTGCGGGCCTTCCTCGAGTTGAGCGCCACGGCATCGCTGGGGCTGGCATTCATCCAGCTGCGAGACAGCATCACCGCGATGATGAACGCGAGGGCGAACACCAGCTGCGCGAACACGCCATGGATGACGGCGAAGAAGGTGCTTGATTCCGCGACGCGGATAATGCCGAGCATGCCCTGGGCGCTGACACCGATAAACAGCAGCACGCTGAGGATCTTCGGGAGGGTTTGGACCTTGGAAAACAGCACCCGCAGCATCAGCACGAGCGTGGTCAGCCCCGCGAGTGTTCCGAAGAGGCGGTGGGAGTGCTCAAAGAAGATCCGGGGCTCGGCCATGAGCTTCAGCGGGAAAAGCACGGAAACCGCGCCATAGCTGGTCACCGCGTCGGGGACCGCCAGCCCGGAGTCGGTGCTGGTCACGATCCCGCCGACCGCAATCAGCGGGAGGTACGTCAACGCCGTGACCCATGCCATGCGGCTCAGCCATCGGCGTTGCCCCCGCGCGGGTGTGTCCTTGCCCTTGACCGCGACTGCCGCGATCAGCGAGACGACGACCGAGACCGCGATCGAACCGAGGACGACGACCAGCGCGTTCGGGGCGAGCGTGTTGGCTTTCTCGCTCATCTCGGCGGTCGATTCGGGCTGCTCTGTAATAAAGGAACCGAGGATCAGCAGGTTGACGAGCCCGGCGATGAGCCCGGCGATCGCGCCTGTCTTGAGCCGGTCTTGCTGGCGCACGCCTGGGATCCAGATCAGGGTGAGCACGAGCAGCGGGAGCAGCAATAGCGGGATGGCGATGGGGGTCTGGACATGCACTCCGGGCATGTGCAGGACCCACGCGAGCGCCCACATGAGCACGGCCGCACCGAACCCTATGGAGCAGGCGGGGCCGAATACGCCTGCCGATAGAGGATTAAGAGATCCAGTATTCGGAAGTTCTTGTGTACTCGTCATTTGAGAATCCTTCCGGTGTTATTGAAACTGAGTCGCAATGAATCATTGCTGTCAGGTCGTGATCGAGTGCATTATTGTACACAAAAACAGTCAGAATTTCGGTTGGGCAGCACAGTTTGCGCGGATTCAGGATGCTACCCTATCCGCCTGTAGAGCCCGCATCTGTTCGGGCATATCGCGTCCTTGGACGCTTGTCTATTTTGACACCGGTGGAGATTCGCCTTGAAACCCATCTTCCCGAAATGGATGAACGCGCTGCCCACGCTGCTCTTCTTTGTGGTCAACGGCGGCGTCCTGCTCGTCATCGCAGGCTTCTGGTACTACGCCACACCCAAGTTCTGGGAGGTGGGGTACATGCCCACCCAGCCCGGCTCCGGGTTCAACCACCAGATCCACGCGGGCAAGCTCGGCATGGACTGTCGTTACTGCCACACCAACGTTGAGGATTCGTGGCACGCCAACGTTCCGGCGGTCGAGACCTGCATGAACTGCCATGTCGAGAACCGGCTGAACGTCGAGCTCTCGAGCGCGACCGATGACAAGGTCCAGTTCATCCGCGATGCCTACGCCGAGGGCAAGGGCATCGAGTGGCGCAACATCCACGTCGTCCCGGACTACGCGAACTTCCCGCACAACGCCCACGTGAACGCGGGCGTGAGCTGCTACTCGTGCCACGGTCAGATCCAGGGCATGCCCGTCGTGGTTCAGGTCGAGCCGCTCTCCATGGGCTGGTGCCTCGATTGCCACCGCAACCCTGAGGAGAACCTCGTCCCCAAGGACAAGGTCACGGACCTCTATTGGGTGGAGAACGAGTGGTTCGGCAAGAGCGTCGAGGAGCGGGCGCACGCGGGCATCAGCCCCGAGCAGCTCCTGGACACACTCAAGCGGAACCCGCCGGAGCATTGCGCGGCTTGCCACTACTGATCCGCGCGGACGCCGACTCCCTCGCACACGACTGAACCAACACCCCACGGGGTGATGAAGAGACGAAACCATGAGCAACCTCGATCAATGCCCATCGAGCAAGGGAAAAGAAGAGATCCCGACCAAGACCCCCGAGATGGGACGCCTGAGCGGTCGCGCGTACTGGCGATCTCTCGACGAGTACTCCGGAACGCCCGAGTTCAAGGAGTTCGTGGAGCGTGAGTTCCCGGTCGATGCCTCGGTCATGTCCGAGCCGTCGCGGCGGAGCTTTGTCAAGATCATGGGCGCGGGGCTGGCGCTGGCTGGTGCCGCGACCGTCCCCGGCTGCCGCCGTCCCGATCGCAAGATCATCCCCTACGCCAAGCAGCAGCCCGAGATCGTTCCCGGCAAGCCGCTGTACTTCACCACCGCGATGCCGCTGCCCGGCGGCGGTTGCGAGGGGCTCCTGATTGAGACGCACACCGGTCGCCCGACCAAGGTCGAGGGCAACCCGCTGCACCCGGGCAACCAGGGCAAGTCCAGCTCGCTGGCGCAGGCCAGCATCCTCGGGCTCTACGATCCTGAGCGGCTCAAGTACCCGATCTACAACAACCCGGCGCGTGGCAAGCTCGACGCGACCTGGGAGGACTTTGACCTGTGGGCGGGCGAGCACTTCCTGCGGTTCGACGCCAACGGCGGCGAGGGGCTCGCGTTCATTATTGATAAGCAGAGCTCGCCGACACGCGAGCGGCTGATCGCCGCGGTCCGCAACCGCTTCCCGCGTGCACGGTTCGTGTTCTGGAACCCCGCTGAATCCCGCGCCGCCATCGATGGGTCTGCGCAGGCGTTCGGTTCGCCGCAGCAGATCAGTTACGACTTCGCCGGCGCAAAGTGTGTCGTATCCGTGGGATCGGATTTCATGACCGCTGGCCCGGGCGCGGTCCGCAATGCTCGGACCTTCGCCAGCACCCGGACGGTGATCGAGGGCGGCGATGAGATGTCGCGTCTCTACGCGGTTGAGGCCAAGCCGACCTCGGTGGGCTCGCTCGCGGACCACCGTTTCCGCGTTTCCCCGTCTCAGATGCACAACTTCACGATCGCCCTCGCCCGCGCGGTGTTCGCCCTGACGGGCACCAGTGCCGCGGGGCTTGCTAACGCGAGCGTGGACGGCGTGACCCAGCACGACATCGACGAGATCGCCAAGGATCTTGTCGCCCACCGCGGGCAATCCGTCGTGGTCCCTGGCGATCAGGTCGGCACCGAGGCGTGGTCGCTGTGTATGGCGATCAACAACGCGATCGGTGCGATGGGCGGCATGGTCCAGGCCAGCCCGATGAGCGCGTCGCTCGCGAGCGACAGCGCGGCGGATCTCGGCGCACTCACGCGTGACATCAACAGCGGTCGCGTCGACACGCTCGTGACCATCGCGTGCAACCCGGTGTACGATGCGCCCGCGTCCATGGGCTTCGCGGAGGCCTTCGTGAAGGTGCCCAACACCGTCACCTTCGATACCTCGATCACCGAGACCGAGCACGTCTCGACGTGGTCGCTCAACGGCACGCATTACCTCGAGCAATGGGGCGACGTTGTCGATATCGACGGTACCTACTCGGTCATCCAGCCGATGATCGCGCCGCTGTACGACCCCGCACGCTCGGACATCGAGTTCCTCAGCATGCTCGCCGGTCAGGCCGGCAAGCACGGGCTCGATCTCGTCAAGGAAACCTGGGCGGGCATGGGCAACGCGGGCGATCGCGCCTGGGACCGCATGCTCCACAACGGTTTCGCTGGCTCGGGCTCTGGCCAGAGTGCTTCTGTCCGCATGGGCGGGGTGCTGCAGGCGGTGAACGCCTCCGGCGCTCGACCCGCGCCGGGCCAGGAATCGATGGACGTGCTGTTCTACACGAGCAACATGAACCACGGTCAGTTCGCGAACAACGGCTGGCTGCAGGAGTCGCCCGAGTTCGGCACATCGGTCGTCTGGGACAACCCGATCGTCGTCAGCCCATTGACCGCCAAGAAGCTGGGGCTGCTCCCGGAGCACTCGTGGCAGGACGAGTACAACCCTTACACCAAGCAGCAGATGCCCCAGGCGCAGCTGGTTACCATCACGCTCGACGGGCGAGAGATGGAAGCCGCGCTCTGGATCCTCCCGGGCATGGCCGACAACACCGTCGGGATCAAGCTCGGCTACGGGCGTGAGATCGTCGGCAAGGTCGGCTTCAAGGTCGGGCACAACACGTACGCCATCAAGCCCGCGTCGGGCGTGCTCGCCACCCGCGGGGCACGCATCAAGAAGGCCGCCGGCACCTACACGATCGCCTCGACCCAGAACCACTGGTCGCTCGAGAGCCGCACCTCGATCGTGCGTGCGATGGACAAGTACTGGTGGGACAAGTATGCCGATAAGCGGGTCGAGTTCAAGGACGAGATCTACGGGCGTGACTACGAGAACCTGAACATCGCCGAGAAGCTCGGCGAGCTCAGCCACTCGCCGCCCATCATCAGCATCTACGAGAACCCGCAGAACCGCTCGCACCGCGATCCGGACCTGGACGACCTGGAGATGAACGAGGCGCTCAACGAGATGACGCCGCCCCAGTTCGCTCAGGGCCCGCAGTGGGGCATGTCGATCGACCTGAACTCGTGCATGGGTTGCAACGCCTGCACCATCGCGTGTCAGAGCGAGAACAACATCCCGATCGTGGGCAAGAACGAGGTCGCCAAGGGCCGTGAGATGCAGTGGATCCGCATGGACCGGTACTTCGTGGGCGACGACCTCAACAACCCGGACGAGATCATCGTCCAGCCCGTCGCGTGTGTGCACTGCGAGAACGCACCCTGCGAGACCGTCTGCCCCGTCAACGCGACCGTGCACGGCGACGAGGGCACGAACGACATGGCGTACAACCGGTGCATTGGTACACGCTACTGTGCGAACAACTGCCCCTACAAGGTGCGTCGATTCAACTTCTTCGACTACGCCCCGGTCAAGTTCAACGGCGGGCTCGATCCCCAGTACGCGTCGACCGAGATCGCCCAAGAGTTCGAGGAAACGGTCGCGCAGGATCGGACCTTCAACCAGAACTTCATCCCGCCGCGCCTTCGCAAGAAGCTCGACGAGATCAGCAAGATGCACATGAACCCCGACGTCACGGTCCGCAGCCGTGGTGTCATGGAGAAGTGCACCTACTGCATCCAGCGCATCCACCAGGCACGCCAGGAAGTCAAGATCAAGGGCATCTGGGAGGACAAGGACCAGGTCGGTCCCATCCCCGATGGGTTCTTCCAGGTCGCGTGTCAGCAGGCATGCCCGAGCGACGCGATCAGCTTCGGTGATATCCTCGACCCCACCTCGCGCGTTTCCAAGGAACGCGAGTCGGGCCGCAGCTACCTGCTGCTCGGGTATCTGGGGACACGCCCACGCACAACCTACATGATGCGTGTGCGGAACCCGAACGAGGCGATCCGCCATCGTGAGCACGACCCGCTCGATCACTCGGGCCACGGCGACGATTCGCACGGCGGCGGCCACGGCGACGACCACAACGGGCACGACGACCACGGCGGCGAGTCGCACTCATCGTCCTACATCGATCGCACCAAACGATTCATGGATCAGGGATACTCAATGAGCCTCAAGGTGCTCAGCGGGGTTCACGCGTAAAGCAGCGGAGCACGATCAGCAATGAGCGACATGCAACCTGATGAAAAGATTACCATGCAGGGCTCCGGCGACGTGACCGTCCAGCCGCTGCCGCGCAGCATGCCCAAGGTCCCCGGGACGAGCGACGACGGAACGCTCATCGAGGACCCCAGCCTCCGCGCGCCACTCGTGCTCGGGGAGCGCAGCTTCAACGATGTGACCAACATCGTGTGCGGCTACGCCGAGGCGCCGATCCCCAAGATCTGGCTGACACTCTTCACCATCACGTCATCGATCGCCGCGGTCGGCACGGGCATGATCCTGTACCTGATCATCACGGGCGTTGGTGTCTGGGGTCTCAACAACCAGGTCGACTGGGCGTGGGACATCACCAACTTCGTGTTCTGGATCGGTATCGGCCACGCCGGCACGCTGATCTCCGCGATCCTCTGCCTGCTCAAGCAGAACTGGCGAACCGCCGTGAACCGTTCCGCGGAGGCGATGACGATCTTCGCGGTCGTCTGTGCGGGCATCTTCCCGGGGATCCACGTCGGCCGTGTCTGGTTCGCCTGGTTCCTCGCGCCGGTGCCCAACTCGAACGCCATCTGGCCCAACTTCCGCTCGCCGCTGCTCTGGGACGTCTTCGCCGTTTCGACATACGCGACCGTTTCGCTGCTGTTCTGGTACATGGGCATGATCCCCGATCTCGCCACCCTCCGCGATCGGGCGGCCGCCCGCCTCCACCGCGGCGTCTCGCGTGAGTTCAAGGTGCCCATGCCCATCGGCTCCGGCCTGCCGCTCGCGTTCATGCCGCGTCCGGACGCGATCCGCATGTTCATCTACGGCGTCGCCTCGCTGGGCTGGCGTTTCTCGAGCCGTCACTGGCACCGCTACGAAAAGGCGTACCTGATGCTCGCGGGCATCTCGACCCCGCTCGTGCTCTCGGTGCACTCGATCGTTTCGTTCGACTTCGCCACCTCGGTCATCCCGGGCTGGCACACCACCATCTTCCCGCCGTACTTCGTCGCGGGTGCCGTCTTCGGCGGCTTCGCGATGGTGCTCCTGCTGCTGATCCCGCTGCGTGTCGTGCTGCCGAACTTCTCCGACCTGCTGACGCTGCGTCACCTGGAGAACATGGCCAAGATCCTCCTGCTCACGGGCACGATGGTCGGCTTCGCGTACTCGATGGAGTTCTTCATCGCCTGGTACGGCGCGAACCAGTACGAGTTTGCGGTGTTCGCGAACAACCGCGTGAACCCCGCGGAGGCACCGTACTGGTGGGCCTACTGGACCATGATCACGTGCAACGTGCTCTTCCCGCAGCTGTTCTGGAAGCGGAGCTTCCGCCAGAACCCGCTGATCATCTGGATCGTGGCGCTCGCCGTCACGATCGGGATGTGGTTCGAGCGGTTCGTCATCATCGTCACCTCGATCCACCGCGCGTTCCTCCCCGGCGAATGGCACATGTTCTTCCCCACCTGGGTCGACATCCTGACCTTCGTCGGCTCGTGCGGCATCTTCATGACCCTGTTCCTGCTGTTCCTCAAGTTCCTGCCGGTGTTCGCCCTTGCTGAGGTCAAGGTCGTGATGCCCCAGTCGCACACGGACGATCACCACTAAGGAGGAGCCCGGAGATGAGCATGTTCACCACAATCACCAACGCCGCGGCGGACTACTTCCCGATGCTGCTCCACAAGAGCTCGCCGAAGTTCGTCACCGCCTCCGGCAAGCCCGTGTACGGCATCGTCGCGGAGTTCGACGAGACACCCAAGGTGTTCAAAGCCGCGCAGCACGTGCGTGATGCCGGCTACACCAGGTGGGACGTCCACTCGCCCTTCCCCATCCACGACATGGAGGAGGCGATGGGCATCAAGGGCACCAGGCTGCCGCTCATGGCGGGCGCCGCCGCGATCACCGGCGTCGCGACCGCGGCCGCGCTGCAGTGGGGCACCTCGTTCGTCCTCTACCCGACCGTGGTGCAGGGCAAGCCCTTCGAGGCGTGGCAGCCGTTCGTGCCCATCATGTTCGAGCTTGGCGTCCTGTTCACCGCGTTCATGTGCATCTTCGGCATGCTCGCGCTCAACGGGCTCCCACGCTGGCACCACCCGCTGTTCAGCCACGACCGATTCATGCGTGTCGGCAACGACCGCTTCTTCATCGTCATCGAGGCCACCGACCCCGACTTCGACCCAGCGAAGGTCAAGAAGCTGCTCGAGGACGCCGGCGGATCGCACATCACGCTCCTCGAAGACGCGGACTGAGAACCAGGAAACACCGAACCACCCACGATCCGAATCGTGCATCAATCAAGACGACAGGATTCAGCATGATCCCAGCAGTCAAGACAACCAGGCACACCGCGAAGAACGCGCTCTCGTGCGTGCTCGCGCTGGGTGTGATCGCAGCGCTCCCGCTCGGCGGGTGCCGCGGCGACCGTACAGACAAGCCGCCGCGCCAGTTCTTCCCGGACATGGACGATCAGCCCAAGATGAAGGCGCAGAGCGAGACCGTGTTCTTCGAGGACGGCATGTCGCAACGCCCCCTGATCGAGGGCGTCGTGCCCTTCTCAGACCACGCGGTGCTGCCGAGCGAGGGCGACCAGAGCGAGTGGGCACAGGCGCGTCGCAAGGACCGTGACGACATGCTCAAGGCCGACGAGACCTACTACTTCGGCATGCTCGCGGGCAGCACGTCCGAGGCCCCGAACTGGGCGCCTCGCATGCCCGTCGAGGTCACACAGGACCTCATCGGCGAGGGCGCCGAGCAGTACAACATCTACTGCGCGATGTGCCACGGCTACGACATGCTCGGCAACGAGTCGGGCACCGTTGGTCGACTGATGAACGTTCGCCCGGTGAACCTGCTCGACGACAAGTACCGCGACCGCAGCGGTGAGTTCGGTTCCGACGGGTACCTGTTCCACGTCATACGCGAGGGGCTCTGGTCTCCCGACGGCTCCAACCGCATGCCCGCGTACGGGCACGCGGTCGACGAGCAGGAGGCCTGGGCGATCGTCGCCTACATCCGCGTGCTCCAGCAGGCGTTTGACGCGCAGGGCGAGAGCAACGTGAACGCATCCTCGGGTGCATCCAACAACAACGGGGGTGAGTGATGGAACATATCGTCACTGAATCCGCGAACCGTCCCGCACCGGAAGCGACTGCGCTCTCGGGTGCTGAATGGCAGAAGCGTCTTGAGCAGATCGCCGCCGATCCCCGCATGAGCGAGGAGAACACGACGATCTCGTCCGCTTCCGTGCGCAAGCTCGCCGTGCCCTTCCTCTTCGCGGGGCTGGTCGGGCTCATCGTCACGATCATCGGCGGCTTCACCGTCAGCCCCGAGCACGCACTCGCATCCTTTGAGGTCGGCCTGTTCACCTCGCTGGCCATCGCGCTCGGTGGCATGTTCTGGGTCATGGTCTTCCACTCGCTCAACGCGGGCTGGTCCATCACCCTCCGGCGTCAGTTCGAGAACCTGGGTGCCGTGATCTGGTTCCCGGCGCTGGTGCTCATCCTGATCGCGATCATCGAGGTGCTCTACAGCCGGTCGCACCACGAGGGCATCCTGCTCAAGTGGCTCAACCACCAGGAGTACAACCACCTCCTGCACGTGAAGGAGCCCTACCTCAATGCGTTCGATCTGATCCTCCGCGTGCTCATCTACGCCGCAGCATGGATCATCATCTCACGCTGCTTCCTCGGCTGGTCGCGCAAGATGGATGAGACGGGCGATCGGCGTATGGGCCGCAAGTCGCGCCGCGTCGCGGGCTTCGCGATCCCGGTCTTTGCGCTCACGACCACCTTCGCGGCGTTCGACTACCTGATGTCGCCGGACTACCGCTTCTTCTCGACCATGTGGGGCGTGTACTACTTCGCGTCCTGCGGCCTCGCGGGCGTGTCCGCGGTCGCGATCATCGCCTACTTTCTCCGCCGCGCCGGCAAGCTCGAGGGGCTCGTCACCAGCGAGCACTACCACGACCTGGGCAAGCTCGTCTTCGCCTTCACGGTCTTCTGGGCGTACATCTCCTTCTCCCAGTACTTCCTGATCTGGTACTCCAACATCCCCGAGGAAACCGCCTGGTTCTACAACCGCCAGGAGCACGGCTACCAGTGGCTGTTCATCCTGATGATCTGGGGCCACTTCCTCGTCCCGTTCTTCCTGCTCATCTGGCGCCGGACGAAGCGGACGATGGGGCTGCTGGCGATCATGGGCTCGTTCATGATCCTCATGGTCATCATGGACATGGTCTGGATCCTCCGCCCGATGGTCGATTTCGCGAACCCCTCCGAGGGTGGTTCCGCCATCGCGAACATCTGGCTCGATATCGCCGGCGTCGTGGGGGCCCTGGGGCTCTTCGCGGGGCTCGTCGCCCTGAAGATCGCCAAGGGCCCGCTGCTCCCGCTCAAGGACCCGATGCTGCATGAGGCACTGAAGCACAAGAACTACGTCTAAACCCCGCACCGTCCGGATCGGACGCCGCGGATCGAACGAAATCAGGGGTTGGTTGACCGCAACCCAGAGAACCCAAAGCGAGCATCAAACGATGCTCAGACACCAGGAGGCACTCGCATGAGCGCTGACGGACACGACAACTGGCACCAGCACACCACCGCGGAAGGTGCTCCACAGGCAGAGCACGGCGCACAGGCCAGCGCCAAGGCGCTGGGGCTCACCTTCATCTTCATGGTGCTCGGTGTGCTCTTCGTCATCATCGTTCTCAAGGTCTACTTCGACAGCTACATGGACTCGTACCGCGCGAAGATCGACGAGAACACGCAGGCCGCCGCCGACTTCTGGCAAGAGAAGCAGGACACGCTCAACGAGATGGCACCCGCCGTCCGCGTCGCGACCGAGCAGGTGATCGCGGAGTACGCATCCAGCAACTGACCCGGACCCACCGAGAACCATGAACCACGCCACGACCACCAGACTGCTGACCACGCTGCTCGCCATCGCGAGCGTGTGGCTCTTCGCGCCCACCGCGCAAGCGCAGCGCCTGCTGGATCGCGACGAGGTCGTGGAGCTCAACGGCGTCGAGGTCACCGAGGAACTCGGCAACGCGGTCCCGCTGGACGCGACCTTCACCGACCACAACGGCGAGACGGTCGTCTTCGGAGACTACTTCGACTCCGAGACCCCCGTGGTGCTCGTGATGGTGTACTACCAGTGCCCCGTCGTCTGCCCGACCGTCCTCACCCAGCTCACCAACTCGCTCAACGAGATCGACTACACCGCGGGCGACGACTACCGCGTCCTCGTGGTCTCCTTCGATCACGACGAGACCACTACGATGGCACTGGGCGAGCGGACGAAGTTCCTCGACGCCTACAACCAGGGCGATCAGCCCGAGGCCCGCGCCGGGATCGCGTTCCACACCGGCGATGTGCTCAACATCCGACGCCTGGTCAACGCCATCGGGTTCAAATTCAACCCGACCGACAACGGCGACTACGCCCACCCGATCTCGCTGATGATCCTGTCGCCCGACGGGCAGGTCTCCCGCTACATGTACGGGTTCGACTACCCGCCGCAGGAGCTCAAGCTCTCGCTGCTCGATGCCTCGGAGGGCAAGATAGCGGCCAGCTTCGGCGACCGCCTCCTGCACTTCTGCTACCAGTTCGACCCCAGCGCGGGCGTCTACTCGCTCCAGGCATTCCGCGTCATGCAGATCGGCGCGATACTCACCGTCATCCTCATCGCCATCGGGCTCACCCTGCTCTTCATGGGCGAGCGGGTCCGGCGCAGGCGATACCTCGAACAGCAATCCAAGAACACCGATTCCGATCCGAACACCACATCCGGCAAGTACGCCGGAGCAAACACAGGGCATGTGTCATGATGATGCCAACCCTCGCGACCGCACAGCCGGGCGCACTCGAGAAGCTGATCTTCGGTCCCAAGCTCCCCGCGAGCGAGCCCGCCGCGATGGCGGACGGGCTGTTCATGATGATCACCTGGTTCTCCGTCTTCTTCTTCGTTGTCCTGATGGGCTTGATGTTCTACTTCATGATCAAGTACCGCCGGCGCGAAGGGGTCCCGACCGAGCCCAGCCCGCATCACAACACCCTGCTCGAGATCTTCTGGACCGTGGTCCCGTCGTCCTCGCTGCTGGTCATGTTTGTGCTCGGCTTCCAGGGCTACACCCAGCAGATCGTCTCACCCAGCGACGCCATGGAGCTCCGCATCGAGGGCAACAAGTGGAACTGGCTCGCGACCTACCCCAACGGTGCTTCCTCTCCCGAGTTCCAGCCGCTCTCCAGGAAGGTCATCGAGAGCGCAGACGGGATGTCGAGCTCCACGATCAAGGGGCGTGACTACCCGATCTTCTACCTCCCCGAGAACACCTCGGTCAAGTTCCGCATGAACTCGCAGGACGTCATCCACTCCTTCTGGATCCCCGAGTTCCGCGTCAAGCGTGACGTCATCCCCAACCGCTACACCACGTACGGCATCAAAACACCCAGACTGACCGCCGCCGATACCTACATCCATCAGGAAACCGGCGAGGAGATGCTTGGGCGTGACATGTGGGTCTTCTGCGCCGAGTACTGCGGCGACGAGCACTCCCGCATGGCCGCGACCCTTCGCATCGTGCCTCAGGACTACTTCAATCAGCTCATGGAAGATTGGGGTGTCACCGGGCTGCCATGGGAAGAGGGCGAGAAGATCTACAAGCAGATGTGCGCAAGCTGTCACCTCATCGATGGCGGCAAGCTCGTCGGCCCGCCGTGGAACGAGAGCTCGGACGCCAACGGCCAGTACGGCTGGGGCTACCCCGTCTCGCTGGAATCCGGCGGCACCGCGGAGCGTGACGCGAACTACTACCGCGAATCGATCCTCGATCCCAACGCTAAGATCGTCAAGGGCTACGCCCCGCAGATGCAGAGCTATCAGGGGCAGCTCGACGAAGACGACATAAACAACATCATCGCCTTCATCCAGACGCTGTCCGAGGTGCCGCCCAACCCGCACCTCGAGGGCGAGGGCGGCGAATCCGAATCAGAAGCAGGCAACCAGGCGGAAGAAGCCGCCGGGAGTGAATCATGAGTACGCTTGATGCACACGCCGGGCACCACGAAGAAGGCTCCTACCTCTCAGGACCTCCCGGGATCATGGCCAAGGTCTGGCAGTGGGCGACCACCGTCGACCACAAGAAGATCGGCGTCATGTACCTCTTCGCCGTGCTGTTCATGTTCTTCGTCGGCGGCATGGCCGCGCTCTTGGTCCGCTACGAGCTCATCGACCCGATGCGCGAGGTGTTGGTCCAGACCGTGGACGCCAACGGCGACATCATCGAGACCACCGCGACACAGGGCGAGAACCTCAAGGACCTCTTCGAGGGCCTTGGCATGCACGAGGACCTCACGGGCACGCAGATCTACAACCGCGCCTTCACCCTCCACGGCGCCGTCATGGTCTTCATGTTCATCGTCCCCTCCATCCCCGCCTCGCTGGGCAACTTCTTCCTCCCGGTCATGCTGGGCGCGAAGGACGTGGCCTTCCCGCGGCTCAACCTGCTGAGCTGGTACATCTACCTCTTCGGCAGCACCTTCGGCATCCTCTCGATCCTGATGGGGGGTGTCGATACCGGCTGGACGTTCTATACGCCCTATTCAACGACAACAGACGCGGACCACTGGCGCGTGGTGCTGATGGTCACCGCGGCGTTCATCCTCGGCTTCAGCTCGATCCTGACCGGCCTGAACTTCGTCGTGACCGTGCACAAGCTGCGTGCGCCGGGTATGGGCTGGTTCGACATGCCGCTCTTCATCTGGGCGGTCTACGCGACGTCGATCATCCAGGTCCTCGCGACCCCCGTCATCGGCATCACGCTGCTGCTGCTCATCTTCGAGCGCATCATGAACATCGGCATCTTCGACCCGGCGATGGGCGGCGACCCGGTGCTCTATCAGCACTTCTTCTGGTTCTACTCGCACCCGGTCGTCTACGTGATGATCCTCCCCGCGATGGGCATCATCTCCGAGCTGCTGGCCGTGCACGCACGCAAGCACATCTTCGGATACCGCGCGATCGCCTTCTCCTCGCTGGGCATCGCCGGCGTGTCGTTCCTCGTCTGGGGGCACCACATCTTCACCGCGATGGGCGAGCTGGCCGCGGTCCTCTTCTCGGGCCTGACCTTCCTCGTCGCCATCCCGACCGCGATCAAGGTGTTCAACTGGATCGCGACCCTGTACAAGGGCTCGATCGTCCTCAACACCCCGATGTGCTACGGGCTGATGTTCCTCTTCACCTTCTCGATCGGCGGGCTCACGGGTCTCCCCCTGGCGACCCTCGCCACGGACCTGCACCTGCACGACTCGTACTTCGTTGTGGCCCACTTCCACTACGTCATGATGGGCGGCACGGTCATCGCGTTCCTCGGCGGCATCCATCACTGGTGGCCCAAGATGTTCGGCAAGATGTACAACGAGCCCGGCGCCCTCATCGGCATGGCGCTCGTGTTCATCGGCTTCAACGTGACCTTCTTCACCCAGTTCTTCCTGGGCACGCAGGGCATGCCGCGCCGCTACGCCAACTACGTCGATGAGTTCCAGACGCTCCACCAGATCTCGACCTACGGCTCGTGGATCCTGGGGCTGGGCATGTTCGTTCACCTCGCCGTCTTCATCCACTCGCTCGTCGCGGGTGAGAAGGCACCCGCGAACCCGTGGGGTGGGCTGACCCTCGAGTGGGAGTGCGAGTCGCCCCCCATCGAGCACAACTTCCACCACGAGCCGATCGTCAAGCACGGCCCGTACGACTTCGAGACCACCGTGCCCCCGCACTGGGACCCGAAGGATTACCCGATCCACCCGGACGCCGGCAAGGCGACGCATTGAACCGCTGAACTCGACCAGCCGACCCACCCGGGGTGGGTCCGAGCAAGGGCTGACACATGAGCACGATGACCGATACCAACCCGACCGATGTTCCGCAGAGCATCCTCAAGAGCCCCAAGCACTGGCGCAACCGCATCGCGGGGCACCACTGGCGCACGGGCGACGAGGAGTTCGATGCCGCCAAGCT
>CAXREY010000013.1:0-13019 GCA_964229845.1 Phycisphaerales bacterium UBA1924
TCCCCAATTCTCATTCCGATCCGTTCCTTGTGCCGATGAGGTGTTCATGGTCCGCAGCGGTCATGTTGTCATGTTGTGCGCGCTCGTCCTCCTCACGATCGGCGTCGTGATGGTCCAGAGCGCCGGGATGTCCGTGCGTCCCCTCGCCCCGGACGCCGACCCGACCGCCGCCGCCGCCGTCTCGGGCGTCAGCATCAAGTCCCTGCTCACCTCCCGCACCAGTCTCTACCTGCTCATCGCCGTCATCGCCATGGGCGTCGCCACACGCCTGCCCGTCCGCCGCGTCGCCGACCGCCTCGAGCGCGTCGTCTGGTTCAAGCCCGGCGGCGACATGGGCGTGCTGGTCATCGCCTCGCTCATGCTCATCGCCATGCTCCTGCTCGTCTACGTGCCCGGCATCGCCCGCGTCGAGAACGGCTCGGCCCGCTGGATCACCCTCCACCTCCCCGGGCTCGAGTCCATCCAGCCATCCGAGATCGCCAAGTGGGCGATCATCGTCCTCGTCGCCTGGTACGCCGCCCGCCTGGGCTCGTACAAGGAGCACCGCCTCAAGAAGTTCTTCACCGGGCTGCTGCCAGTGTGCCTCTGCGCCGGGCTCGTCGCCGCGGTGGTCATCAAGGAAGACCTCGGCACCGGCGCGCTGATGCTCATGGCCACCGCCATCGTCCTGCTCGCCGGCGGCGCCCGCTGGGCCCACTTCGCCGCCTTCATCCCCGTCGCGCTCGTCGGGCTCGTCGGTGCCATCATCGCCGCGCCATACCGCGTCACCCGCATCACCACCTTCCTCAACCCATACGCCGACCCCGCGGGCGACGGCTACCACATGATCCAGTCCATGTCCACCGTCGCCGGCGGTGGCATCTTCGGGCGCGGGCTGGGCAACGGGCTCCAGAAGTTTGGCTACCTCCCCGAGGATACCACCGACTTCCTCTTCGCCGTCGTCTGCGAGGAACTCGGCCTCATCGGTGCGGTCATCGTCATCAGCGCCTACGCCGGCATCGTCTGGACCGGCACCAGCATCGCCATGCGCGAACGCTCCAAGCCGCTCCAGCTCATCGTGCTCGGCGTCATCGCCACCTTCGCCGTCCAGGCCCTCATCAACCTCGTCGTCGTCACCGGGCTCGGCCCCACCAAGGGCATCGCCCTGCCCCTCATGTCCTCCGGCGGCACCGGCTGGATCATGACCGCCTTCATGCTCGGCATCATCGTCTCCATCGAACGCACACAGGAATACAGCGCCCTGTACGTCGATCACATCGAGGACGACCACGCCGCCGACCTGGCCATCCGCGCGTCACGCGGCTCCATGATCGAGGCCAAGCCCACCGTCGCCGACCGCGCTGTCCTCTTCGATCCACAGCCAGCCGGCGACTACGCCGCGTTCGAGGAGCCCCAGCCCGAGCCCGAGATCCTCGAAGACGAGTTCTCCGAGCTCTTCGGCGAGACCGAGCCCGACCGAGCACCCGGCATCATCGCCCGCCTCCGCGACCGCATCGCGGCACGCGAGGACGAGCAGGAAGATGAGCTCGCGTCCGCCAGCGCCCGCGACGCCGGCTACTCCGACGACGAGTCGCAGCGCGCCGACCTCTTCTCATGACCAGCGAACCCGCCCCATCGAACGCCTACCTCTTCGCGGGCGGCGGCACCGGCGGGCACATCTACCCTGCACTCGCCATCATCGAAAAGCTCAGCGCGATCGAGCCATCCGCCCACTGCGAGCTGCTCGTCTCCGACCGCCCCAACGACCGCGCGATCCTCGAACCGCTCGAAATCCCCTTCGCCCCCCTCCCCGCCAGGCCCTTCGGCTCGCGCCCCAGGGCCATCCTGAAGTTCATCCCCTCGTGGGGCCCGAGCGTGCGACAGACCCGCGAAGCCATCCGGCGTCTCAGGCAGACGCACAATCGCGTCGTGATGATCGCGATGGGGGGGTTCGTCGCCGCGCCGGCCGCCCGCGCCGGGCACTGCGAGAACTGCCGCGTCGTGCTCGTCAACCTCGACGCCGTGCCGGGCAAGGCCAACGAGCTCATCGCCCGCAAGGCCCACGCCATCTACACCGCCTGCGACATCGAGGGCCACCCCTCTTGGACGCGTGTGCCGCCCATCGTCCGCGCCTCGACCATCCAGCGCCTCGACCCATCCCAGGCCCGCGCCCGCTTCGGGCTCGACCCGGACACAAACACCCTCCTCGTCACCGGCGGCTCGACCGGGGCCCAGTCGCTCAACCGCTTCCTCGCCGCGTACGTCGAGGCGCACCCTGATGCGCTCCGGGGCTGGCAGATCATCCACCAGACCGGCAAGCAGATCGCCGAATCCGAGCTCCAGCAGCTCCGCGCCGCCTACGAAGCGGCAGGCGTCCGCGCCTGGGTCGAGCACTACATCGACGACATGGGCGCCGCCTACGCCGCCGCGGACCTGGGCATCAGCCGCTGCGGCGCGGGCACCGTCGCCGAGTGCTGGGGCGCCAAGCTCCCATCCATGTTCTTCCCCTACCCGTACCACAAAGACCAGCACCAGCTCCACAACGCCAAGCCCCTCATCGAGATCGAGGGCGCGATCGCCTGCCGCGACGAGATCGACCCGCAGCAGAACCTGAGCGTCTATCAGGACGTGCTTTCCGATCTGCTCTCCAGCCCCGACCGCCGAACCCGCATGCGCGAGGCCCTGGCCTCGCTCGGCGAGCCGGACGGGGCCGCCCGCGTCGCACAATCCCTCGTGAAGCCCGCGTAAAGGTTCTCGGACCCAACCACAATCAGGCGGGCCATTTCCCCAACAACCCTGTGAAGATGGGTGTTTTTCACCCATCGCGCGATACACTGTACACACGCGTATGAAGGACTCAGACTCGCCCAAACACGACCCGCTCAACGACGCTCAGGCCTGCATCGTCTGGCACCCCGCCGATCGTGCGCCCACGCCGGGTCTGCTCAAGGCGCTGCGGAACAAGGGCATGCTGATCATCGACGCCGACGACGCCCACACCGCCTTCGCGGCGGCCAACCGCGTCGCGCAGAGCGCCAGACGCACGGTCATCGTGCTCGACACCAGGGACGAGCTCCACGACGTCGAGCGCACAATCAGCGCGATCGAACGCTTTTTGCCCCGCGTGCTGTGCTGGGCTCACAAACCGGGCGCGAACCCGCCGCTGGTCCCCCTCGTACAACCCGCGGCGAGCAAGCCGACGCGTGAACCCACGCCCACGCCCGCTCGCCAGCACCCCGTACCGCTCCGTTTGGTCGGGCGGGACGGCGACCCGCAGGAAGAGACCGAGACACGTCAGCAGCAAGAGCCCGAAGCAGCCGTGAAGACCGCACCCAGAGCGCCGCTGAGCGCACGTGACGTGCTCGACGCGGACGAGCTCGACGCGCTGCTCGCGGGCGAACTCGGCGACCGCAAGCACTGAAACAGAACAGACAGACGCAAGACATGACCACGAGCACCACAACCCGATCCCAACCCGAAGCCCACGCGCCGTGGCGGGTCATTCTCGTGGGGCGCACGGGGCTCGATCAGGCCCTCCGCCGCGACGCCAATATCGAGCTCATCCGATGCCGCGAGACCATCGAGGCGATCGGCGAGCTCGGCGACCCCATCGACCACGAGTCCCCGGCCCAGGCCGTCGTCATCGTCAGCGCCGATGCGCTCGAAGACGAGCCCATGCAGCGCAAACGCTTCGTGAACGCGCTCCGCCTGGTCGACCCCGGCGTCTGCGTCATGATCGTCAACGAAGCCGACGACGTGTTCGACGGCGTGCTCCGCAAGGACCAGGCGTTGGGTGAGCTCATCGAAGCCATCCACGACGCGATCGAAGCCGCCGACCAGTCCGCGCCGGTGTCGCTCCGCTACATCGATCCCGAGCAGGACGACGAACAGCCCGATCCGGCAAGCAAAGACGGCGATCAGGATCCCGAGCCCGCGCAGGAACCCGCAGCGCAGGAGCCCGAGGTCACCGTCGTGGTCGAGAACGAGACCTTCGAGCACCGCGCTCAGCGATCGTTCGAGGACGAGGACGTCATCCACAAGCACGTCGTCATGGGGCTCGACCCAAAGGTCGTGAGCGACGCGAAGACGCCGCACACGCACCACACCCCGCTCGTCCACGACGACGAGCCGCTCGTGCGTGCGATGCTCAAGGGCAAGCCGATCATCGACGCCGCGCTCGTCCAGATCAACGCACGCCTCGGCCGCTCGGATATCCATCTCATCCCCAGCGACGCGCCCGGGGCCGGGCTGGGTGTGCCCGTGGTCGTCGGCGATCAGGCCGTGGGGATCCTCCGCTGCGACGATGAGTCATGGCTCAACGCCAGCGGACGCACGCTGCTCGCCGCCCACGCCAGCTGGCTCGCGACATGGGTCAGGCTCGAGATACAGCAGTCCGAGCTCCGCAAGTGCGCCTTCACCGACCCGCTCACCGGGGCCTGGAACCGGCGTTACTTCGACCGCTACCTCGCCGCGGCGATCAACCAGGCGCGCAAGGCACGCCAGGCCGTCACCGTGATGATCTTCGATATCGATTCATTCAAGCACTACAACGACACCTACGGCCACGGCGCCGGCGACGAGATCCTGACCGAAACCGTCAAGATGCTCACGTCCGTCATCCGCCCCTCCGACCGCGTCTGCCGCGTCGGCGGCGACGAGTTCGCCGTGATCTTCTACGAGCCGCAGGGCCCCCGCGAGGCGGGCTCCAAGCCCCTCGAATCGATCTACCAGATCGCCTGCCGCTTCCAGCGCGAGATATGCAACCACCGCTTCCCCAAGCTCGGCGCCGAGGCACTGGGCACGCTCACCGTCTCGGGCGGGCTCGCCAGCTTCCCGTGGGACGGGCACGACGCCGCCTCGCTCCTCGAGGAGGCGGACCGCTGCGCCATGGAATCCAAGCGCCAGGGCAAGAACGCCATCACGCTCGGCCCCGGTGCCGAAAGCATCTGCAAGCTCGACCGCTGATCTCCCCGCCCGCGCTATCCTCATCACATGCTCACCACCAGGCCCATGATTGATGTGCTCGCGATCGATCTCGACGGCACGCTGCTCGACCCCAACCACAAGGTCTCGCAGCGGAACATCGAGGCCGTCCAGCGCGCCCGCGACGCGGGGATCACGGTCCTCGTCTGCACCGGGCGCGGCTTCGGCGAGTCCACCCACGCCCTGCAGGCGATCGACCAGAAGGACCCCGTCATGGTCGCCGGCGGCTCCATCATCGCCGACCCATCCACGGGCAGGACGCTCCACCGCTTCACGCTCTCCGACCAGGTCGTCAAGGCCGCGACCGACCTGTTCCACGAGGCCGAGTGCCCCGCCCTGGTCATGAAGGACCCGAGCGATATCGACTACGACTACCTCGTGCTCCACTCCGACAGCGAGCACCCCATCCACCCGATCACCCAGTGGTGGTTCGACGACCACAAGCTCCGCGTGAACTACGCGCCGCACACCCACCTCGACGAGCACCCGGAGCACTCCGTGCGCGTCGGCATGTGCGCCGAGAGCTCGATCTCCAACCCCATCTCAGAGAAGATCCTCGATCTCCTGGGCGACGAGGTCTGGCTCTACGACTTCCCCTGCGTGACACCGGACGCCCACTCGGGCGAGGTCGTCCACATCCTCGAGCTCTTCGCACACAAGATCAACAAGTGGGCCGCCATCTCCTGGTACCTCGAGCAGCACGACATCGACCCACAGCGCGTCGGCGCGATCGGCGATCAGGTCAACGACGTGCCCATGATGGAGCAGGCCGGCGTGGGCATCGCGATGGGCAACGCCGTGGACCAGGTCCGCGCACACGCCAAATACAACACCGCGCCGAACACCGAGGACGGCGTCGCCATCGCCATCGATGCGATCCTCAGCGACACCCTCGGCACACTGGAGCGCTGAGCATGCAGACACTCAGCGAGATCCGCCAACTCCTCGAGCGCGCAGGGCACCCCCCAAAGAAGGCACTCGGGCAGAACTTCCTCACCGATCACAACATGATCCGCAAGCTCGTCGACGACGCCGAGGTGAACCCCGGCGACCGCGTCCTCGAGATCGGCCCCGGAACCGGCGCACTCAGCGTCGAACTCCTCGAACGCGGGGCGGACCTCATCGCCTGCGAGCTCGACGCAGCGCTCGCACAGGTCCTCCGCGAAACCCTGGGCCATGAGCACCCCGACCGCTTCACCCTCATCGAGGGCGACTGCCTTGCGAAGAAACGCGCCATCAACCCCGAGATCAGCAGCGCCGTCGGTCAGGCACCGTTCAAGCTCATCGCCAACCTGCCCTACCACGCCGCGACGCCCCTCATGCTCGCGCTCATGACCCAGCACCCCAACTGCACGGGCATGCATATCACCATCCAGCACGAGGTCGTCCAGCGCTTCGGCGCCAAGCCCGGCACCAAGGAATACGGCACGATATCCGTCATCGCCCAGCAGCTCGGCAGCGTCGGCACCATCGCCAAGCTCCCACCCGGGTGCTTCTGGCCTCAGCCGGGCGTCGCCAGTGCCATGATGCGATGGGCCCGCTTCCCAGACCACGCCAACGACCCCCAATGGTGGGTCGCGTTCGCCGAGATCACCCAGCAGCTGTTCCAGTCTCGACGCAAGCAGCTCGCGGGGGTTGTGAACAAGATGTGCAAAGCCGAGATCGAGTGGCCCGGCGGTATCGCCACAACAGACCGGATCGACGCACTTTCACCCGATCGGGTCGAGGCACTCTGCCGGGCAATCCACAAGACCTGCTATACTCCATAGTCCAACCCCCACGGAGGTCCGTTTCAGGATGCACGAGCACGATTCCCAATCGTTAGCCAGCACCCTCGACCCCATCCTGCACCACGAATGCCACGGACACCTGGGCACGATCTCATGGTTCCAGTGCGATTGGCAGCGTGGCGGCGCCTCCACAGGCTTTTCATCGTGGCGACTCAGCACCTCGTTCGGAAGGACGAAGGAAGTCCCCTGCGTCGTCAAGTTCCCCGTCGGCTACAGCGAGTACTTCTGGACCAAACGCCTCGGGCTCGTGCGCCAGGACGAGTGGGACGAACCCGCATCGCTCACACTCCCGACACCCCGCGTGCTCGCCGCGGGCTTCGAGCTCGGTGGCTACGACCTCGCGTGGATCGTCATGGAGCGCTTCTCCAACCCGCCCATCGCCATGGAACGCTCCAACGCCGCCCTCTGGTCCATGTTCGAATCCGCAGCGGAGTTCCACGCCGCGGCCATCCTCGAACGCCCGATCGAGCCCGAGCACGTTCCCGCCCCACCCAGCTGGCCGGATCTGCTCGAAAAGGGGCAGCAGGCCCTCCGTGAGAACGACATCGCGTCCAAGGACGCGTGGATCGACGCGCTCAGGAAGACCGAACAGGTCCTCGATCAGCTCACGCGGGCATGGGCATCTCGCTCGATCGACACCTGGTGCCACCATGACCTGCACCCGCACAACGCCATGCGACGCCAGACCGAGGAGGATTCCGTGCCGGGCCACTGCACCCTCATCGACCTGGCCATGGTCAACCCCGGCTGCTGGATCGAGGACGCGTTGTACATGGAACGCCTCTTCTGGGGGCGTGAGGCCCAGCTCTGCGGCATCGACCCGCTCACCACCCTCGCCGACACCAGGAGCGCCATCGGGCTCCCGTCCGATAATGACGATATGGCCCTCGCAGACGTCCGAAGGGTCCTTATGGCCGCGTCTTCACCGGCTTTTCTCCGAACAGAAAACGACCCTGTCTATCTAAAAGCGGCCCTGAGCACGCTTGAGCGACTCCTGCCCTCGTTTTTCGGGTAAGATGTTCCCGACCACGCGGCGACGGATCGTCGCAAACTCACACACAATCACCCGTTCCCGCCTCACGCGAACGGGCAGCAAGTCAAAGGGAGTGCCACATGGATCTGCTCGATAAAATGATGCAACTCGTCGAATCATGCCGCGAGGACTACAACAAGGCCAAGGGTGGTAACAAGGCCGCAGGCACACGCGTGCGCAAGAGCATGCAGGAAGTCAAAAACGTCGCCCAGGATATCCGCAAGGAAATGCTGGAATCACGCACGGACTGATCGCGACCCACGCACTACACGCCCCTGAGCACCCAAGCCACGCGCTAACACCATGTCCGTATCGCCAAGCATGCCATCTCCGACCAGGCCCGATCGAAAGTTCCTCCTGGATCTTGAAGGGATCGACCTCAGCGCCACGATCGCCGATCGCGACGCCATGTTCGAGCTCATCCCGCACAGATTCGAGATGGCGCTGCTCGATCGAATCGTCTGGGCACAGGATGGCGGGCTCTCCGGCATCGGCGCCATGAAGGTCCAGGGCGACGAGTTCTGGGTCCGGGGGCACTTCCCCTCCCAGCCCATGCTCCCAGGCGTGCTCATGGTCGAAGCAGGCGCACAGCTCTCCTGCTACCTCTACAACCTCCGCCAGCAGAGCCCGCAGCTCGCCGCGTTCCTCCGCATCGAGAACGCCGCATTCCGACGCTCCGTGACCGTCGGCGAGGAGCTCTTCCTGCTCTGCGACGTCGTCAAGGCCTCCGATCGCCGCTTCATCTCCGACATCCAGGGCGTCGTCGACGATCAGATCTGCTTCGAGGCACGCATCTCCGGCATGCGCATCGGCGAGTTCGAACGCTGAGCACACACGTGTTCGAACCCGCATACTCCATCTCGCACACCTGCGATCACAAACAAGACACGCCACCCGACAACCCGGAACGCGTGTCTTGTTTTTTCCCCTCGCACCGCGGCGTCGTCGAGTTCCAGTCCGAGTCCGGCGGCACCCTCCTGCTCGCCGCCACAGGCCACCTGCGCGACTTCATCGCCCAGCGCCTCAACGAGGCGAACGAGCCCAGCGCCCGCGCCGACCTCGCACCGATCACCCATCGCATCCTCGCCCAGCCCACCGGCTCCGCCTTCGAGTCCGACCACTTCGTGCTCGAGCGCGCCCGCGATGCCGATCCGGACCTCTACACCAAGATCACCCACCAGAACCGGCGCGCCCTGCTCGTCATGGACACCACCACCGGCACCTGGCGCACCGCCGAGACCACGTCGCTCGAACTCGCGCCCGCCGAGCACGCCATCGGCCCGTACCTCACCAGCAAATCCGCCCAGCAACTCGGCGAGGCCCTCGACGACGTGTTCGAGCTCTGCCGCTACCCCGCCCAGCTCGCCCTCGCCCCCGAGGGCACGCCCTGCGCGTACAAGGAGATGGGACGCTGCCCCGCCGCCTGCGACGGCTCCGAGCCCATGCACGCCTACCACGAACGCTTCGCCCTCGCCCTCGACGCCGCCTCGCGCGGGCTAAAGGCGTGGGAAGCCAGCATCAAGGACGACATCAAGGACGCGAGCGCGTCGCTTGACTTCGAACGCGCCGCCGCCGCCAAGCGCCACTTCGACGCCGTGCAGGCCCTCCCCCGCGACACGCTGGGTCATGCCGGGACGCTCCATCGCTTCTCCTGCGTCGTCGTCACCCCCGCGCGCCGTCAGGGATACGCGATGTGCTGGGTCCTCGGCGATCGAGGATGCAACCCCGTGTGCTCGATCGGCCTGCTCGACAACGACCTGCTCGAAACCCTCCCCGATCTCCTCGCGTCCCGCTGCACCCCGATGGGCTTCGCACGCGACCAGCTCGATCGCTTCTCGCTCATCGCCCGCCACTGGCTCACCAAGCAAACCAAGCAACGCAAACGCCGCGTCACCATCCTCGACACGCGTGCCGCAGACTGGGCGAAAGGGCTTCGACGCGCCATCGAGGACGCCCAGTCCGCCGCAGACCCCGGCCACGACGACGAAGAGCACACGCTCCTCCCGGTATAAACGCCGCCGCGTGAATATCATCACGCATGAGCAATCCATACCCATTGATCCTCGAGCCGATCCTCAAGCCCAAGGTCTGGGGCGGGCGACGCCTCGCCGAGTACGCCAAGAACCTCCCCGCCGACGAGCCCACCGGCGAGTCGTGGGAAGTCGCCGATCTCGCATCCACCAGCACCTCGGGTGGCGGCGGTGAACCCGCCCACTCCACCATCGCCAACGGCGAGCTGGCCGGCAAGACCATCCGCGACGCCATCGAGCAGTGGGGCACCGACCTGCTGGGCGAAGCCAAGCTCAGCGCCGAGGGCGGCTTCCCCCTCCTCGTCAAATACCTCGACGCCCGCGAGCACCTGAGCATCCAGGTCCACCCGTCCCCCGAGTACGCCAAGGACCACCCCGAAGCGCACCTCAAAACCGAATCCTGGTTCATCCTCGACGCCCAGCCCGACCAGGACGGCAACCCGCCCGTCATCTACAAGGGCTTTCAGGACGGCGTGACCGCCGACGACCTCAAGGCCGCCATCGAGAACGGCACCGTCCCCGACATCATGCGCACCGAGCTCGCCGTGCCCGGCCACTGCCACACCCTCCCCTCCGGCACCGTCCACGCACTGGGCGCGGGCGTCCTCGTCGCCGAGATCCAGACACCGAGTGATACCACCTTCCGTGTCTACGACTGGGCCAGCGAGTACGGCCGCGAGGGGCGCGAGCTGCACGTCGATCAGGCCGTCGAGTGCGCCAGCTTCGACCAGCCGCCTGTCGCCGAGCACGCCGAGGCCTTCCTCGCCGACGACATGGCCAACATGTCCGCCATGCCCCCCCGCATCGGCTCCACCCGCCACAACGTCGCCTCGACGGACCACTACACCATCGACGTCATCAGCGCCAGCTGCGAGTCCGTGCCGCTGGTCGCCGCGGACGACACCCGCAACACGCCGGTGGTCGTCATGCTCTTCAAGACCATGGGCGCCTCCCTCACTGCCGGCGATCAGGAGCACGAGCTCCAAGCCGGCCAGACCGCCCTCATCCCCGCGTCCATCGCCAAGGACTGCGCGCTGCGTGCAGGCCCGGGTACCGAAGCGGTGATCGCACGGGTCGTGTGATCCGGAAAGAAGTGACCACAGAGCACACAGAGCACACAGAGCACACAGAAAAGAAATACAGAGGGGTGGCCCGATGGAGACGAAGTCTCCTTCGGGATCAGTGCACACAGAATATCCGACTACCTCGGGTGCCCTGCTTTGATCCGCGAAGCGGACAAAGCAGGAACGGAAGACTCCCGACAACCTGCTTTGTCCTTCGGGTCAAAGCAGGGCACCCAGCCCTTTCACACCCAGAAGCGCCCATTGCATCAGAAATTGATTTCAACCACGACCACCGATCTGCTACGCTGGCAATAGTCGATCCCAAACGACCAAGAGGGGGACACGATGGGAAATCAACACCGCCGCACCAATCTCGTCGTGGTGATTACCACGATCATCGGATCCACCGGCTCGCTCGCCGCGGACGATACGGCGCGTGCAGCTTCACAGCTAAACGCAGCAACCAACGGCACCGCACCCATCCGCGTGGTAGTCCTGGACGAAACCAGGACCAACTTCTGCGGCACTGCGTGGGATACCAACTTCCTCACCGGCAATGTGTTCGCCGACGCCCGCTCCGCGCTGCTCAACCCATCGTTCTTCGGTCCAGCCGGCGTCGTCAACCGATCCATCGACCTCACCGCCGTGAGCGAGCTCTCGGGCCCCGCCCTTGAGGACGCGGACGCCGTCTTCCTGTCCTCACTCAGCGCCGACGCCCTCCTCAATGAGTGCGAACGCCAGCAGCTGCAGGCCTTCGTCGATCAGGGCGGCGGGCTCTTCGTCTTCGAGAACGCCGCACCAAACCGCTACGCCGAGCTCTTCGGCGGCTCTGGTCAGCTGTCCGGCGCAGGAAGCACCGTCACCTTCTTGCCCGATACGGTGAACCAGGGTCCGTTCGGCAATGCCGAATCCCAGAGCATGAGCTTCGGCTTCCATTTGACCTTCAAGGACCTCGGACCGCACGGGCGAGCCATCGCGACCGACGCCCCCAACTCGGTCGTCGCCGCCGCCTTCGACTACGGCCTCGGCAGCGCGATCATGATCGCCGACGAGGAATGGATCTCGTCATACAACTCACCCAACAACTGCGGCGGCGCCACACAGAACGCGATCCTCGCACAAACCGTGTTCCTGAACGCCGTGGCCTACATCGCCCCCGATGCGGGCTTCGCCTACCAAGCAATCGACACAAACTGCTGCGCCGCGGACCTCAACTCTGACGGCATGCTCAACTTCTTCGACGTCTCCGTGTTCCTGACGGCCTATTCCAACCAGGACCCCATCGCTGACTTCAACGACGACAACACGTGGGACTTTTTCGATGTCAGCGCCTTCCTGACCGCGTTCAATGCCGGCTGCCCCTGATCCTGTTTGTTTCAGTAGGCCACGAAAAAACCGCTCCCTCACGGTCGCGGCTCGTTGACTATCAAATATCTGCGGTTGCTCACTTCCGGAACGCGTCCGCCACCTTCGCGATCGCGTCACACACACCGTTGACCTGCTCGTCGCTCAGGTTCTGGTGGATCGGGATGCAGAACACGCGGCTCGCGAGCTTCACGCTCACCGGCGTCGTCGCCTCCTGATCCGCGAGATCGCTGAACGCCGGCTGACGCGTCAGCGGCTTGGGGTAGTGCACCGCGCTGGGCACGCCCTCCTTCATCAACGCCGCGCAGAACTCGTCACGCGTGCAGCTCAGCTGATCCAGGTCGAGGCGGCAGGTGTACAGGTGCCACGCCGGGTTGCTGCCCTTGGTCGGCACCGGGCGATCCACGCCCTCGATCCCATCGATCCGCGAGGCGTACAGCTCCGCGACTTCGCGCCGGCGGTTGGTCTCGTCGCCCAGCGTGTCCAGCTTGCTCAGCCCGATCGCGCCCGTGATGTCGTTCATCCTGTAGTTGAACCCGATCGACTCGTGCAAGTACTTGTCGGTCTCGCCGTGGCTGCGGAGCAGGCCGATCTTCTTCGCGAGCGCCTCGTCGTTGACCGTGACCATCCCACCCTCGCCCGTGCCGAGGTTCTTGGTCGCGTAGAACGAGTAAGTGCACGCATCGCCGTACGCGCCGATGCCCTTGCCGTTGTACTCCGCGAGGTGCGCCTGAGCGCTGTCGTAGATGACCTTGAGCCCGTGCTTGTCCGCGAT
>CAXREY010000014.1:0-26956 GCA_964229845.1 Phycisphaerales bacterium UBA1924
CGAGCATCCGTGTTCATTTTCCAGTTCCCGCCGACGAAAGGGGTTCGATTGGGCATCTTTGTGCTCCGAGTGGTGTGTTGCGGTTGGCTTGCCGATTGATCCGTTGTATCTTGTGAGTCTAGCGTGTATGCGCCGGCAACGCCCCCATATCCTTACCTCAGAGCCGTTTGTGGAGAAGAGCGCATGATCAGTCAGCCCGAGCAGAGCAGCGAATACGACGTCGCCATCGTTGGGGGTGGCCCCAGCGGATCGACCGTCGCCACCCTGCTGAAAAAATACAATCCCGACCTCAGGGTCATCATCCTCGAGAAGTCCAAGTTCCCGCGTGAGCATGTGGGCGAGTCACAGCTCCCGGGGATCAGCGTCATCCTGCACGAGATGGGCGTCTGGGACAAGGTCGAGGCGGCGAACTTCCCGGTGAAACTGGGCGGGTCGTACACCTGGGGCAAGGACGCCGACGCGTGGGACTTCGACTTCTACCCGGCGGAGGAGTTCGTCGACGAGGAACGCCCGGCCAGGTATGAGGGCCAGCGCCGCCACACCGCGTTCCAGGTCGAGCGTGACCGCTACGACGAGATCCTCCTGCGCCACGCAGAGGAGATGGGCACGGAGGTCCGCGAGGAGACCATGGTCCGCGAGGTCGTCGTGGACGGCAAGCGGATCGAAGGGCTGCGACTCGCGTCCGGGGAGATGATCAAGGCCCGCCACTACGTCGATGGCTCGGGCGATGCCGCGATCCTGCGGAAGGCGCTGGGCATCGAGAGCGACGCCCCGACGCACCTGCGGAACGTGGCCTTCTGGGACTACTGGGACAACGCCAAGTGGGCCGTCGAGATCGGTGTGGGCGGCACGCGTGTGCAGGTCCGCTCGCTGCCCTACGGGTGGATCTGGTTCATCCCGCTCGGCCCGTCGCGGGCCTCCGTCGGGCTCATCTGCCCGAGCGAGTACTACAAGGAGTCCGGGCTCTCGCCCAAGGACCTGTACCTCAAGGCGGTGCAGGACCAGCCGGAGATCCGCGAACTCGTCAAGGACGCGCATTCCGACACGGGCGGCAACGTGCTGACGACCAAGAACTGGTCGCACCTCGCTGACCAGCTCGCGGGCGAGAACTGGTGGATCTGCGGTGAGGCGGCCGGCTTCGCCGACCCGATCCTCGCGGCTGGCATGACCCTCGCGCACGGCACGGCCCGCGAGGTCGCCTACTGCATCCTCGAGTCCGACCGCGGCGAGCTCGACCAGGAATGGATCAAGCAGTGGTACGACGAGAAGGGACGCCGGAATATCCGTCAGCACATCCGCTTCGCGGAGTACTGGTACGCGGCCAACGGGCGTTTCACGGACCTGCAGGAATACTGCAAGCAGATCGCCAAGGACTCGGGGCTCAACCTGAACCCCTCCCAGGCGTGGCGTTGGCTCGCGCAGGGCGGCTTCACGAACCAGAACATCGAGAACGCCGGGTTCGGGGCCTTCGATATCGGCTCGTCCAAGCAGCTCATCTCACGCTTCTCTGGGCGTGAGAGCAAGTTCCAGATCACGAAGCTCAACGATTTCAAGCTCAACCTCAAGAACGCGGAGGAGATTGAGCTGGCAGAGATGCGCGATGGGCGGATCTACAAGGTCCCGTGCTACAAGCGTGGCGACTCGACCCTGCCTCGCACCGGGGCCTGGAAGACCATGATCGAGATCCTCAAGGAAGAGTCCGACTTTGAGACGATCTACAAGAAGATCTCCGACGCGATCGACCGCAAATCGGTCGGCGGCGCTGCCGGGCTGAACATCTCGGTGTACCTGCAGACGCTCGAGGTCATGCTCAACGACGGCTGGGTCATCGGCAAGCTCAACAAGAACCGCCCGACCGGGGCGCTCAAGAGTTCGCGTCTCATCCGCAATGAGACGGAGGCACGCGAAGCCCTCAAGGACGCGAAGGCGACGATCAAGTTCGCGTTCGAGCAGACACCGACCGAGTAAGCTGATCTACTTGCTTGATGCCATACCCCGTGCCCGCTCCTCCTGAGGAGCCGGCTCGGGGTTTTCCTTTGGCTCGGGCTTGGGATCGCTCGCGTGGGCGTGGATCTGGGACTGACGCGCGATCTTGATCGCGTAGACCCCGATGTAGGATGCCATGAGCAGGGCGAGCGCGTAGATGATGCGTCCTCGGAAGTAGCTGAGCATGACGCCGAGCAGCATGAACGCGATGCCGATGCCGTAGAGCGTGAACACGGCGCCCTTGACGCCGAACGCCCGCTTGAGCATGTGGTGCAGGTGATCCGCGTCGGGGTCGGACATCTTTTTGCCGGCGAGCTTGCGACGGATGATCGCGAGCATGGTGTCGATGATGGGTATCGCGTAGATGATCAATCCCGCCGCCACCAGCCAGGTCTTTCCCGTGTCGCCAAGCGAGAGGATCATGACCGCGCTGCAGTAACCCAGCAGCAGCGAGCCGGTGTCGCCGAGGAAGATCGAAGCGGGGTTGAAGTTGTGGGGGAGGAAGCCGAGGCAGGCGCCGAGCACGGCGAGGCCGAAGATGATTCGTGGTGCGTCGAGCACGCCGTCGTCGAGCATCGCCAGCGTGAGCGAGATCGCGATCAGCCCGACCATGGCGATTGAGGTGACGCCCGTGAGCAGCCCGTCGAGCCCATCGATGAAGTTGGACGCGTTGCAGGCCCCGAGCACGAAGATGGCGATGATGGCGGTGCCGGTCCAGTAGATGATGTCGAACTCGATGCTGGAGCCGAGCATCGGAACCTCGCCCGGGAGCGGGATGTGGTACACGAGCTCGGGGTTATCGAGAAGGCGGCCGAGCGTCGGGGTCAGGATGCCCGCGGCGACGTTGATACCGATGTTGCCCAGCGCCAGCCCGGCGGCCGCGATCAGCTGCCCGCCGAGCTTCACACGCGGCGGGATCCCGGTGATGTCGTCGAGCAGCCCGACGAGCACGATCGACGTCATGCCCAGCGCGATCCAGAGCGGCACGATCGGGTACGAGGTCCCGTCGATCATGTGCTCGGAGCGCATCTCGTGGTAGTTGATCAGGGCGGGAACTTCAGCGCCGAAATAGCTGTAGATGATGCCCGCGACGATCCCGAGATAGACCGCGACCCCGCCGAGGTACGCGATGGGCATTTTGTGGATCTTGCGTGCTTCGGACGGGTGATCGACGATCCCGTTCGCGATGGCGAGCTTGCGAACGAGCGGCGTCGCCAGGAGCGTGACGACGAACGCGACGACGAACACGAGTATGTACCCGGACAGGATGTCGAGCTGGGTTCCAGCGGACTCCGCGATCTGCGCGGCGCTGCCGTAGCCCTTGCCCTGCAAGTCGGAGGTTTCAATGCCCGAGTCGATCGGATCCATGGGGCTGGTCAGGTCGATCTGTGCGAGGAGGGGGATCATGCACGCCCCCCGTCAAGCTCGTGTGAAGACACCATCGACTCGTGCAGATCCAGTATGGTCTGGTTGAGCGTGTAGCTCGGGCTGAACCCGATCGCGGCCCGGACACGGTCGAGGTCCGGCTTGCGGTGCCGCAGGTCCTCGAAACCCTTCGGGTAGGCCTGCTCATACGGGACATGCTCGATGCTCGACTTTGACCCGAGCGTCATGATGACCATCTCCGCGAGTTCGTGAATGGCGATCGGGCGATCTGATCCGAGGTTGTAGACACGGTGCTCGCGTGATTCCGAACGCATGAGCATGGGCAGCGCGTGGGCCACGTCGCGTCCGTCGCAGAAGCAGCGGGTCTGGCTTCCATCGCCGTAGACACGCAGGGGGGCGTTCTCGTACGCCGCCTGGACAAACCTGGGCAGGACCATCCCGTATCGTCCCACCTGGCGGGGTCCGACCGTGTTGAAGAACCTGCAGCAAAGAGCATCAAGCCCGTACTGCTGGGCGTAACCGATCGCGAGGTGCTCATCGAGTGCCTTGGCGTGCGCGTAGGACCATCGTGTCATCGTGGTCGGACCGAGCAGGAGGTCGTCGTTCTCCGAGAACACGCTCGTGCCCGGCTTGCCGTAGACCTCGGAAGACGAGGCGATGAGCACCCGCGCTTTACCATGGTCGAGGGCGTAGCGGAGCACCTCGTCGGTTTCGATGACGTTCGAGCGGATCGAGCCGACAGGATCTTCGAGCACAAGCTCAACGCCGACCGCGGCCGCGAGGTGGTAGACCTCATCGAACTCCGCGTGCTCGAGTCGGGGCAGGCCGTCGCTCACGCTCGCTTCGATGAAGCGGATGCGATCCCGCACGGCGGAGAGGTTCTCGATGCGTCCTGTGGAGAGGTTGTCGATGACGGTCACCTCGTCGCCCAGCTTCAGGAGCTGCTCGACCAGGTGCGAGCCGATAAACCCGGCCCCGCCGGTGACGAGCACACGCCTCGGTGTGCCGGGTGTTGGGCTCGATTGGTCCTGTGCGCCCAATCCACCTCTCCTCTCGTGGTCCGCTGAGCCGCTGGGCGATCAGATCGCCTGAGGCGATTCCTCTGCGTGGTACTTGTGGGACGTGCGGATGTTCTTCCGCATGTATCCGCCCGCGGAACTCTTGACGCCGTTGACGAGCACGCCCAGCAGTTCTGCGCGCGTATCGCTGAGCTCGTTCTTGAGGCGAGCGACCTGCCCACGCTTCTCCTGCATGGCGCGTGCGACGAGGATGGTCGCGTCGACATGCGAGGCGAGTGTCTGCGCATCACCCGCAACGATCGCGGGCGCCACGTCAAGGAGAATGATGTCGTAATCGCTCGAGGCCTGGGCAAGGATCTGCCCCATCTGATCCGTGCCGAGCCGCTCAACGACGCGCTTGTTGCGTGCGCCCGCGGGCAGCACATCCAGCCCGCTCTCGAGCGTCCTGATCGAATCGCTGAGTGCGCGCTCGCCGGCGAGGACCTCTGCGAGCCCCGGTTCCTCCGCGAGCCCGAACGCGTTGTGGATGCGTGCGCGCCGGAAGTTCGTGTCGATCACGAGGACCTTCTTGCCCGACGCGATCAGGGCCTGGGCGAGGTTTGTGGTGACACTGGTCGCGCCCGAGCCCGGCATGGCACCCACGACGAGCAGCGTGCGGTGGTCGTGAGCCGACATCTTCTTCACGATGCGTGTGCGGAGCTGGCGGTAGTGCTCAGCCAGGACCGAGTTCGGTGAGTCCTGGAAGAGCGTGGCGAGCGACTCGTGCTTGATCGGGTCTTCCTCGGCGTCCGGGATCATCCCGAGGATCGGTGTCCGGGGGATCATGGCGATGTCCGCCGGGCTCTTGACGCGCTGATCGAGGAACTCGAAGACAACCAGGATGCCCGCAACGAACGCGGTGGTGAGGAAGATGCCCGCGGGGATCATCACAAAGATCACCGGGAAGGATGGTCGATCGGGGACGTTCTCCTGCTTCACCACCTTGATGCGGCTCGCCGTGTCGAGCCCCGTCGTAACGTTCAGCTTTGCGAGGTCGGACTGCCGCTCCGCCTTGAGTGTGAGGGTGTTCTCGATCTGGCGGTTGATCTCACCGATTTCCTCGCTCATCTGCGCGAGCTCGTTGAGGCGTGCAGCGAGCTCTTCACGCTGAGACATGAGGTCTTCGATCTGGGCGTTGAACTGGCTCAGCGCGGTCCTCGTTGCGTTGATGCGGGACTCGAACGCCTCGAGGAGGAGCTGCTCACGCGTCGTCTCCAGCTGACGCTTGGTCGCGTCGAGCGTCTGGACAAGTTGCTTGTAGTTCCGGTGCTCACGGCCGATGCCGCCCTGCTCGAGGGCGATCAGGCTCGATTCGAGGTCGATGATGCGCTGCTTGAGATTCAGGATCTGCGGGTACTGCTCGACGCCCTGGCGGAGCGTCGAATCGTACACGATCGAGGTCTCCTTCTGGAGCTGGGCCTCGTCGTTCCTCAGCACGATTCGGTAGGCCTCGATCTGCTGCTGGATGTTCAGGATCTGCGCATTGATGAGGCGGAGCATCTCCGCTTCTGCGGAGTTCTCGGTGTCCGCCGTGTTCATGTTCATCTCTTGGAGGAGACGGTTCCGACGGTTCATCAGCTCTGTGACACGAGAGTCAGCCTCGGTGATCGATTTACGGAGCTGCTCCTTCTGCTTGGTCGTGGTGGAGCTGTTCCCCGATGTGAGGATGCGGATGTAGTTCTCCTTGACGAGGCGGACGAGGCCGGCCGCGTCCTCCTTGTCACCGACGCTCACGGAGAGTTCGATGAGATACGAGTTGGGGATCGCATTGGCACGGATGATCTTCTCGATATCCTCGTAGGCTTCTACAACATCCAGTCGTCCACGCTTCTCATAATCCGAGTACCAACTCGGGGCTTCCGCCGCGAGGCGCGGGTCTGCGAGCACCTCTGAGCGGACACGCTCACCCTTGAGCGTTTCGACCTGCGTACCGATGAATCGGGCCATCTCGTCTTCGTCAATCGTTTCAACGCCAGAAACCGAGATGTCTGTCTGCACGGGCGAGCACTCGAAGAGCACCGTGGAACGGTACTTGGGGAAGAACTTCATGAAGAAGACGTGCGCACCCACGCCGACAACGCCGCCCAAAAAGATTGCGATTACGAGCACGAACTTGTACTTCTGGAGCAGCTTGATCGGGTCGAGTGTCTGCGCGCCGCCACCGCCGCCGCCACCGCTCGGTGGGCCGGATCGCGGTGGTCCTGCGTGGTCGCGCTGGTTTGGCATGCTGCTCATGTCGCTGCTCCGTGGTATGTCTCAGGTCCGGATAATCCCGTATTGAGCATGTTCAGTGCCCGGGATGAGCCGGGCGATTTGTGTTCATCGGCTTGTTCAGTTGTCTGCTGAGTTGAGTTCCTGCTCAAACTCGTCAATGTCGGTCTCGATGCTCGGGTAGGACTCGGGTGCCGCGCGGAGCACGGAACGCGAATCGGTCAGCTTCGAGCGTGCCTCCGCGAGGTCGCCACGCTTGAGTGCCAGACGCCCCGCCGTGAGCTGCATCGTCACGCGCGAGGGGACAGAGTTGATGAAGTTGCTGCCCGTCGCGATCATCTGCTCGGCCTCATCATACTTGCCCAGCGCGATGTAGATGCTCGCGATCGTCTCGTACGGCTCGCTGAGCCCGATGTTCTCCGAGATCGATTTTTCTGCGTACCCGAGGGCCTCTTCGGGCTTCCCGAGCTTGGTGCCCAGGGTGTACGCGATGTTATTGTTCATCTCCCAGTCCTGCGGGAAGCGGGCGAGCCCGGCCTTCCAGACATCGACGGCGCCCTCGAAGTCGTCCTGCGCGTAGAGGTTCGTCGCGTGGAGGCGGTACACCCGGACCGCGATCGGGTTCGGGGTCGATTCCGACTTCAGGGTTTCGATGGCCTGGTACGCGCTCTGGGGCACATCGTCCTCGCGGATCTGGCGCTGGACGATGAAGTAGTCCAGCCACTGCCCGATAACCGGGTTGCTGTTGCGCCGCTTGAGCGCTTCGAGATAGGCCACATGCTCACTCGTGGGGCGACCCTCGAAGTAGCGGCTCAGGTTGTTGCCCCAGTTGAGCAGCTCCGAGTTGTCGCTGACGGACAGGTCGAACGCCTTGGTGATCTGCTGCTGGGCGAAGTCCTCTCGCCCGCGTGCCTGCAGCACGAGCGCCTGGGCCGCCAGCAGCCCGGAGTTCTCGTTGAGATCCCCGACGATCGCGGCGAGCTGGTTGATCACGTTGTTCGCCTTGTTCGAATCCGGGGGGGTCTGGCGGACGAGCGTGTCGATCAGCGTCGCGCCGTCAGCCGGCGAGCGGCGCTTGTTCCATGCCATCTCGTAGAACTCTGAGGCGTACTCCCACTCCGATCGAGAGGCGAAGAGCCCGCCGATGCGTGCCATCAGGTTGGCGTCGTCGGAACGGACCGCGAGGATTTCCCGCGCGACGTCCGCCGCCTCGCCGGAGCGGCCCGGCTGCGAGAGTAGCTCGTTGAGCACCGAGTAGACCGAGCGGTCAAGCGATGGGTTCAGCCGCACCGTTTCCTTGAGGTCATTGAGCGCCTCTTCACGCTGCCCGAGGGCGAAGTAGCCCGCGGCACGGACGCGGTACGCACGCCAGTTGCTGGGGTCGAGCTCGAGCGCCCGGTTCAGGTCCGAGAGCATGTCGTCCCGGAGCGACTCGTCGCCCACCATGAGTTCGGCACGCTTGATGTAGACCAGCGGGTCGTTCGGGAAGGCCGAGACCGCGTTGTCCAGGAGCTCCTGGGCCCGAGCGTTGTCCTCGCGGCCGGCGGCGATATCGGCGCCCTGGAGCATCGTGATCATCTCGTCGCTCTTCTCGGGGCGGAAGCCGTCATACATCTCCTGCGCTTCGTCGTACCGCTCGAGTCGTACGAGCGACTCGATCAGACGCGCACGCACGGTCTGGTTCTCGTCGTCGGCACCCGCGTCGATCACCTCGCGGTAGGCCTTCACGGCCTCCGACTGGTTGTTGATCCGCATGTGGAGATCGCCGAGCAGGATCGAGCCGATCATGGTATCGGGCGACTGGCGTTCGACCGCCTGGTTCGCCGCAGCGAGCGCAAGATCGGGGCGTCCGCGTGAGAGCATGAACTGCGAGCTCACGACAAACGGCTCGGGGCCGACGGGCTCGGGGAGCGATGCGATGTAGTTGGTGAAGACCTCGTTCGCCTGAACGAGCCCCTCGCGACCGTTGACGACGCCCTGCTCCGCGTACCAGGTCGCATCGAGCTCGACGTACTCGAGTCGATCGCCGCTTGAGCGGAGGGTGTCGATGAGTGCCCGGGCGTCATCCCAGTTGCGGTCCAGGATGTAGAGGCGGGCGAGCTGGTATGCGTTGTCCGTGTCGTTCGGGTTGAGCTCCAGCATGCGTTCGCGTTGGCGGGTCGCGAACTCGCGTCCCTGCTGCGCACCGAACTGCGCTTCGAGCGACAGCCAGAGATTCAGGAAGACCGGGTCGCCCGTGGCGTACCGCTGGTATCGGCGGGCTTCGTTGAGCGCCTGGTCATACTGGCGGGCCTGCGTGAGCGTGATGAGGTACTCGCGGATCACGTCGCTGTTGTCCGGACGGATCGCGAGCGCCTGGTTGAACGAGGCGAGCGATTCGGTCATGCGCCCGGCGTCACGCTGCAGGATCGCGAGCATCTGGTAGACGGAGGCGTCGGCTGCCCCGGTCGCTGCGGCCTGGTTCAGGAGGTCCATGGCCCGCTCGCTCTGCTGCTCAGAGATGGCGATCCTGGATTGGTACATCAGCGACTCCACGCGTGTGTTGTCCTGATGCTGCGCGATCCGGCGCGCTGTTTCCGTGTCGCCCCGCCGCAGCGCATCGACGAACGTGAGCTCGAGCACACGCTTGTCGCCCGGCGCGAGCTCGTTGAGCTCGGCAACGGTCTCGGAGAGCAGCTCGGCCCGCCCGCGGGTGGACGCGATATTCGCGATCGAGACCAGGCGGTCGAGCAGCGGGCCGGGTGAGTCGCGGAGTAGCTGAACGAGGATCTCGGTCGTGTCTCCCGCATCGAGGGCGCCGAGCATCCGCTGGAGCCCCTCGTCATCCGGATTGTTCTCGACGGCTCGGGTGATCAGGACCTTCGAGCCCTCGATGTCCCCGCGGTCGAGCAGCAGCGAGGCGAGCTCGCGCGATACACGCGACTCGTAGTTCAGCTCCTGCACCTGCTCACGGAGGTACTGGATCGCGCCCGCGTAATCGCCCGGGTTGTCCTCGTCACCCGTGCGCATCTGGCGTGAGGTGTAGATCGCCGCGAGCGCCGGATCCTCGTTGAGCTCCGGGTTCAGTCGCCTGTTGATCCGGTCGTACGCGTCCGCGGCGACCTGCATGTCCGGGCGGAGCTCCATGACCTGCTTGTAGTAGTCGGCGGCGGTATCGAGCTCCTGGAGCTCGTCGTGGATCTGCGCCAGCGTCAGCAGCGCCAGGATGCGTCGGGGGGAGTTCTCGAAGAGGACGAGCTGCTCGAGCGCGTCGCGGGCAACGCCGTACTGGCCGAGCTGCGAGGCGATGATGCCCTCGTACCACAGCCCGTCGGCCTCGTTCTGCTGCGTCTGCTCATTGTATCGCTTGAAGATGCGGAGCGCTTCGTCATACTGCTTTTCGACACGGGCGATCCGCCCGTTGAGCATCATCAGCGCCAGGTTGTCATCGCTGACCACCGAGCTGAACTCGTCACGCATCGTCTTCGCCCGGGCGAGCGCTTCATCGCGCTCATCGTCGGTCAGCGCCGTCTCCGCGATGTCGAGCTTGATCTCGCAGCGGTCGACCATCGCCTGACGCTGGATCGGGAACTGGCGGAAACCCTCGTAGGACAGCGGCTTGGTCTCGAGCGATCCGATCTGCTCATACCAGGCGTCGGCCTCCTCGGTATCGCCGGCCCGCTGGGCGAGCTGCCCCGCGTAGTACATGATCTCGGCGTTGTCACGGTCGTTGTCGATCAGGTGATCGAGGAGGCGGCGTGAGCGGGAGAAGCGGGATTCCGGGTCCACGGCGTTCTCGATGCCGCCGAAGACGATCGCGACGCGGAGGTCGAGCTGATCGGAGTTCTCGCCGGTCAGGCCCTGTGCGATCGAGTCGAGCTCGTCAGAGAAACGCCCGTACTCCAGCTTGAGCTGCTCGAGCTGCTCCGTGGGTTCGAGCGACCGATCGAGCGTGCGACGCGCGATGTCAGCCCGGAGCATGACCCGCTGGATGCGCATGCGAGCGGAATCGGGGTACTGCGAAAGGTACTCGTTCGTGCGTTCAAGGTTTTCACGCAGCGACTGCACGCGGGGGCCGGGCCGGCCAGCGGGCGCCGCGCGGTCGGTCTTGTTGTAGTACAGACTCATGAGCGCGGCGAGGGCTTCCGTGTCCGCCGGCGCGACACGCGATACACGCTCCAGGTCATCGATGCCCAGCTCGATCTTGTTGTCCTCGATCACGCCGCTGTTCTGCGCGATCATGGAGATGGCGATCCCGCGGAACCGCTTGAGGCGTTCCCACTCCTCGACCTCCTCGCCCATCCCGCCGCTGAAGTAGCCCAGCACCTGCGTGGTCTGCTCGATCAGGCGGTCGGCCAGGCCGCGGGAGTAGCCGTTCATCAGCTGATCGAAGGTCAGCTGCAGCTGGCGCTCGTGCGCATCCACGTCGTCGCGGAGCACGGTCGCCTTCTTCGAGATCGCGCCGATGTAATCGCCGTAGAAGCGCTCGCGGTACTCCGTCTCGGTCTCGGGGACGAGCATCTCGAGCGACTCGATCCACTTGTTGATGTACTCAACGTTCGTCGAGTCCTTGTTCACCGCCTTGGAGAACGCCCGCTCGGCGAGCTTCACGTTCCCCTCGGCCAGCAGGCGCTCGCCCTCGCTGACGTTGTCCGCGGCGCTCTTGAACGCGACCATGTAGGCCGCGAGCGTGAGCCCGAGGAGCCCGAGCACACCGACGATGAGCAGGATCACGAAGCGAGTATTGACGCGAGAAGCCATGTGATTCGTCCTTCAGTCTACATGCCCTTTTCGGGCGAAATGAGGGGCAGGTGCCCGTCTCCCGGCGAGTCCGTGCGGAACGGGCCGGGGGTTATTCTTGTCCGCTACTCCCACGCGGGTTGCCGGGTGGGTATGTGCCTTGCTGCACGCTGATCCAGTCCGGGACGCAGCGCATGATCTCACCGATAAGCTCGCCGACCAGGTCGCCCGAGTAGTGGGCAAACTCATCGAACGATTCGAGCCCGCTGGCGCTGACCTGAACCTTCAGGTAGTACGCGTAGTCGTCCTCGAGGTTGAACGCCAGCTGGCGGACGTCGTTGGCGTTGGCCTTGGTCCCGCCGTTGGCGATGAAGAAGTAGCCCGCGTAGACGTTCCCACGCCCCGGGTTGATGAACTCCGACGCGCGGAACTGGAACGGCTTCTCGGGCGTGATGCCACGGGGCAGGCGGATCCGCCGACCGGGTGCATCGCTCATGCTCGGGTCGTTGCTCAGGCGGACGCTGTAGATCACGCCATCGATGCCGCCGAACTCCTCGGGGACGGTCTGGTCGACACGCCAGCTCGAGGTGTCCATCGGCAGGTCGATCACGCGTGAGGATTCGCTCTGCTGCAGCCCGCCGCCCACGAAGCACCGCTCGGGCACGTGGGGCACGGTATCGATCATCCCGGTGTAGTACGCGAGATGCAGGTCAACCACGATCGGATTCTTCGGGTCGGCGTCATCCGTAAGCACGTAGTGCCGCGAGAGATAGTTGTCGGTGCCGAGCGTTTCCACGAGCTCAATGCCCATGATCTCATCGCTGCCAACCTGGCGCCATGAAGGGGTGAGACTCGGGATCGTGGAAACCTGACGGTTGTTCTCCGGGTAGATCGGGATCTTCTGGAGGTGCACGTCCTTGATGCGGATGTACGCGCTGATCCCGGCGGCGCTCGCGATCATCAGCACGAGCATCGCGATGCTCAGCGTCTTGCGGGGCCCGGGATTCGTGGATGCGGTGCTCATGATGCCTCCGCCCCCTCGGGTTCTGCGTTTGGTTCACGGATCAGGCGGTTGAGCATCCAGGCGAGCCCGAGAAAGAGCAGCAGCGAGGGCACGAGCAGGATCGTGCCGATCATCGTGTGCGCGTCACCCTCCGCGAGCTTCGGGTTCACCAGCATCAGCAGCCCGAGCACCGTGACGCGGACCATGTTCATGAACACGGCGACCGGGCCGGCGAGTAGGACGAGCGCGATCCGCTGCCACCACTGCGAGCTGCCAAGCAGCGCGACCGCGATGGCGAGCGCGTAGAACGCCACGACCATCCGCATGCCCGAGCACGCCTCGGCCACGTTCATGGGCAGGGTCTCGCCCTCGTTTGTGAGGATCATGAGCGTGTTGCCGTCGATGTCCACGCTGAACCAGTCGAAGGGCGAGCCGATCAGGTTGAGCATCAGCCATGAGCCCTGCGAGGCGAGGAGCTGGAGCTTGAAGGTCACCGCGAGCATGATGCCCTCGGCGATCGTGATCATGAGGACGAGGTACGCGATGGGGAGGAAGAGGTAGCGGAAGACGCGCGCGCCGAGCATCAGCAGGATCAGCGAGCCCAGGCACAGGATCATGCTCATGCCCTGGAGCATGTGATTCCGGACCAGAAACAGGTTGTACGCGTACATCAGGATCCCGAGTATGAACGGGACCATGGCCGGCCAGAAGATCGCCGCCGGCGTGCGGAGGATGCGTTCACGACGCTGCCAGACCATGTAGCCGGCGATCAGCGGGATCACGAACGAGTGCCCCCAGTCCTGCGGGTGCTCAAGGCTGATTTTGCCCTGATGCAGGAACCAGCGGAAGAACACGAGCACGAAACCGATAAAGCAGATCAGCGCAACGGTGAGCCCGTCGCGCGTAAACAACCCCGCGATACGCTCTTGCGAGCCACGCGCGTCGAGAGACTGGTTGGTATCCAAGCTGCTGCTGCTCATCCGTTCCCGTGTGCTGATCGCCATTCCGACCCTGCGAGAAGCAAGGCCCTCGCCCTGAATCGGCACGATTCTCGGTCTGCTTTGGCCCGATCGTCGCACCGCGATGATTGGCGCGAAATCGCTACTTCGCCCTGAAATTCATGCCCAGCGTGGCGAGTTGCCCTGTGCGATCCGGCGGAACGCGCAAAAACAAACGATCCCCGCCGGATGGGCAGGGATCGGTACGAATGAACCTGATGACGAGTTCGCGGATCAGCAGCTGAAAACCCGCTGATCGGTGCGTGGTTTACTGCCCGAAACGGTTTGTGGGCGGTGCACCGAACACATCATTACCAAAGTTGCGATCGAGCAGGAAGCCGAAACCGTAATTCGTGCGGAATCCCCCACGCAGGACCGCCAGCGGTGTCGCCCAGAAGGTCGTGCCGATGTTGATCATGTCGTCGGGCTTGATGTAGATATCGGGCTGGGTGCCTTCCGCGATGGCGCGGCCGTTGAGCATGATCGTGGCCTGCTCGTCCGGGCCCACCATGCGGGTCAGGTCGATCCGCTCAGGGATCGCGGTGGGGGCGAAGTCGCCGCCAGCGGCGATCGCGCGGAGAAGCGTGAGCTTGCCCACGCCGGGGAGGTTGTACACGCCCGGGCGAGCGATCTCGCCGCGGATGTAGTAGAAGCCGGCAGGGGACGGCGGGACGCGGATGATGTCGCCGGGACGGATCACGATGTTGTAGCGTGCATCACCCGCAACGAGCGGCTCGACGGGAACGCGGATGACGCGTTGCGTAAACAGTTGTCCTCGCGAGTCTTGCAGTGTTCCGGAGTCGCCCGTGTCGATCGTCCGCCGGGACGCGATCGGGATGGACTCGCGGACCCACTGCCCATCCACAAAGCGCCATCGCGGCGCGGGCGGCACGAAATCACGCTCTTCATCAACACGCCCGTCCTGGTTCGACTGGGCATCGGTAGGCCGGTTGCTGGGCTCGATGAGGTCGATCAGCGGGTCCTGATCGCTGGGTTGACCGCTGTGGGCAACGATGCCGCGGGCGTTGCTGCTGCCCGACATCATCCCGGGGGCCGAGAGATCGTCGATGACGTCGAGGAGGTTCTCGCCGTTCTGTGTCGGCTCGTTGCTCTCTGGGTCAAGGTTGCGATCGGCGGGGTCTTCCGGGGAGAGGTTGGTCGTGCCTTCATCCAGCGGAACCTGCCTGATGACAAGCACTTCCTTCGCGTACTCGGGGAACCCCCCGGCCGCGATCAGGGCTTCATACAGGCGATAATCCGCGTTCAGGATCGAGTAGGGGCCCGGTGCCGGAATGCTCCCGGTGAGATGGAAGATCTGCTGGCGGCGCTGCTGGACCACCACGGAGACGAGCGGGTCGGCAACGAGCGGGGCCATCTTCTGGCCGATCGCGTCGGCGACCTCGGTCTCAGTCTTGCCCGAAACGAAGATGCGGCCCAGCTGCGGGATCTGGATATACCCGTTCTGGTCGATCTGGCGGGGCAGGAGCTCGGCGTTCCCGCGTGTGATCAGGTCGTAGATCGTCAGGTCCAGGAAGTCGCCCGGCCCGACGCGGTAGATGTCGGTCTCTGGGATCAGGTCCTGCGGCGTGATCTCAGTCACATCAACGTACTGAGACTGCGGATCCTCGATCGCACCGATGTGGTTGAGGATGGGCACGCTCGTGGGTGTGCGCTCCCAGCGGCCAACGATCGACGGGTCCATGTAGGAGTCCCACGTGCAGCCGCCGAGCATCGTGCTCAGCATGGAGACAGCCCCCAAGCTGAGCAGACTCGTGCGTCGGGCGATGATTGAGTTTCTGGTCTTCACTTTGTGACGCACTGGCAACTCCTGCATGTGTGTGCGTGATGTGATCGGGGTTGAGCGATCAGATAATCGGTACGGACGGATCCCGCTCGGGTTCGCACCCGAACGCATCATAGCGACACCGCCCCGCCCATGTCTGGGGGAGACGCTTCATCCTCAATCGACCAGCAACGCCCTTTCAGTTGATTCCGCGTGCCTAAAAACAGGCAAAAGGTCCGAGAGTTTCCCCGATCCTCGGCACAAGATGCTCTCTTCAACAGCGTCAGACTGAGCCCCACCAAGAGCGAAGAACGGCTCGGGGCTGCATAGAATCCAGCCGCAGAGGAACGCCCACCGAGAGTACCCAGGACCCTATGAGCACCCAGACGAGCACCAACAAGGGGATCGATCGCACGGTCGCACGCCATCCACGCCGGTTGGGCGGCGATCCCATCGCAAACGCAAGGTCCGTCGTCTCGCTCTCCGGGATGATCCTCAACAACGCGGACGATCAGGTCCAACACCTGGCACCGAAGAAGAAGCCGGACTGGCTGCGTGCGAAACTCCCTGGTGGGGCAGGGTTTAAGAAAACCCGTGACAACGTCCACAAGCACAAGCTCCACACGGTCTGCGAAGAGGCCGCCTGCCCCAACATGGGCGAGTGCTGGGAGCGCGGCGTCGCGACCATGATGATCTTGGGCGACACCTGCACCCGCGCCTGCGGGTTCTGCAACGTGAAAACGGGTAAGCCGCTCCCCATCGACAAGGACGAGCCGCGCCGGGTCGCCGAGTCGCTGCGTGGCGCGGGGCTCAAGCACATCGTCATCACCAGCGTCGACCGCGATGATCAGCCCGACGGCGGGGCCGGCATCTGGGCCGAGACCATCATGCGGACCCGCGAGGCCTGCCCGGACATGTCCATCGAGGTCCTCATCGGCGACTTCAAGGGCGACGAGGCCGCCCTGCAGATGGTCATCGACGCCCAGCCCAACATCATCGCCCACAACCTCGAGACCGTGAAACGCTGCCACCCGGCCGTGCGTCCCAGCGCCCGCTACGAGCGCACCATGGAACTGCTCATGCGGGTCAAGGCGCAGGGCGGGGTCGCCAAGACAGGCATCATGGTCGGGATCGGCGAACGCAAGGACGAGGTTTTCGAGCTCTTCGAGGACCTGGTCCGCATCACCGGCGAGCACGGCGGCCCGCGTGACGAGCACGACCCGTCGCGCGGCGACGCCTGCGACATCATCACCATCGGGCAGTACCTCCAGCCCACCCGCAACCACCTGCCGATCGACCGATGGGTGCACCCGGACGAGTTCGCCGAGTACAAGCGCGTGGGCGAGGAGATGGGCATCAAGCTCGTCGTGTCCGGCCCGCTCGTGCGGTCGAGCTACCTCGCCGATGAGCAGGCGGACATGTTCTCGATGCTTAAACGCGATCGCTGATCAGTTCGCATGCTCGGTCCGCGGTGAGTTGTCCGTGTGCCCCTGCGCGTAGTGGCCGGTCACCGAGATTATGGCGCCCGACCTATCGCGATCGAACCGCAGGATGAACCCCTCGAATCCATCGATCACGAACTGGTCCTCTCCCCCATGAACTGGATGAAGGGGATCTTGCCAATAACGCTAACACTCTGTGATTCTTTGTACTAGCTGGGTCGCCAACTCACACTTTTTGCCTTTAACTGGTGTTGGTAATTCTAGTGTGTAAATGGACCCAATGGTGTGCAAGTAAAAGAAACATGAAAACGCCATCAGGACACTTAGCGTCCTGATGGCGCGAAGCGAGATTGCGTGCTCTCATTATTTGATATTACTTTGGGTCAATCTGTCCCAAGCTAGTAAAATAGATATGCGGTAGGTTAATTGTTCACGGGATGAATGTAAATACTGATCGATTGCGGTAAAGGCCAAATTGTCAAACAACAAGGTAGAGAGACCCGGCGAATCGCTTTCGATCGCAACGGAAGGATTGCAAGTCTCAATCATATCTTGATAGTCTGCAGTGGCAGCAATTTGACAGTTTAGATTGCCATTGCAATCGTTCCAAGTATCGCGAAATTTCTTGCATGCATGATCATAGCAAAATTCTGTTGCAGGCGAGGCGTCCTGGGGAGGTGCATAGCAAAGTGGGATGGTGGGCTCATCCTGCTGGATTTGCTCAGTTGATGCCAGCGCAATGCTGGGAATTAATGCGATTAATGTTAGGCTGATTTTGATCTGCATTTTTTCACCTTTGACTTGTATGGGTTGGCTGAATGCGTGTTTCACTATATCGTTTAATGCTTACAGCTAGCTGCAGAAGAGGTGGCATTTTTTAAACTATTTTGATGGTCTTAGGGTAATGACGCGCGCACAAACTCGCCTGATGTCTTCGCCGGACTTGGGTAGATCTTGGTCGGTGGTAAGCAAAACACCCGGCAACTGGTTCAATACAGTGTGGCCCGGAATTTTTCTCTTGCTTCAGTGGAAGCAAGGGCTGTAGCCATCTATGAGCAAGCCTCTGTCAAGGAGATTGACGACTCACAAGAGATGAACAGAGTCGCCACGCAGCACCTGTCCCTGATCCTTTCAGTGATTTTTCCACTTTAGTTCTCCTCTCTCCTTCTGGTTCGCCCCCGCTGTGTGCCCCGTATGCTCTGTGATGATAAATGAACCCACAGTGACCACCCTTGTGCGCAAGTTCCGTGCGATACCAAGCAAAGCCCTTGCCGCCGAGACCCGCACGTTACCTTCCGGGCATGACACACCAACAACTCAATCCCGAAATCGTCCACGACCTGCTCATCTCGCCCCTGTCCACGATCGAGATCTGCACCCGCCACCAGTTCGCCGTCGCCGATCTCCGCGCGATGATCGAGTCGCCGCAGTTCGCACAGCTGCGATTTCGCCCAAGGTTACCACTTCTCCAAGCCGCTGGACGCGAGCGACGCGGATCGGTTCATCAGCATATCCGACCGGTTCCTCGACGCGGCCTGACGCTCAGCCGTCCCGCGCCGAGCGGTCGGTGTGCCCCTGCTGGTAGATCCCGTTGATCGCGCCCACGCTGCCGTCCTCGGCTCGCTCGAACTCCATGATGAAGCCCTCGAAGCCATCGATGACGAAGGTGTCCTCGTCGATGCACACCAGCGGGCGAAAGCCAGAGACACCGACGCGCCGGTACAGGAGCTTGCCGTCCTCCAGCTTGACCTCGCGGTCGGTGTAGCTGCCGGAATACTGATCCAGCTGGGCGTCGCTGAGCTTGAGCGGCGAGAGCCGGGCCGTGAGCGATGCGATACCGAAGCGGACCTGCTCATTTCCCTGAGCACGCAGCTTGGCGTACGCGTCCAGGAGCGCCTGATCGAGCGCCCCGTCCGCGTCGCACGCGATGTGCGGCTCAACGCCCGTGCCCTCCCAGTTGGTCTTGGTGATCGGGCTGATGGCTCTGGCGGTGGGGAGCACGAGCTGGTAGTACCGGTCGGTCGCTTCGGAGTGGAGGAGGATGAAATCGACTGGGTGCGCGCCGCCGCCGGTGGTCTCCCCGACGATGGTCGCGCGTCCGAGGTTCCGCAGGTTATAGCTGAACTCCTCTGCGGCAGAGAATGTCCTGCCGCTCGTGAGCACATACACGGGCACGTCGGGCATCGCGAGGTCGGTGTTGATCTCGTCGTGCGTCCAGTACTCCGTGGTCTTGTCGTCCGGTCGTGAGTACAGCGAGTTCAGGTGGACCGGCTCGCTGGGATCGTAGAGGTAGGAGGTGATGAGCGCCACGGCGCTGGGGTCTCCGCCGCCGTTGCGGCGCAGATCAAAGATCAGGGTCTCGCACCCCTGAACCAGACGCATCGCGGACTCGACGGTTTCTGCGATGTAGTCCGCGCCGGCGAATCCGCGGAGATCGATGTACCCGATGTTGCCGTCGAGTCGTTCGATCGCGTTGAAGCCGAACGGTGGGAGTGGTGCCCGGCGTTGATGCGCCTCCTCGTCAGAACTCGGAGGAGTCCAGCCATCGGGCAGTCCCCGCACCCCGAAGTGCAGGTCCCTGGTGTGCTCGACGAGTGCGCCGCGGATCGCGTTGGCCAGCGCGTCGCCCTCAAGACCGTCGTACTCGCCTGAAGCGAGCGCATCGCGGATGATGCCCGCGGCGCTGTCGCCCTTGTCCGGGTAGACATAGTTCTCTTCGACGGCTTCCGCGATCGCCTCGACGATCTCGCGCTCGATCGCGTCGCCGCCGAGGGCAGGGGTGCTCAGGATCAGGGCCGTTGCAAGGGCGACGGTGGTGAGGGGCATGTGCATGGGTTTTCTCCGCTGAGATGAAGGTACCCGCACCGGATGCGCACGGGAAGAGAGCCCGCCGGGAAACATCCAGAAATTCATCAATTTGTGAATAATCGATCGGCGCATCGTGTAAGCCTTTTGATCCGTTAAACTTGTCGCAAGGAGCGCGGATGTCCCCCGAGAAGGTTCAGGAACTCGTCAGAGAGATCGAGCGCAAGGACCTTTCCACGGTGGCGCACACCTGGAGGGTGGTCCTCTACACGCGGGCGCTGCTCGAAGAGTTCGGCGTTGAACGCGAGCTGATCCGCCTGGTCACGCAGGCGGCCGCGCTGCACGACATCGGGAAGATCGATATCCCCGATCGCGTTCTCCAGAAGCCGGGCAAGCTCGACAACGAGGAGTTCGAGCTCATCAAGCTCCACCCGGTGACCGGCCTGGCGAGGATGATCACGCTCGGGGTGTCGGACGAGCCGATCCTGAATCTCGTCCGTTATCACCACGAGCGCTGGGACGGGCTCGGATACCCGTTTATCCTCAGGGGCGAGGAGATCCCCATGGGGGCGCGTGTCTTCGCGGTCATCGACGCCTTCGATGCCATGACCAGCGTCCGCCCGTACCGCAGCGAGATCGGCGAGCGGGCCGCCGAGAACGCGCTCGTTGAGCTGCAGGCAGGGATCGGGACGCGCTACTGGCCGGAGGGCGTCGAGGCCTTCACCAGCCTGTATCACACCGGGAAGCTCGACTACATCCTGCACTACTTCAACGACGAGGTCCCCGTCCCGGCGTTCGCTGCGGCCCGAGACGAGGAGTTCGACGCGATCCGCAGGCGTTCTGAGAAGTGAGACGGATCAGATCCCGGCCATCATCCGCAGGAGCTTGTCGAGCTTGGGCGGGACCGGCATCGCGCTCAGGCGGGACATCTTCACAAGATCGAAGTCCTTGAACCGCTCGTCGGCCTTGATGTCGGCGAGGGTGACGTCTTTGGTGGATGCCTTGAGCGGCGCGATGTCGAACAGCGGCCCCTTGAGATCGCCCTTGCCCGTCAGCCCCGGGTTCTCGGGGTCCTCGTAGACATCCGAAACGACCCTCGCGACCCCCGCGATCCGGCGTTCCTTGCCGGTGTGGTAGATGAACGCCTCGTCCCCCTTCTTCACGCTGCGCATATGCATCAGCGCGGTGGGGTTGCGCACGCCGTCCCAGTGCGTTCGCTTGTCTCGGACCAGGTCGTCGTAGGAGTAGTTATCGGGTTCGGTCTTGAGCAGGAAGGTGGCCATACGCGATGGTATTCCGGATTGTGCGGGCACACCACGCCGCCGTGTCCTGACTCGCAGGAAATCGCACACGCAAGCAACCGATGCTCTCTGCGCAACACACAAGGGAGGAGCAAACCCATGCGCAGCGCATTTACCCTGATCGAGCTTATCATCATCATCGTCGTGGTCGGGATCCTGGCGGCGGTCGCCGTGCCCAAGTTTGTTGGGGCCCAGGTCGAGACCGAACTCACCTCGACCGCCGAGGACCTCCGGGCGATCGAGAACGCCCTGAGCATGTACTACGCCAAGAACGGCGCGTACCCCCGCGACGTCAACCGCTCGCAGGTCGTCGGGGTGCTCGCGCCCTACTTCAAGGCGGAGAACCCCTTCGAGAAGCTCGCGCCGATCGGCGGCGTGTACGACTACGAGGGCCCCCCGAACTGGTCGCCCGTGCAGATCTCCATCCGCTCGGAGCGCCGCGGGAGCCACTCGCAGGACACGGCCATCGCGCTCGATGAGTACATGGACGACGGCGATCTCAGCAGCGGGACCATCCGCCGCCAGGGCAACCGGACCTACTACGTGGTCGGCAACTGATCAGGATTCAGCTGATCGACGAGAAGACAAGGTCCGTGCGGGTCCGCAGGGTTTCTCCGGGCGAGAGGACCCGCACGCCGGTGCCGCCCATTCCACGCTCGTGCAGGTTGAGGGCGTCGTTGACCATGCTGACGGGCTCGATGCAGACGTGCGCGTCCGCGGAACCATCGCCGAGACGCGGCGTGTAGACCACGACGTGCCCGAGCTCCTCGGAGCACCGCATCCTCATCCGCACGCCCGATGCGGGCCACTCAAGCTCGGCCTCGCCGCCGAATCCCGCGAACACATCGTCGAGCCCGGGGTTGCCGATCGGGCCGCCCGACCGCAGGAGCGTGCACGCCTCATCATCGATGCGCTGGCCGCTGGGGATGCAATCATCGCACATGTAGCGCCCAGAGACATCCATGCGGACATGGAGCTGGTCCGCGTCCGAGTGCAGGCGCCGGTGGAAGTAGGGGTGGTGCCCGCAACCGGCGGGGAACGGTTGCTCCCCGAGGTTGGTCACGCTCAGGTCCATCTCGACCCGGTCCGGCGCGATCTCGTATCGGACCGTGCCCCCGAAGTCGAACGGGCATGATGTATCGGCATGGTGGCGATAAACGAGGCGTGCGGTGATGGGAGAGCGATCGATGAGCGACCAGGCATGGTCCCGCGCGACGCCATGGATCGCCGCCCCGTCGCTGTGGTTCGCCACAAGCGGGTAGTCGCTGCCATCGAATCGGAATCGTGCGTCCTTCACCCGGTTTGTCCAAGGCAGCATGAGGAACGACCCCGCGTCAGAGGCATCGCACGAATCTGACGGCATCCTGCGGAGCACGTCCGCCCAGCGGCCGCGCGGGTCCCGGTGCTCCAACGCGACGATGGAAGCGCCGACGCTCGGCGAGAGCGTCAGCCGGATCGTTTCAAGCTCGAGCACGATGTCATCAGTCCGAACGGGCATGCGTGACTCTAGGGTCTCGCTGTCGATTGCATCGCGGGCGGGATGTCCGAGAATCCGGGGTTGTGGATATCCGGACGCAACGTAACCCTCAGCGGCGACACGACATGCACAACCGGCCGGCGAACGGCGCAAAACTCGCGCGATACTCCAGCGCTGGGCTTGCGGGACCGATACGCGATATGTCTGCTTCCCGTCGACGACCTCTTCTGAGGCGGGACAGGCGTGCCGGACTTCGAGCCGGGAGGAGTTGTGCATGGACCCCAAGCACGATCAGACAACCAACGAGGCACCGCCTATGCGCTCATCATCCAAGAAGTCGGACTCTCCCGACCCGCGTGCCGAGATGAAGATGCGCAAGCCGGAGGAGGACGTGCTCGACGTGATCGAGAGCGTCGAATCGCAGCTCGGAGCCCTGCGCAAGGCGCACGAGGAGCACCGCCAGGCGATGCAGGCCCTCAGCGAGCAGAAGAAGACCCTCCACGCCCAGACCAATGAGCTGGATCAGCGTGAGCAGGAACTCACGACCCGCGAGGTCGAACTCGCGGAAATGCGTCAGGAGTTCGAGCAGCGCGAGATGGACCTCGTGCAGCGTGCCAGCGGTCTCGAACAACGCGAATCCAAGATGGAGACGCAGGCGGAGTCGCTCGAGCAGAAGGAAGCGGAGCTCGAGTCCCGCGGGGCAGAGATCCAGCGGAAGATCGCCGAGCTCGATGATCAGCTCTCGGGGATCGCGAAGCGCAAGCAGGAGCTCGACGCGCTCGAGAAGGAAGTCCAGGAGAAGCTCGCCCGTGAGGAGAAGGCCGCGCATCAGCTCGAGCAGGCGATGGCCGAGCTCGAGCACGTACGCCAGCAGCTCGGCGAGCAGGACACGCAGATCGAGACGCTCACCCAGAGCGTGAGCGATCTGACGCAGAAGTACGAGCAGGCGAGCTCAGAACTCAAGAGCGCAACCTCGAAGCTGCGTGGTCGTGAGATCGAGCTCGGCGAGCGGAGCAAGGCGCTCGAGGAGCTCGCGGAGAAGGCGGGCAACGTCGAGCAGGAACTCAGCGAGGCACGCGAGCAGTACGAAGCGCAGATCAAGGAGCTCCAGTCGAACCGCGACGCGATCAGCCAGAAGCTGGAGCGTGAGCTGAAGGTGACCGAGGGGCTCCGGGCGCAGATCGAATCCCTTGAGCACCAGAAGAGCGCAGGCAGCGAGGAGGCCCAGAAGCAGGTCGAGGTCATCCGCGCGCAGCTCGCAGAACGCGAGCAGGAGCTGGAATCCGCCACGCAGAAGCTCGCCGAGCTTGAGAACAACGCGGAGTCGAGATCCTCGGAAGATCAGGCCAGGATGGAGTCGCTCCAGGGCGAGCTCGATGCGGCCCGTGCGCAGGTCGACGAGCTCAACGCGCAGCTCGCGAGCATCGGCGCGGACGCGGATGAAGAGCTCACCCGCCAGCGTGAAAGGGCGCAGCAGCTCGAAGGTCACGCGTCTGAGCTTGAGAGCCAGCTCGGCATGCTCCGCGACGAGCTGGCCCAGACGCAGTCTCAGCGCGACGGGCTTCAGTCTCAGCTCGAGGCCAAGCCGGACACGGACCCGGAAGCGAACGCCGAGCTGCAGGGCAAGCTGGAGGCGGCCACCGAGCTGCAGTCGCAGCTGCAGTCCAAGATCGAGGAGCGTGAATCGCAGCTCAAGGAGCTCGCCGAGCGCGTCGTCGCGCTCGAAGCCGAGCTGGAGCGGGCGCACGAGGGCGAATCGGCATCGGACGAAGAAACCCGCGCCAAAATCGAGTCGCTCGAGAACCAGTCGAGCGAGCTGATCGACACGATCGAGAAGCTGAACACGCAGCTTGAAGAAGAGCGTGCCAAGCCCAAGGGCGACGGTGCAGGCAAGAGCGACGAGTGGACCGCGAACCGCCGCCGCCGACTCGCCAGGATGCGCAAGCTGCTGCACGCGGACGCGGAGAAGGTGCGGCTGGCGACGGACGCGCTCCAGTCCCGGTATGAACAGTGCGAGCAGGTCCTCACCAAGCGTGCGGAACTGGCCGAGGCCTACGAGGCCATCGCGAGCGCACAGCGGAAAGTACGGAACAAGGAAGTGCGCTCCGGCGTGCTCGTTGGGCTCTTCGGGCTCATCGCGATCACGCTCATGCTGGGCGTCGCGAGCTGGTTCACCGCCGGTCGGGTCGCCCCCGGCCAGTACAGCTCACAGGCGACGCTGATCGCGGCGTCCCCGGATGGGAAGCTCTCTGAGAACGAGCTGGCGGCATGGGAGGCATACGTCACCGGCCTCATGACCGAGCCGCGATTCCTGGAAGTAGCCGCGGATCGCATGGAGCGGCGCGGGATCACGCAGTTCGCCACGCCCGGTGAGCTCGGCAAGCACATGGAGCAGTCACTGGACGTCGTCGCTTCGATGCCGGGTGAGATCGTGATCGAGTATCGCGACGCCGGGGCCGAACGAGCCCAGCGCATCCTCGATACCTTCGTGGTCGCGATCACCAGCGCGGCGAACAACGCGCGTGCACGGCGCGGCGACGCCGCGATCACGAGCGTGAGCGACAGCGCCTCGCTCACGACCGAGCCGCTGGACACTACCCGCCTCGAGATGGCGGGGATGATCTTCGGCGGCGGCATGGTGCTGGCCCTGATCGTCGGCGGTGTGCTCTGGCGTCGCCTCGCCGCGGCGAAGGCGAAGTTCGAGAACGACTCCCGCGTCGAGGTCCTCTACGACGAGGAGCAGTGGCAGATGCCGAGCTGAGCCCAGCACCGGCATGCAATCAGAAAAAAAAGCGGGCGGCCAGGATGGGGCCGCCCGCTTTTCTGTTTCAGTATGGCGCTGGTTCAGAGGGTGCCGTCCGTGCTGACAAGCACGGGCTCGAGCGCTTCGCTGATCTCGTCGGCGGCACCGGGGTAGATCGCCAGCTTCCGCTGGGTGCTCAGGTTGACGTTGACGTTGAAGTCCTCAAGCTCGCCCGTCGGGGTGAAGGTCTTGATGGTCTGCACGATGTTGTCGTTCTCATCGAGCACGACCAGGCGCAGCGGCTTGTTCTGCTGGCTGGCGAGGTTCTTGACGAACAGGCGAGCGGAGTCCCAGTCGGGGTTGTACCAGACCGCCGCGACCGCCTTGTTCGATGTGTTCGTCGAGGTGAGCGCCACCCGGCGGGTATTCGCATCGAAGATCGTGGACTCGAGGTACTGGGCGCCGATCTGATCGTAGAGCGAATCGACGAGTGCCCGGCTCTGGGCCTGCTGCATGGTCTGGTTGATGTTGACCATCACGACGCCCATGGCGATGGACGCGGCGGCAAAGCCGACGGCGGCGACGCGCCATACGCGGTGCACGCGTGGGCTGGTCGAGAGCCTGGGTTGCGACGTGGCGCGTGCCGGCGCGGGTGTCGAAGCATCGATACGCCCGATGACCGGGGCAGGCGTGGCCTCCCGGCTTGCGATGCGGGATTCGTTCTCCTCTTCACGCATCGCGGCGCGGACCGCGGCGACAACGACGTCACGCAGCTCGACGCTGGGCTCTACTTCGGGGACCAGGTCGCCGAGGTCGGCCATGCGGCGGGCCTCGTCTCGCACGCGCTTCTGCACGGATGCGGGTGCGGCGTCAAACGCTGCCTCGTACGCGGCTCGCTCGTCATCTTCGAGCAGCCCGAGTGCGTGCAGCATGGTGTATTCGATAAGTTCGTGGGTATTCATGATTCCATTTCCTCCCCGGTGCGCTCACGGAGTCGTACCAGCGCTCGGGAGAGCGCTGATTTGATTGTCCCCAGGGGTGTGTCCAGTTCTTCGCTGATCTGCCTGAGCGTCTGCCCGCCCAGGTATGCTCTCATCACAACGGTCTGCTGCAGCTCTGGCAGCGTCTCGATCTTCTTGACCAACGCGGCGAAGTGCTCGTCGTGCGCCATCCGCTCGCCCGCGTTCGACTCGACCCAGGCACCCACGCCGGAGGCGAGCGCATCGTCGAGCACCGCGGTCTTGATCCGCGCACGCTTGCGACGGAGCTTGTCCACAAGGTGGCGACGGGTCAGCAGCATCACCCAGGTGACGAGCGCTGCCTTGCGCGGGTCGTACCGGTCCGCGGTCCGCCAGAGGCGGACAAAGATCTCCTGCACGGCGTCTTCCGCCTCCGCACGGGTCGGCATGGATTGATACGCCATGCGGAACACCAGCGACCCGAAACGGTCGTAGAGCTCTCCGACGGCGGCTTCACTATTGCTGGCAATGTGTTGCATCAGCTCGAAATCAATCCTGTCCTGCCCATCAAAATCCTCAGCCGACAATGGCTTCGGAGATCCGGACTGATCGCCCGGCACGGGAGTCCCGTTCGTTGAAGTACCTTCAACACGGTTCTGGCTTTGGTCGTTCTTCTTCATTATCCACCGGGTTCACGAGCGCGCCCGGAGTCCATGAAACACAAACCACGGACTGCGGTGCTATACGAGTATCCGATCAGGCGGATGCTTGCAACCCGTGTGTTTTCAAAGCATTTTCGCAATTTGACGCCTTGGGTCCGATTTTGCTTAGTCAGATTCACCTAAAACGCGAGGTGTTTGGTGTGTGGACGGGGGTAAATTGCCACGGATTCGTGGCATCGGGCACTGGAAATAAGAATGGGTGCTTGCGGAATCTACCCAGACCCGATATTTTAGAGTTGCGTCAGGACGCTGCTCCGGCAGCCGTGGGGAAGAAGTACACATCATCCACACCTCGTGGTGGGACTTTGTGTACTACGGAATCAACTCGATTGGGTCCGCCTTGAAGAAGGTCACCGCAACAAC
>CAXREY010000015.1:0-10864 GCA_964229845.1 Phycisphaerales bacterium UBA1924
GCGAGCTTGTTCCTGCTGCTCGACTTCCAGTACATCGAGGCGGGCGTGCAGCAGCGTGCCCCCAAGTACATGGAGTGGGTCGGCGCGTGGGGCCTGATGGTCACCCTCGTGTGGCTCTACATCGAGCTGCTCCGCCTGCTCAGCAAGCTCCAGGCACGCGAGTAAGCACCCCCAACAACCGAAACCCAGTGGCACAGGCGTCTCGCCTGTGCTTTTTTCTTGCTCGGATTATGTTGTGTGGGGGTGCCCGTACTCGCCGTCTGCGGCGCAGTGCGGTCTTCGACCCGACGGACGCCAAGCCGCACTGCGCCGCTGGCGCGGCGAGTACGGGCACCCCACCATATAATCAACGGACCTCTTCGAAAGGACGACCCATGGGTGGATGCCTGCTTGTGCTGGGAACGCTGCTGATGCCGCGCGTGCTGCTGTTCGTGTACTGGATCACGGGCACGTTCGCCAAGGCGGACCCGTGGAACGGGTTCCTGGTGCCGCTGCTCGGGTTCTTCTTCCTCCCCGCGACGACCTTCACCTACGGCATCTGCCACGTCTACAACGATGGCGAGTTCACGATCCTGTGGATTGCGGGCATGATCTTTGCGGTGCTCTACGACCTCGGCGCACACGGCAACGCGGGGGCGGCGAAGCGGTCGCGGTGAATGCCCGGTGTCCAGATCCGGGTGCCACGGGTTGCTCCGCTGAAAGCGGAAAACCCGTGCGCTGAGGACCGACCTGGGCGCACGCAGTTCATGCCCCAGGGTACTGTGCACAGGCAGGGTGCCACTACTCGACGCGGAGCGGCGCAGTAGTGCTCTCTCGAACTGCAGAAGACACTACTACGCGTCTACGACGCGAGTAGTGGCACCCTGATATACAAGAAATCAGCGGTTGAAGAGGAAGTGGCACACGTCCGCGTCCTGCATGACGTATTCCTTGCCCTCGATGCGCATCTTGCCGGCTTCCTTGATCGCCTTCTCGCTCTCGTGCTCCATCAGGTCGTCCACGCTGTAGCACTCGACGCGGATGAAGCCCTTCTCGAAGTCGGTGTGGATCACGCCCGCGGCCTGGGGGGCCTTGCAGCCGATGGGGACGGTCCAGGCGCGGACCTCCTTCTCGCCGGCGGTGTAGTAGGACTGGTAGCCCAGCAGGCGGTAGGCGGCCCGGGCGAGCGATGCCAGGGCGGGCTCCTCCATGCCCATGTCCTTGAGCATCTCGGCCTTGTCCTCGTCGTCGAGCTCCGAGAGCTCGCTCTCGATGCGGGCGCACACGGGGACCATCTCGGAATCGTGGGCCTCGGCGTATTCCTTGACCTTCTGTGCCAGCGGGCCCTCGCCGTTTGGGTCGTCGTCGGAGACGTTGGCGATGTAGAGTATGGGCTTGGTGGTGATCAGACTGAGCATGCGCACGGCGCGCTGGTGCTCGGGGTCCGCGAACTCCACCGAGCGGGCGGGCTTGCCCTCCTCGAGGGCGGGCATGATCTTCTCGATGACGGCGACGCGGGCGATGGCGTCGCGGTCGCCGCCTCGGGTGTTGCGCTGGGCCTTGGGCAGGGCGTTCTCGCAGGTCTGCAGGTCCGCGAGGATCAGCTCGAGCTCGATGGTCTCGATGTCGCGGATGGGGTCGACGGAGCCGTCGACGTGGGTGATGTCCTCGCCGCCGGGCGCCTTCTCGAAGCAGCGGACGACCTGGATGATGGCGTCCACGTCCTTGATGTGGCCGAGGAAGGCGTTGCCCTTGCCCTCACCCTTGGATGCCCCGCGGACGAGCCCGGCGATATCAACGAGCTCGAGGGCGGCCGGGATGACCTTCTGGGTCTTGATGTAGCCCTGGATGATCTCGAGGCGCGGGTCGGGGATCGGCACGACGCCCACGTTGGGGTCGATGGTCGCGAACGGGTAGTTCGCGGCCAGCGCGCCCGCGTTGGTCAACGCGTTGAAGAGGGTGGATTTGCCGACGTTGGGGAGACCGACGATGCCTGCCTTCATGAGATAATCTCCAGATCTCGCGGGGTTCGCGGAGGGGTGGAGATTGTAGTCAGGCACTCGCGATCAGCACGCAGGCCAGCACGCTCCGAACGCTCCACATCACGGTCCGCAGCCAGTTGGTCGCGACCAGGCGCCGGTGGGCACGCTCGGCGAAGCCCTGGGTCAGGCCCTTGTGGGCGGGGACCTGCAGCGCCGCGGTGGAAACCCAGATCAGGACCACGAGCACCAGCCCGGAAATCGTGATCGGGTAGGCCCCCTCGCCCAGCATCGGGATCAGCAGGGCGGCGGTGGCCAGCTCGGTGAGCATCAGCGGTGCGACAACCCAGGTGGTGCGGCTCATGTGCGCGTGCTGGTAGAGGGAATACTCCTGCGCCCCGACCCGGGCCATCAGCGGGTAGTGGACGACCTGGACGAACCAGATCAGGCCCGTCATCGCGCTGGTGCTCGCGGCGTGGACGATTAGGATCGTGATGAGGATCGATTCGTTCATGCCGAGGATGGGACCCTGCATTCGCCGGACATGCAGGCGTACTCGGGGCGATCACCCGCCGTGGCGTGCTTGAAGCTCTGGATGATCTTGCCCTTGTGAACGATGAAGACGCCGGGCATCTGGAATCCGTCGCCCTGAAGCGTGCCCACGGTGTTGCCCCTGAACAGCGCACGGAACCCGTGGAGCCACACCCGTGGGCCGAAGAGCTGCCAGAGCGAGCCTCGCTTGAGCTCGAAGGCGCGATAGAGATCCTGTTCCGGGTCCGAGATGCGTGAAAGAGCGCCGAGGTTGTACTTCGCGAACTGCTTCTGGGCCGCATCGTCGTCGCTCATGTGCACGAGCACGGGCCTGATGCCGTCGGACTCGATCTGCTCATGCTGGGACTTCAGGTCCTGCAGGGTTTCCATGCAGAACGTGCACCCGAGGTGGCGGAGGAAGACGAGCATCACGGGCGATTGATCGGTGAGATCCGCGAGGGAGACGCCGTGCTGATCGTGGTGCGCACGCAGCGCATCGCCGAAGCCCATCGGGGCGTCCCCGACCTGGCCGGCTCCCTGATGCTGCTTCGCGGCCAGCACCAGCAGCATGGTGAACGGCACCCACCAGATCAGATCGTTCGGGATGATCGTCCAGATGAACTCGACGGGGAGCTGGCTGGTGATCAGGGCCGCGTAGACGAACCCGATGGGACCGAAGACCTTGCCGAGGAGCCCGACGAGGACGATCGGCCAGTGCGTGAGTGGGTCGCGGGCCGCGACGAGGTAGCCGATGCCGTAGACGCCGACGATCATGCCGACGCACTGCCAGATGGCGGGATAGGTGGGCTGGGGGAGGCCCGCCATGGAGAACAGGGAGGTGGGAAAAAGGACCACCCAGGCGCCCCAGAGCAGGTTGTAGACCCCGGCGAGGATCAGCGTGCGTCTGCGCCAGACGGGGACGGGTTGGTTGGCGGGGGTGGGTTGCATTGGGCGGTGGGTTCGTTGCGAGTTGGCGAACAGATTCAGGGGGAACGCTGGAGATGCTTCTCATCATCGGCTTATCGGAGTACACTTGTTTCGGTTGCCCTCGTAGCTCAGCTGGATAGAGCAGCGCTTTCCTAAAGCGCAGGTCGCAGGTTCGAGCCCTGCCGGGGGTGCTTTCTTCGATTCCGCTCGATTCTCGGGGTTGATCCGTCGAGGGTTTGGGTATGACACCCTCGATTCCCGATTGGATTCGCGATTTCCGATGCCCCAGCGGGCGATTCCGCAACATCTATGAGTACGTGCCGGATGAAACCCGCCTGTACGGCACCGAATCGCTGTTTGGCGATTGGGACGGCGAGTTGCTGCTCCTGGCTCAGGATTTCTGCTGCACCGACGACATCGAGCAATGGATGGATGAGGGGCGGGACCGGGTGTACGCCCACAACCCCTCGATGATCACCAACCGGAGCCTGGAGGTGTATACCTCGGGCTTCGACTGTGGCATCCTTTACGGCTCGGCGTTGGCGGGCATGCTCAAGGTCGGCGACTCCAACTCGGGGTTGCCGGGCTGGTCGCACATGAGCGATCACCTCTGCGAGGTGCTGCGATTCACCCTGGATCACATGCCAAATGTCAGCGCGGTTGCCTGCCTGGGCTCGGTCGCGTGGGAACTCTGTCACCGGGCCTTCGACGCGGAATGCAACCAGCTCTCCAATGCGTTGTGCTACCACTGCCCTTCGAATCTGGACGGCTTGCGGGTGTACGCGATGCCGCACCCATCGCGCGCGAGCGCGGTGCTCGGGGGCAAGGAGCAGGCGCAGGATCGCTGGGACTGGCTTCGCACCGACCTGCTGGGCACCTCGCAGACGCACGCCGCGGCCTGATGTCCGCTAGGATGATCGCGTGTCTGAGCACGCGAACAACCTGACACCACCGGACCGCGGACACCTGCTCACGGAACAACCCAACGAGCGATCAACGAACCTCGACGCGATGGGAACCCGGGCGTGCCTGGAGCTCATCAACGACGAGGACGCGACGATCGCCCGATCGGTGCGGGATCAGATCGAGCATATCGCGGCGTTTACCGAGGGCGTGATCGAATCGCTGCGCTCGGGCGGGCGGCTGATCTACCTCGGGGCGGGGACGAGCGGGCGGCTGGGGGTGCTCGATGCCTCTGAGTGCCCCCCCACTTTTCAGAGCGCCCCGGAACAGGTGATCGGGATCATCGCGGGGGGCGATCGGGCGCTGCGGGAGTCGTCGGAGCACCGCGAGGACGAGCGGGACGGGGCGCACGAGCAGCTCGACGCGATGGGCATCGGCGCGAAGGACGCGGTCCTGGGGATCGCCGCGGGCGGGACGACGCCGTTTGTTCTCGGCGGCGTGGAGCACGCGAAGTCCAGGGGTGCACGCACGGGGCTGCTCACCTGCGCCCCGGTAGAGCGGGCGCCGTGGTGCGATGTGCTCATCGCGGTGCGGACCGGCCCTGAGGTCCTGACCGGTTCCACGCGGATGAAGGCGGGGACGGCCACGAAGATGGTGCTCAACATGATCACCACCGGGGCGATGGTCGGGCTCGGGAAGTGCTATTCCAACATGATGGTCGATGTCCGCGCGACGAACCAGAAGCTGCGGGACCGGGCGGCGCGGATCGTCACGCGGACGTGCGGCATCGACCGCGACGCCGCGTTCGAGCTGCTCGATCGGGCCTCGAACTCGGTCAAGCACGCGATCGTGATGCATCATCGGGCGTGCTCACGCGAGGAAGCGGACGGGATGATCCGTGACGCGTCCGGGCACCTGTCCCGCATCATCGGAGAGCACGCATGAGTCTCCCAGAGCTCATCGGGTCGTCGCTGATCCTCGGCATCCGCGGGTGCACGATGAACGAGGAGACCACGCGCGAAGATGTCGAGACGCTCAAAGGCGTGCACTGCAAGGGGGTCATCCTCTTTGATCACGATATCGCGGGCAACCACCACCGCAATGTCATCAACCCTGATCAGCTCGTGAGGTTCATCGCGGACCTGCGCCATGAGCTGGGCGAGGACCTGATCGTCGCGATCGACCAGGAGGGCGGGCATGTCGACCGCCTGCGCGCATCGCGCGGGTTCATGCGCACCGCAACTGCTGCGGAGCTCGCGACCTGGACGCCGGGCGACCTGCACGAGTACGCCTCGCGCCAAGCCCGCCAGCTCAGGTCCCTCGGCATCGACCTGAACCTCGCGCCATGCGTGGACCTCGCGGTCGAGCCCGACTCGCCGATCATCGCGGGCAAGGGGCGTTCTTTTGGTTCGGACCCCGAAACGGTCGTCCGCTGCGCCAGCGCGTTCATCGAGGCCCACCGGGAGAAGGGCGTGGCGTGCTGTGTCAAGCACTTTCCCGGCCACGGGTCGAGCCTCATCGACACGCACAACGGCGTGTGCGACATCACCACAACCCACACGCGTGAGGAGCTGCGGGTGTTCGAGTCGCTGATCGCCTCGCACGGCGATGCGATCGCGATCATGCCGGGGCACATGATCCATCGCGGCGTGGACGAGCGCCTGCCCGCGTCGCTGTCGATGGCGCACCTGCGGGGCGTGCTCCGCCAGAACCTGGGCTTCGGGGGCGTGGTCATCTCGGACTCGCTGGACATGCGCGCGATCCGGGACCGCTACGGCGAGGGCGAGGGCGCGTTCCTGGCGCTGAGCGCCGGGTGCGATCTGATCATCGATGGCTTCAACGCGCCCGGGTACCGTGAGCCGGGCGGGGTGCAACGCATCGTCAACGCCATCAGCGGTGCGATCGGGCAGGGGCGCTTCCCCGACGCGGAGCGTGCGATGCGGGCTTCGCGGGCACGGATCGATCGGCTGCTGGGTCGCTGAGGGACCCGATAATGCGTGTTTCCCGCCTGTAGGGCCCCATCTCCGCCCCAATCCACCAGAATCATGGCAGCGGACCCGTGTTTGTGGTTGTGTATCTGTGTATGAACGCCCAACCAAAGAAGATGAATCGTCTCCCGATGGCCCGTGCGCTCGTCATGCTCGGCGTCGTCTCGCTCGGCTCCGCTGCGCTCGCGGGCGATGGCGATGGCGACAGGCGCTGGAAGACGACCCCCGACGACCGCCCCCAGCGTGCCGCCCTGATGACCAGCTCCGGCAATACCAGCGCCGTGCTGTTCGCGCCCGGCGTGCGGACGGTGGGCTCCTTTTACACCTACGAGCGGGACCTGGCGCCGGAGCACGACCGCCGCGATTCGCAGCTGAGCCTGAGCACGCCCGACGCGACGGCCGGCTGGTACGCCTGGCCGACGCCGCCGCGCCCGTCGCTCAACGACCGCGACTACTACACCACCAGCTCGAACCCGGGCACGTTCGTGTTCCCCGGGATCGACGGGTACTCCTCGTACGATCAGCACCGGCGTGAGATCCGCCGGGACCGCATCCGCGAGAACCAGAAGCACATCCACATCCACACGCGTGGCAACCGCGGCTCGGACGGGCCGCGCCGGCGTGTCCGCTGACTGGCTCGGGAATCGGCACATCAAAAAAGGAGGAGGCCGACCCGCTTGAACGGATCGGCCTCGCACCAACACCAACATGCGCCTGCGTCATGCTCAGTCGTAGAGCGCCGCGGTGGGCGGGAGCTCGACGGTCCGGAGCTGCATCGTGGTTTCGATGCGGAAGTTTGACTGTGTGCGGTGGCGCTCGGCGAAGAAGAAGCTGAGCTTGTATCGCTGCCCGTCCTCGAGCCATTCGAGGCGGTCGAGCTCGATGGTCTGGGAGACCGCGGAGTGGACACCGCCGATGTCGATCACGAGGTGCCCGTCGACATAGACCCAGACGTCGTCGTCGCCCGTGAAGGTGAAGATCTGCCCGCCGTCCTCGTCGTAGACGAACTCGGTCTGCAGCTCGAAGGTGAAGTGGAAGTTCTTGTCGTTGCCGGCCGAGTTGCCGAAGAGGTCGCCGTTGACCGGGAAGAACCCGCCGAGATCGGAATAGGTCGGGTCCTGCTTGTCATCGAAGACGTAGACGTTCGAGCCCTGTTGACGCACGAGGGTCAGGTCGAGGGGCTTGGACACGTTGACGCCCGGGGTATCGCGGAACCACTTGCTGAAGGCGCTCGCGTCGTGGATCGCGCCGGCGCTGGAGCTGAAGGAGCCCGCGGAGTCGCCCTCACGCGGGGCGATGTAGCCCTTGGTCGAGATCATCTTGCGCCCGGACGAATCCTTCCAGTGGCCGGAGATCTTGAGTCCCGTGGAGTTGAACACGGGCTTGTCGTCATCTCCGAGGTAATCGGAGACGATGCCCATGTAGTGGCCGAAGCCGCCGGAGGGGCGGAACTCGAAGTCGGTGTGGCCGCCGCTCACGGACCGTTCCTTGAAATCACGCACGGTGCCCGTCAGGGTGATGGTTTCCGGGAGATCGTTGTAGCCCGAGTAATCCTGCGCCATCGCGGTGCCGGATCCGAGGCATGTGAGCCCGCCGGCGATCATCGCGAGGGTGAGGAGTGGTCGGGATCGGTTGGTTGTGTTCGGGGTATGCATGTGAACCTCCAGTGATGGTGGGTGTGCGGTTAGGGGAGTTGCCCGTGGGGGCACAAGGTGGGGTCTGCGCTGTTATGGGCTCATGCCATCGGCTCCTGCGGCTGCTGGCCGCGTACCCCGCTTGCTACTCGCTCGCCGCGACACCCGCGGCCGGCTGTTCCTGGCCCGCCGAGGCCATCGCGGTCCCGACGGAAAAGATCATGGACAGGCTCGATGCCGCGATCGCCGCGATCAGCAGCGCTTGCATGAGGCGGTTGCCGTTGGTGAAGGAGCCCTGCTCCTGGGCATCGAGATGTTGTTCAGCAGTACTCATGTGGACCGCTCCGTTTGGTGCATGTGTCGGCTCGCGTACTCCGCGGGCCTGGTGTCAGCTGAAAGGTCCATTCCGCCACGGGCGATGCCACGCGTGCAAGCGAAAATTGCGCGTCCCCTTGCGGGTCTGCGACAGCGTTGCGGGCTGTAGCGTCTGGGGAAGGGCGCGGCGGGATCCGCGGGTTCCGACGGATTGAGGAGCCCATCGCGCGAAATTGCCGATGATCCGGGCGGAATCGGGCACCGTTCACGCAAGGGTCCGAGAACTGGTGGTACACTGAGTCACGCAAAGACGCGGGAGGCGACGCATGGATGTATTCGTGATCGAGGGTGGACGCAAGCTCAGCGGCTCGCTGCGGGTCAACGGCTCGAAGAACGCTGCCCTCCCGCTGCTGGCCGCGACCCTGCTCACGAGCGAGCCGGTGGTCCTCCGCGATGTGCCCGAGCTCTCCGACATCCGCAATATGCTGCGCCTGCTGGGGGAGCTGGGCGTGCACAACGAGCGGGACGGGTCCACGATCAGCCTGCACGCCAGGGATGAGTCCGAGGTTCACGCCCGCTACGACATCGTCCGCACCATGCGGGCGAGCATCTGCGTGCTGGGCCCCATGCTCGCGCGGCGGGGGATGGCACGCGTCTCGATGCCGGGCGGGTGCGCGATCGGGCAGCGCCCGGTCGATCTGCACCTGCGGGGGCTCGAGGCGCTGGGGGCGAAGATCGAGCTCGACGGCGGCGACATCTTCGCGAGGGTCCCTCAGTCGGGGCGGCTGATCGGCGACACCGTGTTCCTCGGCGGCCCCTTCGGCTCCACGGTGCTCGGGACCGCGAACGTCATGTCCGCTGCGACGCTGGCGCAGGGCACGACGGTCATCGAGTGCGCGGCGTGCGAGCCGGAGATCGTGGATCTTGCGAATATGCTCAACGCGATGGGCGCGAAGATTACTGGTGCCGGATCGCCCCGCGTGACCATCGAGGGCGTGGACTCGCTGGGCGGCGTGGACCACACGATCATCCCGGACCGGATCGAGGCGGGCACGTACATGTGCGCGGCCGCGGCGACGGGGTCATCGATCGAGCTGACGAACTGCCCGCTGGATGCGCTGATGTCCGCGAACGACCGCCTCGAGGCGATGGGCGTGCACATCGATCCGACGGACTACCCGCGGGGGACCAGCCCCGAAGACCCGCTTCGACGCACCTGCACGATCAGCACGCCCGAGCCGCTGCGCCCGGTCCAGATCACCACGCAGCCGCACCCGGGCTTCCCGACGGACCTGCAGGCCCAGTTCATGGCGTTGCTGTGCCTGGCGAGCGGGAACTCGGTGATCACGGAGAAGATCTTCCCGGAGCGGTTCCTGCACGTCGCGGAGCTGACCCGCATGGGTGCGCAGATCCACCGCCACGGGACCACGGCGGTCATCTCCGGCGTACGGCGCCTCACCGGGGCGCCGGTGATGGCGAGCGATCTGCGAGCCAGCGCGAGCCTGGTGATCGCGGCGATGGCGGGCGAGGGCACGACTGTGGTCAACCGCGTCTATCACATCGATCGCGGCTATGAGCGGCTCGAGGAGCGACTCGGGAGCATCGGCGCATCGATCACGCGGATGAGCGAGTCCGAGTTCAGCGAGCGCGGGATCGGCACGCTGACGCAGTGATCTGTTCTCAGTCGTCGGTTTCGTCGAAGCCGCGCGAGACCAGGTCGGCGAGGTGCGACAGGGCGTCCTTGGCGTCCGGCCCGGAGCAGCGGATCTCGATCTCGGTGCCCTGCGTCGCGGCGAGCATCATGAGTTCCATCACGGACTTGCCGTCCGCTTCCTCCTGATCGTACTTCACGGTGACGTTGGCCTCGAAGCCCGCGGCGGCCTGCGCAAAGTCCGTCGCGGGGCGGGCGTGAAGCCCGTACCGGTTCGTGATCTTGAGCTTGGACGAGCAGGTTTCAGTCACGATGGGTGTTCCCGGTGCGATCCCGGTTTCAGGGGGTGCTGTGGAATGGCGCTGACTCACCCGCCGACCCGATGGTGGTCCGCATCATCGAGCAGGGAGTGGATCTTGGCCGCGTCGTCCGCCTGGCGCAGTTCTCTGCGGAACGTGTCTTTCGACAGGTTCTTGAAGATGAGCTCCATCGCCTGGAGATGCTCCTCGGGCCTGCTCTGCGGGCTCAGGAGCAGGAACACGGTGTAGACCGGCTGCTTATCGAGCGAGTTGAAGTCGATGCCCTTGGACGAGACGCCGATGGCGGCGGTCATCTTCTCGATGCTCTTGTGCTTGACGTGTGGCACCGCGACACCGCGCCCGAAGCCCGTCGAGTGTTTCCGCTCGCGTTCGAGCACCTTCTCGAGCAGCTCCTCGCGGATCGAGGCGTCCGCGGCACCTGCCGCGATCAGCGTGTCAATGAGTTCCGCGATGATTTCGTTCCGCTCGGTCGATTGGAGTGGGATCCGGATCGAGTCGGGCGAGATGATCTCCGTGAGTTTCATGCGATGGGTTCTCCCGGTCAGACAACTGGGGTCAGGCGCGATTCTCCATCTTGAGCTTCTCGCGATGATCATTAAGCTGGCGTGACACCTTCGCGATCGCGTCGTCGATGACG
>CAXREY010000016.1:0-25380 GCA_964229845.1 Phycisphaerales bacterium UBA1924
CAATCGAGTCTAAGGAAATCCCTTAGAAAGGAGGTGATCCAGCCGCAGGTTCTCCTACGGCTACCTTGTTACGACTTCGTCCCAGTCACCACTCTTGCCGTAGGCACCCCTGAAACGAGGTGACTTCGGGCACTAGCAGCTTCCATGACGTGACGGGCGGTGTGTACAAGGCTCAGGAACGTATTCACCGCGTCGTAGCTGATACGCGATTACTAGCGATTCCGGCTTCAAGCAGGCGAATTGCAGCCTGCTATCCGAACTGGGGCACGGTTTTTGCGATTTGCTCCACCTCGCGGTATCGCATCGCTTTGTCCGTACCATTGTAGCACGTTTGCATCCCTGGGCATAAAGGCCATGAGGACTTGACGTCATCCCCACCTTCCTCCGGTTTGACACCGGCAGTCTCGCTAGAGTCCTCGCCATAACGCGTTAGTAACTAACGATAGGGGTTGCGCTCGTTAAGGGACTTAACCCGACACTTCACAGCACGAGCTGACGACAGCCATGCAGCACCTGTGTATGTTCCACCCAAGGGCGTCACTCTTGTTTCCAAGAGCTAATCCATACATGTCAAGCCCAGGTAAGGTTCTTCGCGTTGCCTCGAATTAAGCAACATGCTCCACCGCTTGTGTGAGCCCCCGTCAATTCCTTTGAGTTTTAGCCTTGCGACCGTACTCCCCAGGCGGCACACTAACTAGTTTACCTTCGTCCGCGAAATCATGAGAGATCCCACGAACTAGTGTGCATCGTTTACGGCGTGGACTACCGGGGTATCTAATCCCGTTCGCTACCCACGCTTTCGTACCTGAGCGTCAGAACATGCCCAGTCAGCTGCCTTCGCCATTGGCGTTCCGATGTATATCTACGCATTTCACCGCTCCACTCATCGTTCCACTGACCCCTACATGTCTCAAGACTTGTGGTTTACCCTGCAGTTCCACGGTTAAGCCGTGGGATTTCACAAGATACCTACAAGTCCGCCTGCGTACGCTTTAAGCCCAGTGATTCCGATTAACGCTCGGGCCTTCCGTATTACCGCGGCTGCTGGCACGGAATTAGCCGGCCCTTCCTCTGGGTCTGGTCAGTATTCCTAGACCCTGACAGTGGTTTACACATCGAAGATGCTTCATCCCACACGCGGCATTGCTCCGTCAGGCTTTCGCCCATTGCGGAAGATTCGTTACTGCAGCCTCCCGTAGGAGTCCGGGCAGTGTCTCAGTCCCGATGCGGCGGGTCATGCTCTCACACCCGCTACCCGTCTTCGGCTTGGTGAGCCGTTACCTCACCAACTACCTGATAGGAGAATCGCCGCTCCCGAGGCGGTAAACCTTTCCTCCGTAGAGCACATGGGGTATTACCTTCCGTTTCCAGAAGCTATCCCCCACCTTGGGGTACGTTCGATTCTATTCCTCGCCCTTTCGCCACTCTCCCCGAAGGGATCGTTCGACTTGCATGTTTTAGCCATGCCGCCAGCGTTCAATCTGAGCCAGGATCAAACTCTTCAATTGATTTATTGTTGCACAGCATTCCGAAGAACACTGATTCGCATCAAAAGAAGCCGATCCGACTATTCCCGCCCGTGCTCCAAAGGAGGCGGTGCGGGTTGGTCATTTCACACAGGGACAAGCCCTGCGTGTCCGAGACGGCAAATCTCGGAAAGCGTTCATCACTCTTAGTGATTGTCCAATAAAGATTGGGGCATCCACTAGCACAAGAATGTGAACGACGGTTCAGCTGTGAAACTGCCCCGTCAACATTTCTGTTAGACGTCCATATGCTCCGTCAGGAGCCCGATTGTGCATCGGTATGGGCGTCTCACATTCTCGCGGTGGACCCAACTGTTCACTTGTCAAAGAGGCCGACTGTGAGCGGGCATCAAGCCCGTTTCGTCGTTGCCGCCGTTCTTGGTGGCGGGGGAAAGCATAGACCTCATCCCCGCATTGTCAAACAGGGAGGGCAAACATCTTGTTCAATTTCTCAAGTTTCCACATGAGATTCGCCATCTCCCCTGGTCGGTGCTCGTTCGGGCGTGTGCCGACCGCCGTGAATACTCCATTCTAGTCCCGGTTTCGGCGTTCGCGCCCCAGCGCAACACCAACCGAGCATACCCAGATCGAGTGGGGCTCACCCTGCAGCGAAGCGTGACGCAGCCCGCGTCGGAGCGCCTTTGCCCCGGCTGAAAAAGTCGCCCCGGTCGTGCGGACGTCATCGATCAGGATCCACACCCTCGGGGATTGATCTTGACGCCGACGAACCCGTGCCAATGCCCGCGGGCAGGCACGGAATGCGTCCTTCATGTTCTTCGCCCGGGCGGTGGCGGACAGCCCGACTTGTTCTGGGCGATATCGGGCACGCAGCGCCCCCGAGATGGGGCACCCGGACGAGGTGCTGGCGGCTTGCGTGATGACCATGGTGTGGTCGATACCGCGTCGGATCCTTCGCCACGGATGGGTCGGGATGGGGACGAGCAGCGCCCGATCGATTGGTATCTGAGACTCCGTCAGGCGCTCGCGAATCAGGGCACCCATGACCTGTCCGAGTCCGCGCCCGCCGGGTCGCCACGCGTGGAACTTCAGTGCCAGGGTCTCGCTCCGGAGGCGCCCCCGGTAGGCACCGAGGCGCAGGGCCCGGTCCCAGGGCAGCTTCCGTGCTCGGCACGAGGCACACCCCTCACCGTCCTGCTCATGCGGCCCCACGCTGCCTGCACAACGCCAGCAGTACTCGTCGCGCGTGTCGGGTTGCCAGTTGCTCCGCTTCGCCCACAAATCGAATGCCAGCGATTCTCTTCCGAGGAGATCGAGTTCAACGGAGTCGAGCATCGAGCCCAGGGCGGAGAGCTGCTGATGAGGGGCAAGGGGTGGGGGGCGTTGGGCCGATTCGGCGCGGGGAGGCCAGACGAAGTGGCCCTGAGCTTGTTTCGGTTCGTCCAACTCAGGCATCGCGGGCAACAGGGGATTCGTTCTCTGGCGGTGCGAGCTTTTTGCGGATCAGATCCGCACGAGCCGTGCGTCGTTGCTGCTGCGTGAGCGCCTGCCCCAGCGTGCGCTGAAGATGCATGGGCTGCGTGGCCAGGAGCAGCGTGTGGATCTGGTCGATTGCGATGTCGGGGATGAGTCCGCTGAGCACGCCGAAACGGGTCATGCTCAGCAGTTCCATCGCCTCCTCGGTCTTCATCGACCTGGCGTATCGCAGTGTTCCAAGCGCCCGCCAGGCCTGGTCCTCGAGGATCTCCCGCCTGTTCGCCAGCATGTTCTGGCGTGCGGCTCGCTCGTAGCCCACGATCTTGGGGATGATGTCCTGCTCCATTTCACGCAGGAGCATCTCATCGGATTTGCCCAGCGTGGTCTGGTTGGAGATCTGGAAGAACTCGCCGGGCGATTCGCTGCCTTCACCGTAGAAGCCACGCACCGCGAGCCCCATGTCGCGGGCAGCCCGGCGGACCTTTTCCAGCTCGCCGCTCATCTTCAGCCCGGGCAGGTGCAGCATGACGCTGAGGCGCAGCCCGGTCCCGACGTTCGTTGGGCAGGCCGTGAGGTACCCGAACCTGGGGTGGTAGGCGTAGTCGAGCCCGTTCTCGATCAGGTCGTCGTAGGTGTTGGCTTCGCTGAGGCACGACCCGAGCGCCAGCCCCGACTTCATGGTCTGCAGGCGGATGTGATCCTCCTCGTTGACCATGATGCTGACCCGCTCGTCCGGGATCAGCACCGCCACCCCGCGTGGCTCATCGAGCCCGCCCTGCCCATCGGAGAGCTTTCCGCGCGCGTGCTGTCGGGACATGAGCTGGCGTTCGACGAGCAGGTCCCGGTCCTCACGCTGCACCTTGTGCAGGTCGATCCACATGAATCGAGTGGGGGACTGGGTCTGCATGTTCAGGATGCGTGTCTTGCACGCTTCGAGGATCTGCGCTCGATCGACGCGCGACGCCTGCGGGGTGAATGGGAACCCGGCGATGTTGCGGGCGAGGCGGACGCGAGAGGACATCACCACGTCGCTCGCGTTCCCGGCTCCCTTGAGCCATTCGGCATTGTTCGCAAACGCGGCTTCCTGCATCGCTCGTCCTTGTCGCAACGCGAGTACGAAACGCTCAGCTCGACTGCTGGCTCTCGATGGATTCGCCCATCGGGCGAGGTTCGACCTGCACGCTGGCGAGCGTGGTCAGGCGTGTCAGCTCGTCACGCAGCATCGCGGCCTTCTCGTATTCTTCGTCGCTGATGGACTTGGCGAGGCGCTGGCGGAGTGTCTCGAGTCGTTCCTCACGCTGGCGGATATCACCGAGGAGCGTCTCGATCTGGGACTGATCCCCGCGTGCTTTGCAGCTCTGCAGCGCACGCTTGGGCACCTTGCCGACGTGGTTGCAGCCGCCCTCGTGGGCACGCTCGATCATCGGGCCCAGACGGTCACAGAAAGTCTGGTAGCACGCCGGGCAGCCGAGCAGCCCGTGTTTCTTGAAGTGCGCGAAGCTCAGCCCGCAACCGACACAGCTCGTTGGAGATTTGGGCGAGGGGGCGCTCGGGGCCGACTTCTTTGCGTGCGCAGGCTCCATGCCTTGATCGCCTTTGGCATCAGCGTCCGCGGGTTGCGTCAGGGCCTGCCCCATGATGTAGTTGGTCGCCGAGATCAGCTGATCGATCGGGATGTAGGGGTCCGCGCTCACACCCTGCTCGCGCGCGCAGAACTCGCACAAGTGTCGCTCCACCTTGCGCTTATCGCTGGTGATGATGACTTCGTGTATGGTCGCCTCGTGCTTGCCGCATTCGCAGAGCATCCCGTGCCCTCCCTGTGTCGGATCCATCCCGTACGAGCCTGAACCCTATCAGTATACAGGGTTTGGAGCAAAAACGAAACACCCCGCCAGAGATCGACGGGGTGTATTTGATCTTTCTTCAGCGTCAAAATGACGCTTTTCAGCCCTCAGCGGCCATCTTCTGCTGGCGGGTGTAGCCATACTTCCGCTTGAGGGGCTTCTCAACCAGCCCGGAGCGGATCGCGTGGGCAGATACGTAGACCCGCTTGCTGGTCTTGGTACCGTCTTCCTTAGTGATGACCGCGTTGACCTTCTGCAGGTTGGGCTTGAAGGTGCGCTTGGTCACACCGGTGGTCTTGAGACCGAAACCGCCCTTGCTGATCTTGGCACCGCCGTAGGCCTTCTTGTTGCCTGTCGTGGTCTTTTTTCCGGTGTAGTGGCATTCGTAAGGCATGATCTTCACCTCGGTTGGCAAAACCCGTTCTGGGTCGTGGGTCGTGATGATAGCCCCGGTTGAAGACAATTCCAGCGTCTCGTGTCGAGCAAACTTCAAGTCATTGCCCGGCTGGCTGTCACTGCACGATAGGGCGGCTCGTGGTGCAAAAATACAGCGGAATGAATTTGCAATTGAGACTCAATCGCAATAATACTTGGTGTCAAGGTCCCGAATCGTTTGGGGACCACGCAGAACCACCACCTGGAAGCAGGAAAGCAAGCACCATGACAACACGCACCGCACTGACCGCGATCTCGCTCGGCCTCGCAGCGGCCCCCCTGATCGCTGGCACGACGGTTTACACCGATCGCGATTACATGACTTCGGGCTTCTTCAGCATGGACCCCGCCGTCCGTGGCGACAACGACGGCCGCGAGATCAATCGCGTCTCATCGATCCAGCCGTTCGGTGTTCACGATGAGAACACCTATCTCGAGTTCAATGATTTCGACTGGTCTTCGCTTGGCGGCCCGGTCGACTCCGCAGTCTTCCGCATCGAAGTGGTCTCGGGTGGGTTCGGGGCGGACTCAAGCGAAGAGAACCCGTTCGATATCTCGGTCCACTCGCTCACTCGGGACCCGTGGACGGCAATCGATCCTGCGCTGTTTAGCGGGCCCGGTTCCTACCAGGGCTTCGCGGCCGAGCAGATCACCAGCGCCTCGGTTGTTTCGACCACCAGCGTCGGCGGTGCCGGGGTCTACGCGTGGGACATCACGTCGCTCGTGAACGAGTGGATCGCCAACGGCGACGCTCACTATGCCCAAACGATTGCGCTCTCGGGCATCATGGACGCCTCGGGCGGCACGTTCCTGCAGGGGCTGGTGAACTCCTCCAGCCCGAGCCTGACGGGGAGCGAAACGATCGGGCAGATCGTCATCGTTCCCGCACCGGCCACATCGCTGCTGCTCAGCGCGATCGGTATCTGTGCGATGAAGCGACGCCGCGATTGAACTGGAGAGAGGGGGATACTCCCGCTGGGTTCCGTGGCGAGCGCCTTCCACCGACGCACGCCATGTGTTGCTCACCCGGCGTCCCGCGCCCGGGCCGTTGATTCGGCCCGGGCGTTCTTTGTGCGGGCCACTCCAAACGGCAACCGCCCGAGGAGCCGGATGTCTCCTCGGGCGGTGGTGTCCCGTGTATTCGGGTGCCTTGGTGTGGGTCGGATCAGTTGTTCGAGGCCATCGGCTTGGACGCCTCGGCGTCCTCCGGGGTGATCTCGATCACGGTGGGCTCGATCAGGAGGTGGTCCTCCTGCTCGAATCCCTGAACGTGCCCGTTCTGGTCGATCAGGAACTCGGCCTCGCTCTCGTAGTCATGGGCCTCGTTCTTGCGGGTGATTGACTCGATGCGTGAGCGCTGCTCAGAGCGGATCTGGGTCAGTCGCGAGTCGAGCTGATCGAGCGAGTTGGCCTGGAATCGCGAGTGCTCATCGATCGTGGCCTGACGGTCTTCCATCATGCCGATCAAGCGATCGTTGCGTGCGATGGAATCGATCTGGGCGTCGAGCTGGTACAGCTTCGCCTGGAACTCGTCCTGCTCGGTCGTCAGACGCTCATGCAGGTCCGCGAGCTGCGATTCCTGATCGCGGAGGTACCCGAGATCGGTGCCCAGGTCCTTAGCCCGCGAGGAGTACAGGTTCTTGGTCTGCTCGATCTGCTGGCGCTTCCCGTACGCGTCCTCGAGATCAACCGGCTTGTTGTCGAAGCTGATGCGGACGATCGCGCCCGGGTTGGCACTCTGTGTCACGCGTGCCTGTGCGATCTGTGAGTCGACGACTTCGAGATCGCCTGTTGCCAGCGCAACGACCTTGTTGGCGATCTGGAGCTCACGCTCGAGCTGTGCGATCTGGGTCTGCACCTCGGAGAGATCCGAGCGGACCTCGGCGATCTTGCCGGGGTACTGTGCCTCGAGCTTCTTGATCTGCTGACGCAGCAGGATCGGGTCATCGATGTTTTCATCGATCACGCTCACGATGTTGCCGCGGGTCTGGTTGACGAGTGCGCCTACGCGCTGTGGCCCGGCGACGGCGACCAGGACACCACCGGCGAGGGCGGTGATCACGACGCCGCGTACTACTGTCTTGCCAATGCATCCCATGATTGCCTCCAAGTGCTTCTGTGCCGGGCCGGTTGTTTCCTGCAAGGGCTCGGCGGGATTTGGTCATGCCGGTGTGGTTTGGTTGTAACCGGCGAGTGTTTGTTCGATCCGAGCCGCGATGGCCCGATGGGAGAGTGAGTGGGAATGCGACGCGTGCAATTTCAGAGGTGGGGGAAATTTTCTCGACGGATGCCGCACCTCGCCCAGAAAACCGGTTTAGGACCCGATAAGTGGTGATTTTGCACCCCGTGCTTCCGTTCCGGTGTACAAGCTCGGTAGAGTGAAGGACTGAAACCTGCCCAGCGTTTCTCGGAAGAAACCCGCAGAATCGGCGTGAGGATCGCGTCGGAGAGGGTCTTACGCATGATGACGAACATGACCACCGGGTTTATCGCCCGGCTGCGTGACAACGATGAAGCCGCCTGGTTCGAGCTGTGGGAAACCTTCGGACCCGTGATCCGGGTCCAGCTGTCTCGATGGGGACGTGGGCGGATCGGTGTGGAAACCGTTCGTGACCTCTCGCAGGAAACCCTCGCTGCGCTGTCCAACTCCATCGATCGCTACGACCCTGCGCGGGGTGCTCGATTCAGTACCTGGCTCCTCGCCATCGCCAAGCACGTGCTGGGCGACGAGATCGACCGGAGGATGGCCCTCAAAAGGGGTGGTGGGAAGGCCAACGCCCAGTTCGACGAGTCGTGGATGAAGGCGGACGCGTCGCAGGGCGTCGATGCCCAGTACGAGACGTCCATCTTTTGCGCCAAGGTGGAGGCCGCGATCCGCATGGTCGAACGCGAGACGGATTTTACGGATTTTTCGATTTATCGCATGCGGGTGCTGGATGGTCAGTCCGGCAAGGACGTGGCCGCCGCGATCGGGGTGAGCGAACCGACTATCTCGCGCCGATTGACCAAGATCCGTGGCGTGCTGCGGAATCGGCTGGGAGAGGTGATCGCGACATATTCCTTCACAAAGGAGGAGTTGGAGGAGGCCGAGCGAAACGGGTTGTCGCTGAATCCCAATAGCGAGGACGGCGGGGAGGCCGGCCCTGCTGACAAGTCCGCTGACGCCATGTTCGATGAGGCGATCGCGGAGATCTACCACCGGCAGATGCAGCTGCGTGCTGAGGATGAGCAGTCCCTCCTGGGATAGGCGATCCGAACCCGCAGCTCGAAGGGGCAGCGAATCATGAGTGTGGCCACCTTGCTCACCGTACTTCTGGCGATCCTTGCCGGCGCCTTTGCGCTCGCGGCGATCATCTTCCTGATCGGGAAGATCTTCGGGATCACGTTCATGATCCTTGGCAACATCTTCCGCTTCATCGGTGCCGAGGTGAAAGACCTCCTGCGCTTCGTGAGCTCCGTGCTCGCGAGCGTGCTCTTTGCGCCCCTGGTTGTGCTGAGCATCGTCATCGGGCGCTGGTCCGCCTCGAAGCACTACGCCGGATCGTTGATGGCCGAGCTCCGCGGCGCGACGCGCTGCGTGTACCGCTTCTTCATCGGGAACCCCGCACGCCTGTTCGGTCTGGGAGGGGCGCTCGAGGGTGTTGAACGCCGGGTCCCCGAGGCCATGGCCGCCGCTCCGACGCGCGACAAGCCCAGCATGAAGCGGGTCGGCATGTTCGAGGGATACAAGATCATCGGCTCGCTCAAGGGGGGCGGGTCCGGCGGCAAGCTGTATATCGCGGAACCGGACGAGGTGAAGCAGGCCGTCTTCGCGAAGCGCAAGCTCGGCGAGGTCGATCAGGTTGTCATCAAGGTGTTCTCGCTCAACGACGGCTCGAGCCTGCCCCAGATCGTGCGTGAGAGCCGGGCGCTCGATGCGGCTCGCCAGTTGGGTCTCGTGCTCGAGCACGAGATGAGCCCCGAGCGGTTCTACTACGTCATGCGGTACGTGCCGGGCGAGTCGCTCTCGGTGGTGACCCAGCGGATGCACACGCTGAGCCCGAGCGGCGGGCTTGGCGACGATGAGCTGCGTCAGGCGATGGGATACATGAACGACCTGCTCGTCGCGCTCGATACGTATCACAACGCGGAGCTCTGGCACAAGGACGTGAAGCCGGACAACATCATCGTCGACGGTCGTGGTGAGGGCGCCAGGGCGCACCTCGTCGACTTCGGTCTGGTGACGCCGATGCGCTCCGCGATGACGCTCACGACCCACGGCACGGAGTATTTCCGTGATCCCGAGCTTGTGCGCCAGGCGCTGCGAGGCGTCAAGGTCCATCAGATCGACGGTTCCAAGTTCGATGTGTACGCGGCCGGTGCGGTCCTCTACTCGATCGTCGAGAACTCATTCCCCGCGCACGGCGGGCTGAGCCAGATCACGAAGCGGTGCCCCGAAGCGCTGCGTTGGATCACGCGGCGGGCCATGGCCGAGTACGACCGTCGCTACCCCAGCGCCGCGGCGATGCTCGCCGATCTGCAGGTTGTCATCGAATCGGAAGACCCCTTCGCGCTCAAGCCGATCGATCTGCCGAGTGTCGCTCAGGGTGACGCCGCGGCGGAGGACCTTGTCGAGAGCATCCCCGCTCCGGAGTGGGACGACAGCGTGCAGCCAGTCTTCGCACGCGCTGCCGGGACACCGGTACCGCCGCAGGGAGACGCGAACGGGCGGAAGCGCGGGCGAGTCGGTCGTCCTCGCACGAACACGGATTTCTGGTCTGGTCGTTACCAGGTCGCCGGATCACCCGTCGCGGCACCCAGGAAGAAGCGGGTGAAGCACAAGAAGGGGATGGTCGTAGAAGCCGGCATGGGTCAGGGCGGCCCGTACATGAAGGTCAACGGCGAGCCCGTGCGTCGTCGTCCGCTGCGCGATCCGGGCGATCGCCGACCGGCACGTGAGCAGGTCAAAACCGCCCGCGCTCGCGCAGAGCAGCGCCGGGCCAATGCCGCACGCCGGATCAGCGAGGCGCGTGCCCGCCGGGCGGGGCGCAAGGCGGATTATTCCAACACCCCCGGCGCCGCGGTGGTCTTCGGTGGGCTCCTGGGGCTCGCGGTCTTGTTCGGCCTCGGCGCCGTCGGCTACGGCGTGTACAAGTCTGAGATGGAGCAGAACAAGGTCAGTCGGTACGCTCACGCCGATGGCAGCGTGCGGATCTCGCACGATGGTGCGATGGCATCGAGCACGGGTCATAGCCATTATGGCGATGGCTATGAGGCGTTTGACCATGACCATGATCATGCTGATACGTGGTACGCGGGGAGCGATCTCCCCGCGGTGGACGCCGAGCTCCTCCTGATGTCGATGCTGCCACAGCCGATCGAACCGGAGCTGATGGATGAGCTCGTCAACGGCACGCTCGCGATGGAGAAGTCCGGTGTTTCCTTTATCGGGTCCATCTTGCCGGGCGTGGAAGAGGACAGATCGATCGACCTGATCGCCGAGCTGCAAATGATGCTCGGCTCTACCCCGGTCGACTCCGATGCGTTTCATGCCACGGTGCAGAACTGGCTGCTCACTATGCCTTTCGACGGCGTGCTCGTGCTCTACAACCCCCCGGTCGACTCGGGTCACTCGGGCGAGCGTGCCTTTCTGATCACGGACCAGTTCTACGCAGACCATGCGCTGGCACACGAGACGGTGCCTGTCCTGCTCCACGATCTTGCATCCAACGGGTACGGCGAATAACCGAGTGTTGAAACTCAATCACTACGCGACACTTCGATCAGACGATCGAGTGTCGCGTTTGTCTTTCCGGAGTCGATCGCGTCTTGCGCAAGCGAGAGCCCATCCTCGATCGCGTCGCAGGCACCCGCGACGACGAGCGCCGCCCCGGCGCTGAGCGTCACCATATCCCGGTACGGGCTCGGTGTCCCGGCGAAGATTTCTCGGATGATCTCGGCGCTGTGCTCGACGCTGGATGCCTGGAGCTGATCGAGGGTGACGCGTTCGAGCCCGTATGACTTGGCATCGATCGTCTCTTCGCGGAGCGAACCGTCTCGGACGTGCATGATCCGCGTCGGGGCGGTGGTCGAGAGCTCATCGAGCCCGTCCCTCGAATGAACAATCATCGCACGCGACGCTCCGAGGTTCGCGAGCGTCCGGGCCATGGGCTCGACGAGCGCATCGTTGTAGACACCGATCAGCTGGCGATCCGCGCCCGCGGGGTTCGTCAGCGGTCCCAGCGCGTTGAAGATGGTGGGGAACCCGAGTGAGCGACGCGGTCCCATCGCGTGCTTCATCGCGGGGTGGTGATGGATCGCGAAGCAGAAACACACCCCGGCGTCTTCGAGGCAGCTCGCTTGCTGTTGCGGTGTCGCGTCGACATGGACGCCGAGCGTCTGGAGCACCTCCGCTGAACCACGCCCCGTGCGAGAGCGGTTGCCATGCTTGGCCACGACGATCCGGGAGATGCTCGAACTGCTCGGCGGGGTGACCGACGCCGCGACGATCGCGGCGGCGGTGGAGACATTGAACGACTTGGGGGCGCCCCCCGTGCCGCAGGTATCGAGGAGGGCTTCGCCGGGCTGCAGGGTGTAGGGAACCCGCTGGACGTGCGCCCGCATCGCCCGGGCCGCCCCCGTGAGGGTGGATGCGTTCGGTGGCATCGTCTGGATCAACGAGAGCAGGCCACCGATCTGCGCTTCGTTGTAGTGTCCGCTCAGGAGGCCCAGGAACACGGATTCCGCTGCTTCCTCGCTCATGGGGCTGCCCGCGATCAGATCGCGGAGGATCGGTGTCAGGTCGGGAGATGCTGCGTCATTGCTCATGTATCGAGCGTAGCACGGATCGACCCGGATGGGGTGCGCCGTCGTATAGATGGGTGTTGTAGAATGAGGTACACGTGAGCACGATCTCCACACCCAACGCTGTCCGTGCCGCCGCCCGAAACGCGAGGCGGGCGATCTTACGGCGTGGGGCGATCAACCGGCTCGGCCCGTTGCTTGCGGCCGCGTTGGGGCTCTCGGCGATCGTGATCCTGATCGATCGCGTGTCGCTGAATGTGGTCGGCCCCTGGTGGGTCATCCCGATCGTGCTTGCCCTGGTCGCGGTTCTCTGGGGCGTGATTCAGGCGGCGCGTCGTGCGCCCGATGCCGCACGATCCGCGGGGGTGCTCGACGAGCGGCTGCGGCTCAACTCGAAGCTGCGGGCGGCATTGGAGCTCCGTTCTGAGCCCGGCAATGCTGGCTTTGTCGAGCTCGCCATGCGGGACGCGGAATCGCTCGCTTCCGAGATCGATGCGAACGCGGCACTCCCCGAGGCCAGGACGACTCCGTACTGGTACGCCGGGCTTGCGGCCGCGGCGTGTGTCGCGATCGGGGTCTGGGTACCGGCCCGGGCCGCATCGAGCCCATCGCCAACGCCCGTTCCTCCGACCCGTGCGCTGGCAGAGATCGAGACGGCAGAAGAGATCACCCGCGAGATCGAGCAGGATGATGACACGCCAGCATCAGTGCGTGAGCAGCTCGAAGAACTCGAAGCACTCAAAAACGAGCTCGCTCAGGGGGTAGCGGATGAGCAGGAGGCCGACGCGAGGACGGCAGCCAAGCTCGAGGAGATCGCGGACTCGATGGAGCAGTCCGCATCCGAATCGCAGGACGAGGCAGAATCGATCAGCGAATCGGTCGAATCGCTCAGGAACCGGATGCAGGCCGAGCAGCAGGAGTGGGATCCGCGTGTCGAGGAGTTCGCGGGAGCCCTCCAAGAGCAGGACTACGAGAACGCGGCCGAGCAGATCGAGGAACTGAGCGAGGCGATGGAGTCCATGCCGCCCGAGCAGCGTGAGCAAATCGCGGAGCAGCTCGAAGAGCTGGCGAATGCGATCGATCCCGAAGACCTCGACCGCTCGGACGATCAGGAGAACGAGCCGACGCCGGATCTGGGGGATGCGGTGCGTGAGCAGGCGGAGCGCATGCGTGAGCAGACACCACCTGAATCCCAACCCGAGTCAGATCAGGATGAGCCCGCAGCGCAGCAACGCCAGCCTGAGGATTCATCGTCTCAGGATGAGGGTGAGCCGAAGCCCGAATCAGAAGCGAGCGAGGAGGATCAGTCCGAGCAGCAGGGGCAGGAGACCGAGTCACAGCAGGGGGACGAGCAGAAGGGGAACGAGCAGAATCAGAAGCAAGGCGAAGCGGATGCCGATCGCCGCGGCAGCGAGTCACAGCGTGAGCAGGGCTCGGATCAGCCATCGCAACGCGAAGAAGGCAACGAGCAGACCGATCAACCGGCCGATCAGCCGACCGAGCAAGCTGGCGAGCAGCCCGCTGAGAATGGGCAGAAAAAGGACCAGCCCGCGCAGCGCGAGGGGCAGGAACAGCAAACATCGGAATCCCAGACAGGCGATGAGCAGCCCCAGCGTGAAGATGGGGATGAGCGGGGCGAGCAGCGTGAGGCGGAAGCCACCGGCGACCGAGCGGATGCTGAGCAACGCGAACGAGCATCCGATCAGGGATCACAAGGCGAAACGCAGCAGGAGCAGCCACGGTCTTCTGGTCAGGATCAGTCGCTGGAAGAGCGGCTCCGCCAGATGGAGCGGCGGCAGCGCCAGTCTGAGCGTCAACGCGAGCAGGCGGAGCGGTTGCGTGAGCAGGCCGACCGTTTGATCAACCGGGATCCAGCAGAGCAGGAGGGGCAGGACACCCAGCCGCGATCGCAGCAGCAAACACCGCCCCAGATGGGCGAGGGTGCAGGCGACGGCGAGCGAGACCCAGACGCGCCTCCAATGGGAAGCGACCGCACGAGCTCGGACTTTGTCCCGGTCGATGCGCGGGATCAGGAAAACAGCTCACAGGGGCAGCCAGTCGGCGAGTGGTACGGGCCTGACGGAGAGCCGGTCGATCCGGGCACGAGCCAGCAAGCCGCCCAGCGGCTGCGCCGCGCATCTCAGGAAGCGCAGAAGGCCCTGGAAGAGCAGCAGGTGCCCCGGCGCTATCGCCACCTGGTTCGTGAGGTCTTCCAGCGGGTACAGGATCGTGCGGACCAGATCGAGGGTGGCGGGAGCATCGCTCCGCAGGGGCAGGACGCCGTGCCCACCAAGCCCGCGGGCAAAGAAACGAGTTCGGACGGGTGACTCTGCAGATCGATCATCCTTTGTGGCTCATCCTTGCGGGTGTTGGTGTGCTCAGTGCGTTCATTGGCTGGCGTGCGATGCTCGGCATCCCCAAGGGGCGGCGGACGCTCGCGGTGGGATCGAGGGCGTTGCTGCTGATCACGCTCGCGCTCGCGATGAGCGGGGTGTACCGCGTTGAAGAAGCAAACGACCTCACACTCATCGGTGTGGTAGATGTATCGGGCTCGGTGCAGAGCTTTGGCTCATTCGGCACGGATGAGCTGGGGCAGCGGATCGGTATCGATCAGGCCTCGCGATCATTCCTCGCTCGGTCCATCGGCGGGATGGAAGACGAGGATCAGGTCGGGATTGTGGCGTTCGATGGGACGCCCGTGGTGATCGCGGCTCCGTCGAGGTCGGCTGTGCTGGACCGGACCATCGAGAAGAACACGATCGATGGAACAGACCTGCCCGGCGCGATCGAGCTCGCAAGGACCCTCGTTCCCGCGGACTCCAACGCCCGGCTTGTGGTCTTCAGCGATGGGCGATCGACGGCACCGGGTCTTGAGCGAATCCCGGGAGACGTGCAGATCGACGTCGTGCCGATCCGCTACAACGTTCAGGAGGAGGTGGTGCTCGAGTCGGTTGAGGTGCCGACGCGGGCGTTGCCCGGGGCCCAGATCGAGGCGCGCGTGGTGCTCCGCTCGCTCGGACGCTCGTCGGGCGAGCTGCGAATCACGGACAACGGCGAGGTGGTTGACCTGAACGGTGCGGCTCCCGGGAGCGCCATGCGGGTTACGCTCGATCCGGGGCAGCGGGTGCTGCTGGTTCCGATGACGCTCGGGGCCTCCCGGGTGCACCGTTTCGAGGCGCGATACATCCCCGACGAGATCGATGCAGCGCGTGGGCTCTACGCGGGTGATGTGAGTCTTCAGAACAACCGGGCCGGCGGGGTCACGATGATGCGGACGCGCGGGCGGGTGCTGATCGTCGCGGAGCCGGACGATAACGGCCGCTCGGACAGCGCGGAACTCGAGCGGGTGCTCACCGAAGCCCAGTGGGATGTCGAGACTTGTTCGCCTAGCGAGTTCCCCGGCGATCTGCTGGAACTGGAGTCGTTCGACCTGGTGGTGCTCGTGAACACGCCACGCGATGCGATCCCGGGGCAGGGTGACGATCTGCTCGTCGCGTACACGCAGGAGCTGGGGGGCGGGCTGATCCTGGTTGGTGGTCGAGAAGCGCTGGGGGCCGGCGGCTGGCAGGGCTCCACGCTCGAGGCGATCCTGCCCGTGAAGTTGGACGTGCCGGACGATCTCATCGTGCCTTCGGTGGCTGTCGTGATCGTGCTCGACTCGTCCGGGTCGATGCGCAGGCGGGTCATGGGATCATCGCGGAGCCAGCAGCAGATCGCGAACGAGTCCGCGGCCGCGGCCTTCGAGGTGCTCGATCAGAAGGACCTCATCGGTGTGGTCGCGTTCAGCAACAGCGCCCGCGAGGTCGTACCGATCGGTCCGAACGACCGCCCAGAAGATACACGGGTCCGCATCGAGTCCATCAGTTCGGGCGGCGGCACAAACATCGGGGACGGGCTCCGCGTGGCCAGGGACATGCTCTCGGGCGTCGAGGCGGGGGCCAAGCACATCGTGCTGCTCTCAGACGGCGAGTCGATGTCGCCCGAGCAGCTACCCGGGCTCGCGGATGCGCTGGGGGAGGCGGGGATCAAGGTCTCGACGATCGCGGTGGGGGACGAGGCGGACACACGATCGATGCGGGAGGTCGCGGTTCGCTCGCAGGGCGCGTACTACCGGGTGCTCAACCCGAGTGTGCTGCCGCGGATCTTCCTGAAGGCGATCCGCGTCGTGCGGGCGCCGATGGTCCGTGAGGGCGACTTCGAGCCGATCGTGCTGGACCCGGTCTCGCCCGCTGCTGGTTCATTGGCTGGGCTGCCGCCGCTGGGCGGGCTGGTGATGACGGACCGCATAGAAGATGATCCGCGCGTGCAGACGCCGATCGTGTCACCCAACGGGGAGCCGGTGCTCGCGTACCACCAGACCGAGCTTGGGCGCGTCGCGGTGTTCACATCCGATGTCTCCACCTGGTCGCGCCGGTGGATCGCGGACCCGGTGTTCGGGCGTTTCTGGGGCACGCTGAGCGCGTGGACCATGCGGAACAGCGATGAAGCACCGGGAGAGCTGACGATCAGCATGCGGGGCAGCGCCGCGGTGGTTGAGTACGACGCGATCGACGAACAGGGTGCCCCGATCGACGGGCTCGATATTGAGTTGCAGGTCTACGACGCGACCGGGCAGGCCCAGACGCTGGTGCTGACGCAGACCGGCGCTGGGCGATACGGCGCTCAGACGCCGTCACTCACGCCGGGTGTGCACGTGCTGGTTGCGTCTCCCGTGCTCGATGGCGAGCCACTCGCGCCAACCATCGCCGGGCTCGAAGTATCGGGGTCGATCGAGTTCAACTCCCTCAGCGCCAATCCCGAGGGATTGATCGCGCTCGCCCAGCGATCCGGAGGGCGGGTCTTTGAGATCGGGGACACCGGTGCGGTTGATCTCTTCACGCGTGAGGGGCTCACGGTGCGCCGCTCGCTGCAGCCGGTCTGGACGACGCTCATCGCGATCGCGTTCGTGCTGTTCCTGATCGATCTGGCGATGCGTCGCGTGGCTTTCGATCGCTGGGTGGCCCAGGCGAGAGAGGACACGCTGGCGGCTGCGCGCAGCGTGCGGGGTGAGCAGCTGCAGCAGGCGTTCGCGACGCGTCAGCAGGCGCGGTCGAGCGCCCCGGAGACGCCGGACATCGATCGCTCGCCGATGATGCGTGCGAAGCCGGAGAAGAAGTCAGAGCCCATGCCAAAGGCGGAAGAACCCGAGAGCGACAATCCGCTTATGGCGGCCAAGCGACGGGCACGGGAGCAGTTTGATGACTGATTAGCTGAAACGACCGGGCCAGATCGACTCAAGATGAGACCGATCTTCGTCGGGGAGATCATCCCACCAGATGTTGATCAGCGCAAGATACACATCGTCTGGTTTGCCTTCGAAGTGAGTGGATTGCATCAGCTCCAGATTGAGTGCTAGGAATCGAGCAACCACACTGCGCTGAGCTAGGCTCAACAAATCAAAGCGATCCTTTGAAAAATCATCTGGGTCACACAGCCGAAACAGAACAGACTGCTGACCCATCCAGTCATCATGCTCTACTTCGTCGATGTCGTGATTCCCGATCGTCAACTGATCAATCATGTATGCAGGCAGATGATATCGGAATCCGATTGGATCGAGAAAGGACATGCCGATTCCACATGGGTCATGCTTGCGTAGATCGACCTCTGACCAGTGTTTGTCCCGTTGCTCTGCACGGATTCGTTTGCATTGCCGCTCACTGGCTCCCGCATCGAGCGGCTCAACTTCTGCGAGTGATGTCCCGCCTTTGCGCGAGACATCCGAGAATGCTGCTCGTATGTCTTTGACGAGTGCATCCCGCTTTGTCTGTAGTTGAGGCCGGGATTTACTCATGCGAGCAAGCCATCGCTCATGCTCTTCCGCCCACTCGTGGTCGTACATTTCAGATCAACTCGCCATTCAGGTTCAGCCGATCCGCGGCCGTGATCTTCGCCCGCACCATCTGCCCGATGTAGTCGCTCGGCTTGGTCGGACCGTCGCTGGGCACATCGAAAAACACGATCAGGTCGCCGTCGGTGCGTCCGGAGAGCTGGACGGTCTCGCCCGCGGGTGCCTCGTCGAGCACCGCGACGGGGGCCTTGGATGCCGCCCCGTTGACGGTGATGCCGACCATGCCCGAGCCGGGCTTGATGTCGGTGCCGCGCTTTTTGTGCTCGCGACGCGACAACCCCTCGACGAACACATCGAACTCGCGCCCGATCTGTTCCTGGGCGATCGAATCGGAGATCTCGGTCTGCATGGCCAGCAGTTCGTTGTTGCGGCTGCGCTTGATCGCGTCGGGGATGTCGTCGGGGATCTTGTCGTACGCGACGGTTCCGGGGCGGGGTGAGTACTTGAAGATGAAGCAGTTTTTGTAGCGTGATCGTACGAGCATCTGCTTGGTCAGCTCGTGGTCCTCGTCGGTCTCGGTCGGGAAGCCGACGATGATGTCGCCCGAGAGCATCAACGGGCGTCCGATCTCGGGCTGATCGAGGTGCTCGCGGACGCGGTCGATGAACTCGTTGTACTCCTCGATGGTGTACCCGCGGTTCATCATCTTGAGCATCCGGTTCGACCCGGTCTGGGCCGGCACATGGATGTAGCGGCAGATGCGCGGGCAATCGCGGATGACCTCAAGAACATCGTTGCCGAAGTCGCGCGGGTAGCTGGTCACGAAGCGCAGGCGCTGGATCGCGGGGACCTCTTCGTGGATCCGGTAGAGCAGATCCGCGAAGGTCGTGGTGTTGGCGCCCGCGAAGGCGTCGCGGTGGTGCGAGCCCTTGTAGGTCCGCCCCTTCTGCGGCTGGAGCACGCCGTCGAGCGTGACGGCGGAGTCGTGCTCGTAGCGGTAGTGGTTGACGGTCTGCCCGAGCAGGGTGATCTCGATGATGCCGGTGTCCGCGAGGGCTTTGATCTCGTCGATGATGTGCTGGGGCGGGCGGTGGATCTCCGCGCCGCGGGTGTGAGGCACCACGCAGTAGGTGCAGAACTTGTTGCACCCGCGGGTGATCCGCACGTACGCGCTGCGTCGCCCGTCGCTGTCGATGGGCGAGACCATGCGCCCCAGGTCGAGGGACTCGAGCGAGTCGCCCGCGGCCGCGAGGGTCGAGGATCGGCGTGAGGCCGCGCCCTGAAGGGCGACCTGCTTGGCGGATCGTCGCCGGGCCTTATCCGGGTCATCGCTCGCGAGCGATGACTTGGTCCGCACCGCGTTGTCGAGGAGTTCGGGGAGCTTATCGAGTTCCGCCGGGCCGCACATGATGTCCACGACGGGCATGCGGGCCATGAGGTCCTTGCCGTCCCGCTCGGCCATGCACCCGAGCACGCCCACGACAAGGTCGGGCCTGTCGTGCTTGGCGTTGCGCATGTCGCCCAGGCGGGACCAGACCTTCTGCTCGGCCCGCTCGCGCACGGAACAGGTGTTGTAGAGGACGATGTCGGCGTCCTTGGCGTCGCGGGTGAAGGTGTACCCGAGGGCGCCGAGGGAACCCGCGACGAGCTCCGAATCGAGCTCGTTCATCTGACAGCCGAAGGTCTCGAGATAGACGGTTTTCTGTGGCATGGACGGGTAGTGTACGCCGGGAACCGGTCACGCCCAACCCTCGGGCGCAACTTGGGATAGACTCATTCCTGTGACCACGATCGAGGACATCAAGGATTGGTTCGGCGAGCTCTCGCTGGCGACCAAATGTCTGCTCCTGTTCGGGGGCGCGTCGGCGTTGATCATCACGATCGCGCTCTCGCTGCCGCTGCTGCGGATGAACGGGCTGGTGGGCGCGGGCGAGCTGGAGCTGGCCCGCACGGTCTACGCGACGTGGATCCAGGACAACGAGCCCGGCGAGCCATCCGATGAGATCAAGGCCTCGGGGGCGGTCATCCGCTCGATCAACCGGGAGCAGATCGATACCGAGCTTGAGGAGAACCGTTTTCTGGCGCGGGCGATCCAGCGCTTCAACCAGTCCCCGACCCGGGTCGAGCACTTCGACGCGGACTGGAGCGGCTGGAACCGGGTCTACCGCTATGCCCGGGCCGTTCGCGACAGCGACGCCCAGGTCAGCGGGGTGGTGCTGATGGAGCACCGGGCGGACGGGGCTGGCTGGCTGCTCGTGGTGAACCTGCTCTACGTGTTCATCGCCGGTGCGGTCGTGCTCGCGGTGGCCCTTGTGGTGTATGTCACCATCATCAACCGCCTCATCCTGAGCCCGGTGGCCTCGCTGCAGAAGACCGCCGAGCTCGTACGGGACGGCGAGCTCGAGACCCGCTGTCAGATCGACACCGGCGACGAGTTCGAGGAGCTCGCGGAGACCATCAACCTGATGCTGGCCGCGCTGACCCGCCAGCGAGACCAGCTGCGCGACGCGAACAAGGCCATGGACATCAAGCTCGCGGAGCTCGCGGAGGCGAACTCGGCCCTGTTCGAGTCCGCCCGCCTCAAGGGGGAGTTCCTCGCGAGCGTGTCGCACGAGCTGCGCACGCCGCTCAACGCCATCATCGGCTTCGCGGAGCTGCTGCTGGAGATCGCCCGCAAGGAGATCGCGGAGGCGGCAGAGGACGACATGCTCCCGACGCCGGGGCCGGGGCGAGACATCAATCAGGAATCCGGCGAGCTCAACAAGCGCGAGCGGTACCTCGTCAACATCGTCAGCGCTGGGCGGACGCTGCTGGAGATGATCGAGTCGCTGCTGGAGATGGCCAAGATCGAGGCGGGACGGGTGGAACTGAACCTGTCCCCCATGAACCTGAGCGACACCTGCCAGGCGCTCGTGGGGCTGATCCATCCGCTCGCGCGCAAGAAGGGGATCTCGGTGCGTCTGGACGTCTCGCTCGATCTGCCGATCGTGGAGACGGACCCGAAGAAGTTCCAGCAGATCGTGTTCAACCTCCTCTCGAACGCGGTGAAGTTTACCGGCAACGAGGGCGATTCGGGCGAGATCATCCTGCGCGCCGAGCTCATGCGCGACGATGGGACCGGCGAGGACCGCGTCCGCATCTCGGTCATCGACAACGGTGAGGGCATCGCGCCCGACGATCAGAAGCGGATCTTTGATAAGTTCCAGCAGGTCGACTCGTCCCACACACGCAAGCACACCGGCACGGGGCTCGGGCTCGCGATCGTGATGGAGCTGACCCGCCTGCTGCAAGGCGAGATTCAGCTCGAGTCCGAGCTGGGCTCGGGGTCCATGTTCTCGCTCATCATCCCGACGAGCATCGACAAGCACGAGTACGAGGAAGCGAAGCTCGAGGCCAAGTTCCGCGGTGCGCTGCGCCCGCCGATGCAGCAGGAGCAGGACCCGGATCAGGAGGCGGTCACGCAGCCAGAGTAGTGCTTGATGCTCGCTCCGCGTTTGCCCTGCTCGAACCGGACGCTGATCACATCGATGCGGATCGGGCGTGCCGCGAATCGGGCGTCCTTCTTGATCGACTTGGCGAGCGAGAGGAGCTTCGCACGCTTCCTGGCGGTGATGCTCGCGGCGGGATCGATGTCTCGGGTTGTCGCCGCAGAATACGAACGCGCCTTGACTTCAACGATCACGGTCGTGCCGGTCGATTTCTCGACGCAGAGCAGATCGATCTCGCCGTGCGGCAGGCGCAGATTCCGAGCGATGACGCGGTGCCCGTGCTTACGCATGAAGCGAGCAGCGGCTCGCTCACCACGGTCCCACACGCTCTTGGGCTTCGGCCCCCACATGCTCAGTTGTTCGGGGCGTACCGCTCTTCCGCGATCTCGAAGAGCCGGATGAGGACCTGGTCGCGTGTAGAGACGCGTGCGCGCTCTTGGAGGCGTGCGAAGTACTGATCGCGGGCCTCTTCTCGTCGCTCGTACGTGAGGTCACGCTGGATCGCGAGCTGGGCGTCGTAGAGGGAGATGGACTCCTGCTGCGTGTCCTCGTACATGATCCAGTACACGCTGGAGCCGAGCTCGACAGGCCCGGTGTACTCGCCCTGCGAGAGTGAGCGTGTCGCCTGGTTCAGGGCCTCGTTTCCGAAGAACGATGTTTCTTCGAAGCTCCCCTCGATCTGTTTTTTCAGTATGCCCTGTGTCTCCGAGCTGTAGTTGTTCAGGTCACTCTGCGCGATCTCAATAAACGAGTCGCCCTGGTCGAGACGGGTCGTGATGGTGTCGACCTTCTCTTGCTCATCGGAGAACGCGCGGATGACCCGGATCACGGCGGAGGGCGGCGGCGCGAAATCGTCGATGTCGCGCTCGTACCGCTGCTTGATGTCACGCCACGAGACGTTGACTCGGCGGTTGATCTCACGGATGAGCGTGAGCTGCACGAGCGTGTCGACTTCCTTCTGGCGGAGCGCTTCGTCGAGCGTGATGCCTTCCTGTTCCTGGATCCGACGCGTGGCCAGCTGGGAGCTGCCCAGGTTCTCGGAGAGGATGTTGTTGCGGAAGTTGCTCAGGAAGGCCTGGAGCCCGACGCGCTGCGTGGGTGTCAGGGCTGCGAGGGCTTCGGCACGGAGCAGTTCGTCGGCGATGATGCCATCGAGTCGCTGAACGATGATCCGCCCGGCGCTGGCGCGCCACTCGTTCGGGCTCAGGCGCTGCGCCTCCGCGATGAGGCGGTCCTCGATCGGGGCGAAGAACGAGCTCGTGAAGATGGGCTTGCCGTTGACATCGCCGACCTTGGCATCCAGCAGCTGGAGTGACCGGCGTGATGCTCGCTCGGTATCGGTGCTGATCGTCGGGTTCTCGATCTCAACCGGACGGGCCTTGGGGGTTTTCTTGGCCAGCGTGATGCCGTCGCTTGTTGTCGATGGGCGGATGATCGGGGCGGACTGCTGCCTGCTGGTCGGCGCCGTGCTGGCCTGCTCCGGCTTTGCGGGCTGATCGACTGGCTGGGCCTGCTCGGCGGTGAAGTCGCCAAGCGTCAGGCGATCTGGGTCCGAGGTGCGCGGACCGCGGACCTTTTCGAAGGAGCAGCCCGACGCGAGGACGACGCTGAGGCTTGCGAGCGTTCCTGCGATGGTCCGGATGTAGGTTGAGCGACGTGGAATACGGATCATGTTATGTGCTTTCATGCCCTCGGGCGCTATCATGGATCATAACCGAACGGAGGCGGAAATGTCCGACCCAGAGACCCCGAAAATCATCGTGGACGACGACTGGAAGTCGTCGGCCAAAGCCGAGAAAGAAAAACTAGCCGCCGCGGAGAAGCAGAAGGCGGAGCAGGGCGCCGGCCCCGGCGGGCTGCCTGAGCAGCTCGGGTTCAAAGAGCTGATCAGTCTCTTCGCGACCCAGGCGCTCATGTACATGGGGGCGATCCCCGATCAGTCGGGCCGCGCCATGGTCTCGCTGGATGTCGCGAAGCTCAACATCGATCTTCTTGGCGTGGTTCAGGAGAAGACCAAGGGCAACCTGAGCGACGAAGAGCAGGAGATGATCGACGGAACCCTCAACGAGCTGCGGAAGCACTTCGTCGATACGGCGCAGGCCGTAGAGAAGGCCGCCGCCGATGGGACGCTCCAGCAGATGCAGGAGGATCCTAACGTCGCTGGTTCGATCAACCCTCAGGGTGGCGACGGCCCGGGATTGCAGTTTTGATCGGTTGAACCGGATCTTTTCCGGCTTGACCGTCGAACGCAAAAAGGCCGATATATCCGTATCTGGCACACGATCAAACATGCCCCGCCTATCCGGGCGTGGCGCTTCTGAACTTGGAGTCTCACGGTGAGCAACCCAGACGGACCCCTGAATCAACACCATTTCCTGCTGCGTCGATTGCACTCGCTGACGGGCATCGTGCCTATCGGCGTGTTTCTGATCATGCACCTGACGACCAACTCCACCATCGCGTGGGGCGGGCTCAACGGGCGTGCGCACGGCGATGGGTGGTTCGATCGTGCGATCTCGACCTTCCAGCACGAGGTGACGTTCATCAACGAAGCACCGCTGCTGCTGCTCGTGGAGGTCACGCTCTGGGTGTCCATCGCGTTCCACTCGATCCTGGGCGTGTACTACGCGATGACGGGCAAGGCCAACAACGGCGCGTACAAGTACGGCGGGAACGCCCGCTATACGCTGCAGCGTATCACCGGCTACTTCGGGATCTTCTTCATCTTCTACCACATCGCGACGCTGCGCTGGGGCTGGGCATTCCTTGTGCCCGGCGGGACCAAGTGGTCCCACGAGTACGCGTCCTCGACGCTCGCCGCGGCGATGCAGGGGAGCACCGAGGGCATGCAGCCGGCGGGTATCGCCATCTCACTCTTCTACTTCATCGGCGTGACCGCGCTGGTCTTCCACTTCGCCAACGGGCTGTGGACCGCCGCGATCACATGGGGCTTCACGATCTCCCGTGCCGCGCAGAAGCGGTGGGGGTATGTCTGTGCGGCGCTCGGCGTCGGGCTGATGGTGATGGCATGGGCGTCCGTCGTCGGCTTCGCGACACTCGATTACGACCAGGCGCGTTCCATTGAGGAAGCGATGCTCTCGGGCGAAGAACATCCCGCAGAACTCCACGACGAGAATCAAGCCGAGACCGCCGCGGTTGAGCAGGGCAACACCGACGGGTAATCACCCGGACCAGGATCACGAAAGAAAAGGCAAAGCCATGGCTGATGAAAAACGAGTGATTGTCGTCGGTGGGGGGCTCGCGGGCCTCGCGGCTTCCGTCCGCGTCGCGGAAGCCGGCGTCCCGGTCGATCTCTTCTCGATGGTCCCCGTCAAGCGCTCGCACTCCGTGTGCGCACAGGGCGGCATCAACGCGTGCAACGAGGTCGCACGCCAGCAGGGGTACTCCGAGTACCAGCACTTCGACGAGACCCTGATCGGCGGCGACTTCCTCAACGACCAGCACCCCGTCCTCGAGATGGCGAACTGGGCACCAAAGATCATCGATCTCCTCGATCGCATGGGCGTACCCTTCAACCGTTCGAGCGAGGGCTTCCGAGACCTGCGACTCTTCGGCGGTTCGCTCTTCAAGCGGACGCACTTCGCGGGCGCGACCACCGGGCAGCAGCTGCTTTACGCGCTCGACGAGCAGACTCGTCGGTTTGCCGCGGAGGGCAAGGTGAACAAAATGGAGTTCTGGGAGTTCCTCTGGCCCATCACCGAGGGTGAGGGCGAGGACAAGCGGTGCGTTGGCATCGTGGCCCAGGACATGCGGACCATGCAGATCCGAAGCTTCCGTGCTGACGCCGTCGTCATGGCCACCGGCGGTTGCGGGCTGGTGTTCGGCAAGTCCACCAACTCGATCATCTGCACCGGCGGTGCAGCGTCCCGCTGCTACCAAGCCGGCGCGTGGTACGGCAACCCGGAGATGATCCAGGTCCACCCGACCGCGATCCCCGGTGCCGACAAGTGCCGCCTCATGTCCGAGTCCGCGCGTGGCGAGGGCGGACGCGTGTGGGTGCCCAAGAAGAAGGGCGACAC
>CAXREY010000017.1:0-2003 GCA_964229845.1 Phycisphaerales bacterium UBA1924
TGCTTGTCGAAACGGTGCCGCGGCAAACCACGGCGGGAAGGTAAATTAGACACGCCGCCCGAACAGGTCAACCCATACAACCCGCAAGTTGACGCGATGTGCACCCCCGGCCCGATCAACCCCAATACACTGGGGTCAGGATCTCGTCCCGATCAGCCGATGAACCGGGACCCGAACGCACCAACGCGAGCAGGACGCCGAGCCCACCAATGAGCGACAACGAACACGAAAATATACCAAACACAGGGGCGGCGGACGACGCCGATGCTTCGAAGGAATCGCCGGCGAAGCTCGATCACTGGTCGCCGGTGACCGAGGCCATGCGGACGCACGGCGACCCACTCTTCACGAAGCGGGGCAACCCGATCGACCCGGCGGACCCGGGCACGGGGCTCTCGCGCCTGCTCGCGATCGTGGCGACGATCCTGGTCGTCGCGTTCGTGGTGCTGTGGCAGAACACGCCCGACCCGACCAAGCAGGCGATCTTCTATGGGCAGACCACGCCGGAGGAGGAGGCCGCCCCCGAACCGGACCAGCCCGCGCCGGGCAACTTCGGGCAGGTCGACCTGATGGGACGCATCTTCCTGCGTGGGCTCGACATGTTCAAGAGCCAGAACATGATGTCGCAGATCGAGGCGCCCGGGATGGCGTTCATCGATGAGGACCGGGTGCGCCTGATCATGATCAGCGCCGAGCTCGAGAGCACGGACGCAGCCCTGTCCCGCCTCGAGGCGTTCCGCCTGGAGGAGCTCGGGTTCGAAGAGGAAGTCGACCCGGATCAGATCTCCGTGAGCACCAACGACCTGGTGCTGCAGGAGCTCGACATCCTCCGCACGCTCTACACACAGGGCGAGGACGAGCTGAGCGAAGATCAGCGGCAGCAGCTCAAGGACCGCTACGGGTACATCGGGCACGTTGCCCTCACGCACGGCAAGCCCAGCACCGATCCGACCCGCGAGGCGCTGACGAACGGTTTCATGACGCTCATGCTGTTCCTCGCGCTGGTGGGACTGGTGCTGGTGCTCGGACCGCTCGCCGGGCTGGTGCTGCTGATCTTCGGCATCATCAGCTTCTCGACCGGTCGGATGAAGATGCGTATGCGGGTTCCACAGCCCGGCGGGAGCATCTACCTCGAGACGTACGCGCTCTTCGTGCTCGGCTTCTGCATCATGGCCGTCTCCACCTTCCTTATCTCAAACTCCGCATACCCGGAGCTGGCCGCGTTCTCACTGATCGCCCAGTGGCTGCTGCTGTTGACGGTGTTCTGGGGGCTGATCCGTGGGGCGAACCTGCGGGAGTGGCGATTGGCATCCGGCTGGCACACCGGCGAGGGCGTGTTCAAGGAGATCGGGTGCGGGATCATCGCGTACCTCGCGTCGATCCCCATCTACATCATCGGGGTCATCATCACGGCGATCCTCCTGTTAACCAAGGAGATGCTCGCGACCAAGGCCAACGGCGGCGTCCCCCCGGAACCTGAGCCGCTGGTGAACCCGGTCTTCGAGATGATCGCGAGCGGCGACATCTTCATCATCCTCTTCCTGTTCGTGCTCGCGACCACGTGGGCCCCGATCGTGGAAGAGTCGATCTTCCGCGGGACGCTCTACCGCCACCTGCGCGGTCGTCTGCACTGGGTGCCCACCGCCGTCCTGACGGGGGTGCTCTTCGCGTTCATGCACGACTACGGGCCGCTGATGGTGGCGCCGCTGATCGCTCTGGGGTTCATGTTCGCCTTCATGCGCGAATGGCGCGGCTCGATCATCGCCCCGATGGTGGCGCACTTCATCCACAACTTCACGCTCATGTCGTTCATGATCATCTTCGTCCAGCTGATCAAGGACCCGGTGGGGTGAGGGAAGAGGGGCAATCCGCCAGAGGCGGACCTTCGGTAGGCAATAGGCAATAGGCAATAGGCAATAGGCAATAGGCAATAGGCAATAGGCAATAGGCCGGATTGTGGGTGGGAGACCATGGTGCGGTGCGGCGTGATCGTGGTTCTGTCT
>CAXREY010000018.1:0-283599 GCA_964229845.1 Phycisphaerales bacterium UBA1924
TTGACGGATGAGATCTCACTCATTGAACTTGCCTCTTTTCTTGTGTCCTCTTCGTGCCCACCACCTGGACACCACTACATCTTGTTGACGAAACCACTGTTCCATCCATCCCTAGACTGTGTATCGGTGCATTGAATCTGAGCACTGTAAAAACGAAAAGTTTTGGGGTCAGATGCTTAAGCAACTGCGAATGAAAACCTTACGTAGAATAACATACTGATGGACCAAAGGGAAACTCGAACCATGCGCACGAAAAACTTCGAAACCCACGATCACAAGGGCGTTTTTTCTTTGTTCGGGTATTTGGAGGCACGTCGTCTCCTCCGTGTAGGGGCTGGTTGTGCCCTGATTTCGGGCGTTTTGCTCGCAGGATGCGGCGGAGACCAGCCGCGTGAGGATGCGGATCGAGGGTATTATACCGATCAGTCTCAAAGTGTGTTCTCCTCCGAGCCTCCGCCACCAACACCCCAAGATCAGGGCATGCAAAATGAAGACCGATCGGTCTTGATGCCGGATGATACCGGTAAATCCGGGGACGAGCCGCTGGGTGGTTGGTCGATCATTCTGACCAAGCTCCACGGTGCGGGCATCGAAAAAGCGCAGGAGCTGCTCAAGGTGATTCAGACCGAGGCGGGGCTTCGGCAGGCATTTATCGAGCAGCGTTCCGAGGGGCTGGTCATCGCCTATGGCAACTACCACGGGCGGGAAGATGCGATGAAAGACCTGGAGCGGGTCAAGAAGACCAGGCTGCTCAACGCGACGCCCTTCGAGACCGCGATCATCGCGCCGCCTTCGAGCGCCGAGCTGCGGGGCTCGAACCCGATGTACGACCTGCGCTCGGTCAAGCAGCGGTACGGCGAGCAGGCGGTGTACACGCTGCAGATTGGTTTGTACGGGCGGGTGGACTACCAATCACCGACGCCCGAGGAGCTCGCGGCGTACCGCAAGGCGGCCGAGGAAGCGGTTCGTGATCTGCGGGCGCAGGGCGAGCTGGCGTTCTACTACCACGCGCCGGCGCGGAGCATGGTGACCGTGGGCGTGTTTGGCGAGCGTGACTTTGACAACACCACGCTGCCCCCACTGCAGTCGCCGCGGCTCAAGGCGGCGCGTGAGAAGTTTCCCAACAACCTCGTGAACGGGGCGGGGCTCAACGAGACGCTCCGCACGGAGACGGGCAGGGTGAAGCGGCTCCAGTCCAGCCAGCTCGTCGCGATCCCGGAGAAATGACCGCAGGGCGGGCGTTTCGGGGCACGGGTTTCGGCGGAGCTCAGTTGCTGCCGCCAGGGTTTGAGATGCCCTGCACCCAGATGGGCTCGATGTGTGTGACGAGCCATGGGCTCTGGGTGTCGACGCGTTCCCAATCCACGCGCCACCAGCTGAGCGAGGGGACAAAGCTGCCCTCCGTGCGGACCCTGATCTGGGTGGTTGCGACGCGATCGCCGTAGAGCCCGGCGTGGACCTTTCCGACATCCGCGCTTTGCACGACCCCCTGATTGCGGGTGGTTGCGATCTGCACGATGCGATCGGCGCCCTGGGCCGAGGCGAACACACTAGACAGGCGGGCTTCGGGATCGAGCATGGACCGAAGCTCGCTGGGCTGCACGTTCGCGACGGCCTGGACCAGCGCATCGGACCTGGCTCGGAGGTGTTCTCGTTCGGTGACGGTGAGCGTGCCCAGCGTGTAGATGCCTGCTCCGATCGCGATCAGGAGCACCCCGACGGGGAGCCCCACGCGCTTGAAGTTCTTGCGGTACCGCATCAGCACCATGGTCAGGACCCCCGCGACGACGAGGGCGATCGAGAGGGCGAGTGGCTGCTCGTAGACCCAGTACTCAAAGGCGCTGGGCTGGGGGAGCTCGGGGAGGGTGCTTGGTTCGACGATGTTCTGCTGCATATCTGATGGGATTGTTCGCACAAGTTGCGCGTCGGGGTCGTGGAAGCTGAAGGGTGGCGTGAAATTGGGCCGATAACTCGGGTAGAAACGCGCGATCTGTGCGCTCAACGCGTGAGCGATGGGTGGAGTGCAATGCGTGTGGTTGGGAGCGACGAATGAATCTCGAAGAACTGCTCGCGATGAACCCCGCGAACGACGCTGGCGTGCAGGATCCGGGTGTGGCGAGCGACGACTCGCTGCTGGAGCGGAACCTGAACGCTTTGTCCCGGCGCAGCCCGGGGGAAGCGCGGCGGATCCGAGAGGCGAGCGAGCGGCGTGATATCCAGTTTATTGAGAGTGAGGAGGGGCTCAGCGCGGTCCTCGGCGGGATCGCCCTGGCGTCGAAGCGTCGCCCACGTGCTGAGGCGGGCAAGCTTGTGGGCGCGTACGACCCCGAAGCGTTCGCGATCGCGGGCGTGCTCGGGTTCGGGCTGGGCTATCACTGTGAGGCGATGCTTGAGCGGCTGGGCGAGTGGGGGCTGGTCGTGTGCTATGAGCCGGACCTCGGGCTGCTGCGGAGCGTGCTCTCGCGGATCGATTTCACGGGGTTGTTCTCGACGGGTCGCTTCGTGCTGATCTGTGAGCCGGACGACTCGGTGCGCTGCAACGCGGCGTTCACGGGCAACGAGGCGCTGGTCGGGATGGGCGTGCAGCTGATCGCGCACCCGACGAGCACGGGGCGTTTGGTGGCGACGAGCGAGCGGTTCGGGCAGACGTTCACGACGGCGCTCCGTGCGGCACGCACGCACGTGGTGACGACGCTTGCCAACGCACGCGTGACCTTCCGCAACGCGCTGATGAACACGGACCACTACCTGCGTTCATCGGGTGTGGTGGAGCTGAAGGATTCGTGCGTGGGCAGGCCGGCGATCGTGGTCTCGGCCGGCCCGAGCCTTGAGAAGAACCTGGAGCTGCTCTGCGACCCGTCGGTTCGTGAGCGTTTCGTGATCGTCGCGGTGCAGACCGTGCTCAAGCCGATGCTCGCCTTGGGGATCCGCCCGCATTTCGTGGCGGCGCTGGATTATCACGAGGTCTCAGGGCGGTTCTATGAGGGGCTGAGCGCCGAGGATGTATGCGGCGTGCGTCTGATCGCGGAACCCAAGGCCAACCCGGTGATCCTCGACGCGTTCCCGGGCGAGGTCGTGTGCCCGAGCGATGAGCTGCTCGACACCATGCTGGGTGAAGGGCTCCGCCGGGATCGGGGGGCGCTGCCTCTGGGCGCGACGGTGGCGCACCTGTGCTACAGCTTCGCGCGATACCTCGGCTGCGACCCGGTGATCCTGATCGGTCAGGACCTGGGTTTCAGCGATGGGCAGTACTACGCGGGCGGCGCGGCGATCCATAACGTGTGGGGCAGCGAGCTGAGCGCGCACCGCACGCTCGAGATGTTCGAGTGGGAGCGGATCGTGCGGATGCGTGCCCACCTGCACAAGCGCGAGGACATCCACGGCAAGGCGATCTACAGCGACGAGCAGATGGGCTCGTACCTCGCGTTCTTCGAGCAGATGTTCGCGAAGGATCAGGCCCAGGGGCGGACCACGGTCGACGCGAGCGAGGGCGGTGTTCGCAAACGCCACACCGAGGTGATGGCGCTCCGGGAGGCGATCGACCGGTACACCTCGTCACCCGTTGAGCTGCCCGGCGGGCGCGGCGGGAAATGCACCGACCGGATCGATGACGCGATGTTTACGCGCATCGAAGTGCTGATCAGGGACGCCGAGGGCATCGTCCGCATCAGCGAGCGATCCATCGGGATGCTCCGCGAGATGATCACCCATCAGGGCGATCAGCAGCGCGTCAGCGGGCTCATCCACCGGGTCAACGAGGCCCGCGATCAGGTGATGCGCAAGGGCGACGCGTTCAAGCTGGTCGAGTTCATCAATCAGGTCGCGGTGCTCAACCGGATGAAGCGTGACCGCGTGATCAGGTTGCGTTCGAAGGTCGCGGACTCGATGGAGCGGCAGCGCCTGCAGATCGAGCGGGACATCGCCAACGTGGAATGGACACGCGACGCAGCCCGGAGCGTGGCGGAACAGCTGGCACGCGTGCGTGGCGTGCTGCGTGGCGAGGCGTCGAAGCTCACGAGCGATCAGCCCGACCCGCAATCGATCGGGATGGGCGCCGAGCGTGGGCGGGAGCGTGTGCACGCGATGGTCCTCGCGGACCCGCGCCAGGGCGGGCTGGGCATCGAGCGAGAGCTTGGCGTGCGGGTGACGCCCGAGTCGATCGGTGGGCACAACGTGCTGCAGGCCACGATCGCGCGGATCGATCGGAGCGATGAGATCGACGGCATCACGATCGTCACGCCGGAGCCCGCGCGGGTGAAGGAGCTGCTGGGCTCCCTCTCGGTCCGCAAGGACGTGGGCATCGTGGGGGTCGATGCCGGAACAATCCGGGCGCACACGGCCCGGGTCGGTGCTTCGCGGCTGCGCTCGTCGACAAGCTGGCGCGGCTCGCTGGGCATGCTGTGCGCGTACGACGAGGTCGCCCACCCGGAGACCTTCGCACGGATCATGGAAGAGCGTGCGATCGACGGCGCTGCGTTGATCGGCGCGGATTGGGCGATGGTGGACCCGGCGCTGATCGATGAGACAGTCGGGCGGTTCCGGAAGCTCAGCAGCGAGAAACGAATCGCATTCTCACAGGCGAGCGTTGGGCTGGGCACCATGCTCGTTGACCGCTCGACGCTCCAATCGCTGCGCGAATCGAGCAGGACCGAGGGCAGGCGGAATCACTTCGCCACGCTCGGCGCGCTGGTGAGCTACCTGCCCACGGCGCCGCAGGCGGACCCCATCGTGCGCGGCGTGTGCGTCCAGGTCGACCCGGAGCTGCGCGATGCGGGTGTCCGGGCGGTCGCTGATAGCGTTGAGCGTGCGGAGGCCATCCGAGCCGCCTACGCGTCGATGTTCGATCCGATGAGCGCGGACGCGCTGCTCTGCGCTCAGGAACTGCGTGATGTCACGCGGGCACGCGTGCCGAGCACGCTGATCCTTGAGACCTGCACCGGGCGGTTGCTCGGTGGCCCGTGGGGCGCGTGGAAGCGGGGTTCGCGTGAATCGGTTGAACGCCTGCCCATCGAGATGAACGCGGCGCACACGCTGCTGCGCCAGCTCGGCGGGGCCCGCGAGGACGCGTGCGTGGTGTTCGACGGCGTGGGCGACCCGCTGATGCACCCCGGGGCGATGGATCTGGTTGCGCTCGCTAAAGAAGACGGCATCGCGTGCGTTGAGATGCGGACCGACCTGCTGCGCGAGGGCGTAGCTACGGCGCAGCTGATCGAGTCGGGCATCGATGTGCTGAGCGTGGATGTCATCGCGGACAGCCCGTCTGTCTACGAGCAGCTCGCGTGCATCGATGGCTACGAGCGCGTGTTCGATCGCCTCCAGTCGGTCTATGACGCGATCGGCGAGCATCCGCTGTGGCTCGCGGCCCGCATGACGCGCTGCGAGCAGACGCTGGATCAGGTCGAATCGTTCTACGACAAGTGGCTGATGCTCACGGGCGGCGCGATCATCGATCCGCTGCCCGAGCACGCGAAGAACCAGCGGATCACGCCGATGCGTGTGCCGGGCTGGCGGCTTGAACAGATGGAGCGCGGGATCATGCGTGTGCGCTGCGACGGCGTGGTCGTGGACCGCAACGGCAGAGCCGTGCTAACGCAGGGCAGCGAGATCAATGCGATCGAGGACGGGATCGAGCGGGCGTACCAGCGGCTTCGCAGCGCGATGCGTGCGACGGCGCTGGAGATCAAGCCGGCGGCCGAGGAATACGCGGCGTGAGCGCACCGGGCGATGCCATCGCGATCATCCTTGCGCGTGGCGGCAGCAAGGGCCTGCCCGGCAAGAACACGGCCGATGTCGCGGGCAAGCCGTGCGTTCTGTGGACGATCGAGGCGGCCCAGCGGTCCGGGTCGGTTGGTCGTGTGGTGGTGAGCAGCGATGATGTGAATGTGCTGACGATCGCCAATCGGTTCGGGTGCGAGACGATCGAGCGCCCCGAAGACCTCGCGCACGATACCGCGACGATCGACGACGGTGCGCGTCACGCGCACGGGGCGGTCGGGTCGCCCGATGGCCCGATCGTGATCCTGTACGCCAACGTGCCGGTGCGTCCTGAGGGGCTGATCGACGACGCGTTGGAGATGCTGGTTGAGACCGGCTGCGACAGCGTGCAGAGCTACGCGCGCGTAGGCAAACACCACCCGTGGTGGACGGTGCGCGTGGGTGATGATGGGCAGGTATCGCCCTGGGAGGGCGAGGTTTTGTATCACAACTGCTTCCGCCGGCAGGACCTGCCGGCGGCGATGGTGCCGGACGGGGGCGTGATCGCGCTGACCCCCGATGCGCTGATGCGCCGGATCGGCGCGCCGGAGGGGCCCCACAGCTTCCTGGGCAATGATCGGCGGGGGGTGATCACGGATGAGGGGGATGTGGTGGATATCGATTCGCGGATTGATTTGTTGGTGGCGGATGCGGTTCTGCGTGAGCGACATGCTTCGCAGGGTGCCACTACTCGCGGCGCAGCCGCGCAGTAGTGCTACCCAAGGATCGAATAACTGATGTTTCAAAGACACTACTGCGCCTCTTCGAGGCGAGTAGTGGCACCCTCGGATGGGTAGACTCCTGAGATGCGAATCGGCAACAAACAGATCGGAATCGACCACCCGCCCTACATCATCGCGGAGATCGGGGTGAACCACGACGGGGAGGTCGAGCGGGCGTTGTCGCTGACCGACGCGGCGGCGGAAGCTGGCGCGGACGCGGTGAAGTTGCAGTTCTTCGAGACTGATCGGCTCATGAGCAAGGCGGCGAAGCTGGCGGCCTACCAGAAGAACGCGGGGGAGACGGACCCGATCGAGATGCTGCGCCGCCTAGAGCTGAGCATTGACGAGATGGCGCGGGTCGTCGATCGGGCGCACGAGCGTGGGATCCACGCGATCGTGACGGTGTTCTCCACCGAGCTGGTCGAAATCGCCGAGACCCTCGCGTGGGACGCGTACAAGACGGCAAGCCCGGACATTGTGAACAAGCCGCTGCTTGAGGCGCTGGCAAAGACGGGCAAGCCGATGATCGTGAGCACGGGGGCGAGCACGCTCGATGAGGTGGTGCGTGCGGTCGGGTGGCTGGATCATGTGCGTGATCGGTTGGCGGTGTTGCAGTGTGTGAGTAGTTATCCGACGCCGGATATGGCTTTGGGCGGTATTAAGGCGATCCGGGATGCGACTGGGTTGCCTGTTGGGTATAGCGATCATTCCAAGGATCCGAAATCATCGAAACTCGCGACAGCACTCGGTGGTTGCATCCTCGAAAAGCACATTACCTATGACAGAAACGCACCCGGCCCGGATCACGCAGCTTCTATCACTGAACTCGGATTGAAGAGATATATTGAACAAGCGCAACACCATAGATGCCTCGGGCATGTCGCAGAAAAGGCGTATGCCGATGAGGTCTCAAAGTTGGGCGATGGAAAGTTGTTAAAAGAGTACTTCTTTGATCACGTTCATCCTGGCGCCCATCCAAGCTGGATGGCTGTTTACGCAGCGGCGACATATCCGATCGAAAAACGCGTCCTCGACTGCGAACGCGATGTCCGTGAGGTCTCGCGCCAGTCGGTCGTCACCACACGCGCCATTGCCCCCGGCGAGACCATCACGCGCGAGATGCTCACGATCAAACGCCCCGGGACGGGGATCCTGGCGTATCGTCTCGATGAGGTCATCGGCAAGGTCGCGAAGCGCGAGATCGAGCATGATGTGCCCGTCGTCGAGGAGGATCTGGCGTGAACGAGAGCGGACAGCACAAGGTTACGGTTGTCACCGGCACGCGGGCGGAGTTCGGGCTGCTGCGCCCGGTGATGCACGCGATCCATGCGCACCCGGCGCTGGAGCTCTACGTCGTCGCGGCCGGCTCGCACCTGGTGCAGCCGGCGGTGACTTTCCGTGAGGTGAAGGCCGAGTTCGCGATCGCGGACTCGATCCCGATGCAGACCGCCGGCAAGGTCGGGCGGCTGCACGATGTGGAGTCGCTGGGCAAGGGCATCGCCCGCTTCGGGCGCTCCTACGACATGAACAGCCCGGACATGGTCGTCGTGCTCGGCGATCGGATCGAGGCGTTCGCTGCGGCGTCCGCGGCGAGCGTGGGCGGGGTGCTGCTGGCGCACATCCACGGCGGCGATCGTGCTGAGGGCGTGGCGGACGAGGCGATGCGCCACGCGATCACCAAGCTGGCGCACGTGCACTTCCCGGCGACCAACTCCAGCGCCAAGCGCATCGTGAAGATGGGCGAAGAGGCATCGCAGGTGTTCGTGGTCGGCTCGCCGGCGATCGACGGTCTGGATTCGATCAACCCGCTGGGTGACGGGGCGTACGCGGAGCTTGGTTCGCCGGAGGTCGTGGTGCTGATGCACCCGATCGGTCGCGAGGACCACCAAGAAGCGGAAGCGATGCGGGCGGTGCTCGGGGCGGTGAGCGATCGGCGGGTGCTCGTGCTGCACCCGAACCTCGACCCGGGGCGACGCGGGATCATGGAGGTCATCGAATCGGCCCCGATCGACGTGCAGGTGCGCGAGGGGCTGGCTCGCGACGTGTTCGTGGGGCTGCTCAAGCGGGTTGGAGCTGCGGGCGGGGCGCTGGTGGGCAACTCGTCCGCCGGGCTCATCGAGGCGGCGGCCATCGGGTGCCCGAGCGTGGACATCGGGGATCGCCAGGCGGGGCGGGAGCGGTGCGAGGGGTGGACGGCTCATGGAGATGAATCGGTTGGATCGATCCGCGATGCGCTGGCGCGGGTGACGGCTACCGACGCGACGCGTTCTGATCATCCGTACGGGGATGGGCGCAGCGGCGAGCTGATCGCGGAGAACATCGCCCGGGTGCTCGGTCATGCTTCGCACGCGGAGCTGCTGCGGAAACGCTGCGTGTATTGATCCGTGTATCGAGCATGGTCCGTTGATGATTATTCTGGGCTGCTGAGGGCGTGAGATGCGGATTTCCCTCATCTTCTGCTGATTGCGGTACGCGGACCAAAGTCGCGACAGCGCTGGGCCGATGTTCGAGTGGACCGAAAGGCACACCCCAACACCGGAGCAGATCTATGCCAGTGACCCAGGAACAGCGTGAGCAGGCCGTCGCCGAAGCCCTCAAGGAAATCTCGCATATCGCGACCCTCCCTGAGGTCACGCTGCGGATCATCGATCTGGTCGAGGACCCGTCCAGCACGGCCCAGGACCTGCACGAGGTCATCAGCAACGATCCGGCGCTGTGCTCGCGCATCCTCAAGGTCGTGAACTCCTCGTTCTACGGGCTTCCGGGTCAGATCGCGTCGATCAATCGCGCGATCGTGATGCTGGGGCTTAACGCGGTCAAGAACATCGCCATCGCGGCGTCGCTGGCCAAGCTCTTCCGCGGCGGCGAGCTGACCCCGTTCTTCTCCGCCAAGGAGCTCTGGGACCACTCCAACGCCGTCGCCATCACCTGCAAGATCCTCAGCGATCGTCTCGGGCTTGGCATGGGTGACGAGGCCTACCTCGCGGGCCTGATCCACGACATCGGCATCATGATCGAGATGCAGTACGACCGCTCGCAGCTGATCGATGCGCTCGACCGGTGCAACGCGGACATGAACGGACGCCCCGGCGTGTCCCTGATCGATACAGAAGAAGAGGTCTTCGGTGCCAACCACCAGGACTATGGCATGGGCCTGTGTGAGAAGTGGAAGTTCCCGACCCCGTTCAAGGCGGCCGCGGGCTACCACCACCGCCCGACCGAGGCACCCAGCGAGGTGCAGAAGATCGTGTTCGTGGTGCACGCCGCGGACAAGATCGCGTCGATGCTCGAGGGCGGCTTCCGCCTGGACAACCCGAGCCCCGAGATCCACCAGGAGGTGCTCGAGGGCCTGAAGATCACGCAGGAGATCATCGACGAGACGCTGGCCAAGCTCAGCGAGTCGCTCAACGACCCCGAGCAGGCGTCGTAAGCCCAAGGAACACAGCACGATCGCTGGTCGATCGGAGAGAAGGACAGCCGGCGGCCCGATGGGTTGCCGGCTGTTTGTTTGTGCAGATCCTCTTGTGCGGGCTCATCCGAGGCGATCGCGCCAGAACGAGACCTTGGCGTGGTTGGTCATGTCGAAACTCAGCGGGGTGACGGTGACCTTGCCTGCCATCAGCTCGGGCACGTCTGTTCCCTCGTCGGCGCCGTGGAAGTCCAGCCCGTTGCCCGCGGACCAGAAGTAGCGCTCGCCGTGCGGCGTGTGACGTTCGTCGAACTGATCCACCATCGCGTGCGTGTTCATGGGACAGACAACGACCTCGGCGTCGTCGCGCAGCCGCCCGGTCGCGGGGATATTGATCGAGAGGATCTCGTGTGCGCCCGGGAGCCCCCCGGCGATGAGCTGATCGATGACGCGTCGCGCGACCGCGGCCGCGCGGTCGTATTCCGGGTGTGGGCGGTCGGCATCGAGCTCGCGGTCGAGGTGGAGCGAAACCGCGATGGCGGGCACGCCGAGGAACGCGGCTTCGATCGCTGCGGCGACCGTGCCGGAGTAGATGACGTTGATGCCGCAGTTCGCGCCGGCGTTCATGCCCGAGATCACGAGATCGGGGCGCCGCCCATCACCGAACCGCTCTGGCCAGAGGTTGGTGAGGGCGAGCTTGGAGCAGTCCGCCGGGCGTCCGTCGACCGCGACCCCGTCGTGGCCGTTGATCTTGGTGGCCCGGGTCATGAGGGGCGCGTGGTACGTGATGCCGTGCGATGTGGCGGACTGCACGTTCATCGGCGCGACCGTGAACACATCCCCGAGCGGGTCGGGGTGTGCTTCTGATCCGGTGAGCTGGGCGTGCAACACCTCGATGCCTGGGGCCCGGATGCCGTCGTCATTGGTGAGCAGGATCTGCATGCACAGAGGGTAGGTGCCCCGCGCGTGTGCCGCGTATCAGGGTTTGGATTCGGCGGGTGTGCCGCCGTGGGGCCTTGCCCGCCCCTCGGCGATGCCCCGCTTGAGCTCATCGAGGCGGTGCTCGTAGGGCGTGTACTTTTTCACGGAGCTTGTGTAGATCTTTTTGCGGACCTGATCTCGTGAAGCGGTGTTGACGGTGCGCTTGGACTTGTGGAACTCGAGGATGTCCTCGGTCCACTCGCGCCCGAGGAACTCCATCACACGCTTGGACTGGCCCTCGGGGTCGTCCACGAGATCCTCGTATTGCAGGTCGATCATGTCGACCTCGGGGATGTCGTGCCAGGCCTTCATGGTGCGTTCGTAGTCGGCGAAGTAGCGCCCGAGCCAGTAGAGGTCCTGGGTCTGCGGGTGCGGGCGAGAGAAGGCCTGGGTGAAGTTGGAGAGGCAGCAGTCCAGCTCGTCGCGCTTGCAGTGGATGATCTTTGCGCCCGGGAAGAGGTGAGCGATGAGCGGGACGAACACGTAGTTGAACGGCTGCTTGTCCGTGATAGAGAACTGCGGGTGGACCTCGTTGTAGGACTCCATCGCCTTGCGTGATGCCTGGTTGATGTACTGCTGGGTGTAGAACGCGCGGTTGAGCGGGAAGCGCTGGGTGTGCTTGAGCTTCTGGATCTCGTTCTTGGGGATGGTGCGGGAGACGGCGTTCATCTCGCCGCCGGGCACGATCTCCCTGACCTGCGCGAGCATCTGCTCGGTGAGGGAGGTGCCCGAACGCATCATGCCGACGATGAAGATCAGGCGGGAGCCGTCCACGCCCCTGGCGTTGGAGGAGGGGATCGGCTCGTCCGTCCGCCAGCAGTCGATGAGCTGGTCCATCCGCTCGCTGTGCAGCTCGGTGTCCCACTCGTAGGGGTCGGCCGCTTTGCCCTTGACATACGAATCGAACGCGTCGTCGTACTGCTTCTCGTGGTGGTAGAGACGGCCGAGCTGGTAGTAGCCCGCCTTGACGATCGAGGTCTCGTCCGAGTCCTCGATGCACTCTTCGATGCTCGTGATCGCGTCCTGCGCTGTGATGAGCTTGGGCGAGAAGCGCGAGCCGGAGACGGCGACCGCGAGTGCGCGGTCGGGCGTCAGGTTCATCCCGCGTGCGATCTCCTGCAGGTTCTCGAACGCCCTGAACGCGTCCTCTTCCCTGCCGAGGTCGGAGAGTGTCGAGCATTTGTGCCGGAGGGCGTAGAAGTGGTCCGGCTTGAGGTAGAGCACCCGCTCGAACTCGAGCAGCGCTTCTTCAAACTTCCCGCCCTTGTGCAGCGCGGAGGCGTAGTAGTGGCGGATGTCCGGCTCATCGGGCACGAGGTCGACGGCCTTCTTGAACGCCGCGATGGATTCCGGGTGACGCCCGAGCGACGCGTGGGCGCGTCCGGTGAGCATGTGCACGTTGACATCGGTCGGGAATCGTTGCTCGACTTCACGCAGCTTGCCCAGGGCCTGCGACGCGTAGCCCTGATCGATGGCGTCGGCGAGCTGCTTGTAGAGCTGTGCGCGTTTCTTCTGCTGCTGCGGTGTGAGCTTCGGGCCGCGCTGGGGCTGGGATTTTCGCTTTGGGTTCGTGGGGGGCATACGCAAACTCTATCGTCAGAACTGCCCGAAGGGTTCGGGAAGACCCGAAGGAACCGCGTTTGGTGGACGCGGGGCGGGCGTTTGCCCGGGTCAGCGGGTTATCGCACTAGGTGCCAACGGTGCCACTCTCGCGTGACCGTCCCTCTTCGAGCCCGCGTTTGAGCTCGTCGAGGCGGTGCTCGTACGGGGCGTACTTCGCGATGGAGCTGGTGTAGAGCTTCTTCTTGACCTGATCGCGTGACGCGGTGATGACCTTCCGCTCCGACTCGTGGAACCGGAGGACGCTGTCGTCCCACTCGTGCCCGATGAACTCCACGACGCGGCGCATCTGGCCCTCCGCGTCCCGCACGAGCTCCTCGTAGGGCAGGTCGATCATCTCGACCTCGGGGAGCTGGTGCCAGGCATCCATGACGCGCTCGTAATCGGCGTAGTACCGCCCGAGCCAGTACTGGTCGTGCGTCTGCATGTGCAGCTGGGTGAACGCGGTCGTGTAGTTCGAGAAGCAGCAGTCGAGCGGGTCACGCGTGCAGTGGATGATCTTGGCGCCCGGGAGGATGTGCGCGATCATGGGGACCAGCAGGTAGTTGTACGGCTGCTTATCCGTGATCGACTTGCGGCGGTGCACCTTGTTATACGCCTTCATCGCGTCCTTGGACATCGAATCGATGACGGGCTGGGTGTAGAGGGTCGGGCTGACCGGCAGGGGCTTGGAGTGGCGCATGGCGGCCTTCTCCGAGCGGTGGATCTGCGCATCGATGACGTTCATCTCGCCGCCCGGCTCGATGTCCTTGAGCTGCGCGAGCATCTGCTCGGTCAGCGAGGTGCCCGAGCGGGGCATGCCGACGATGAAGATCAGGCGCGAGGCGTCGATGTTCTTTGCCTGTGAGAACGGGATCTCGTGCCCGCCGCTCCAGCACCGGATCAGGTCGTCGATGTTCCCGCTGTGCTTCTCGCAGTCCCAGTCGTCGCGGTCGACCGCTTTCCCGCGCTCGTACCACGCGAACGCCTCGTCGTGCTCGTCGAAGAGCTTGTGCAGGCGGGCGATCTGGATGCTGCCTGCCCGGAGGAGGTCGGGGTCGTTGGTGGCCTCGATGCGTTCTTCCAGGCCCTCGAGCGATTCCCTGGGGTCGGTGTAGTCCGGGGCGAAGGCGGCGGCGGTGATGGCGAGCGCGTTGAGCTGGTTGTCATCGAGCTCGGCGTCCTTGAACTTCTCGACGATCTCGACATAGCCCTCGTAGGCCTCCTGCCGGCGTCCGAGCCCGTCCAGCGTCGAGGTGCGGTGACGCATCGCGTAGAAGTTGTCCGGCTGCTTCTGGAGCACCCGATCGAAGCGGTCGAGCGCCTGGTCGAGCAGGTTCTGGTTCTCCAGCGCGAGCCCGTACTGGAAGTTGATGTCGGGCTCCATCGGCATGATGCTGATGGCCTTGCGGTAGAACTCGATCGACTTGGGGAGGTTGCGGATGGCCATGTACCCGCGCCCGATGAGCACGAGCACGTTGACGTTCTTGGGATACCGCTCGTGCAGCTCCATGAGCTTGGGCATGGCCTGCATCGTGATCTCGATATTGCCGCTGTTGACGGCCATGTGCAGCTTCTTGAGCAGCTCGACGAACTTCTGCTGCTCCTTGGGGTTCGCCGGCATGCTCGGGTCGGTCTTCGTTCGTCGCTTTGGCTTCGCGGGGGGCATAGGTAGACTGTATCGTCCTATTCCGCCCGTGTGTTCGTCGGAATCGGATCGGTTTCGGGGCAGCCGCCTCAGCGTTGCCCGGCTGGGTTGATCAGCAGGTTATCGCGCCCCGGGACGATCAGGTCGGCGATCTCCAGCGCCTCCTGGAAGCTCTCGAGCGCTTTCTTGCGATCGGCGCAGCCCTGCAGGACCTTGCCCTGCTGCAGGTGCTCCTGCGTGGCGATGGTGTCGCCGGCGATCAGGGTGGTGTCGCGGATCCCCTTGAGCAGCAGCCCGCACGAGCCCGGGCTCAGGCCCGGCAGCGGGAAGAGATCGACATCGTCGCTCAGCGCATCGGGCGATGCCTGCGTGCGTGCGAGGATCGCGATGTCGCGCTGCAGGACCTCGAGCGTGGCCTGCTGGTCCTCGTGGAAGGCCTCGCCGGTTTGCTTGGCCATCTCCTGCGTTTCCGCCAGGCGACCCAGCGACTGGGCGATGGGGACGCCCACGGCTTCGCGTTCCTGCTCAGATATCAGCCAGTCCGCGTTGGGGAAGAGCTCGATGCCGCGCCTGGCCTCTGGGTGGAAGCTGGTGAGATAGACGTGCGTGATCTGCTCGGGCTTGAGCCCGGACCGCTCGTGCAGGCGGGCCTTGAGTGCCGGAGCGGGGAGCCCGGGGTCGACGATGAGGGTCATGTCGCCCGAGCGGACGAGCGTGGTGGTCGCGTGCCCGGTGCGCACGGGCGACCGCTCGTCCCACAGCGGGTTGGCCACGAGGGTGCCGATGGAGATGATGCGGAAGTCGAGGGCGCTGGGCATGGGAAAGGGTATGCCCGAGCGACCGATCGTGTTACTTCGTCTCGCCGATGATCATCGCCGCGCCGACCGTGCTGTTGGTCTGCTCGTCCACGATGATGAAGCTGCCGGTGATGCGGCACTGGCGGTACGGGTCGTAGAACAGGGGCTTGGTCGTGCGGATCGACACGCGACCGATCTCGTTGAGGCCGAGGTTCTCGGCGCTCTCGTCGCGGTGCAGGGTCTCGATGTCGATCTGGTAGTGCAGGTCTTTGACGATGCACCGCGCCTCGTTGGAGGTGTGGCGGATGGTGTACTTTTTGCCGACCACCATGGGCTGATCGGTCATCCAGACGACCATGGCGTCGATGTCCTGCCCGCTGATGGGCTTGTTGTTGGGTCGGCAGATCATGTCGCCGCGTGAGATGTCGATGTCGTCCTCGAGCTGGATCGACACGGACTGCGGCGGGTAGGCGCGGGTCATGGCGTCGCCGCCGATGTCGATCGACTTGATCTTGGATTCCATGCCCGAGGGCAGCGCGACGACCTCGTCGCCGACCTGGAAGACGCCCGAGGCGACCTGCCCGCCGTAGCCGCGGTAGTCGTGGTGCTCGTCGCTCTGGGGGCGCACGACCCACTGGACGGGGAAGCGCGGGTCGATCATGTCGCGGTCGCCCGCGATGTGCACGTTCTCGAGGTGGTGCAGCAGCGAGGGGCCCTGGTACCAGTCCATATTGGTCGAGCGGTTGACGACGTTGTCGCCCGTGAGCGCGGACATGGGGATGAAGGTGATGTCGTTGATCTCGAAGCGGGCGGCGAACTCCTCGAAGTCGTCGCGGATCTTCTCGTAGGTCTCCTGATCCCAGTCCACCAGGTCCATCTTGTTCACGCAGACCACGAGGTGCGGGATGCGCAGCAGTGAGGTGATGAACGAGTGACGCCGGGTCTGCTCGATCACGCCGTTGCGGGCGTCGATCAGGATCAGCGCGAGGTTCGCCGTCGAGGCGCCGGTCACCATGTTGCGGGTGTACTGCACGTGGCCCGGGCAGTCTGCGATGATGAACTTGCGCTTGGGCGTCGCGAAGTAGCGGTAGGCCACATCGATGGTGATGCCCTGCTCGCGCTCGGCGCGGAGCCCGTCGGTGAGCAGCGCGAGGTTCATGCGCTCGTCGCCGCGGGAGACCGAGGCCGACTCGGCGGCCTCGAGCTGGTCCTCGAAGATCGACTTGGAGTCATAGAGCAGGCGACCGATGAGGGTCGACTTGCCGTCGTCCACGCTGCCGCAGGTCAGGAATCGCAGCAGGTCCATGTCGAGGTACGCGTCGGTGGAGAACTCCATGCCCTGATTCGCTTTGGGATCGGGCGTGCGCGCGGGCTGGGTTTCGGTGTCTGCACTCATCTTTAGAAGTACCCTTCCTTCTTGCGGTCTTCCATCGCGGCTTCGTTGGTCTTGTCGTCCATGCGGGCGCCACGCTCGGACGCGCGGGCGGCGGCGACCTCGGCGACGATGTCCTCGAGCGTGCTCGCGGGTGAATCGGTCGCGGCCGTGCAGGACATGTCGCCCACGGTGCGGAAGCGCACCGTGCGGTTGGTGACTTCCTCGCCCTCGCGGGGCCCGAAGGGGGCCTCGCCCACGGGCACCCACTGGCCCATGCGCTTGACCACGTCGCGCTTGTGCGAGAAGTAGAGATCCGGGATCTCGATGTTCTCGAGCATGATGTACTGCCACACGTCCATCTCGGTCCAGTTGGAGATCGGGAAGACGCGGATGTTCTCGCCCATGCGGTGGCGCCCGTTGTAGAGGTTCCACAGCTCGGGGCGCTGGTTCTTGGGGTCCCACTGCCCGAACTCGTCGCGGAAGCTGAAGATGCGCTCCTTCGCGCGGGCCTTCTCCTCGTCGCGCCGGGCGCCGCCGAAGAGCGCGTCGAAGCGGTACTCCTCGATCGCGTTGATCAGCGTGGGGATCTGGGCCCGGTTGCGGCTGGGGAACGGCCCCGGGTCCTCCGAGGCCAGGCCCTTGTCCATCATGTCCTGCACCTTGTGGACGATCAGGCGTTCGCCGATCTTCTCGACGAGCTGATCGCGGAAGGCGAGGGCCTCGGGGAAGTTGTGCCCGGTGTCCACGTGGAGCAGCGGGAAGGGGAACTTCGCGGGGCGGAACGCCTTAAGCGCGAGCGCGACCATGACGATCGAGTCCTTGCCACCCGAGAACATGAGCGCCGGGCGCTCGAACTGGGCGGCGACCTCCCGCATGATGTGGATGGCCTCGGCCTCGAGCGCCTTGAGGTGGGTCAGGCGGTAGTGTGAGATGGGCTCAGCGGCTTGGGTCATGCCGGGTCTCTCCCTCGTCGGGTGCACAGTGGGCCCCGTCCGGACGGATCGGGGATCAATGGTTGGTTTCATCATCAATCGGCCGGACTTTCACGCCTCCCAAGCGGGAAACCGGGATTTGATGCAGCAATCAGCCGAAGTATAGACCGACGCTTGGGGGATCTACGATCTGTGGGCCGAGCCGGATCGGCAATGCCCGATAGTGTCAGAGATTCTGAACCCCAGACAGGGAGAACGCGGTGAGTGAGACCGATAAACCCACAACAACCGTCGGCAAGGCGACCAACATCGCATGGCACGAGGGCGAGATCACCAGAGAGGACCGCGCCCGGGTGCTCGGGCACAAGGGCTGCACGCTCTGGCTCACCGGGCTCTCGGGCTCCGGCAAGTCCACCATCGGCGTCGCGCTGGAACAGGCCCTGATCCAGCGGGGCATCCTCGCCTACCGCCTCGACGGCGACAACGTGCGACACGGGCTCAACGCCAACCTCGGCTTCTCCGCCGAGGACCGCGAGGAGAACATCCGCCGAGTCGGCGAGGTGGCCAAGCTGTTCGCGGATGCCGGGGTCGTGACGATCTCCAGCTTCATCTCCCCCTACCAGCGCGACCGCGACCAGGTCCGCAGGGTCCACGAGGAGTCCGGGGCCATCTTCCTCGAGGTCTTCATCGACACCCCGCTGGAAGTCTGCGAATCCCGCGACCCCAAGGGCCTCTACAAAAAGGCCCGCGCCGGCGAGATCAAGGGCTTCACCGGCATCGACGACCCCTACGAGGCCCCCCAGCGCCCCGAGGTGCACATCGAGACCGACAACCAGTCGATCGAGCAGTCCGCGATGCAACTCGTCGAAGCGCTGCGGGCGCACGGCGTGCTCTGAGCGATGCGTTCCCAACACCTACAATCCATCGTCTGATCCGCAGACGGAAGGAAGTTCCACATGATCGATCACGCCGAGTATGCCCAGGCCGGGCGCATGGCTGTTGCCGCCGCGTCCATCGTTTGCCGGGAGGTTCAGAACAACCTCGAGCAGGTCCGTTCCGTGACCAAGGACGACAAGAGCCCGGTGACCGTGGCCGATTACGCCAGCCAGGCGGTGGTCGCGATGATGCTCAAGCAGCAGATCGGCGAGTTTGTCATGGTCGCCGAGGAGGCCTCGACCTTCCTGCGTGACGAGGACAACAAGCTCCTGCTCGACGCGGCGGTGGCCGCGGCCCAGGAGGTCTGGGAGGGGGCGAACGCGGACGATCTGCTGGACGCGATCGACCTGGGGGCGGGCGATACGTCGCATCACAAGTTCTGGACGCTGGACCCGATCGATGGGACCAAGGGGTTCCTGCGGAACCAGCAGTACGCGATAGCCCTGGGGTTCATCGAAGATGGGACCCCCACCATCGGCGTGATGGGGTGCCCGAACCTGCCGATCAACATGTCCCTGCCGCTGGACGAGCGGGATGAGCACGGCTGCCTGTACTACGCGATCAAGGGCGAGGGTGTCTGGGAGACCAAGGCCGACGACGCGAAGGCGGAATCGATCCGGATAACCCGCCTGGACCATGAGGAAGGCGAGGAGATCTCGGTGTGCGCCTCGGTCGAGAAGGCCCACTCGAACGTCTCGGATACCGACCGGATGCTGGAATGGATCGAGCAGCAGGGGCTCGGGCAGGCGGGCGAGCCGGTCCGCCTGGATTCCCAGTGCAAGTACGCGGTTGTTGCGCGTGGGCAGGCGGACGCGTACCTGCGCCTGCCGACCCGCAAGGGGTACGTGGAGCGGATCTGGGATCATGCCGCGGGTTGCTGCATCGCGTGCGAGTCTGGGGCGTTTGTGACCGATATCTTCGGCAACAACCTCGATTTCTCGCACGGGCGTGGGCTCGAGAAGAACAAGGGGATCGTCTGTGCCCCGCCGAGGGTGCACGGGCTGATGATCCGGGCGATCCAGGAGCTCGGGATCGGGCAGAACAACGACGAGTAGCCGGGCGTACGCCTCGGACACGCACCCCGTCGGGGCGAACGAACGGGGCACGCAACGGGAACCAGCTTGAGCGAGAATGCCCAGACCATCCTGACCGGTGTCATGCTTGTGCTGATGATCGGCACCCTGGCGCTGGGGCGTTTCTCCGCCGACATCGTCATGATGGGGGTGCTGCTGGTGCTCCTGATCGGCGGGGTGATCGCGCCGGACGAGGCCATCGCGGGCTTCGCGAATCAGGGCCTGATCACGGTCGCGATGCTGTACGTGGTGGCCGCGGCGATGAAAGAGACCGGCGCGATGGCGCGGATCACGAGCGTCCTGCTCGGGCGGCCCAAGGACGAGCGGAGCGCGCAGATCAAGCTCACCCTCCCGGTGGCCGCGATGAGCGCGTTCATCAACAACACACCGATCGTCGCGATGTTCCTCCCGACACTCGACGGCGTGGCCCGCCGCTGCCGCATCGCGCCCAGCAAGCTCTACATGCCGCTGTCGTTCGCATCGATCCTTGGCGGTGTCTGCACGCTCATCGGCACATCAACGAACGTGATCGTGGCGGGGCTGCTGAGCGAGAACCCGATCACCAGCGACGGTGGCCCGGCGACGGTGGACAACCCGGCCCTGGGGTTCAGCATGTTCTCGCTGGCCAAGGTGGGGCTGCCGATCGCGCTCTTCGGGCTCGCGTACATCCTGATCTTCGGGCGCAAGCTCCTGCCCGACCGGGCCAACCCGATCGATCAGGCGGAATCGCAGGGGCACGGGTATCACGCGGCCCTCAAGGTTTCGCCCGGCTGCCCGATCATCGGCAAAACGGTCGAGGCCGCGAACCTGCGCAGCCTGCCCGGGCTGTTCCTGGCGCGGATCGAGCGGAGCGACGACTCGGTGATCGCGGTTTCGCCGCGTGAGATCATCGAGGCCGAGGACGTGCTGGTCTTCGTGGGCAAGCTCGATTCGGTCGTTGAGCTCCAGCAGATCAAGGGGCTGGTGCCCTCGACCGCCGACGCGCACGAGCACGACGACGAGGCCGCCAACGGCAACAGCTACCGCCCGAACCTGCGGATCGTCGAAGCCGTCGTCTCGAACAACTCCTCGCTCGTGGGCCTGACGATCCGCCAGTCGGGCATCCGCACGCGCTACGGCGCGGTGGTCGTGGCGGTGCGTCGTCAGGGCCAGCAGATCCCCGGCAAGCTGGGCGAGATCCGCCTGCGTCCGGGTGACACCCTGCTGCTCGAGGCGGAGCCGGGCTTCGCATCGCGCTTCGGGAGCTCCGGCGATTTCTACCTGGTGAACGAGCGCTTCACGCCGGCCTCGCTGCGGCACGAGCGTGCGTGGGTGGCGCTGGCGATCCTCGCGCTGCTCGTCACGCTGATCACGTTCGGGATCATGCCGCCGATGACGGCCGCGATGCTCGCCGCGGGCCTGATGATCGTGACGCGTTGCTGCACGGGGCCGCAGGCCCGGCGTGGCGTCGATTTTTCGATCCTCGCGGTGATCGGGGCGAGCTTCGGCATCGGTCAGGCGATGCAGAACACCGGGCTCGCCCACGATATCTCTCACTTCATCCTGGAGACCTTCCAGAGCATGGGGCCGTGGGCGCTGCTGGCGTGCGTGTACCTGCTCACGTCTGTGTTCACGGCCTGCATGACCAACAACGCGGCGGCGGTGCTGATGTTCCCCATCGCGGTCGGGCTGGCGCAGGAGGCGGGGATCAACCCCATGCCCTTCGTGGTCGCGATCACCGTGGCGGCCAGCTGCGAGTTCTCCACACCCATCGGATATCAGACGAACCTGATGGTCATGGGCCCGGGCGGGTACAAGTGGCTGGACTACACCCGGTTCGGCGGGCCGCTCACGCTGATCTGCGGCGTGCTGTGCGTGATCCTCGCGCCGCTGATGTTCGGCGGCTTTTGATACGCGACACTCCGCATAACACAGAACCGGACCCTCGATCGGGCCGACATCTTCAATGAGCATGAACTCCGTGGTTCTGATGTCGTATGATCCGAGCATCCAAGGCGTCGTGGCACCTGTGTGTATCGCAAGGGGACAGCATTGAAGATTCTCATCACAGGCGGGTCCGGTTTCATCGCGGAGTACTTCCATCGGGATCTCTCCGCGCTCGGGCACGAGCTGGTGAACCTCGACCTGATCGACCCGAAGGGGCCGCAGGCACAGATGACGCACATCCGAGGCGATATCCGTGATCCCAAGGCGCTCGACCGGGCGATGGAGGGCGTGGAGCTGGTGGTAAACCTCGCGGCCGCCCACCACGACTTCGGGATCGCGCACGACACTTACTACTCCGTGAACGAGCACGGCTCGCAGCAGGTCTGCGACGCGATGGACCGCGCGGGCGTGAAGGACGTCATCTTCTATTCCACCGTCGCGGTGTACGGCGACGCGCCCACCCCGCACGAGGAGACCGCGCCCACCGCGCCCAACACCCCCTACGGCGGTTCGAAGCTCAAGGGCGAGGGCGTGTTCCAGCGCTGGGTCGAGCAGGGCGACGGGCGCCGCGCGCTGGTCATCCGCCCCACCGTCACCTTCGGGGTGCACAACTTCGCGAACATGTACTCGCTGATCCGCCAGATCCACTCCGGCAAGTACTTCCGGTTCGGCCCGGGGACGAACATCAAGTCGCTCAGCTATGTCGAGAACATCGTGGACGCGACGCTGTTCCTCAAGGGGCTCAACGATCGCAAGCCGAACCGTGACATCGAGCACTTCGAGATCTTCAACTACATCGACAAGCCCGACCTGACGAGCACGGAGATCTCCGACACGGTCAGCAAGTGCCTGGGCAAGAAGCCGGCCCCGGCGATGCCCTACGCGATGGGCATGCTGATGGGCTTGCCGTTCGACGCGGTGATCGCGCTGACGGGCAAGAACCTGCCGATCTCGACGGCACGCGTGAAGAAGATGTTCAAGACCGAGACGAAGTTCGAGGCCGACAAGCTGCTCGACGCTGGCTACACGCCCAAGGTGCCGCTCAAGGAGGGCATCGACCGCATGGTGCAGTGGTACCTGAGCGAGGGCAAGGACGAGAACGCCGAGTGGCACCAGCCGCCGGCGGAGCCCGTGATGTCAGACTGATCCGAAACAATACAGCATCGCGCAATAACAAACGGACCCTCTCGGGTCCGTTTGTTGAATCTTCGAAGCGAAGATTCAAGAGGGGTTCGTGCGGGCGGCTGATCGCTCAGGGGCACCCGGCGTTGTATGCGCTGATGAACGCGGAGACATCGAAGAAGTCCCAGACCCGGTCGGCGTTGAAGTCCGCTGCGGGGTCCTGCGCCGAGTAGGCGCTGATGAACGATGAGACGTCGAAGAAGTCGAGCGTGCCATCGCCGTTCATGTCTGCCGCGCACCCCGCGTCGCGGGTGATGCTGAAGTTATCCACGGAGACGTCGAAGAAGGCGAAGAGGTAGAACTCTTCCGGGTCGTAGGTGGAGAACACGATCTCGTCGACGTTGGAGACGATGTCCGCGAAGGTCGCGCCCTCGGGGAGCACGGGCCCGTCCCGGTCGTCATCGCCGCCGAATCCGCCCCAGCCGTCGGGCAGCTCGGTGCTGCTGGGATCGAAGCTGATGCTGAACGTGGTCCACTCGGTCTGGTTGAGCTCGGAGATCTCGCGCGAGAGCACGTAGTACACGCTGCCGTACTGGTGGAAGCCGCCGGCGTAGCGGTAGTTTCGCAGCTCGACGACGAGCGGGCGGGTGTAGGGCACCAGCCCATCGGGGATGTTCTGCGAGTTGAGCAGGTCGACCTTGATATCCATCGAGAGGGTGATGGCACCGCTTGCGGTGTAGTCGCCGAGGAACTCGGCGTTGCCTGTGTTGCGGTACCAGACGCCGAAGGTCTCGTCGACGCTGCGCAGGTGCTTGTTGCCAGAGCCCAGATCGGTGGTCAGGAAGGTGCCGTTGCTGCCCTCCCAGCCGTCGAGCCCGTCGTCGAATGTGGTGGTGTAGGTCTGGGCGTGGGATACACAGGCGATGGCCGCGATGGCGGTGAAGGCGAGTTTGTGGTTTGCGATTCGCATAGAGAAACGATCCTGAAAAAAACGTAAACAAACGAACCGGGCTTCGGCCCGGCCCGCCCCTCATGTCTTGTGGAGAAAGTTCGATCAGCGTCGACGCCGTGTACCGACGATGCCACCGAGCCCGATCAGCGCGAGCGCCGAGGGTGCGGGGACGGTGCGTGTGATCGAGAGGTTATCGATGCCGATGGTGTGATCCGTGAACCCGAAGAAGAACCCGGGCTGGAACGTGGTGAACGCGATCTCATCGACACCCGCGAGCACATCGGAGAAGCTCACGCCGTCGGGCAGCGTGGGCTCGAAGGTGTCGGGGTCCTCGGCACCGTAGCCGCCCCAGCCGCCGGGGAGATCCATGGCGTTGGGGTCGAAGGTGACGGAGTAGGTGCTCCAGTCGCCGTTGTTGGCCGCGGAGATGTTGTCGAAGAGGAACCAGACGCTGTTGTAGGGGTAGCCGCCGGTCGCGCCGTCGAAGTCGCGCAGCTCGACGAGCCACGGACGCGAGACGTCCTGCCCGAAGAAGTTGAGGTAATCGACCTGGATGTCCATCGAGATGGTGATCTCGTCGGCGGTGGTGTAGTCGCCGAGGAAATCGCTGTTGGTGCTGTTGGCGAACGTGATCCCGAAGTTGTTGAACTCGGTCCGCATGTAGGCGCCGTTGTTGCCACCGGTTGGCTCGATGGTGGTTGCGCCACCGGGGCCGGCCGGGCCGACCCAGCCCTCTGCGCCGCTGGAGAAGTCGGTCGTGACGGTGGTGCTGGTCACGCCCGCGAGGGCGGGCAGCGAGCAGGCACCGAGTGTTGCGATGATTGCCTTGGTGTTCATGGTGATTCTCTTTCTTCCTGAGTTGTGGGTTGTTCTCTCGTGTTCAAGCCGGCTTATGCCCGGCGACGGCGTGCGCAGGCGAGCCCGCCGAGGCCGAGGACCGCGAACGCCGAGGGTGCCGGCACGACGCTGCCGTTGACGACGAGGCCGGGCGCCCCCTGCGTAAAGCCGGAGATCCATGCACCGTCGGGGTTGAGCACGTTCTGCACCGAGTGCCAGACGGGCTCGTCCTGCTGCGAGGCGACCCAGACGGCATCAACGAACGCGGGCGAGTCCGATTCGGCGACGATCCAGTAGGTCGTGCCCGCGCTGAGCACGGGGTTGAGCACGGAATCGACTGTTTCAAAGACCGGGACCCAGCCGACGGCGCTCGTCTGGACATCCCACGATTCGATGATCGTGTCGCCGGGGATCGTCATGCCCCCGTTCGCATCGGTCCGTACCGAGAGGGTGTATGGGGCGCCGGCGCTGTTGAAATCATTGCTCATCATCCAGACGCCGACCTGCTCGAGCGAGTAGTCCTCGTCCGGCGTGAACGCGACGGCGACGGACTGGTCGACGAAGACATCGAACCCGTAGTAGCCAATGAAGCCGGGTTCGGGCGTTCCCGTGTCGAAGATGACGTCCGCGTGCGCCGCTCCGGCGATGATGGTCATGGCGGCTGCGGCGATCCGAGCTGTGTGGTTCATATCGTGCTCTCCTTCTGTTCCCCGATCCGATGAGATCGGGATACGTGGTCGAATCGCAGGCCCCTCTCCTGCTTGCCGGGTATCTCCCGGCGTCCTTGTAGCATATGTATAACCGAAGCCCTCGGATGGTTGCAAGGAAGTTTCTCTGAAACTACAAAGAAATTGTGTGCACCCTCCCCCGATGTCGTGTAAAATGCTCTGTAACACCGATTACAGGTCGAAAATAGGGTTTTTCGTCCGCCACATCGGGATTCACAAAGATGATGTACGCTGCATGACGCAATCAAAGACACCAAAGAAATCCCCGGAATCGGTGCCTCAGGTGATGCTCGAGACCAAGGACCCGTCGCTCTCGGGGCTGGAGATGCGCATCAACGAAGCCGGCGAGGCACTCCTCAGCAGCTTCGTGCGTGTGATCGACCAGGTGCCCGGCGGCGATTCCGGCCCGCAGCGCCTCTCCAAGGAACTGGGTATCGATAAGGTGCTCGCGTCACGCATGCTCAAGGCCGTGCGAGCACCGGATGCGATGAGCGTCGTGCACCGCGTGCCCGGGCCCGAGCCCATGCGGCGTGTCATCAAGGCGTCGGCCAAGCACGGCGTGAACCCCGACGATATCAAGGGAGCCGTCGAAGCGATCGACCGCTTCGAGGCCCTGATCCGCACTGAGATCGGCGACCGCAGCGCGCTCGAGGCGATCCTGAGCACGTGGGTCCCCGAGGCCCGGCGTGAGTTCGAGCTGCGACGCAAGCAGAGCGCCTTCCGCGCCATGAGTCAGCTCAAGGGGGCGCAGGCGGAGGTCTACGCGGAGTGCGCCATCTTCTGGCCCAGCGCCGACGGCGAGCACATCGACATCGTCTGGATCAAGTCCGTGTCGGGGCTGCAGCGCCTCCGCCCGGGCATGCGTGTCAAGTTCACGTCGCACCGCAAGGTCGAGGAGGGCTCGAGCCGCCAGACGTACACCATCGCGGGCGAGCCGGTGGAGGGCGTGCACAACGCGACGCTCGGGCGGTTCTGCTCGACCCCAACCCCCACGCTCGAGGCCCACCACGCGGGCGAGGTGATGCACTACCTGCTCGAGCCGGGCGGCTTCGGGGCCCAGAGCGCCATCGACCTGGTCACCTGCGAGGTGAACCGTGGCGAGATCCCCCGCTACATCCCCAGCGAGCGCAACCGCAAGGCCTGGGCGTCCAGCGACATCAACATCCCGTCGCGGCGCATGCAGTTCGACGTGCTGCTGCACAAGGACCTGTACACCAGCGGGTACCCCGAGCTGCGGATCTACGACACCACGATCCAGGGGCAGGCGGACATCAACGACGCGTCGCGGGACATCGATCAGCTCGACCTGCTCGAGTCGATCGAGAACATGGGCTGCGGGCTCTCCCGCTTCGGCAGCTCCAACGTCCCGCGCTACCGCGCGATGCTGGGTGAGGTGTGCGACACGCTGGGCTTCGACCCCGAGCTGCTCCGGGGCTACCGCGTCAGCTCCGACTACCCGATCTACGGCTCGCAGACCGCGATGCTCTTCCCGACCCAGGACCGCCCGGATTCCTGATCGACCCATGTCCAGGCACCCGCACGCAGCGGGTGGACCGCTTGCTCAGGGGACGACGACCGCTTCGTTCAATCGCTTCGAGTTGTCTCTGGGGATCAGCACCACAACGACCTGATCCCCCGGAACAGCTTGTGTGAACGCGAACTGACGGACCGCGGCCTGCCCGGGGGGGAGCGCGTTGATCGATCTGCGGATGCGCGGTTCGTTGGGCGCGATCGCGATGAGCTCGAAATACTGATCCTGCGTATCGGTGTGCGACACGCTGGCGGTGACCACGGTCACGCCCGCGTTGTTGCGTTGCGCGGTGACGATCATCTCGATATCCGGGAGCCCGAGCTCGATCGTGCGCTGCACACGCAGCGTCGGGTAGCTCCTGTCCGCGTCGAGCTCGACATCAAAAACCAGTTGTTTTTCGCCCGCGAGCTCGCCGAGCGAGTACCCGATGTTGAGCGGGTAGGCCCGCTCCTCACCGGCGCTGAGCGTGAAGGGCACCACGCGGGGGATGATCTCCCACGATCGATCAATATTCTCCGGCTTCCCGGTGAAGCCGCCGGGCTCGACGACGAAGACGCGCCCGGATATCGGGATATCCCAGGGGTTCCGCATCACCAGCTCGTGCTGGTGGAGCCCGGACTGCGAGATCAGCTCATCGGGCGAGACCCTGAGCGAGCTCAGGAAACGCACGAGCTCGGGGTTGATCCCCTCGACGATGATCGGGGACCTGGTGATCCTGATGGTGTGGGTGGGGACGCCGATGTTGCCCGTCTCGACCGGGTGCACGGTGGTGCTGTTGCTGAGCACGTCGAACACCTGCACGGGCGTGAGCGCAAGGGGCATTGTGATCTCGACGGGGTCGAGCGTTGGTTCATCGAGCCAGAGCACGAGCCCGCCGCTGGGTTTGTCCGTGGGCTGGGCCTGCCCGTTGTCCGCAACGACGTAGCCGGAGATCACGAGCATGCGCACGCCCGGGATGAGATCGAGTGATTCGATGGCGTCTCGCCCGCCGAGGTGGTTCGCGAGCGTGCGCCAGACGATCAGCTCCGACGCGGGCATCACCTGCCCCCGCTTGCCCGGCGCCACCCACCACGCATCGCTGAGACTCAGTGTGTAGTCGTAGTCGTTCTCGCCGCCCTCTTTCGCGGCCCACCAGAACGAGATGGCCTTGCGCGCCAGCGAGCCCAGCGCGGACCAGGTCTGCATGCCGCTGCGTTCGCTGGGGTGCTCGAGAGGGCTCAGGCGGAGCGCGAGCTTCGGAGAGGGCGTGTCAGAACCATCGCTGAGCACGCGCTCGGATTTCCACTGGGAGACGAGCTGAGCGATGGCGTCGGGTGAGACGCTGTGGTCATCGATGAGCTCGATCTGCATGCCCGGCGTTGCGAGCTCGCTGGGGAGCGGGCGGTCGATCGGCCACGCAACGGAAGCGGTCGGCCCGGGCACGAAACCCGATATCGCGACGCGTGCCTGCGCGAGCGATTCGTACAGCGGTCCCGGCGGCTCCTCGCTGGGCAATGATCCGAAACACCAGGTGGTGACGCGCTGGCCGAAGCGGTCGAGCATCAGCGAGCCCCACTTCGTCCAGTCGCCGTTCGGGTCCTCGAACGCGTTCAGGACCTCCTGCGGGTCCGAAGCGATCTGCGTCGCGAGCGGTGCCGGGAGCTCAGCGAGTTCGAAGCTCAGGTCCTTCCCGTCTCGCAGCAGCTGCTCGAGTGTCTGGAACAAGGGCGAATCGTCGTTGAGCGACGCCCGCAGCGTGGTGTGATCCCAGACACGCACGCTTGCGCGGTCGACTCCCGCTCCCTGGATGAGCAGGGGCGTCGCGTCCAGCATCCGCCTGTCGGTCATCGTTGTGTCGACGCTGAACATGCCCGAGCCACGCAGATTGATGGTGGGCGGCGCCCAGATGAAATCCAGCGTGCGCAGCCCGACGAGGCGACGATCAACAAAGACCTCGAGCATGGCGCGGTACCATCCGAATCCGGGCAGGTCGGGCACCGTCTCCAAGCGCACGCTCTTGGTTCCCTCGCTCACCACGCGCTTGTCGATCAGGTTGTCGTGCACGTCGTAGATCCGCATCTGGGCGTGGATGCGATCACCCGTCAGATCGCGCACCAGCACCTGTAGCGCGGGGGCCGTCTCGGATTCGACGACGTTCCCGGGCGATCCGGTGGAGATCTCCAGCCGGGGGAGCTGGGCGACGATGAGGTTGTCGAACCAGACGGCACCGTCGAAATCCTGCTCCCAGACCCGGAACGCGAGCTGGTCATTCCGGTCCTGCTGCTCTGGCTGGAGCAGCTGCAGCTCGAGCTGCATGAACGCCGCGTGCTGCTCGAGGCCTTCCATCTCGATGGTGAGCTTCTGCCAATTGGTCTCGCTCTGGACCATCTCTGAGACGGTGCGAGACGATTCGATCGGCTCGCCGCGCTGATCGAGGAAGGTCGCGACGATCCTTGCGTGGGCGTGCTCGAGCCCCGCGGTGCGGACCTGGGCGCTGATGAGGTAATCCGCGTTCGGGAAGATGCTCAGCTCACCGTGACGCAGCATCAGCGAGGTGGACCCGCCGTTGGTGGGCAGCTTGACGCTGCCGATCCCGTCGTAGGCGGGTGCGTCGTAATCCAGCACGGCGCCGTTCCAGATGGGGAACCCCGGGCGATCGCGCGGGACCGCTGGATCGTCCTGGGCTCGGATCCAGCCGAGCGGGACCGGCAGCGGGTTGAGTTCCCGCTCTTCGAAGCTGAAGGCCTTGACGATCCGCCCCGAGCCGGCGGGTCGCTTGTTGAGATCGTCCTGCGCGAAACAGGTCTGCGCGTGCCCGCACACGCCTGCGAAAATGCTCGAGAGGAGCATGGCTCGGATTGAAGCGGAGCGGGTGCGCATGGTGTAGTTATCGGGAGTTGAAGCCGACTTGATCGAGAATTCGGCCCAAATGCAGCGATCGGAGATCGCTGGGCAAGGCCGCTATGATGGGCTATCCGACCCAAGGGCACTCAAGGCGACTCCCATGACGATCAAGCAGATCCCGTATCAGCCCTACAAACCCGCAGCGGATAGTGCTCATGCGGCCCAGTCGTTCTACGACGTCGTGAGCCGGCGGCGGACGGTCCGGGATTTCTCGGATCAGCCCGTGCCCAGAGAAGTGATCGAGAAGGTCATCCTGGCGGCAGGAACGGCCCCGTCCGGGGCCCACAAGCAGCCCTGGCGGTTCATCGCGGTCAGCAACGCGGAGATCAAGCACAAGATCCGCATGGCAGCCGAGGAGGTCGAGAAGGACTTCTACGACAACAAGGCTTCCGATCGGTGGCTGAAGGACCTTGAGATCTTCGGGACCTCGCCGGATAAGTCGTACATGGATACGGTGCCGTGGCTCATCGTGGTCATGGCGCTGCGGAGCACAGACGACGGCGGGCAGGTCTACTACCTCAATGAGTCGGTCGGCATCGCGACGGGGATGCTGCTCACCGCGGCCCATCACGCCGGGCTCGCGACGCTGACGCACACACCCAGCCCGATGAACTTCCTGCGCACGGTTCTCGGTCGTCCGGAACACGAACGCCCGTACATGGTCATCCCGATGGGGTATCCCGCGGCGGGCTGCACGGTGCCGGACATCGATCGCAAGCCGATCGAAGAGGTGTCTGTCTTCATCGAATAAGCGTGCAGGCCATTGATCTCGCTGTTGGGTGTGATAGGTTGTAGATATGCCCCAGTACCGCGAATCTGTTCTCTGTTTCCGTGCTTCTCTCGCCGCACTGCTCGCATGGTCTCCGCTGCTCCTCTGCGCACCCGCCACGGCGGACGACAGCGATTATGTGCGGGAGCGATACACCATCGATCCCCCGGCCCCTGACCAGAACGACAACTTCGGCGCGTCGATGCTCCTGCAGGACGGCATGCTCTTCGTATCCGATCCGCGAGACAGCATCGCGCAGGCGGGGGGTGGCTCGGTCCGGGTGTATGACATCGAGACCGGAGCGCTCCTGCACGTGCTCACCCCCCCGGACCTGCAGCCGGGCGATAACTTTGGCGGTGGGATTGCGCTCGCGGGGAACCGTGTCGTGATCGGCTCGCCGGGCAATGACAACAACGGGAACATGGCGGGTACCGCGCACTACATCGATCTGAGCACCGGCCAGTTCCGGCACCGCCTCTCGCCGCCGGATCTCGGTCCATTCTCAAGGTTCGGTAGTTCGATCGCGCTCGCCGATGGCCTGATCGCCGTCAGCTCGACCGACTCGGTCTATCTCTTTGATTGGGACACCTGCCAACTGATCACCAAGCTGACACCCCCCGACGGGAGCAACGAGAGCTTCGGATCACCGATCGCGATCGATCAGGGCCTCCTGGCAGTCGGCGCACGCACCGAGAACGATAACGAGGGAGCCGTGCACCTGTACGAACTCGAGACCCTGAGCTATCACCGGCGATTCTCCGTGGCGGGCACGATCCGATTCGGCGAGGCGCTGGATCTGAGGGATGGCCTGCTCGCGGTTGGCAACTCGTTCCACGAGGGTGTCGGTGCGGCGTTCCTCTTCGATGCCAATGAGGGCACGCTGCTCAGCCGCTTCGTCTCGGGTGAAGAGGACGAGGATGACTACTTCGGTCGCAAGCTGACGCTCGGTGATGGCGTGCTCTTCGTCGGTGCCGAGCGGATGGAGTTTGACCGCTCCGATCAAGGCACGGTGTACGCCTTCGACACGCAGACACACGAGATGCTCTACCAGCTGCTCCCCGACGAGCGGGGTCGCGACGAGGAGTTCGGGCGCACGATCGTCTCCGATGGTCTCTACGCCGCGGTGGGCGGGACTGGCTTTACGTTCGGAGATGCCGGTCGCGTCAATGTGTTCCGCCTGCCGGACCCGCAGTGTGTCGCGGACTTCAACTGCGACGGGCGGCTGGATTTCTTCGACGCCTCGCAGTTCCTGCTGGAGTACACCACGTTCCAATCTCGCGCGGATCTCAACGATGACGGTACATGGGACTTCTTCGACGTCTCGTCGTTTCTGACCGCGTATCTGGGCGGGTGCCCCTGAGCATCGCGATCACGCGTCGGTGAGCTCTTCGTACACGCCCGCGATCATGCGTCCGCGGATCTGATCGAACCCGAGCCCTTCCATGAACTCCCAGCTCATCTCCACGAGCTCGTCCTTGGGCGTGCCCTTCTCGATCTCCGCCTGGATGGCCTCGATCAGCTGCTCGAAGTAGCGGATCTGGGTCTCGATGATGGCGGGGCCGGTCGCGATCGGGCCGTGGCCAGGCACGACGGTGGTTTCGGCGTTGCACAGCTTCCGCGTCTGCTTGAGCGATTCGATCCATCCCCGGGCCGTCGCGTTCGCGTCCGGATCGAAGAACGGGTGCAGCCCGTTGAACACCAGATCACCGGTGTGCACGATGTTGTGCTCGGGCAGATGGATGATGAGGTCGTTGTCGGTATGCCCGGTGCCGAAGTGGTGCGTGGAGACGGTGATCCCGCCGATGCTCAGGGTGTTCCCAGAGCCCGAGATCGCGATCTTGGGCACGGCTGTCTTCTCGGTCCAAGATTCGCACGCCTCGGCCGCGGCCTTGGCGAAGGGCATGAGCTTTTCGTCGGCCTTGCTGCGCGCGAGCTGGGACGGGCCGGCCTTGGCACCCTGGACGTAGCGTTCGAGCTGGGCCTTGATGCGGGGCAGCGCGTTGGCGTGGGCGTACGACGCGCTGGCGCTGGGCACGATGATCGCGTTGCCGCCGGTGTGGTCGCCGTGGTGATGGGTGTTGATGAGCGTGAGCTCGATCGAGTCCCTCTTGGTGAGATCCGCGTCGATCAGCCCGGCCGTGTCGCTGAGCAGGGCTCCGCCAAGGTAGGGGTACTTGGTGTCGACCAGCAGCGCTTTGCCCTGCGATGCAACGAGCAGCGTGTTGCCGCCCATGGTCTGGTCCGCGATCGCGTAGATGTCCTTCTGGAGCGTTTTCCAGCCGAGGACCCCCACGGGCGGCGGCGCTTCGCCCGCGGGCTGGAGCACCGACGCGAGGGCGCCGGCGGGCACGGCACCGAGGGCGGCGAGCGAGATCCCGCTCAGGGCGGCGTTGTGCAGAAACGATCGGCGGGAGAGTCCGTGCGTCGTGGTTTGGGTCGTGGGCATGACAGATCTCCTGTTGGGTTCGGGTCGCCCCCTGACAGGGGAAAGGGTACACCACACCTGCCGGGATGCCCACCAAAGCGCTATGATCGCTCAACGGGCGAGGCCCAAGGATATTGATGAAAAACCGCCCGCGGGGCTGGAAACAGGAATGAAACGCGTATGAAAGCGAACGAAATTCGGCCCGGTATGGCAGTCAACCTCTCCGGCAAGCTCTATGTCGTCACCAAGATCGCGCACACCAAGCCCGGCAAAGGCCCAGCGTACATCCAGGCAAAGATGCGGGCCGTCGATGGCTCGGGCATGACGGAAAAACGATTCAACGGCTCTGATACCGTCGAGGGCGCCACCCTCGACCGGCGCGAGATGGAGTTCCTCTACGACAACGGCGAGGGCGGCGGCACCTTCATGGACATGGAGGACTACGACCAGGTCGAGCTCATGAAAGACCTGCTCGACGACGCGTTGCTCTACATGGCGCCCAACACCACATGCACGGTGCTGTTCCACGAGGGCAACCCCGTGTCCATCGAGCTCCCGTCCGCGGTTGTGCTCACCGTGACCGACACCCCCCCCGGAATCAAGGGTGCGACGGCGACCAACCAGCTCAAGGAAGCAACCTGCGATACCGGGCTCAAGACCCGCGTTCCGCCGTTCATCGCCAACGGCGAGAAGATCAAGGTTTCCACGGAAGACGGGTCGTACATGTCCCGCGTGAACGACTGAGCACGGCGATAGGCAATGAGGAGAGTCTCTCGCGGCCTCCCCCGCTCCTGCGGGGGAGGTGGCCCGCCGAAGGCGGGACGGAGGGGGTCTCCCGACAACCCGCTTTGCCCTCCGGGTCAAAGCAGGGCACCCACCCGGAGACCGCCACGATGCCAACGCCCAACCTCATCCTGATCGGGCTGCGGGCATCGGGCAAGAGCACGCTCGGGTTGCTGCTGGCGCAGCGGCTCGGGCGTGAATTCGTTGATCTCGACGATCTTGTGGCGCAGCGTATGAACGCCTCCGGGGCGGGCGAGGCCATCGAACGCGACGGGATCGACGCGTTCCGCAACGCAGAGACAGAATCGCTGCGGTCGGTGCTCGGCTCATCCGGTCAGATCGTGGCGCTCGGGGGTGGGACCCCCACCGCCCCGGGTGCGCCGGATGTGCTCCGCGCATCGGATGCGAACATCGTCTATCTCAGGGGCACCCCAGAGACCCTGCGTGATCGGCTGGCGCACGCGGACAACGCGGACCGCCCGACGCTCGTCGGTGACGACGTGCTCAGTGAGGTGCAGACCCTCTTCGATCAGCGTGACGGGCTCTATCGCGAAATCGCGACCAGTGTCATCCACATCGATGGCGTGCGCGAGGAGTCATTGCTCCGGGCGTTGATCGCGCTGGAACACGCTGGGCCGTGATCAGTCGCTGGCCCCGAGCTCGTCGTCGAGGAGCTCACCGACGGGGCGCCAGCTGAACGATTTCAGAAGATCATCAAATCGTGCGTCACACCGATCGAGGTTGTTGTAGTGGCGGAAGCGGTGGCTGCGCTTGAGCCCTTGAACACGCGGCTGCCCCGGGTCGAGTTCCCACGGGTGGATATAGAACACGTAGGGGTGGTTCGTGCTGAGGATCTTCTTTACGCCGCGCTTGAAGAGGGGGTAGGGGAAGAGGCGGAAGTAGCCGCCGCCGGCCCACGGGATGCCCTTCTTGCCCAGCTTGAGCACCGAGACGCAGACCTCGTGGAAGCCTTCACGGATCTCGACGATGGGTTGTCCCGAGTCCATGCCGGCGAGCTTGCCGTAGCGATCATGCGCCACGGTTGGGAACGCGGATGAGTCGTAGGTCAGCCCGAGCTCCTGCAGGATGTCGATCGACCAGTCGGTGATGGAGAACGACGGGGCGCGGTAGCCGCGGATCTTGGCGCCGGTGAGGTCCTCGACGATGCCGATGCCGCGCTTCATGTCCTCACGGAACTCGTCGTGGGTGAGGTTGTAGATCAGGTCGTGGCCGTAGCCGTGCGACGCGATCTCGTGCCCGGCGTCCGAGATGCGCCGGATCAGATCGGGGCATTTCTCGGCGACCCAGCCCAGGATGAAGCAGGTGCACTTCACGCCGTGCGTGTCCATGAGCTCGAGCATGCGGTCGGTGTTGGCCTCGACACGCAGGTCCTGCTCGTCCCACGTGTCGCGCGCGATCACACCCTTGAGGTTCTCGACCTGGAACCAGTCCTCGACGTCGATCGACATGGCGGCTCGGGTTGTTTGGAAACGTTTGGTCATAACTGATTGAAAGACCCCTCCGACCCCGGCTGCGCCGGGCCCACCTCCCCCCCAGGGCGCGGGGAGGGACATGATCGGTGCCTATTGCCTATTGCCTATTGCCTCTCTTCTCAGATCATCTTGTGCCCGCGCTTGCGGAACGCCTTCACATCCTTGGGTTGGGGGAAGCTGAAGTACTGCTTGTTGCTCATGTCCAGCGGCTCGGCGACCGCCTCGCCGCGCTTCATCCGCAGCAGCACGTCGATCATCAGGCGGGCGCCGTCCTGCTTGGTGCCGGTGATGACGCGGTCGAGTGAGTCCCTGTCCTTGAGCGGCCACTCGAGCGTGCCCAGGATCCCGCCCGCGTCGAGCTTCTCGACCATCTCGTGGACCGTCACGCAGGCGGTCTTCTCGCCCTTGAGCAGTTGCCAGAAGTTGGGCATCATGCCGCGGTAGATCGGGAGGCGCCCGGAGTGGATGTTGATGCACCCGACCGCGGGCGTGTCGATGATGGGTTTTTTGAAGATCTCAGGCGCGGCGACGGATGCGATGACATCCGGGTTGATCTCTTTGACGCGCTCGATGTACTCAGGGTCGTTGACGGAGCCGCACTCGACGACGGGCAGGCCCTTGTCCTTGGCGAGCTTGGCGATGGAGTCGCCGCGGAGCTTGACCCTGAAGTAGCGAGCGAGCAGGCGGCAGAAATCGATGAAGCCGTAGAAGCGGAGGATGCGCCTGGCGGTCTTGTGCTTGGGCTCGTGGAAGGCCTCCTGCACGGAGACGCCGACGATCTCGATCTCGTCCTTTGGGTACTCCCCGAAGAAGACCTCGAAGAACCGGATCACATAGAGCGGATCGTCCTCGGTGACAAAGAGCAGCTTGAGTGGGCGTCCTTCAACCGGTGCGCTCATGCCGACTCCTTCGCGGGCTGGGTGGGCTCGGCTTGCTCGTGGTGGGTGACCACCGCGGCGCCACCCGCGAGCCACTCGGCAAGCTTTGCGCGCCGATCGAGGGTCTCCTCTGCGCTGTACTGCGGGTCCGCGAGCCGAAGGACCTCGGCGTACTTGGCGGCACACACCTGGCGGGTGTACCCCTCGTCGAACACCTCGCGGGCGCTGCGGCCCATCGCGGCGGTCTTCTGCTTGTCGTGGATGAGCACGCGCAGTTTCTCCGCGAGCCCTTCCGCGTCGCCGAGCGCCGACCAGATGCCGCACTCGGTGCCTTCGACGATCTCGCGCAGCTCGGACCAGTCCTCGCTGAGCGCGACGATCGCCTTGCCGACCGCGAGCGATGTGTAGAGCTTGCTGGGGAAGCTGATGCCCTCGATCCCCTCGGCGATGGTGACGAGCGACGCGTCGCAGGCGTTGAGCGAGTCGTTGAGCTTCTCGAACGGCTGGTACGGGAGCATGACGACGTTGGACATGCCGTTGGCCTTGATGTGCTCCTCGATCTGGGTCTTCTTGCCGCCGCCCCCGACGAGCACGAGCTTGAAGGGCTCGCCCTCGAGCAGCTTTGCCGCCCCGAGCACGGTCTCGAAGTCGTAGTACAGCCCCATGTTGCCCGAGTAGAGCAGGATGAAGTCGTCCACGAACCCCTGCTCCTGCGCGATCTCGGAGTCGGCCTTGTCCTTTGGGAACAGGTCCTCGCCGTCCGCCCAGTTGGGGATGACGTGGATGTGCTCTGGCGTGATCGGGTACGTGTCGGCGACGAGCTTCTTGGCGGCGCTGCAGAGCACGATGGCTTCCTTCGTTCGCTTGTACTTGCGTCGGTTGAGCGCCATCCAGACCCGCTCGATCATCGAACCCTTTCGGAAGGTGCCGACCCAGATGCCCAGCTGCGGGTGGGCATCGTGCAGGAGCGTCACGTAGTGGTGGCGGCGGAAGAGCGACACGAACCAGCCGATCGCTCCGAGGAACGGCGGGTTTGTGGTGTAGAGGTAGACCGTGTCGTGGCGGGACTTGAAGAGGACGTTGAGGATCATGGGGATCACGAACGTCAGGTAGTTGATCGCCCGTCCCAGGAGGTTGTTCTTATCGAAGCGGGCGACCTTGAGACGCCGAACCTTGACCCCGTCGACCTCCTCACGAAGCGGGCAGTCCTGCCAGGTGTCCGGCGGCCCGTAGCTGGGGCGGCCGGTGAGCACCTCGACCTCGAAGCCGAGCTTGGCCAGCTCGACCGCGAGCTCGTGCAGAAGGTGCCCGGTCGAGGCGACATCGGGCACGTAGTACTGATTCAGGATCACGACACGGGTCGAGCGGCTAGCCATGCGACACTCCGCTGACTGCAGCCTCCGCGGTCGGATCGCTCGGTGGACCAAACAGATCGGTCAGCTGCTGACGGAGCCATTCGATCAGCTTCGCCTTCTCATCACTCAGGTATGCGAGATCGACGCGTTGGGGCTCGTTCTTGATCTTGTCGAGGCCAAGGCGCTTGAGCAGAAACGCGCGTGGCGAGCGTGTAAACAGCATCGCGGGATTACCGTACGAAACCGTCGCAACGCAGGCGTGAACACGGTTCGAAACTGTCAGCTCGGCGTTCGCGTAAATATTCAGGTATGAGTACGGGACATCACCGGAGTAGATGTTGCTCGCACGGTAGTTCTTCTTCATCAGGAATGGGTTGTAGCGGTGATCGGTGCGTACAACAAGCCGGTTGTCGATCCGGTCGGGCCCGCTGTTGAGACCGAGCAATGAATCTAGGAAGATGTACGCGCGGTGCTTGTAGCACAACTCTGTTCGTCGCTTCGGCTGAAAGACGTTCCACACCTTATCCTCGAACTGGAACGAGCGACTCGCCTTTGGGTGAACCTCTTGTGCTGTTGTGATTCTCGGCTCAGGGATCTGGTCAAAGTTGACCGCGATGTACGGCTCTAAATCGCTCGGGACCTTCGGGAAGAGGTCGGAGACGAACGTGGCGACGTCGACACCGTCGAAGGCGCATTCAGCTAGATCACCCAGTGCCTCATATGTTTCTGTGTCACGTGTCGTGAAAATATGAGGGGGGCATTCCTTCATCAGCGAGCGGCTGAGCTCGATCGTGCCGGGGTCGTACTGCATCATCCCAGCCGCGAGCACCATGATCTTTGCCCCCTTTTGGTGCTGGGTTCGGATGAGATCTGACACGATGCCGCTCATCTCTGGGCGGACGTACGGCCCAAGGATGACCAGGGCATCCAGATCGAGGTGTTTGGCGTAATCAAGCGCGTTGCTGGGATTGCCGGCCTTTGTGTTCCAGTACCCCGGCTGATCACCGATCGGAAAGACGTGCGCAGACGGATACGCCTTCTCGAGCGCGTAGACCGCGCCGAGCTGAAAGAAGGCGTTACCGATGTTTGTGGACCAGTACCCCGTGAGTACGCCGATACGGGGTTTGGTCGCGGTTTGGGGATGAAACTCTGACATGGGTACGTACGCCGTTGTTTAGGGTTGTTGGGACTCGCAGGGTATCGGCCTGATTCTTCGACGAAACCAGCGGTGTTTCTGCCAAATCGGGATCATCTCAAGCGATGGCCGGTGCCCGGAATCGTATTTGGAGAAAGAGATTTGGTTTGACCGCACTTTTCTGAAGGCCGATAGTAGTGAACATGTCCGTGATGGTGAACCAGCGTCTCCGAAAGCACCCATGAATTCACACGAACTCAACCCGAACGCGGAAGCGGATGCGGATACGCTCATCGCGGAGCCCCCACGCAAATCACCCTGGTCGCTCCGGGCGAGGCTGTTCCGCCTGTGCTGGGGCGTGGTAGGCGTGGTACTCTGGAAATGGACACCCGCGGGGATGTGGGGTTTCAGGCGATCCATTCTCAGGCTCTTCGGTGCCAGAATCGGGAAGGGAGTTCGGCTCCATCCCAGCGTCAGAGTTATCATCCCCTGGAACATCGAGATCGGTGACGGCGTCATCGTGCACGAGTCCGCGATCCTCTACGCGCTGGGGCCGATCAGGATCGGTCAAGATTCGGAAATCGGGCCGAACGCCCATATCTGCGCAGGAACACATGATTTCACCGATCCCGCCTTCACACTCCTCCGTCAGCCAATCACCATCGGGGAGCGGTGCCAGATCGGCATCGGTGCTTTCATCGCCCCGAATACGGTCATTGCAGACGGCACCATACTCGAGCCTCGTTGTGCGATCTACTCGAATACCGAGCCGGGGGGCGTATACATCGGCAACCCGGGAAAAGCTGTTCAGCGGTCTATGGATCAGGAGCCTGCGGCCACGGGAGCGGCACCCGCGTGACAGCATTCATCGCGCCATACCTGCAAAGCCATCGTGGCATCCGGAGCGTGATGTGGAGTATCACAGCATGCACAATCTATAAGCTGATCCCGAGTCCCGCGTACAGAACCAGGAGGCTACTGCTCGCTTTGTTCGGCGCCAAGCTCGACCCGACCGCTCGCATACGTGGCGGGGTGAGGATCAGTGCTCCCTGGAACCTGTGCATGGGTCGCAAGAGTTCGATCGGTGAGGGCGCGACGGTGTGGGCGCACGCCCCGATCACCATCGGTGCACGATCGGTCATCAGCCAATACTGCTTTGTTCATAGCGCGAAACGGGTTGGCGATCATGAAGAGCCCTATCCTATCGCGATCGGTGATGATGTCTGGATCGCCGCGGAGTCGGTCATCGTCGGCGATGTGCAAGTACCGAACGGAGTGTTGGTGGGAGCACGCTCGCTGGTGCGTGATCCGATCGAGCCATGGACGATCGCGACCGGGCACCCAGCGAGCAGCCGAAGAGAGCGCCCCTATCGAGGCCACAAGTCATAATGCGCTCTACCCGACCATCAAGCCCGCCGAGCCCGCACAGCCTGAGCAACCGCATGATGCGTGTGCTCTGGGGTTGTGTGCAGTCCACGGTTTTCCGCTACTCACCCCGCCCCCTCCACGCCTGGCGGAACCTGCTCCTGCGTATGTTCGGCGCAGACCTGCACCCCAGCGCCCGCGTCTATCCCCGGGCGCGGGTCTGGGCGCCCTGGAACCTGCGGATGGATGCCCGAGCGACCATCGCGGACGACGTGGATTGCTACTGCGTCGAGCGGGTCACGCTGGGTGAACAAGCCGTGGTCTCGCAGTACAGCTACCTGTGCGGCGCCACGCACGACTTCGAGCTGCCCGATCGTCCGCTCGTGCCCAAGCCGATCACGATCGGCGCGGGCACATGGATCGCCGCGGATGTCTTTGTGGCCCCGGGCGTGACGATCGGCGAGCAGAGCGTGGTCGGCGCACGCTCAAGCGTCTTCACGGATCTGCCGGCATGGAAGGTCTGCGTCGGCTCGCCCGCCAAGCCGGTGCGCGATCGGGAAATCAGATCTTCTGCGGACAATGGCCTATGAACCAAACAGAGGCCGAGGGGGGCGATGGCATGGCGAAGAGCGAGACCATGACGATGCGGGCGGCGGCGAGGTTCTGCCGAGCGCTGCCGCTGCGATCCGGGATCGGCACCATGAGCCAATCCATCAGCCGGCGGATCAAAGGGCTGCGCAGCGGGACGGAGCTGGCGTGCACCCTGCGGAATGGCGTGCGCATCAACGCACGCCTCGACGATTACAACGGGCGCATGCTGTACCTGTTCGGCACGCCCGATCCCAAGGTCATCTCGATCTGCGGGGGGCTGCTCAGGCCGGGCGATGTGTTCCTGGATATCGGCGCGAACTATGGGAGCGTCGGTCTGCTCGTGAACGCCTCGGTCCTGCCGGGTGGGCGCGTGCACATGGTGGAACCCCAGCCCGAGCTCGGGGACCGGATCGAAGAGGCAATCTCTGCGAATACGCTCGGACACATGACGCTGCACCGGTGCGGGCTCTGGGACGAGGACGGCGAGTTCTATATCACGGGTTCGAGGTCCCACACGGGGACCGCGAGTATTTCCACCGAGGCGCGGTCGGACGGGAGCCAGCGTGTCGAAGTACGCAACATCGAGGGGTTCCTGCGCGAGACAACAGGCGGGAGCCCGTTCGGAGTCAAGCTGGACGTAGAGGGCGCGGAGGTCCGCATCCTCCCTGCCATCCTGTCCCATCCAGATCTCCGATTTGTGATCTTTGAATCGCACGATCAGGACGTGAAAGCATTCGTCAAACGTATGATGGAGGAGCGCTCGCAGGTGTTTTTCGGCGTTTCCAGGTCGCTCTTCCGGACTCGGCTTGTCCGGATCCACGACGACAGCGACCTGAACGACGCTCACGACGTGCTGGCGATCAGGACGCACGATGAGTCAACCCCGCCGCGTGCGCTCGGCGTACGTGAGCTGCGCAGGCTGCTGCGCTGAAACCTATCTTGTTGCTTGGGACCGAGCGGAAGACCTGTACTGAACCATGCCCGTATCAATTTTCATCCAGACACTCAACGAAGAAGCAAACCTCCCGGGCCTGCTCGAGTCCGTCTCGTGGGCGGACGATATCGTGGTGCTCGATTCGCTCTCAACAGACCGCACGCGCGAAATCAGCGAAGCCGCGGGTGCCCGTTGGTTCGAGCGCGCGTACGACGGGCGGGGAAACCACCAGAACTGGGCGATGGAGAACATCGAGTTCAAGCACCGGTGGGTGTTCTATCTCGACGCGGACGAGCGGATGACACCCGAGCTCCGCAGCGAGATCGAGGCGATCGCGGACGAGTGGGAATCGGGAAAGAAATCTGACGAGAACAACGACCCCGTCGCGTACTACTGCGGGCGCAAGAACATCTACAAGGGGCGTTGGCTCAAGCACGCGATGCCCCCGGGCAACATCATGCGATTCTTCCAGCCCCCGAAGATCCGTTTCGCCCGCGACGCCAACCCCGTTCCCATCGTGGACGGGGAGGTCGGGTATCTCAGGAAGCACTTTATCCACTACAACTTCTCCAAGGGCATCCGCGAGTGGATCGAGCGACACAACCGCTACTCGACCTATGAGGCCAACGAGACCATGAAAGCGCTCGCGGAGAACCCGGTGAGGGTCGGGAACCTGTTCTCCGCCGACCGCAACACACGCCGACTGGAACTCAAGAACATCTCGTTCCGAATGCCGTGCAGGCCGCTGCTCAAGTTCTTCTTCATGTACGTGCTCGGGCGTGGTTTCCTCGACGGTCGTGCCGGGTGGACGTACTGCCGCCTGCAGGCCATGTACGAATATATGATCGTGCTCAAGGTGCGCGAGCTCAAGAACCCGGGGCAGGTCGCCGCGGACCGGGGCGAGGGAGGAACTCGATATGGCGGCTAAAGAGAAAAAACGCCACCGGGTCGCCGTGGTCTACCACTACTTCGCCCACTACCGCGAGCCCATCATCCGTGAGCTGATCGAGGGCTCAGCGCACGAGTACCACTTCTTCGGCGACACCCAGAGCTTCGACTCCGGCATCAAGCTCACGGACATCGATCCCGCCTCCTTCACCCGCACCAGGTGCACGCAGCGCGGGCCGCTGCTCTTTCAGTGGGGAGCGGTCAAGCTCGCGCTGAGCCGTCGCTACGACACCCTGATCCTCCTCGGGAACTGCAAGTGGCCCACCATGTGGCTCTCCGCGATCATCGGGCGCATCACCGGCAAGCGTGTCCTCTTCTGGACGCACGGCTGGCTCAGGCGAGAGACCGGGAAGCAGGCGCTGATCCGCAACACGTTCTACAAGCTCGGGCACGGGCTCCTGCTGTACGGTCACCGGGCCAAGGCAATCGGGCTGGGCTACGGCTTCAGGCCAGGGCAGCTGCACGTGATCTATAACTCGCTCGATTGTGAGCTCCAGGACAGGACGCTCGCCGCACTGCCCGGAGACGCGCGACAGTCCACCCGCGCAGAGCTGTTCCCCGGGCGCGTGGATCACCCGGTGCTCGTCAACATCACCCGCCTGCACCACTATAAAAAGCTCGACCAGCTGATCCGCGCGGCGGCGAAGCTCGAAAAGGCCGGGCGTCCCGTGAACGTGCTGATCGTGGGCGACGGCCCGCACAAGGAAGAGCTCATGGCCCTCGCGGACGAGCTGGGTGTCAGCGCGGTGTTCACGGGGGCGGTGTACGGCGAGGATGAGCTCGGGCGGATGCTGATCGCTTCGGACGTCGCCGTGATGCCCGGCCCCATCGGGCTGCTCGCGATGCACGCCCTGGCCTACGGCGTCCCAGCGATCAGCCACAACAGTTACGATCAGCAGATGCCGGAGTTCGAGTCCATCGTGGACGGCAAGACGGGCGGGTTCTTCACCGAGGACGACCTGGACTCGCTGGTTCAGACGATCGAGCATCAGATCGGAATCGAGTGGACCCACGAGCAACGCCTGGAAGCCGCGAGGGAACTGATCGAGCGTTTCTACAACCCCGTGTCGCAGCGCAGGCTGATCGACCGGGCGGTCGAGGGCGACCCCGCCGACGATCTGTTCAACGCGAGACTCGAACGGTACACGACGCATGGGAGCCAGCCATGAGCATCAGGAACCTGCTCTACAAGAACCAGAACGTGCGACAGAAGATCCGCGACGCCCGCATGTGGTACCGGAGAAAGCGATACCGCCTCCGCCACGTGCACCCGACCTTCTACACGAGCGACTGCAGCGCGCTGAGCAGGGACCTCCTCGCCCGCGAGTATTCGTTCTGCGCGAAGGGGTGTCTGATCGGTCCCAAAGTCGAGCTCGGGGCATACGTCATGCTCGGCCCACGCGTGATGATCGTGGGCGACGACCATGTATTCGACAAGGTCGCGACGCCGATCATCTTCTCGGGGCGACCGGAAAAGCGGAACACCCTGATCGACCGGGACGCGTGGATCGGCGCGGGTTCGATCGTGATGGCCGGCGTCACGGTTGGTCGCGGGGCCATCGTCGCCGCGGGATCCGTTGTGACCAAGGACATCCCGCCCTACGAGATCCACGGCGGCGTGCCCGCCAAGAAGATCAAGAACCGCTTCGAGTCTGAAGAAGACCGCGAGAAACACGATCGCATGCTCGACGAGCCGCCCCGTCGGGGCGAGTACTGTGAGCCCCTTCAGACACGATAAAAAGTCGCAGCTTAGGTGTACTCGGGGTCGCCGTACCCCTGATCGAGGTAGTTGTACTCTTCCTGAGACCAGTCGTACTCCTCAGAGTAGCTCTCACGCGTAACAAGCTTTGAGAGCATCAGGTACGTAAAAAACGGCAGTGGAATCAGCACGAACGATCCCTGCTTCATCGAGAGCATCGTCGTGTAGCACACCAGCGCAAGCATGATCGCGACAGCGCTGCGGTCGATGACCCCACGCATCGCGAGCCGGAATGCTCTGAGCATGTGGAGGCCGGTGATCGCGAAGACGCCCGCCAGGATCGATATACCGATCAGACCATGATGGGCGAGCACCTCGACCACCAGATTATGTGGATACAGGAACCCCTCGCCGTCATGCTTGACCACCGCGTTGAATGACCCGGTGCCGATCCCCTGCAAATAGTTCCCCGGGTTGACCGCGTACTCTCCCAGCAGCTCTCGGGCGAAATACAACCGGCCCTGCAGACCCGCGGAAATATCGCTCGCCGTAAAGCGCTGAGAAGACTCGCTGCTCGAAGCAAGCACCTTGCCCACTAGGGCAATCACGCCAAGAGCGACGCCACCCGAGCCCGCCCGCACAAAGAACTGCTTGACATCACGAACCTGGTGGGCAAGGGGGTAAAAGAGAACAGAGAAGAAAAGCGCGAAGACGAGCTGCCCACGGCTGCCAACGAGGAACGCGATCGCTGCACCCAGAAGAAACGCACCCATCCGCAAAAACCCGAGCGTCGTGCCGCGACGTTCTGGCTCGATGAGTGCAGCGAAGAGCATCATGTAACCCCCCACTTCAGCGATCGAGAGCGGGTTGCCACGCTCACTGCTGGTCCCCCCGGTATACGAAAGGTCAATGAATAGACGAGATCCGTAGATCTGTGTCCGCGGGCTGATAATGATCAGCACGATCAGGATCGAACCCATGATCATCATCGGAACAGCCATTTTCTTGAGCGTATCCCATGAGAGCACGATCAGCGGGAACAGAAAAAGCATGAGCACCGCTGGAGGGAAGCCCTTCTTCACAAAGTACGTTCCCGCGGCCGGCATCATGCTGTAGCTGACACCAAAGATCGCAAAGGCGTACAACGACCACACCAGCACGGTGTTGAGGTTGAAGTACCCACGCATGGGCTTGCGGCCCATCAGGATCGAGAACATCACCGCGAGCAGTACAATTGATCCCGAAACAACGTTGAGGAGCCAGGAGTTCCGCGCAAACGCGCGGTAAAACGAGCTCAGCAGCTGCTCGTACCCGATAAAGCTCAGCGCCAGCACTCCCGCCCAGTGCGGGCGCCACAGCGCGAGGAAGCACAGCGTGGCGAAAACGAGCAAAGCGATCGCTGAGAGCATGTCAATCCGTTTCCTTACGTCAGCAGGCCCGGTCGCCCGCGTTTCTCAGCCATCTTGGCGGGGATTATCCCGACGTCCAGTGCTTCGAATACTATCGACCAAATTCTCCCCATCATCAAGCAAAGAACCCCGGTTCTCAGCCGATCATGGTCGTACGATCGTGCCACCAGAGGGGGTTCGGGGCGATCGCCGATCTTCCCGGAGAACCATGATAAACACGCCCGGACCGGGCGCAGCCAGAACCAGATGCCAGATCAACGCGAGAACATGCCGACTTTCCTCTTCATCGGGGGGCAGCGATGCGGCTCGAGCTGGGTGCACAAATGCCTCGCCGAGCACCCCGACGTGTTCACCGCAACGCCCAAGGAAGTCCACTATTTCAATCGCAACTACGACAAGGGCGATCGGTGGTACCTCGATCATTTCCGAGACGCAGACCAGGCACACGCGATCGGCGAGGTGACCCCCGACTATATCGCGGACCCGGAATGCCCCCGGCGTGTCCACAAGCTCCGCGCCGATCTCAAGCTCGTCGCGGTCCTGCGCGAGCCCATCGAGCGGGCTCATTCGCTCTACCGGCTCAAGCTGGGCACGACCATGCCCTACGACACCTTCAGCGAGGCGGTCGAGAAGCACCCGGACATGATCGAGCACGGGCACTACGCCGAGCACCTCGAGCGCTGGTGGGCGTGTTTCCCGCGAGAGCAGATGCTGGTGCTGCTCTACGAAGACCTCGTGCGATCCGACGCGGAGACGATCCGGAAGATCTATGAGCACATCGGTGTCCGATCCGATTTCGTGCCCTCCTGGATCGGCAAGACGGACAACGCCGCCGTGTTCCCCACGCTCCGAGCGAAACTGCGTCGCGCAGGGCTCGACCCGCTCGTCAAAGCGATCGGGCGATCGTTCATCGGGGATCGGATCCGCGCCCGGGTCAACGCGAAGAAGAAGAACGCCGAGGGTATCGAGATCGATCCCGTGCTCAGGCGGTCGCTCGATGCGCACTACAAGCCCCACAACGACAAGCTGCGCACCATCCTCGGCCGCCCGCTGGAAAACTGGTCCTGATCACTTCTTCAGCATCAGCACACGCCGGCAACGGCGGGCCAGCTTCCCCGGCAGCGCGTCGCACGTGTTCGACAGCGCCCCGGGCATGAGCACCCGGATGATCAGGGTGTAGGCCCCGAGGAAGATCAGGGCGCTGCAGATACCCTGCGCAACCAGCCGCGGCCTGGGCTGGATCGTCTCGAAACCGAGCTCGAACCGAGCAAAGACGACGAGCGCGTACACCGCGATCCCGATCAGGTACGCCGGCATGCACCCGCCCAGCACGGGCCAGACCGGCACACCGATCCTGGGCAATCCGGCGAACCACCCAGCGAGCAGCGAGACCAGCAGCCCGATGCCGATCCCGATCGCGAAGTCACCCGGGGAATCGCCGACGATGGAGACGATCAGCGTCGCGACCAGCAGGATAACCGCCTGCGCGATGCTCACGTACGCCCATGTCCTGTAGCGTCCCCGCGCCTGCATCGTGGGCTCGAACACGTTCAGCAGCATCCTCGTGGGGAAGAACGCGCCCATCCAGAGCACCGCGGGGATCGAGCCCTCCCACTTGCTGCCCCACACGAAGCGGATCAGATCGCCGGAACCAACACTCACGCTCATCGCGAACGCGGAGCTGATGATCATCATCGACTGCGATGACCGGATCACCGCGCCGGTGAATCGCTTCTGCTCACGCTGCACGGCGCTCAGCGTGGGCAGCAGCACCGCCTGGATATTCGCGGCGAGCAGCTGGTTCAGCTGCATCAGCAGCTGGTAAGCGAAGAAGTAGACGCCGATGATCGCCGGGTCGTGGAAGAGCCCGAGGATCATGTACGAGCCCTGACGGGTCATCATCATCGCCCCGCTGCCGACGATCAGCCAGATCGAAGACCCGAGCAGGATCCTCCAGAGAACCGGGCGCAGGCGGCCGGCGAGCGGCAGCGGCCCGCAGAGCAGCCGCCCCATGAACCAGCTGCCCAGAGCCGCGAAGACCGCGGGCCAGACGAAGCTCTGCGCCCCCGCTCCCAGCACCGCGAGCACGATCATGCTCGCGCTGCGGATGAGCCCGCTCGCGAGCTGGACGCGCGCGAGCTCGCGGAATCGCATCTGCACCGACAGCCAGGCGCGGTACATCGTGTCGGGCGTGCCCACCAGGCACGAGAGGGCCAGCACCAGGATCATGCCTGTCAGCTCGGGCTCCTGATAGAGCAGCGAGATCGGGTAGGCCCCGGCCGCGAGCAGCGCCGCGGCCGCGACATTGAACCCCGTCGCCATCCAGAACACGCTCGGGCAGAGACGGGCGAAGTGGCGCTCGCCGCGCTGGACCACGATCTTCCGTGTTCCGCCGTCGCGGAAGATCTGCACCAGCGAGGACACGCTGATCGCGATCGCGTAGAGCCCGAAGTCCTCATCGAGCAGCAGCCACCCGAGGACGATCTGGGCGACGAACGCGCCGCCCTTGTTGATCACCGACGAGATGAGCATCCAGAAGAGCCCGCGCGACGTCCGCTGTGCGTAGGCCTGCTTGCCCGGCTTGGTTGGCGATGGCTCGGTCAACGTCTTGCCCCTGTGCGTGCGTGCACGCAATTCTATCGGCAACGCGGGCAGCCCGCGGAAGCCGGTTCTCATGCATGTACATAAAAAACGGGCGGCCCGTTCGGGCCGCCCGGAAGATATCACAGATGAATAAGGCGGGATCAGTTGTCCGTGTAGACGTAACCCGCGTCGAGCGCCTTGCCGACTCGCACCGAGATCTCCTCAAGGTGCGCCCGGGTGTAGCTGTCCAGGCTGTCGCGGTTCTCGAGCACGCCGTCGACCCCGTCCTTGATCTTGCGGAGGTGCATCGTCGAGAGCATCCGCACGGGCTTGGACGACGAGTTGAACCCGCTGTCCGTGAACGCCATATCGATCAGGCGAGACAGGTGCTCACGCTGCAGGTTGCGCCGCAGCGAGGAGATCATCGGCTCGCGATCCGAGTAGCTCCCGCTGATGTCCTCACCCAGCTCGCTCCAGATGGCTTCGGTGACGCTCTGCATGAGCTCGGCGAGCGTCAGCGCATCCTGATCAGCCGGGACAAACAGCTCGTAGTCGTAGACACGCTGCACCGTCTGCGGGTTCAGGAGCATCGTCAGGGCCGACGCCTGCATCCCCATCACGCGGTCGTGGATCGGCAGCGCCGCGTCCGCCATCACGGAGTTCACGTCGTCCCACCACTTGTCGACGGTGGTGTGCGCGAGCAGCTCTGGCGTGATGCCGAACGCCTCGTCGTAGAACGAGTTGTCGATCACGAACTGCATCGCCGCGCGCTGACGCTCCGCGGGGACCACCTCGATCGGTGCCCGGCTGCCCGGGTCACCCTTCTTGTCGCGGTAGACGTACGCCGAGCCGATCCAGTTCGCCATCATCGAGAGCGACTGCATCTGCGTGTTCAGCGAGATGAGGTAGCCACGGCGGGCACGCGACCAGGAATCACCGTCGTCGACGAACTTGGTCAGCAGCCCCTCGCGGATCGTCTTCACGAGCGACATCTGGTTGTTCGCGAAGTCGAGCGGGTTCTCGGCGAGGTCGTAGCGACGCGCACGCGGGTCGGGGCCGAACGTGTCCTCGTCCGTGCCGTACTGGAGCTCGGGCTCCGCGACACGCTCGAGGACCTTGGGCAGGTTCTTCTCAGGGCCGTAGCCGTACTCGATGACCCAGTAGTCGTACGGGCCGATCTCGAACGACGAGTGGTTGCCCTGAACCTCGCCGAAGCCCGGCATCATGATGTTGATGCCGTTGTAATCCATGACCGAGGCCGACCATGGCATCTGATCCTTCATCGACTCCGAGTTGATCTCGCTCAGCGCGTAAGCGCTCGAGCCCTTGAAGTTGTGACGCAGGCCGAGCGTGTGACCAACCTCGTGCGCGACGAGCTCGGCGAGCATCGGACCGACGAACCACTCGGGCACGCCGTCGATCATGTCGCCCTCGTCCTTCTTGCCGCCCTTGGGTGCCTCGGGTGCTTCCTCGCCCTCGGCTTCTTCTTCCGCCTCGGGCTCATCTTCCTTGGGCTCATCGTTCTTCTCGAGCAGGGCCAGGTACTCCGGCGGGATCATCGCCTTGAGACCGGGGTTCTCCTCGAGCTGCTTGCGGATCATCTCGAGGGTTTCCTCGTCGATCTCCGGCTCCATCGCTTCACCGGTCTCGGCGTTCGCCGACGCGGTGGCGCTGATCTCCTGCAGGTCCGCAGCGAACAGATCGATCATGCTCAGGTACATCCGCATCATCGCCAGGTCGAGCGCCTTGCCGGTCGCGGCCATGCACATGCCCGAGACCTGCGACGCACGCCCGCCGAGCCCGTCGAACTCGTCGTTGCCGAGCATGTCAGCGCCGGGGACGAACCCGTCCATCGCGTGCAGCTCGTGCAGGTGCCCCTCGTGGCCCTGCGCCGCACGCTGGCGACGCTCGTAGATGATCTGCTCACGCTGCTCGGGTGTCGCGAGACGCAGGCGCGGATCCCATTCCGGGTTCTCTTCGAGCCACTGCAGCGTCGACGGGGCGTAGCCCTCCGTCGCGAGCGTGCCCAGCAGGTCCTCCCAGCGGTAGGTAAAGACGCGCACCCAGCCGTCGGTCAGGACGACGTCCGCGTCGAGGATCTCACCCGTCATCGGGTTGACGCGGCTCGGGCCGATGGCCGTCGACACATCGTTGCTGATCCAGCGGATGAAGTTGTAGCGCACATCCTCCGGGTCCTTGTCCATGTTGGTGCCGGTCGCCTTGTCCTGGTACTGGACCTGGATCGCGCCGTCGATGCCGATCTCGCGGAACGCGTCGTTCCACTGCTCGATGCCCTCACGCACCCAGCGCCGGTAGCGGATGGGCACGGTGTGCTCGACGTAGTAGACGATCGGCTCCTTGGGCGGGCTGAGCGAGAGACGCGGGTCCGCCTTCTCGATGTGCCAGCGGTTGATGAAGCGCTGCGACTTCTCGTCGCTGTCGTACTTGCCAAGGTCGGTGTACGTCGTGACGAAGTAACCGAGACGCTGGTCGGCCTGGCGCGGCTTGAACCCGCGCGAGCCGGTGATCAGCGAGATCGAGTAGTGGAACTCCTTGATCGTGCCGCCCGCGACCGGGCCCTCGTAGCGGATCTCGACGTTCCTCGGGAACGCCTTGACCGACGCGACCGTGGTCAGGTTGGGGTTCAGCCCACGCGCCGAGCCGCCGAAGAAGCTCGTCGCCTTGTTCACCAGCAGACCGTTGAGGTCAACCACCGGCTGCCCGGTCGGGCCCGTCGCCAGGATCGGGACGTCCAGCAGGACACGATCCGTGAAGACCGTCTCCAGCGAGTCCTTCGATTCCTGATCACCGGTCGAGCGGACCGCGATCTGCGGCTGGATCAGCGCCAGGCGGTTGCCGATCCGCTTCCACTTCGTGTACAGATCGCCGGACTGAAGACCAGCGAACACCTCGCCACCCGCGACGGTCATCGCGAAGAAGTGGTTCTGCTTGTCGTACCCACGCGGGAGCTCCGCGAGGATCTTGTTTTCCTTCTTATTGATGTACAGGTTGTAGAACGAGCTTCCGTCGGCGGTCGAGACCACCTTCTCGAACCCCTGGGAGACATCCTTCCAGGACCTGAGCCCGTCGTCGCTGCGACCGCTCGGTGCGCCGCCCCCACGGCCCGCCATCGCGGCAAGCTGCGCAAGGTCGATGCTCTCCTCGGGCGCGGGAGTCGATGAATCCGGCTCCTGGTAACCCGTCTGCGCCATCGCGCTGCCCGCACTCAACGCCGTCATCCCCACCACGGCACTCGCGATGCCCGCGATCGTCCGTGCGGGTACTCGCTGTTTCTTATCCCTGTTCATCTGCACATACTCCGTTTTCAGAACGCCCGAACGGGCTACTTTCAATGACAGGCCGCACACGCGTCATGAGGCCAGTCCACCATGTGATCGGGGTCCCTATCGTCGCACCCCGATGCGGGGGAAGAGAACGGGACCGGGCGGAGCGCAAGACATGCGCACGCCCAACGAGCAAGAATTACCACACCAGACCCAAAAAGATTCAAGAAAACCCCGAAATCACGCGGGTTTCAGGTGAATCCAGAGCACGACGACCGTGGACGCAACAAAAACCAGCCCCGCAAGCCGCACCATGTTGTCGCGCAATGCCAGCTCCGTCGGATCGTCGTAACGTCCACGCATCAGCAGCGTGATCGTTCGCAGCAGCGCCAGCGTCGCAGGCGCGACCGTGATCCACATCAGATTGAACCCGAACGCCTCATCTGTACTGCCCTGTCTAGAAACGAAGTTGTAGACAAAGTCGTCGTGGCGGCTCTGTACATAACTCGTGTATGTCAAAAGGGTTGCAACACCTGTCACCACCACGAACATCCGCAGCATCTGATCCGTGTAGTGCTGCTGAACGTCGCGGGCGGCTTTCGCGGCTTCGTCACCACCCAGGTGACGCCGCTCACCCAGACGCTTGCCGAATGCCAGGAACATACTCAAAAACAGCGTCGCATTGAGCAGCCACGTCGATGGCGTGATCCCGAGGGCGGCACACCCGCCCAGCACACGGATGACGAACCCCGAGGACAAGCAGAGCACGTCCACAATCACGATGTGCTTGAGCCCGCCCGAATACAGCATCACGTTGATGATGTACAGGATCAGCAGCCCCAGGACCCAGACCCGCAGTTCCTCGGGCACTCCCAGCACACTCGCGAGCGAGGCCACAAGGATGCAGATCCCGAAGATCCGCGCGATCCCGATGGGCACCTGCCCCGAGGCCAACGGACGCTTGCACTTGCGCGGATGGGCTTTATCACGCTCCACATCCGCGATGTCGTTGAAGATGTAGCACCCCGAAGCCGCGAGCCCAAAGCCGATGAAGGTCATGCCGATCGCGAGCGCAAGCTCTGCGCGGGGCATGTCCTGCAACTTTCCATCGGCGAGCGCGAACAGGGGTCCGATAAGAACGAACACGCCCTTGGACCACTGATGCAGACGCATGAGCCTGATCAGCCCGCGCGCCACCTCACCGAAGTGGCCAACGGGTTGAACTGGCTCGGGTTGGGCTGATCCTGTGTCGCTCATCGTGTCCCCTGCATCGACACAACGATATAAGAGCCACAAGAGTTCAGCCCAACTCGGCACAGAACAGGTCAGAATTCCGTCATTCCGGCGTCTCAACGCCGCCCCGTGCCGATAGGGTGTGCATCCCGATGCGCAGTCCGACGACCCATCCCGCACAGGCGAGCATGCCGGACCTGCCGGTCTCCCACCGGATCCAGGCGCTTCTCCTGACGCTCGCCCTCACGCTGCTCTGCACGCTTCCGCTGATCCTGAGCAAAAACGTTAACGGGCGGGCCGCCGCGGACGACTACAACTATCACTGGATCGCCATCCAGAAGTTCGCGATCGAGTGGCCCAGCCCGGATGTGAGCAACTACCCGTCCGCGACGACACCGGGCTATCACCTGCTGCTCGCGCCGCTGGTCCACGCCGGCCTGGATCACATGGGAACCCAGCTCGTCGCGATGGGCTGGACGCTGGCATTCTTTGGGCTGCTCTGCTGGTACACGAGCAGAACCCTGGGGCGCGCCGCCACGCTCGTCTGTTTGCCGCTGATCGTGTCGATGTACACGCTCTACCCCGGTGTCTGGCTGCTGCCGGATAACGCGGGCTGGTTCTTCGTGCTCTCGATCCTGCTGCTCGCGCTGAGAACGCCCGCGGGTTGGCCCTGCTGGCTCGCCTCGGGGGTGCTGCTCACGGCCCTGGTGTTCGTGCGTCAGATCCACATCTGGGTCGCCGCCACGGTCTGGCTTGCGGCATGGCTCGGAGGCGACACGCCCGGACCCGCCACGCTTCGGGCATTCTTCCAAGATGGGCTCGCCCGCTGTGGGCGCGCGTTCATCGCGATCGCGTGCACAATCCCCGCGTTCGGCCTGCTCGCGTGGTTCCTGCTGATGTGGGGCGGGCTGGTGCCTCCGATGTTCCAGGGGCAGCACCAGGGGCCGAACCCCGCGACCCCCGGGTTCATCCTCCTCCAGCTCACGATCCTCAGCGTGTTCTTCCTGCCGGCCCTGCTGCCCCGACTCAGGGCGCTGTGGGCGCATCAGTGGCGATGGGTCCTGCTGAGTCTTGGTATCGGCATCCTGCTCGCGCTGCTGCCCGCGTCTTCATACTCGGTCGAGGCCGGGCGCTTCGGCGGCTGGTGGAATCTGGTCCGGCTCACAGGGAGCATCGCCGACCGCTCACCGGTATATGTGATCGGGGTGATCGCTGGGGCAGCGGTGCTCCCGATCTGGCTGAGCCTTGTCCCGCGCCGTGATGCATGGGTCTGGGCGGGAACGCTGATCGCCTTCACGCTCGCGCAGAGCGCCAACCTTGAGAGCTGGCAGCGCTATCACGAGCCGATGCTGCTGATGATGATCGCCCTGATCCTCGCACGCTCGGATCTGTTCCGAGCCTCGCGTGTCCGGGTCATGATCGGGGCACTCGGGCTCTGCGGGATGCTCGCGGCGCTCACGCTCTCGAGCCTGATCCAGGCCAAGCCCTACAAGCCCATCGAAAACCCCTTTGAGACCCGGGCGCAAGTGGACGCGATTGATCAGGATATCTGAACCCCCGGGGCGTGTGATCGTACAGATTCCCCGCGTCGGTCTCGCTTCTTTGGGCCGGGAGGGAATTGTCGATCAATACCCTGCCTTTCCGGGCCGATGCATCAACAATCATCCGATGCCCGGGGTCGCAATGTCCCACGCTGGTTATCAGGACCTGAACACGACATAAGCCGCAGCAGCGGGAGACACACGCACATGAGCGACAAACGCGCACTCATCACCGGCATCACAGGGCAGGACGGTTCCTACCTCGCGGAGTTCCTCCTTGAGAAGGGCTACGAGGTCCACGGCATCATCCGCCGCGCCTCCTCGTTCAACACCGAACGCATCGATCACATCTACCAGGACCCCCACAACCCCGACCCGAAGCTCAAGCTGCACTACGGGGACCTGTGCGATGCCAACAACATCAGCAAGATCGTCGAGCACGTGAAGCCCCACGAGGTCTACAACCTCGGCGCCCAGTCGCACGTCCGCGTGTCGTTCGATATGCCGATCTACACGGCCGAGACCGTCGCGATGGGCGCATACAAGCTGCTCGAAGCCATCCGCGACTTCCAGGACAAATCGGGCCAGCAGGTTCGCTACTACCAGGCGTCCTCCTCCGAGATGTACGGCAAGGTCGTCGAGACCCCGCAGACCGAGACCACCCCCTTCTACCCGCGCTCGCCTTACGCCGTCGCCAAGCTGGCGGGGCACTGGATCACGGTCAACTACCGCGAGTCGTACGGGATGCACGCGTCGTGCGGCATCCTGTTCAACCACGAGTCCCCGCGCCGCGGCGAGACCTTCGTGACCCGCAAGATCACCCGCGCCGTCGGGCGCATCAAGATGGGCCTGCAGGACAAGGTGTTCCTGGGCAACCTCGACTCGAAGCGCGACTGGGGCTACGCCGGCGACTACGTCAAGATGATGTGGATGATGCTCCAGCAGGATGAGGCGGACGATTATGTCGTCGCGACCGGACGCACGATCTCCGTGCGTGAGTTCGCGGAGATGGCCTTCAACCACGCGGGCCTGAACTTCGAGGACCACGTCGAGTTCGATCCGCGCTACCTGCGCCCCGCGGAGGTCGACCTGCTCCTCGGCGACCCGGCGAAGGCGAAGGAAAAGCTCGGGTGGGAACCCGAGACGAGCGTCGAGGAGCTCGCCGCGATGATGGTCGATCACGACATCGAGCTCGCGTCGCGCGAGAAGACCCTCAAGGACGCCGGGCACGTGCTCCCCGAGTTCTCCGGGCACGACCAGTAAGCCGGACAAGACACTTGCAATGAAAAGCCCCGCGATCATCGCGGGGCATTTTCGTATCTCTGTGCCTCATTCACGCTCTGTCAGTTCCTTGACCTGTGGGCTGGGCTCAGGCTCGGTGGTGACACCCCCGAGTACCGGCGAGGAGCCGGTCTGCTCGTAGTACTTATCCGCGTCGACCCCGCCGGGAGCCCCGGAACGGAGGAATGCGTTCGGGTTCGCTTTGTAAATGACGACCTGAAAGTTGTCCTGCACGGCGATGTTGCCCGAGTTCAGATCCCAGATCCTGACGATCAGGTTGCCCAAAACAGTGTTTGTCGTGGCAACCCTGGGTTCGAACGAATCGACAACCGTGACGACCGAGGTGTATGGGCCAAGCGTGATGTTCTCGTTGTCCACGCTGATCACATAGCGTTCATTGGGCGCATCCCAAACAGAGCTCATATTCGCGGTTGCCCCGGAGGTCGCCCCATTGCTGCTTACAAACCCGTACGCGATGGGGCCGATGGGAGAGGGCGCATCGGCCGCAAAGTCGCGTACCGGCTCGCCGGAAACCCTCAGGTTGCCCTCCGCGAAGACATCGCCCCCGAACACCGCGGCGTGATCGTCCGTTGCGAGGAAGACGTCATTGTTGTTGTGCCAGTTATACGCGTAGAGCGCAGAGTTCCCGGGGCCCGCTGGTGAGCGAACCTGCGCGATGACCGCCGCCCCATTCGACGTTGTCTCATCGAAGAGGAAACCCGCGATCGCGAAGTCGCGCGCGAAGCTCGTGATGCCGACGGGCTCGTCAGTATCGACCCGCATCGCTCCGTTGTCGGTGCCGAAGTCAATCCCGTATGTCGATGGCCCATGAAGAACCAGGTTTGGTTCCTCTGTGTCCCGGACGGCGTTCATCTCGAGAACTGTTCCACCGAAGAAACTGGTGAGTGAGATCATCGTGATGGGAGTTCCGTCTGGGTTTGTATACGTCTCGATGTACGGGAAGCGCAGCGACTCCGCGATCCCAGCGTACTGTGCACGAGCGCTCCAGCCGAGCTTGCTCAGCGTTCCCAGCGTGGTGTACGGCCCGCCCTCGACTTCGCTGACCCCGATCTCGAAGTACATCTCCTGGTTGCCGATCTCGCGCCAGAACCGGCGGGCTTCCGATGGGGTCCCGCCCATCTGCACGTCGAGATCGAACAGGCCGTCGACGACCTGCACGAGCTCGGAGGTGAAATACAGCTCGTGCGCGATGTCGAAACCGTTCGGGTCATCAAACGCCTCGAAGCGGAACGAGTACATCCCGTTGGCCGCCTGGCCGTCGACTTCAAGAAAACCCTGATAGTTGAAGGTGCCGTCGTTCACGGTGACCAGGCCGGACTGGACCTCGAACACGCGTTCCGCGTCCTGCGCATGCTGCGCGACCGCTGGCGCGGAAAGCGCCGCGATCGCGATACACAATATGGATGCTCGTTTCATCGCCAATTTCTCCTCTCAGTGCAAATCGACAGGGCACGAGTGTACAGGAGATTCAGCGAGATTCGATCACGATATCCGCGATTTGGGCCTTATGGTGGGTCTCTTCGGACCCCAGCAGCATATACGAGCTCACCCGGTGCTCCGGCGCAACAAGCGTGAGGTCGATGTGCATCTCCATCAGGGTGTTGAACAGGCGCTCCCACACGGTCGCGCCCGAAACCCTGAACGAGCGGGCTCGCCCGTGGCCCGCCTGCTCGAACGCATCATCGAAGTCCGGTGCCAGTGTTCGGAGAGAGGCCGACCCGCGCGGCGTGTTGAAATCCCCGATGATGAGATCCGGGTTCGGGAACGATGCGCCCTCATTCTGATACTGCTCCCACACGTGGCGTCCCATCTCCCAGCCCGAGCCGTCCCAGCCATCGATCGCCGCGCGTGCCGAGCGCATCGCGTCCATCTTCCAGACCGCGGGGTTGCTGGGCAGGTCAACGAACCAGACGACGAGGGGGTCATCGTCCAGGCGCTCGGGGTAGAGGTCGAACTCGGCAAACAGCACCCAGCCCAGTCCGGAGCTGGAATGGCTCATCACCTGCGTCCGGTCTTTCGATCCAAACTCCACCATGCCGGTCCGGGTCATCGGATAACGCGAGGCGATCAGGGCACCACCCTCAAGGCGAAAATGCGCTGGGTCGGCGTGCACGCGGTAGGAGTAGTTCACCCACCGCACCCGCTCGTCGGGCGCGTACGCGGTGAACTGATCGAGCAGGGCCTGTCGTGGCTCTCCCCACTCCGCGTTGGCGATCAGCACGATGTCCGTTTCCAGCTCGCGGATCCGCGTACCCCACCGCTCCGCATCGATCGATTTGCCGCCGTGGTTCCAGTGCAGCACCCTGATCGCGCCCGTGTCCTTGGCCTCGCTCGCCGTGATGACGCGCTGCATGCGCCACACGCCGAACACGACGTAAAACGAACACCCGATCGCGAGCAGCAGCAGCACCGGGCGGAGCACCAGCCCGCCCAGACGCCGCGCGAGCTTCGCGAAGACCCACGAGAGCATCAGCATCACCCACGCCCCGCCGACCATCAGGATCGGCGGCGACCAGTAGAGATACTGCGACCAGTGGTGCTCGTCGGTCAGCACGCGCCCCGTGATCCAGGCGCCGAGCAGGAGAATCCCGATCAGCGCGAACAGGCGCGCCAGGTGCGGGAGCACACGCCGACGGGCCCAGCCGATCGGCCCGGGCTTGAAATCCTGTCGCACGGGTTGTTTCGATCGTCGTGGCATGCGTGGGTCCGGTCGGGGGCTCGGGGGATATACGCGATTCTACCGAACTATGATCGTGTCCACCGCACTACTTTCATGAGAGAGGCTCACCGCATGTCATTCAACTGGTCCGATCAACGCATCATCATCACCGGCGGCTCCGGGTTCCTCGGCCGCCACATCGTCGAGGGCCTCCACGCACGCGGCGTCTCGGACAACCAGATCGTCATCCCACGCTCGGCCCAGTACGACCTGACCGAGAAGGACGCCGTCGTGTCGCTCTACAACGACGCGTTCGGATCCGACAAGGCGACTCTCATCGTCCACCTCGCAGCAGAGGTCGGCGGCATCGGCGCCAACATGAAGAACCCGGGACGCTACTTCTACGCGAACATGGCCATGGCGCTGCACCTGATCGAGCAGGCACGCGTCGACGGGCTCATCGAGCGCGGCGGCAAGTTCGTGCAGACCGGGACGATCTGCGCGTACCCGAACCTCACGCCCGTGCCGTTCAAGGAGGACGACCTCTGGAACGGCTACCCCGAGGTCACCAACGCGCCCTACGGCGTCGCGAAGAAAGCCGCGTGGCAGATGCTCGACGCCTACAAGCTCCAGTACGACATGAAGTCCACCTATGTCCTCCCCGTGAACCTCTACGGCCCGTGGGATAACTTCAACCTCCACTCATCCCACGTCATCCCCGCGCTCATCCGCAAGTGCATCGAAGCCATGGACCGCGGCGACGACTTCCTCGAGGTCTGGGGCACCGGTAGCGCCAGCCGCGAGTTCCTGTTCATCGAGGACTGCGCCGACGGGATCCTGACCGCCGCCGAAAAGATGGACGACCCCACGCCCATCAACCTGGGCACCAACATGGAGATCACGATCCGCGATCTCGTGCACCTGATCGCCAAGCTCACCGGCTTCGCGAGCGAGGACACGATCGAGCAGAAGATCCGCTGGGACAGCACCAAGCCCGACGGTCAGCCGCGGAGGTGTTTGGATGTGTCACGCGCGAAGGAGCTGATGGATTGGGAAGCGAAGGTCGGTTTCGAGGAAGGGCTCAAGCGGACGATTGAGTGGTTTAAGACGCACCGTGACAATCCTGAGGCGCGGATGTGAGTACCAAGCGAACCATTCTGTGGCTGTATGTGGTGCTCCTGCATCTGGTGGTGCTCGCACTGATAGGTATGCTTGTACTCGCGGTGAGCATGATTCGGGAAGATCGGCGTTTGCAGGGCTCTCGCCTGTACGCGACTTATGAGAACAATGACGACGGGTGGTGGCACCACATTCAACATGATGGGCGCGACCCAGTCATGTCCATCCAGGATCGATTCTTTGGTGTCGATCTGATCGTGGTTGCTCCGCCGGACTCATCGTTCGTGTGGATGTGGACGCGTGATGAAGGTGAGGAATGGGAGTTGATGGTGACGGACTATGGCAGTGTAGAAGCCGCTGACCGTCACATAGATACCTCACTCATGCAACGGCTGATCCTTGATGTGCCGATTGATGGGTATCCTGATCGAGAAGTCGAGATCCACAACGGAGTGCGAACCGGGTACGACCTGACATTGCCAGATCGTGAGATGACAGGTTCTAAGCCGATTGAAGTCGAGCCTTGAGCTCTGGATATGACCCCGAAGGGGTCAAGGGCTGTAGCCACGGGCACGCAACGCGTGCCCGTGGAACGATGATCTGTTCATCACATACTGCCCCATCGGGGCAGAGGGGCGCATATCACTCATCGATCCACCTCGCATCAAAGTCCACCCCGTGCGCATCAAGGAGTCTCACCAACTCCTCCCGAAACCCAACTTCTCGATGATGCTCCGCCTGCTTCGCGATGTACCCGCGGACCACATCTGCTTGCGATTTGCTCACCGAGAACGCCGCGTATCCTTCCTGCCATGCAAATCCCTCGCACCCAAGTTCAGACTTCACCCACTTGGTCGACCGTGACTTGAGCGTGCGCATGAGATCCGAGATCGCCGCGTCGGCCCGCCAACGTACAAGCAGGTGCACATGATCATCGACGCCGCCTATCGCATGCAGAGCGCCTTGCTCAGCGCGAACGATTCCGCCGATGTACCCGTAGAGGCGTTCGCGGATCGCGTCGGTAATCAGCGGCTCGCGGTGTTTCGTTGAGAACACGATGTGCAGCAGGATCTGGGTGTATGTGCCGGGCATGCGTTCCTCCGTCCCTCCGGGACGGGCGTGTGTTCATGATCGACATGTGCCCACGGGTTGCGCATCGCCGAAGACGGCGATACTCCACCCGTGGCTACAACCCAGCGCCCCTCCGGGGCGATAAAAGCGTATCGCAACACAAAGAACACCGCAAGCCTTGCTTGCTGAATCCACAGAACTGCCTTCCTCATTAGCATTCCCACGGCTCGAACGATGATCGAATGTATCCACGAGTAGTTCCGGCCCCGAAGGGGCCAAGGGCTGTAGCCACGGGCACGCAGAGCGTGCCCGTGGAAGGGTGTGTAATGTATTGTCAACTGCCCCAACGGGGCAGAGGAAGATCCCCTCCGTCCCTCAGGGACGGTTGGATATTTCTTTGCTTATACCTTACCACGGGCTGCGCGTCGCCGAAGACGCCGACACTCCACCCGTGACTACAGCCCGCCGCCCCTCCGGGGCGATTCCAGAATAAAGGGTTGCATTTCTTCCCGCAATGATTGATTCGATCGCAACTACACTCCCCATATGCCCATCCGCATCCGCCCATATCAACCCGACTCCCTCCCCGCCTGGCTCACCATGCGCGCCCGGCTCTTCGACGACGAAGACCCCGCCCTCCTCGACGAAGAAGTCCGTCAGATCGCACGAGACAACACGCTCAAGTCACAGCCCTTCCAATGCCTCCTCGCGTTCGACGACGACACCCCGATCGGATTCATCGAACTCACGATCCGCTCGTCCGCCGAGGAGTGCATGACCTCGCCCGTGCTCTACATCGAGGGCTGGTATGTCGATCTGGCCCATCAGGGCAAAGGCGTCGGGCGAGCGTTGATGGACGCAGCCTTCGCGTGGGGACGCGAGCACGGGTGCACGGAAGCCGCCTCCGACGCACGCCCGGACAACACGGGCTCGATCAACGCGCACCAGGCGCTCGGCTTCGAGGACGCGGGCGTGATCCGGTGTTTCCGCCGATCGATCGGGTGATTCAGAAACGAGCGGAGCGGGTCTGCGGCACGGGCGTCAACCATGGTGCCCTGCAACGAAAAACCCTCGCCAAAGGGCGAGGGTCTTGAGTATGAATGCATTGGTTGAAACTCACCGCCGACGGTATGAACGCAGGCCAGCGCACATGCCAAGCATGCCCAATCCTGCCCACACCGACGCCGGCAGCGGGACCACGTAGAGCATGTCCTGCTCGCCCTGCGCGACGATCGCACGCAGCCGATTGGCCATGAGGGTCCGTGTTCCCGAGTCGAGCGACTGAGCACCGAGCGTGCCGATCGCGGATTGCACATCCGTATCTGATGAGGATGCGCTGCCGAACAACGCGCCCCAGATAGACGCCTGGATCGCCGAGATCTGAGCGCTGGTGCCGCCCGCGTTCTGCAGGTTGATGTCGATCCAGCCCAGCGAGACCGCATTCGAGATGACGTCAATGACCGCGTCGGCCTGCGCCTGCGTGTAGGTCGAGCCGCCCAGATCCGGGTCCGGCGCACTCGTCAGGTCCACGATCTGGTACGTCGAAACGCCGTTGTTCGCGTTTTCGCCCAGCTCAATACAGAAAGTCTGGAACGATCCAGTCGGGTTTGCACCGTTGTAGATCGTGTGGTTCATGTGTCCCGCGGAGAAAGTGCCCCCGGGGGTCACCGTGACCCCGATCCCTCCGCTGATACCGGTGTACTCAAGATCAATCGAGTCCGCTTGGACGATCGATACGCTCGCCACAACCGCGCAAAGCACGGCCATTCCATTTCTACGTGACATTGTCGTTCCCTCTACAAGTGCAGCGTTCAGCCGCATTACCGGAAAAAATGAAAAAAAACATACGAGACATGCATGCTAGAACAATCTAGGGAAAATCCCTTATGGAATTGGTCGAGATGAATCAGAAATGATATTCTTTTCATTTCAAAATGACTCATATAGGGTGCTGCACGAGACCCATCCACCCATTTGGGTGGCGAGTTTCACATACCAAAGCACAAGTTTGGGTTTCAGCGAGCGGGGTAGAGATCACTGTTATGAACACAAGGTGCGTCCTGTGCGCAGCAACAACCCGGCGCACACGCGCCGGGCCATCGCCTGATACTCTTGCGGGCTCAGCCCTTCACATCATCCATCGACGCCCCGAAGTTGATGTGCAGCGTCCGCCCATCAATCACAAGTGCCGGGACTGAAATCACACCCTTCGACTCCGCCTCCGCGATCCGCTCGCGCGCCTCGCCCAGGTGCACAATCTCCACGTCGTAGCGACCTTGGTCGATGACCGTGGTGATGGTTTCCTCCGCCGACACGCACACGGGGCAGCCGGCGTGGTAAAAGGTTGCGTTCTTCATGGTGTATCTCCTTTCAATGAGACTCTCGGGTTCACGGCTCAGAAATCGCCGTCGTTGACATAGGGGTAGCTCCACAGGATCGACTGCAGCAGCACGCTCTTGACCCACGCGGCGTGCATCTTGTCGACTTCCGCCGCGCTGTGCCCGCCACGCTCCAGGAACGGGCGCAGGGTCGTGGTCACCGGGATCGTCAGCGCCGGTAGGTGGCGGAAGTGGATGTGATCGATCGCGTCCGCGTTGTCCGTGGCGTTCTTGCCCACGCGGTGATGACGCCGCCCGATCTCGAACTGGTAGTCGAGCCACTCCTGGTCATACTCCGCCTCGGCGGTGTCCAGCACCCAGCGCTCGAAGCGGGCCCGCACTCGCGCGAGGTATTCCGCGTCGGGCTCGCCCGCGGCGCTGGAGAAGTACTTGAGCAGGTGCGGGTTGGAGCCCACGAACCCGTACCACACGCCGACGAGCTCCTCGACGTGCGGCTCAAGCACGTCACGCGACATCCGCAGATACCGGATGTCCTCGTCGCTCATCAGCAATGTCTTCTGGATCTCCTTCAGCTCGCCCAGCGTGATCGGTGCTTTGCGGACAGTCCGTTCGCCTATGGTATAACCCGGGATCTCCGGCTCGGCCGTGCCCGCCTGCTGCGTTGCGGCGCAGGCCTGCATCGGCAGCAGGGCGCCGAGCGTCAGGGCGAGTGTGAAGTGTGTTCGTGCGTGCATGGTGTCTCCTTCGGTTCGTGCTTGTGTGCGCACGCCTTGTGCGTGCTCGCGGGTATGATCACGGGACACCCCGCCTCTATTTGCACGCGAAACAAAGTGCCATACGCACAAAGTGGTCACCATCGTTTATGAGCGCAGACCCCACCAACCCCGACGAGCGACCCACCGACGCCGCCTCCGGCTACGACCAGACGGAGGCCTTCCACCGCGTCACGGACGTGCTCAAGTGCAAGTGGACGCTCGCGATCGTCAACGCCATGGGCAACGACGCTGCCCGCCCCAGCGAGCTGCAGCGCACGCTCCCGGGCCTGAGCGCCAAGGTCCTCACCGACCGGCTCAAGAAGCTCGAATCGTTCGGGCTCATCGAGCGTGAGGTCTTCCCCGAGGTCCCGCCCCGCGTGGAGTACACACTCACGCAGCGTGGTGCCGAGCTGTCCCGCGTCCTGGGCGATCTGGTCGCCTTCATCGACCGCTGGGAGCCGACCGACTCCTGAGCCGACTCCCCGGGTTTCCCTTGTCTCGCAGGCGGAATTCCCCATAATGGGGTGCAGACGCACGCTGAGATGCGTTGATCTCGTGAGAGGGGATAACCTGTGAACTTCAAGACCTTCGCCGCCATCGTTGCCGCGGCCGCCGCCTGTGCGCTCGCCTCGCCCGCCGCCGCGCAGTCCGCGACCACCTTCACCTACCAGGGGCAACTCTCCGACGCCGGGAGCCCGGCCGACGGGATGTACGAGTTCCAGGTCCGCCTGCTCGACGGCTCGGGCGCGCAGGTCGGCACGACACAGCTGATGATGGCCGACGTCGTCGAGGGCATGTTCATGCTCAACCTCGACTACGGCCCCAGCGCCTTCGACGGCTCAGCCCGCTTCCTCGAGATCGGCGTGCGCTCGGTCATGAGCGGCGGCGCCTACACCATTCTCTCGCCCAACACGTCCGTCGCCAGCGCCCCCGTGGCACAGTTCGCGCTGGAGGGCAACGAAGGGCCGCAGGGACCACAGGGGATTCAGGGTGACCAGGGCCCGCAAGGCCCCCAGGGCGACACTGGGCCCCAAGGCCCGCAGGGTGATCCGGGACCAACCGGGCCCGAAGGGCCACAGGGCCCTGTCGGCCCGCCCGGCACGACCAGCTGGCTCGGACTCAACGACATCCCCGCTGGCTTTGCCGACGATGTCGACAATGACACGACCTATGTCGCGGGCACGGGGCTCTCGCTCAGCGGGACCGCGTTCTCGATCCCTTCAAACGCGATCGTCCCGAGCATGATCCAGTCCAACGCGGATTCGCTTTCCAGGGTCTCTGCGGGCCGGGTCCAGTTCAACGCCGCCGGCACAGGTGACGTGTCCGTGCCCGTCTCGGATCTCAGCGTCGGCTCGACCAACGCTGCCGCCTCCCCGCTCCACGTCTGGAACGGCACCGACGTGAACGGGGGCTCGGGCGGGTACATCACCATCGGGCCGAACTCATCTCGCATGATCTTGGACGACAACGAGATCGCGGCCCGCGCGTTCGGGAACCCGTCCGACCTGAACATCAACGCGGACGGCGGCGACATCATCCTCGGCAACACCACCGACGACGGCTCCGTGGGCATCGGCGAGAACAGCCCCTCCGACCGCCTCCACATCAACACCGCCCCCGGCCAGTCTGCGCTGCGTGTCCAGCAGGACGGCCAGACCCGCTTCCGCATCAACGCCAACGGCGGGCTCTCACTGGGCGCGAACAACACATCCGTTGCGAACTCAAATGTCTACATGTCCCAGTGGCTCGGCGTCGGCACCCCCACCCCCCAGACCTCGATCCATGTCGAAGTCGGCGATGAATCAGATCACGGGCTGCTGATCGCGGAGATCGGGGTCGGCCCATCACTCATGCTCTCGACGCGCCAGTTCATCGCGGACAGCAACTTCACGTTCAACAACGATTTCGACTTTACCTTCCGCCCGATGGACTTCTTTGTCTTCGCGGATCGCAACGCGTTCATCGAGGCCGCGTCATCAATCGATCTCAATGCGGGCATCAATCTGAACCTCGACGCCGCGAACGAGATCGATATCTCCAGCGATACGGTCGTGGATATCAACTCGACAGGGATCGTCGATATCGATGCGGGCACGAGCGTGTTCATCGAGGGCGCGACGTTCACCGGCAACGACGTCACCATCGCCGACGACCTTACGGTCAGCAACGACATCATCGTATCAAGCGTCGCAACCATCGGTGGTGCCAAGGCCTTCACCTACACCCTCAACTGCTACGGCGATGCCGGCAAGCCCGGCGGCGGGCTCTGGTCCGTCTTCTCCGACGCCCGCCTCAAGGAGAACATCCACACCATGGGCGGCTCGCTCGACACCCTCGACGCCCTCCGCCCCGTCACCTTCAACTACAACAACCCGGATCATTTCTCCTACGTGGACGGCACCATCCCCGGTTTCATCGCGCAGGAGGTCCAGCAGGTCATCCCGCAGTGGGTCGAGCAGGGGAGCGACGGCTACCTGTACCTCAACCCGATCGGATACGAGGCCATGGTCGTGGACGCGATCCAGGAACTCCGCGCCGAGAAGGACGCCCAGATCCAATCGCTCCGAGCAGAGAACGACGAGCTTCGCGACCGCCTGGAGCGACTCGAAGCGATGATGCTGGGGATTAAGCCAACAAGGTGATCGTACCGTCGCGGTTGTGTATGCTCCCATATGCCCGATGAGCCGAGCAATCCCAACGTCCGCTTCTGCGTGAACAACCCACGCACGCTCGCGGAGCGCAACGCGCTGATCGCCGCCGGGCACGAGTGCCTCGGCTGTCTGGGCAACTGCACGCGCTGCTTCGAGACGCGATTCCTCGAGATCAACGACCGCTTCATCGAGGGCGAGGACTACGACCAGATCATCCGCGACGCCAAAGCGGATAGCGAGCGTGCATGAAAAACGCCCCGGGGTGACCGGGGCGTTTGATTCGAAGCAAATCAATCGGCTCGGATCAGCGACGACGCAGCGTGCGGACGCCGGCGATACCGCCGAGAAGGCCCAGGCCCGCGAGCGCGGAGCTGGGGAGCGGAACGATCCAGAGCTGGTCCTGCTGACCGTCGGCAACCGCCGCACGCAGCCCGGCCATGCGCAGCGAGCTGTCGAACGAGCTCTCATTGGTGAGCAGGTTGTACTGGGCACGCAGCGCGCTGCTGGTGCCAGAGCTGTTGACCTGGAAGTCGTGACCCAGGGCTTCCCAGATCGCCGCCTGGACGGCGCCCATCTTCGCGAGGTAGTCTGCCTGCGCGGCGTTGGCCTGCAGGTTCGCATCGATCCAGCCCATCGCGAATGCGTTGGCAACGACCGCGCTCACCGCGTCAGCGACAGTCTGTCCGTACGGGGTGCCCGGGTTGGGCGCGTCCGCGAGGTCGATGATCTCGTACGTTGCCGAGCCGTGATCAGCGAACTCGCCGATCTCGATGCAGAACGTGTAGAACGTCTCACCGGAGCGGTCGCCGCTGGTGATGGTGTGGTTCATGTGACCCGCGTAGTAGGTGCTCGAACCGATACGAGCCGTCGCAGCGCTCGTGCCGCCCGCCACGCCGATGTAATCCATGTCCACCGACGCCGCGTTCGCCACGCCCGATGCCGCGATGATCGCGAAAAGTGTTGCGTTGATCCGCATTGTGCCTCTCCTGTCTTCCAGAACAAATCACCCCTCAAACACATGAGAAGGGCCCCTAGGATAAACCCCCTAGTCTGGGGGTCAACAGCCGACACACGAAAACGCGCAAAATATGCCTCTTCATACAGTTATCGGGCATGCACGAAAAACCCCCGCTCCTGCGGGGGTTTGCAAACTGATCATCTCAGATGTAGTCGTTAGTTCTTGGCGTTGCGAAGGTAGCGGATGCCCGCAAAGCCCGCGAGAAGCCCGAACCCAGCCAGAGCAGCCGGCGGCAGCGGAACCACGTTGAGGTTATCGGTCTTGGGTGTCACGAAGCCGCTCGCGTTCGCGCCCTGCTGGTTGCGGCCGCGGTTCGCGAAGTCGTTGCTGCCACCTGCGTCGTTGATGCCGTCGAAGCTGAAACGGTCCTGCTGGGTCGAGTTGTTGAGCAGAAGCGTGATCGAACGCGTCAGACTCCCGAACTCGTTGCTCTCAATCTGAACAACGACGTCCTGATTCAACTGCTCCAGAATCGAGTTCTGCATGGAGAACGCGATGCCCTGGGTGCCCGATTGAGCGGCAGTTGCGGTTGTCAGTGAGGCGAGGCTCAGCAGCGCCAGTAGTTTCGTAGTTGGATTTTTAGCCTTCATGGCGACTCTCTTAGCCCAGGCATCTGCCCGGAAACACTGTTTGGATTCCCTCCGTACGAGCCAACGGGCCGCACGATCCAGCCGAGGAAAACACTCTCGGTCAGCACCATCAAAATTAGTCGATCATGACGGTAAGTCAATATAAATCAGAGCATTCCGTGAGAATGGACACAAAACAGGTCAACCTGGTCCCGAAACCCCCATATTCTGGGACAGTGTATTATCGGGCCTTTGAAAGCGCTGCGGTAATGCGATCTCATAAAAAATCCCACACGCCGGGGGTATCCGGCGTGTGGGTTGAGTTGGAGAGACGATTGGTGTCAGTCGCGGCTTACTTGCGACGACGGATGGTGCGGACGCCCGCGATGCCGCCAAGCATGCCCAGCCCAGCCAGCGCTGCCGGGGGAAGCGGCACGACGTAGAGCATGTCCTGCTGCCCTTCGGAGACCATCGCCTTGAGCCCGTTGAGGCGGAGCGACGAGTCGAAGGTGTTGTCATCCATCAGGATGCTGTAGTAGTGCTCGAGCGAGTTGCTGGTGCGGTGGCTGCCAACCTCGATGTTGCTGCCGAACGCTTCCCAGATCGCGGCCTGGATCGCACCCATCTTGCCGAGGTAGTCTGCCTGGTTCTCGTCGGCCTGGAGATCCTCACCGATCCAGCCGAGCTCGACCGCGTTGGCGACGACAGCATTGATCTGGCCTGCGATGGTCTGCCCGTAAGGGGTGCCCGGCTTGGGCGCCTCGGCGATATCAACGATCTCGTAGGAGAGGTTGCGGCCGCTGTACGCGTTCTCGCTGAAATCGATGCAGAACGTGTTGAACTGCTCGCCCGCACGATCACCCGAGGTGATGGTGTGGCTCATGTGACCGGCGTAGTAGGTGCCGCCCTCGACACGGAGCTGCATGGCCCCGGAGCCGCCCTCGATACCGGTGTAGGTTGCGTGGACCGTATCTGCCAGGGCAACACCCGAGGCGACACACACTGCGAACATGGCGATTGAAGTCTTCATCTCTTTCTCTCCTGTCTTGAACTCATGTGCGAGCCGCCCATCTCAGCCGCGGCTACACGTGGAATATGCGCCCAAGTCGTTGAAAGACAAGAAGATGTGGTTGTTCGCGGCAGTCTCTGCGCCGTCCTGTGCGGGTTATTCAATCGGGGAAGAGCGATAACACCCGCAGCCCGAGGAAGCACGCGTGTTATCGGGGAATGAACCGCCTCATGCGTCGCCAGACAACGAACAACGCCGACCCGGTGGGTCGGCGCTGCGCGTGGTTTCAAACAAGAATGAGAGGATGGATCGGCGTGGTGGTCCGATCAGGCTGCGCGACGACGACGGGTCGTGGTCTTGCGTGCAGCGGGCTTGCGGGTGATGCGACCGGCGACGCTCTTGCGAGCCGTGGTCTTCCGCGCGGTGGTCTTACGGGCCGCAGGCTTGCGGGTCGTGGTCTTGCGAGCGGCCTTGCGGACCGGGCTCTTGCGTGCGGTGGTCTTGCGGGTCGAAGTCTTCTTCGCCACGGGCTTGCGAGTTGCCGTTTTGCGTGCGGCGGGCTTGCGCGTGGTGGACTTCTTGGTCGCTGCCTTGCGGACGGGGCTCTTGCGAGCGGTCGTCTTGCGTGCTGTGCTCTTCTTGGCGACCGGCTTGCGAGCCGCGGTCTTCTTCGCGGCCGGCTTGCGGGTGGTGGTGGCCTTGCGAGCGGTCTTGCGGACCGGGCTCTTGCGCGCAGTGGTTTTGCGTGCGGTGGTCTTCTTTGCCGCGGTCTTGCGGGTCGCCGTCTTGCGAGCGGCGGGCTTACGCGTGGTGGCCTTCTTGGTTGCGGCCTTGCGGACGGGGCTCTTACGAGCGGTCGTCTTCTTGGCGGTGGTCTTCTTGGCCGCGGGCTTCCGAGTCGTCGCCTTGCGTGCGGTGGTCTTGCGAGCCGTGCTCTTCTTCGCGGTGGCCTTGCGGGTCGAAGCCTTCTTTGTGGCGGGCTTGCGGGTCGCGGTCTTCTTCGCGGTCGACTTCTTGGCTGCGGGCTTGCGAGCGGTGGTCTTGCGTGCCGTCTTGCGTGCCGTGGTCTTCTTCGCGGCGGGCTTGCGGGTGGTGCTCTTGCGGGCGGAAGTCTTGCGAGCCGCGGTCTTGCGGGTGCTGGTCTTCCTTGCGGTGGTTTTCTTTGCGGGGTGTTTCTTGGTGCGAGTCGCCATGTGTGTAACTCCGTGTGCCCATCGTCCGGGCAGTTGTGGTGCTGGGTTCCCACGCGCGGCGTGAGGACCGATATGTTCTGTGCCGCCACTTCTACAAGATGGCAACACACGGCGCGCCGCATCGGCGGTGCGTGGCTTCTCAATCGTCGCGCAATCTGCGCACGCTGAACTTTGGGAACCAAGAAACACGCACAACTTGTTCAGGAAGTACGGGATTTCACTTTTGTGCGCAAGTTTCGCGCTCTACAGCGCCATCAGGGGCGTTCGAGCTGTCGACGACGCTGGGCCTCCGCGTACCACGCCTGCGCCTCGTCCTCGAGTTCCATGCGGGTGAGCAGATCGCCCGCGCGCTGCGCCAGCGTCGGGTTGCGATCGCTCGCGCGGGCCGCGCCCTCGATGTGCGTGCGCGCCGCGCCGAAGCGCCCGAGCTGCGCGTAGAGGCCCGCCAGGTCGGCCTGGATGATCGTCATCCCCGGGTGCTCCTCAACGATCCCCTCGATGATCTCGAGCCCCTCGTCGAGCATCGGCTGGGAGCCGAGCGCGCTGCCCGCGGCCGCCATGCCCCGGGCGATCGTGTACCGCTCAAACGGGTCCTCCGATGCCTCCGCCCCACGCCGGAGCAGCTCGTGCCCCTGCTCGATCTGATCGGGGGTCAGCGTCGCGTTGGCCGCACGGGCCATGAGCATCGGGTGGTCCTCGAAGCGGGGCATCGTCATCGCGTGCGCCACCCGCTCGCGGCCGATATCGAACTGCCCGCTGAAGCTCGCGATCTCCGCGGCGGCAACCCACGTCATCGCGGACGCCTCGTCAGACTCGATCGCGAGCTGGGCCTGCGCCCGGGCAAAGTCCGCGAGCCCGAACTGCAACGCCGTCCGCCCGATGTCGATGTAGACACCCACTACGTCATCGCTCTCGTGCGCGTTCGCGCTCGCCTCCTCGAAGAGTCTCAGGGCCTCCGCCTGCTCGCCCACGAACGCGTGCATCGATGCGTGGGAGAGGATAAACAGAGGATCGGTCCTGGAGTCCTCGATGAAGTCCTCCAGCCGCTCGCTGATTGCCCGGCTCTGCTCGGCGTCCGCCTCGTTGCCTTCCTCCGCGTACGCCTCGGCCAGCTGCGCGTAGCGCTGCGACTGCCACTCGATATCCCAGTACAGCTCGGCGCCCTGAGCATCGCCGGTCGTCGCGACACTCTTGGAAAGCTCGGCACGGATCGCGTGCAGACGCGGGTGCGCCTGCAGCGCGTTGGCGTACAGGTCCAGCATGGCGAGTCGCTTCGCGTTCTCGTGCTCCGCGTCGTTCACTTCCCCACGGGCGTCGTCCATCGAGCGGATGAGCACCTGCCCCGCCTGCAGCACGAGCGCCTCGGTCGGCTCACCCTCCTCGATCACGAGCCTCAGCTGGGCGAGCGCGTCCTCGTGGCGATCGAGCATGCTCAGGAAGTAGGACAGGCGCAGGCGGTGCTCCGCGTTGAGCTTCCAGCCGATGCCACCCAGCGCGGACGAATCCGCGCGGGAGTAGGCAGCCACGGCCGTCTCGGCACGATCTCGCTGCGCCGGCGAAGGATCGAACTCGGGGCGGACCAGCGTATCACCCGGGACGAGCGACTGGTTGAACTGCATGTCACCCCGCCAACGAAGGAACTTGGCGTTCCCCGACCAGATGCTCCCGCCCACGAAGAACAACGCCATGAGGGCGAGCACCAGCCCAACCCCGCGGACGCGCCCCTTCTGCTTGAACTGCAGCTTGTACAGGCGGACATTGGGCTGGTGGATCATCTTGATCGCGAGGACGAGCACCATTGTGCAGATCGCGGCGACCCCGCCGGCCAGCAGCATCGGGATCGCGTCGAGCATGCCGCGCGTCGCGTAGAAGAACCAGAGCATCAGCCCGGCCGCCAGGAGCTCCTCCCAGAGCGCCAGGTCGTAGCGACCGCGTCGCTTCTTGAGCGCCGCCTTGCGTGCTTCCTTTGAATCATCCTTGGGCTTCGCGCCCAGCGCGATCTTCCCGAATCCCAGCGAGAGCGCGTCGTTAGGGCAGGCGCTGATGCAGTCGAGCGTCTTCATGCAGCCCGGGTCCACCACCATGCCGAAGTCCCGCACCTCCTCGGAGACGCGGACGTTGGAGGTGCAGACGCTGGTGCAGTAGCCGCACTGGTGGCAGTTGTCATTGACCCGAACGCGGACCGGCGCGACATAATCGATGGGCTTGAAGAACGCGGCGTAGGGGCAGCCGTAGGTGCAGAAGCCCTTCGCGCCAAGGAAGTAGACGCACGCGAACCCGCAGATCAGCAGAAAAGGGACCGCGATGTACCACGCGGGGAACGTCGCCCAGAAGTCATCGACGATCAGCCCGTTGGAGAGCTGGTGCAGCGGCTCGACCGGGCGGAGCCAGTAGGGCCAGTCGATCGACGCGGCCTCCAGCGCGGGCTGGAGCACGATCCGCTTGAAGCTGGGCCAGAGGAACATGTAGAACCCCAGCCCGATGGGGAAGTAGACCAGCAGGCGCGAGCGGAAGGGCTTGGGGCGGATGCCCACCTTGGTCATCATCCACGCGCACAGGTCCTGCAACGCCACGACGTGGCAGGCCCAGCCGCAGAAGAAGCGTCCGAATAACAGCGTGGAGAGGATCGCGAGCAGGAAGAAGATCGCCCCGGCGTTCACCACGCCCACCTCGAGGGTCTCCATGGACTCCGACGGCTCGACCGGCGAGACCGTCATCCCCATGATCGCCCACTGGATCAGATGGATGATCATCAGCACATTAATAAGGATCAGCACGCCCGCACGCCAGCGGGCCCGTTTGGTGCGTCCCATCATCGGCGCACGGGAATCTCCGCACTCCAGCACAGGCAGCGCGACGGATCGGCCGATGCCTTCACTATTCGTTTGCGGCTCGTCGTGGGGTTTACTCATCGGTTCACTCTATCATGGGGGGTGGCATTGTAATCGAACCACGCGCCGTGTCACCCATTTTTCCGCACTTCTCCAGGCCACGCCATGTCCGATCATCCGCTCAACGCCCAACCCGAACGCGATACCGCACCCTGGACGCCCGGCTCGTGGTCTTCGACCCCCGGCGCGCAGGCGACGCAGTTCCAGTACCCGGACAACGGCGCCCTGGAAACCGCGCGCACACGCCTGAAACAGCTCCCGCCGCTCGTCACCTCGTGGGAGATCGAGAAGCTCCGCGAGCAGATCGCCCAGGCCCAGCGCGGCGAGCGCTTCATCCTTCAGGGCGGCGACTGCGCCGAGATGCTCGAGCTGTGCCGCTCGGACCTGATCACCAACAAGCTCAAGATCCTCCTCCAGATGTCGCTGGTGCTGATCCACGGGCTGCGCATGCCCGTGACCCGCGTCGGACGCTTCGCCGGGCAGTACGCCAAGCCCCGCTCGTCGCCAACCGAGACCAAGGAGATCGACGGGCGGTCGTGCACCCTCCCGAGCTACTTCGGCGACCTCGTCAACCGGATCGACTTCAGCGAGGATGCGCGCACCCCCGACCCCATGCTCATGGTCGAGGGCTACATGCACGCCGCCATGACGCTCAACTTCATCCGCTCGCTGCTCGACGGCGGCTTCGCCGACCTGCACCACCCCGAATACTGGGACCTCTCGTTCTTCCACAACGCCAGCGTCTCCGACCAGCGCCGGGCGCAGTACCTCAACATGTCCCGCACCCTCGCCGACGGCATCGCCTTCATGCAGAACCTCGGCGAGAAGCGCGTCGAGGAGGCCACCCGCGTGGACTTCTACACCTCGCACGAGGGGCTCAACCTCTACTACGAGGAAGCCCAGACCCGCACCGTCCCGCGCCGCGACGGCTACTACGACCTGTCCACGCACCTGCCCTGGATCGGCGAGCGCAACCGCCAGCTCGACGGGGCGCACATCGAGTTCTTCCGCGGCGTGCGCAACCCCGTGGGCGTCAAGGTCGGCCCGACCATGGACCCGGGCGAGCTGATCGCCCTCATCGACGCCCTCAACCCGCACAACACGCCGGGCAAGCTGGTGCTCATCACCCGCATGGGGGCCGGCAAGATCGCCGACAACCTGCCCCGCCTGCTCGAGAAGGTCAAGGACGAGGAGCGACACGTGCTCTGGATGTCCGACCCGATGCACGGCAACGGCATCACGACGTCCGCAGGCATCAAGACCCGCAGCTTCGACGACATCCTCAGCGAGCTGGAACAGGCCGTCGATTGCCACAAGCAGGCCGGGACGACCCTGGGCGGCGTGCACTTCGAACTGACGGGCGAGGACGTCACCGAGTGCATCGGCGGCGGTAGCGGCATCACCGAGGACGACCTGGGCAAGAACTACGTCTCGCTCTGCGACCCGAGATTAAACTACCAGCAGTCGCTGGAGCTGGGGTTCCTGCTGGCGCAGAAGATGGGCATTCGATAATTTTAAACCACGCATTCCGCGGATCGACGTCATAACACCCCGGTTGTGGGTAGCTGACTATGCGCATGTGTTGTTAGAGACCTGGAAATATGCATTTCAGGCTTATCCAAACCGATTGATGTTGTATCCTCAACTCATGCCGAGAATGGCAGGAGCGAACGCTTCAAGTGGGGATCCGGTTTGGCTAAGAAGCGCACCGAAATGCTGCTTGTGATCACGCGGCGCCTCATCATCATGACGGGCATCGCACTTCTCTTCGTCGTTTGCATCTTTTCAATGACTTTTCTCTTTGGCGAGCGATTCATGGTCTCGTGGGCTTGCTTCGGTTGCGGACTTGTGGGCGGCTTTGTCAGCATCCAGCAGCGACTCAAGAAAGTCGGCAACGAGGAACTTGAACTGCTTTCATGCTCATGGTTTCAGATCTTGCTCATCCCGATATACGGCGGCGTGTTTGCGCTTGTGCTCTACATCGGGTTCCTCGGTGGTATCGTCGAAGGACCGCTATTCCCGGCGTTTTCAATACCCGATTTCTCGAAGCCGTACCCGACAAGGGACGACATCCAGAACTTCTTCGTAAGCACCTACCCGTCGTCGGGCAGTGATGTTGCAAAGCTGCTCTTCTGGTCATTCGTCGCTGGGTTCTCCGAACGGTTTGTACCACAAATCCTGGATCGTACGCAAAAACGAAGTTCCACTCAGAGCGAGAAGGGTACTAAGCAAAGTCCATTGCTAAAGGAGTCTGATTCTGGACCTTCTTCGGCTCCCAGCGCAGACGCGTCGGGCTAGACCCGCGCGACTTTGAGATACCGCTCATACATCATCTCCAGCGCCGACGGGATCACCCGCACGCCCCCCACCGTCGAGATGAAGTTGGTATCGCCCACCCAGCGTGGCATCACGTGCACGTGCAGATGACTCGGCACCCCCGCCCCGCCCGCGATGCCCTGGTTGATGCCCACGTTGAGCCCCTGGGGCTCCAGCGCCCGCTCGCACAGCGCCACCGCACGCTCGACGAGCAACCACAACTCGGCCCGCTGCGCCGGCTCGTAATCGCTCAACGACGGGCGGGCGTCGCCCAAGGCGATCAGCAGGTGCCCGTTTGTATACGGATACTTGTTGAGCAGGATCATGCCGTGCTCGTTGCGGACGATGACATGGTTGACTTCGTCGTCCTCGGGCGTGCGCCAGTAGTCGAGCAGGAAGCTCCCGCTCGAATCCGCCGCCTTGCCCTGCTTGGGATCGACGCGATTATCGGGCTCGGGATCCGGGGAGTCGCCGTCACCGCCGCCTCCGTTGAGCGATTCCATGTACGCCATCCGCCACGGCGCCCAGAGGGCGTCCGGCCCAAACGGTACAGACCCACCATCACGACCATCGGTTCCCATAAACCAGTCTAGGTCGCTCCCCAGAGCGCCGATGGTCTTTCCAGACACAGGAGAGACCCGTGCCCACCCTCATCGTTGCCGACATCATGACCACCCCCGTCCAGACGGTGTCCATGGACGACTCCGTGGGCGATATCCGCGAGGTCTTCGAACGCTCGAGGTACCACCACCTCGTCGTGCTCGGCGATCAGGGTGAGTGCGCCGGGGTCATCTCGGACCGGGACCTGCTCAAGAACATCTCGCCCTTCGTCGGCAAGATGCAGGAGCGTGCCTCGGACGTCAACTGCCTCAAGCGTCGTGCCCACCAGATCATGACGCGCCAGCTCGTCGCGGTGCGCAGGAACACATCGCTCCGTGCGGCCGCGCGGGTGATGCTCGATCACCGCATCTCGTGCCTGCCCGTCGTGGATGCGCAGAAGAACTGCATCGGGATCGTGACGCTGCGTGACGTTGTCCGCTGGGCCGTCGTTGAGCTTGAGCGCGACCACGACGCGGGCTACGGGCACACCGGGCTCGCCGCCTGAGCACCCGATCAGGGCCGCTCGTCAGCCTCTCTGAACTCGACTTCCTCGATCGTCGTCCGGCGCAGGACGACCTTTTGGCCGTCGACCTCGCCCTCGGCCTCCTGCGTCTCGCGCCTGACCTCGTGGCGCTGCGGCTCGTCTTTGCTGACGGGCTTGGTGCTCGCGCCCCACAGGTGCCCGAAGAACTGCCCCACGGCCCGCGAGATCGAGATATCCTTGTCTTCCTTGCTCACACCACATCATACGCGAGCCAGCACATGCCCGACACCACACTCTGCCGCTGCGAATGGGCCCGATCCGAGATCGAGATCGCTTACCACGACGCGGAATGGGGCGTCCCCAATCGCGACGAGCACCACGTCTTCGAGATGCTCACGCTCGAGGGCGCGCAGGCGGGCCTGAGCTGGGAGACGATCCTCCGCAAGCGTGACGGCTACCGTCGCCTGTTCAAGGGCTTCGACCCCAAGAAGGTCGCCCGGTTCAACGACAAGGACATCGAACGCCTCATGCAGGACGCGTCGATCGTCCGCAACCGCCTCAAGATCGAGTCCACCATCAACAACGCCCGCGCCACGCTCGATCTCTACGAATCGGGCACAACCCTCTCCGAACTCGTCTGGTCGTTCGTCGGCAACACCCCGATCATCAATACGCACAAGACGCTACAGGATCTGCCCGCGCAGACAGAGATCTCCAAGGCCCTGAGCAAGGAACTGATGAAACGCGGCTTCCGGTTCGTCGGCCCCACCACCATGTACGCCATGATGCAGGCGATCGGCATGGTCAACGACCACACCACCGACTGCCACCGCCACACCGTCTGCGCAAAGATGGGCTGAGCGATTCCCAATACCATGGTGCAATGCCAGCCACGCGAGACATCACGTTCAGCGAGACCCAGCACTTCTGGCGGAACCGGTTCCTGCTCACCATCATCCTGTGCGAGTCGGTGATCCTGACCGCGATTCTCGGCGCCTTCGCACTCCAGCACACCGGGCAGTCCCGCACCGAGCTCATCATCGCCTGGGTTATCTGCGTGATCGTGGTGCCCGCGCTCATCCTCGGCATCCGCCAACGCACCCGGATCGTCGCCCACACCCTCAACGTGTGGTTCCCCCCGTTCCCCAAGTGGAAGATCGACCTCACCACCATCAAGCACGCCGAGCAACGCAAGCTCAGCCCGATGGGCGACCTGGGCGGCTGGGGCTACAAGATCACCCGCAAGCACGGGCACGTCATGAACACGCACGGCGAGCAGTTCGTCACCATCACCCTCGCCAACGACAAGAAACGCACCATCGGCACGCAACGACCCGAAGAACTCCTGACCGCGATCAGGGTGCTGGCCGAGCTGCCGCCGGATGAATCCGAAATGGATGCTTCTCAGGGTGCCACTACTCGCGTCGAAGACGCGCAGTAGTGCTGTTGAGAACGCCAGAAGACACTACTGCGCCCTGCGGGCGAGTAGTGGCACCCGGATACCGATCTCAGATTAGATCAGAGATCTTCCTTCACCGCGCCCGACCCGCCCTTGGTGTAGGTGCCGTCGCGGACCTGATCGATCATGTCGCAGATGCGATCGGGCGTCAGGTTCTCGTGCAGGTCCTCATCGACGAGCGCCACCGGGGCGGTGCCGCAGGATCCCAGGCACTCGAGCTCGACGAGGGTGAACTTGCCGTCGTCGGTGGTCTGCCCAACGTCGATGCCCAGCTTCGCCTTGACCGCCTCGGTGCAGGCGGTCGCTTCGCAGAACTCGCAGGCGATCGAGCGGCACACCGAGATCAGGTGCTCACCCTTCGGGTGCTCCCAGTACTCCTCGTAGAAGCTCACGGTGTCCAGCACCTCCGAGGGCGCGATGTTGAGGACCTTCGCGATCTCCTTCATCGCCTGCGGCGGGACCCAGCCGTAGGCGTGCTGGATCATGTGCAGCGCGGGCAGGAGCGCTCCCTTGGGCTTCTCGTAGCGCGGCAGGTAGACCTCGCGGATCTGCTTCTCCATCTCGGCCGTCAGGTACGGCTCGTCGCGCAGCTCGATCTTGGTGTTCGCGGAGTCTTTGGTGATCCAGGCCATCTACGGGTCCTTTGCGTACAGAAGTGCTGATCCGGACGGATCATAGCGCCGAGCCACTCAATCGTCCGTGTCGGGCTCATCCTCCGCGACCAGCGGCTCATCCGCCTTGCGGACGCTCAGCTCGTAGGTGCCCCAGCTGGTCATGGACCCGGCATCGATGGTCACGACCCACTCGCCCCGGCGCAGCTCCACCGACTCGGGCAGCGCGTGCAGGTCGGTGCGGTCGCCGATGACAAGGTACACCCGCTCCAGCGGGCGGGCCGTGCTGGGCCCGAGCACCCGCGACTCGTTGGGCTTCACCTTCACCGAGTCCATCGTGATAATCTCATTGATCGTCGGACGCCGCTCGAGCGTCGCGCGGAGCGGGCGGTTGGACTCGTTCTCAACGCGGACGGTGTAGGTGGGGCTGAGCGAGCAGCCACCCGTGGCGGTGAGCAGCATGAGGAGCGCGAGACAGAATACGTAGCGGGTGACGCTGAGCTGTGGCATGGGTGAGTCTATGCCGACTTACGCCGCCTGCTTGTTCTGCGACTTAAACCTGGCGATCTCCTCGGGCTGTCCCGCGAAGACCAGTGTTTCATCTGGTTTCAGTTCGTGCATGACGTCCGGACGCATGACCATCTCCCCGCCCTCCGCCTTGGAAGCGATGAAAACGATCTTCGGGAACTCCCTGAGCATCGAATCGATCGTCACATGCCTGGACGCCTCTCCCCGGCTGACCTTGTACTCGATGAACCGCAAGGCCCCTACCCCGTCAGAGGCGTCGGTATAGAGCAAGCACGAGACATCCGGCCGCACGAGACTCTCGACAAGCCCGTCACCCCCGTACCTGCTTGGATTGATCACCACATCTGCGCCTGCGCAGTGGAGCTTCTCCACCGCGGACTCCCGCTCCGCGCGGGCAGCGATATGGATATCTGGGTTGAGCGATTTGGCCGTGAGACAGATCATCGCGTTGATGGCATCGTCCGGGGTCGAGGCGGCGAGACCTTTGGCCCGTGCGATCCCGGCAGTCATGAGGACGGTGTCATCGGTAGCGCACCCTCGGATGGCGATGATCCCATCACGGCGAAAGCGTTCGATCCGTTCCTCGTCACCATCGATGGCCACGAACTCCTTGCCTTCACCGGCGAGCTTGCGCGCCACACGCTCGCCCGTGCGACCCATGCCGCAGATGACGTAGTGGTCTGACAATCGCTGTGCGAGCTTGATCATGCGTGCCTCCGGGTTGTTCGCCTTCGCGGTCGCGTTCTGAACGATCTGACTCAGGCAGAACGACACCGTGCCGATGCCCCCGAGCATGAGGAATGCCGAGAACATCTGCGCAGGCTCAGATTTGTCGTAATCGCTATACCCGACCGTGGTCACGGTAATCAGCGTCATGTAGAACGACTGCCACGGACTCCAGCCCTCAATGGTCATGTACCCCGAGGTGCCCAAAGCAAAGACCGCAACGACCGCGACAGCCGTCTTGAAATACACGGTGTTCCACACACGGGTCTGATGCGCCAACATGCCGCGGGGTCTTCCCATGCAGGCGTCATCGGGCGTTTTCGGACGCCAAGCCAATGAACACACCGCATTGAGGATAGAGAGGGATTCAAAGAACTGGTGTTATCGGTCCAGCTCGGCCGCCACGATGTTCAGCGAGCCGATCACCGCGACGATGTCCGACAGCAGGTGCCCCTCGATCATCTTGGCCGTCAGCGAGAAGTTGATGAAGCTCGGCGGGCGGGTCTTCACGCGCCACGCACGCGGCGAGCCGTCCGCGACCACGTAGTAGCCCAGCTCGCCGTTCGCCGTCTCGTGGGCGCCGTACGCCTCGGCGATCGGCGCGTCCCAGCCGCGGTTGGTCATGATCAGCTCAAAGTGCTGGATCAGCCCCTCGATGGAGCCGTAGACCTCTTCCTTGGGCGGCTTGGTCATCTTCTCATCGACGTACACGTCCACCGGGCCCTGGGGGATGTCGTCGATCAGCTGGTCGATGATCTTGATCGACTGCTTGATCTCCTCCAGACGCACCAGGAAGCGTGCGTAGACGTCGCCATCGTGGCAGATCGGGACAGAGAACTTGACCGCCTCGGCGCCCTTACCGTCCCAGTTGTCCGCGTAGCACAGGTAGGGCTCGTCCTTGCGGAGGTCGCGGCGCACGCCCGAGGCACGCGCGACCGGGCCCGACGCGCTGAACGCGATGGCCTCGTCGTGCGTCAGGATGCCGATGCCCTGCGTGCGGTCCATGAAGATGCGGTTGCGGTTGACCAGGTTCTCCAGGTCCGCGACCGCCTGCTCCAAGTCGGCGTGCAGGAAGTTCTTGACCATCCGCTTGAACTTCTCCTCGTCGGGGATCTCCTTCATGATCCCGCCCACGCGGGTCCAGTCCGGGTGGAAACGCTGCCCCGAGATGTAGTCCATCAGGTCGTAGATCTTCTCACGCGGGTTGAACGCGTAGAGGAAGCCCGTGAACGCGTTGAGATCCAGCGCCGCCGCGCCCACGCACAGCAGGTGGTCCTGGATGCGTCCCAGCTCGGCCATGATCGTGCGGAGCACCTTGCAGCGCGGGGTCAGCTCGATCCCGAAGAGCTTCTCGACCGCCCCGTGCCAGCAGATGTCGTTGCTCACCGGGCTCAGGTAGTTCATCCGCGACACGATCGTCACGTACTGGTTGTAATCCAGGTGCTCGCCCAGCTTCTCGAAGCCCGAGTGCAGGTACCCGATGTGCGGCGTGCAGCGCGCGATCCGCTCGCCGTCCAGCTCAAGCACCAGGCGCAGCGTCGTGTGCGTCGCCGGGTGCTGAGGGCCGAAGTTCAGGACCCACCGATCGCCCGTGTCGACGTGGTCCTTGAGGTAGTTCAGGTTGTCGGCGTTGGGATCAATCCCAGTATCGGGCGTCAGTGTGTACGGCATATCAGCGTCCTTGGGGCTCGCTTCGCGGGGTTCAGAATCGCAACCCCATTGTAGAGCCGCAATTCGACACGGACACCCGATCAGACGCACACTCCGCCCTTACCCAAGACGACCCCGGATGGTCCTGGCGACCTCGAACGCATCAAGGAACGCGTTCTCGACGGCCGGCAGCGCCCAGTTGTAGATCTGGATCGGATCACGGACTGGGCACCGAGCCGCCCGCGCCCTGCGCGAGCACGCCGAGCCCTCCCTTGAGTACTTCTCGACGTGTCGGCATAACTGTCCCCCGAAAGGTGTTGTTTATTGTGTGGTTTGGTGTGTTGCCATACCCACCATCTTCAATCCAAACCCAAGTGCAACCGTAATTTCGGTTGATGCCGCATAACCTCTCTCTATGACACGCTTCTTCCAAGAACTCTGGATGATCCTCGTGGAGTCCTCCGTCTGGCTGATCGTCGGCTTTGCGATCGCCGGGGCCATCCATGCGCTGATCCCACGCGAATGGATGCTCAGGCACCTGTCCGGGCGCGGTTTCTGGCCCATCGCCAAGGCATCGATGCTCGGCATCCCGCTCCCGCTCTGTTCCTGCTCCGTCATTCCCGTCGCCGCGGGCTTGCGGAGCGAGGGCGCAAGCAAGGGGGCTTCCGCGGCGTTCGCGATCTCTACACCCCAAACAGGGGAAGAGTCGATCCCAATTACCTGGGCGCTCTTCGGCCCCGTCTACGCGTTCACCCGCCCGGTCGTGGCCGTCATCACCGGGCTGCTCGCGGGGATCCTGATCGACCTCACCGATCGACGCGATGCATCCGAGCCCGAGCCCAAGCCGGAATCTGTGCCCGATCCGGGGGCGATCTCCCTCTCGATCACCAACGCCGACGACGCGGGCAAGGCCGTCGAATCGGTTGAGGCCCGCGCCACGCCCGCCGGGTCCTGCTGCTCGGCGCCCAAGCCCGAGCCCGCATCGTCGTGCTGCTCGGGGAGCACGCCCGAACCGGCCGCTTCGTGCTGCGCATCGACCCAGCCACCCACACAGTCGACCCTCGCCCAGAAGTTCAGGTCCGGGCTGACGCACGGCTTCAAGACCATGCCGATCGATCTCGCGGTCTGGCTGTCGATCGGGCTGCTGCTGGCCGCGGCGATCGGTGCGTTCGTCCCCGAGTCCTTCTTCACCGAGTACGCCGGCGACGGCATCGGCGCGAAGTTCGTGATGCTCTTCGTCGGCATCCCGCTCTACATCTGCGCCACAAGCTCGACCCCGCTCGCCTGGTCGCTGGTCGCTGCCGGGCTCTCGCCGGGCGCCGCGCTCGTCATGCTCCTCTCCGGACCCGCGACCAACATCGCGACGATGTCCTGGATCATCAAGGACCTGGGCATGCGGGCGCTCGTGATCTACATCGGCGTCATCGCGGCGGTCGCCCTGAGCGCGGGCATCCTCTTTGACGCGCTGCTCGCCCAGTTTGTGCAGATCGCGGACGCCGCGGAACTCCACAACCACGCGTCCGGCTTTGGAATCAAGGAGATCGCCGCGGTTCTGTTTGTGATCCTGATGGCCTGGGCGCTGGGCATGAAGATGCGTGCGTACATGAACGCGAAGGGCTGGGGCGCGACCCATGAACAGGCCAACGCCGTCGCGGGCGGCTCGTGCTGCTCGTCCAAACCCGAGTCCTCCTCCTGCGGATGCTCAGAGGCATGATCGCCGACAACACCCAGCCAGAGGTCCGCGATCGCAACGTGCTGGGCGGCCCGCTCATCACCTGCTCCACCGAGCCGCTCACCGGGTTCTACCGCAACGGGTGCTGCTCGACCGGACCCGAGGACGCGGGCAACCACACCGTGTGCTGCGTGATGACCGAGGAGTTCCTGGCCTTCAGCGTGTCCCAGGGCAACGACCTCGTGACACCACGCGCCGAGTGGGGCTTCCCCGGGCTCAAGGCGGGCGATCGCTGGTGCCTGTGCGCGATCCGCTGGGTCGAGGCGCTGCTGGCCGATTGCGCCCCGCGTGTCGTGCTGAGCGCCACGCACGAGCGGGCGCTGCGACTCATCGAGCTCGAAGACCTCGAGGCGCACGCCATCGAAATCGAGTGAACAATCCATCACACGGACCAGTACACCCGTCATGGATGAGACCGCTTCAGGCGTCAATCAGCAGATCACAGCCAGCCGTGGCGCATGGCCGTGGTCCCTGCTGCTGGGCTTTTCCATCGCGTGGCTGATCGGAGCGGTCATCGCATTCTCGCACATCGCGGTCGACATGCTCTGGTTCATGGCCCTCGCGCTCTTCGGCGGCCTGATCGCCCTCTGCTGGTGCATCATGACGCTGCTCGAGATCGTGGCGCGTGCGCGTGCGAGGCCTCAACGCCTCGAGATGACCCGTCGCCGGGCCATTGCATGGGTTGGCGTCCCCATCGTTGGCCTCATCGGGGTCCTGCTCGCGTATTCCGATCTCGATCTCGCCCTCCGCGTCAAGCTGAGCAACGCCCCCCTCACCGAGCGTGCCCAGGCCATCCTCAGCTCCGCCTCGACAGACTGGGTGACCATCAACGATCACATCGGCCTGTTCTATGTCCGCGGTGCGCGAGCGGAGGAAGACGGGACCGTCCGCTTCACGATGCAGTACCCGTGGATCTTCTCAGAGACCGGTCTGATCTATGACCCGCACCAGCAGCTGCCCGCCGTTGAGCCCCCGCAGGAGGAGTGGGAACGCATCAGCGAAGACTGGGTGAAGTTCGTCTGGTCCGACTGAGCCCACGCCACCGACGGCGTAATCGTCTCTACAATCTTCCATGATCCAGCTCGGCGTCAACATCGACCATGTCGCGACCCTCCGCCAGGCCCGCTACCCCGGCATCCCCGACCCAATGAACTCGGGTTCCGAGCCCGACCCGGTCCGCGCCGCCCACGAGGCGGAGCTCGGGGGAGCCGACGGCATCACCGTCCACCTGCGCGAGGATCGGCGACACATCTGCGACCGCGACGTCGAGCTGCTCCGCCGTCTGGTGCGCGTGAAGCTCAACCTGGAGATGGCCGCCACCGACGAGATGATTGATATCGCCTGCAAGACCGGCCCGCACACCTCCATGCTCGTCCCCGAGGGGCGCGAGGAGGTGACGACCGAGGGCGGGCTGAACGTCGCGGGGCAGATGGAGCGCATGCGCGACGTGGTCGCGCGCCTCAAGGAGGGCGACATGATCGTCAGCGCCTTCATCGACCCCGATCCGCGCCAGGTCGAGGCGTGCGCCGAGGCCGGCTTCGATGTCTGCGAGGTCCACACCGGGCCCTACGCCCACGCGTTTATGATGCACGGCGGCGACATGCGGCGCAAGGAGCTGGTCCAACAACTCAAACTTGTGGAAGACGCGGGCAACGCCATCCTCGATTCGGGGATGCGTTTTAATGCGGGTCACGCGCTCAACTACCACAACGTGCAGCCCATCGCGGCGCTCCCGGGCATCGACGAGCTGCACATTGGGCATTCGATCGTCTGCCGATCGGTCTTTGTGGGGCTGCGCCAGTCTGTGGCCGACATGAAAGCGCTCATGATGAGCGCTGCACGCCATTGATCCGATAAGAACACCGCCCGCAACGGATTGTCGGTGGGAAAGCCCTTGTGTTTTCTCCTGATCCCGCTACGATCGTTGCATGCATGGGGCGCCCGATTCCAACAACAACCCAGCCCGGAAACGAGGCAGGTCTCGATCGACCGGCCCGTTCGTGAACCACGACGCGGCCATCGAGTTCCTCAACTCCACGATCAACATCGAGCGCGTCCGCCCGGAGAAGGTCAGCTCCGAGGTCTGGAAGCTCGATCGCATGCGCGCACTCATGCGCAAGCTCGGCGATCCGCAGAACGATCTCGAGATCGTGCACATCGCCGGCTCCAAGGGCAAGGGGTCCACCTGCAACATGCTCGAGGGCGCCCTCCAGGGCTGCGGATACACCACGGGCGTGTTCACAAGCCCGCACCTGATCGACGTGCGAGAGCGCGTACGACTCGGCGGCATCCCGATCACAGAGCAGGCCTTCGACGACGCGCTCGCCGAGTGCCGCAGCGCCGCCGCCGAGATCGAGAAAGCGCACGGCAAACCCACATACTTCGAGCTGCTAACCGCGCTCGCCCTGCTCGTCTTCGCCCAGCAGGCCGTCGACATCGCGATCCTCGAAACCGGGCTCGGCGGGCGGCTCGACTGCACAAACGTCGTGAACCCGCGCATCGTGGGGCTCACGCACATACAGCTCGAGCACACCCAGATCCTCGGCGACTCGCTCGAGAAGATCGCCTCGGAGAAGGCCGGCATCATCAAGCCGGGGTGTGTGGCCATCTCCGTGCCCCAGCCCGACGAGGTCGTCGAGGTCTTCCGCGCAAAGGCGGACGAGGTCGGGGCCACGCTGCAGGTCCTCGGCCAGGACGTCATCTACACCCAGCGGTTCCAGTCGGGCATCCAGTCGGGCCCGTCCGGGCTCATCTGCGTTGGCGACGAGGACGTCGGATTCGAGCACGTCACCGTGCCGCTCATGGGCATGCACCAGGCCCCGAACTGCGCGCTCGCACTCGCGATCATGATCCAGCTCCGCCAGCTGGGCTACGACCTGTCCGAGCGGGGCATCATCGCGGGGCTCGCCCAGATCGAGCACCGCGGGCGTCTGGAATGCGTCATGGAACGCCCACGCATCTACGTCGACGGTGCCCACACCCCCGACAGCGTCCGCAGCGCGATCCAGGCCGTGGCCGCCCACCTCGATTACGACTCGCTGATCGTGGTCTTCGGCTGCGCCAGCGACAAGGACATCCCGGGCATGATCGAGGCGCTGTCGACCGGTGCTGATAAGGTCATCTTCACCCGCGCCGGCGCCAACCCCCGGGCCATGGACCCCGAGGAACTCAAGGCCCAGAGCTTGGGCGCCAACGGGGTGATGTGCGAGACCGCCCCGACGGTCAAGGACGCGATCAACGCCGCGGCGAGCGTCTCCGACCACGCCCAGGACCTCATCCTGATCACGGGCAGCTTCTATGTCGTCGGTGAAGCCAAGCAGCTGATTGAAAGCCGCGCCGCACGCAGATAACCTCTGCGAGTGCAACCGGCGGGCCTATCCCGTCATATAAGCACAAAAACATGAACACAGATTGCGACGCTCGCGCGCTCATCGCGCCGGTCTCACGCGATCCGCACCACGACGGAGATCCCATGTTCGAATCCATCAAAACAACAACCCGCGGCAAGGCCAGCGTCCTCGTCGTCGCGCACTTCAGCGGCGAGGGGCTCAGCCCCGACACCAAGACGCTCGACACCGACGGCTCGATCGCCGAAGCCGCCAAACGCAAGGACGCCACGGGCGACCTGGGCTCTCTCGTCGAGATCCACGGCTCCAACGGCTACGAGCGGGCGATCCTCGTCGGGCTCGGCAAACGCGACGGCTTCAAGCCCGGGGCGCTGCGTTCGGCCGCGGGTGCCGCCGGTCGCGCGATCGCAAAGGCCAAGGCAACCAACATCGAGATGCAGGTCGTCCCGGCGCTGAGCAAGCTCAAGAAGGCCGACGCCGTCGACGCTTTCACCGCCGGCGCGATGATGGGCGAGGGGCTCGGGCTCCTCTCCTGGCGCTACGACGACCTGCGCGGCTCAAAGACCGAGGTGACGCCCAAGCTCAAGCTCAGCATCCAGGGCTGCTGCAAGGCCTACAACGACGGCTTCGAGCGCGGGCTCGGGTTCGCCGAGGGCGCGAACATCACACGCACCCTCTCGCAGACCCCGCCCAACATCGCCACGCCCATGTGGATCGCCAACGAGGCCAAGAAGATGGCCCGCAAGAGCAAGAACCTCTCGGTCTCCGTCTTCAGCGGCAAGAAGCTCGAAGACGAGAAGCTCACCGGCCACATCAACGTCGGCAAGGCCTCCGAGAATAAGCCCTGCATGATCCGCATCGAGTACACCCCGGCCCGCGGCAAGTCCAAGAAGCCCATCGTCCTCGTCGGCAAGACTATCAGCTACGACTCGGGCGGGCTCTCCATCAAGGTCGGCGGCGGCATGCGCGGCATGAAGCGCGACAAGGACGGCGGCTGCGGCGTCTTCGGCGCGATGCACATCATCGCCAACGTCATCAAGCCCAACCGCCCCGTCGTCGCCCTGCTCGTCTCCGCCGAGAACTCCATCTCCGACGAGGCCTACCGCCCCGACGACGTGCTCGAGTTCCGCAACGGCACCACCGTCGAGATCACCAACACCGACGCCGAAGGGCGCCTGGTGCTCGCCGATGGGCTCTGCTACGCCTGCGACAAGGAGAACCCGGAGTACATCGTCGACATGGCCACCCTCACCGGCGGCGTGGTCGTGGCGCTGGGCAAGGTCTTCGCGGGCGTCTGGTGCGACGATGACGAGCTGTGCAAGCGCGTCGAGGACGCGGGCAACGCGACCGGCGAGCGCTGCTGGCGCCTCCCGCATGACCCCGAGTACAACGCCATGATGAAGTCGCCGGTCGCCGATATCCTCAACTCCGCGCCCGTCCGCGAGGCGCACCCCATCCAGGGTGCCGCGTTCCTCTCGCACTTCGTGCAGGAGGGCGTGAAGTGGGCCCACATCGACATCGCGGGCACGCACGCCAGCGATAAGGAACAGCCCTACATGATCGCCGGCCCCACCGGCTTCGGGGCCCGCCTCCTCGCCGAGCTCGTCGAACGCAGCTGATCGCGATTACACCCTCCAACACGAAACGCCCCGGGGAACCGGGGCGTTTTTCATTGATCGCAACTCATTTGGTGCCCCGCGTCGCCCCCCGGACCAACTCAGGGCATGCACAATCGAGTGCCTATTGCCTATTGCCTATTGCCTATTGCCTATTGCCTATTGCCTATTGCCTATTGCCCACCGAAGGTCCGCCTCTGGCGGATTGCCTATCCAAAATCCACCTCTCGCGGATTGCCTCATCTCTACTCATCGCCGCACACGAGCGATCGCACGATCCAGCTGCGCCCGCTGGTTCTCCGACAGATCCGCACGCAGCGATTCGAGCACGCCCAGCGCCGCGTCCATCGAACGCTTGCGCAGCTGCATCGCCAAACGCTCGGCATCCCGGATCTCCTGGCGCGAGCGAAGACTCGAGCGGAGCAACGCCTCCACGCGCGCACGCAGCGATGGGTCCTGCTCAGCGCGGGCAAGGACATACGGTGATACGAGCCAGAGCAGGTCCTGCATCATCCCGTCCGCGCGGCCCTCGGTGCCCAGGTGCTCGTAGCAGTCGACCATCTCCACGAAGTGCCCCGCCCGCTGCAGCGCCCCCATCGTCGCGAGCGCGGCCTCGGGCGTGAACGCCTCCGCCTTGTCGTTCATCAGCGCGATCGCCAGGCGTGCGGCGTCCTCGTCACGCCCCAGGAGCACCAGGTCGCTGATCACGCCCGCGTACTCCTCGTCCTTGAGGCGCTGCCTAACCCGCTCGTCCAGGTCGATGAGCGCATCGATCGCAAGCTCCGCGTCGATGCGCTGCCCCGCAGTGCCCACGGTGATCAGCGGATCGCCGAGCACCGCGATCTTCCAGAGCTGGAACTCGGGGTGACGGACCGCCGCCGCGAAGCTCACACCACCGGCCAAGCGCTTCGCGACATCCGGCGTTGGCACGAACGCGTTGAGGTAGGGCTCGTCCACCGACCCAACGTACGCGTACACCCCGCGCTCTAGCAGACGCCCGCCGACGGTGTTGCGATTCGTCGGGCGGTAGAGCGAGTACGAGTGCACCAGGTGCAGCAGCGCGGGCACCCGCAGCATGGGCACGTCGCCGCTGTAGCCCTCCTCGCTCTGGCCCCCCTCGAGATCGAACCTCCACGGTGAGCCCTTCGAGTTCATCAGCATCAGCAGCGACGAGCCCGGCTCGCCCTCCGCATCCCCGATCGGGCGCACGAGGCGGAGGTACCAGTCATCGATCGTGTTGCGTGGCAGGTCGTGGGTCTCAACACGCACGTCCTTGTCCTTCAGCTCCTGCGCCGCCTGCGATCCGTCGTAAAACGACCACGGGCGACCCGCGGGGTACCCGTCCCACACGAACGCCTGATCGAGCTCCAGGAACAGGGCGCACATGGCCCGGTAGACAGTCTGCGATTCGTTGCCGATCAGCTGCCCGCAGTACGCCCATCGCTCACCGATCCCGTTGCTGCCGTGGCGTCCGATGCGGTCGCTGGTGGCGAACCGATCGTGCTTGCCGGCGCCGGACTGGATGGTCGTGGGGGTGTTCATGGCCAGCGTGATCGCGTCGATCTCATCGCCCATCTGATTCCAGCTCGACCCGGTGCTCCGCGCGAGCAGGATCGCCTGGTTCTCGATCTGGGTTGCCAGCTCGACGTCCAGCTTCTCGTGCGGGCGGGCGGGGCGACGCATGTAGCCGATCGCCTGGAATCGCCCCGCGCTCAGCGCCGCAGCACCGGCCCACGCCTGCTCGCTCGGGTCCGTGAGGACGATGCCCGGCGAGACGATCCCCTGATCGCGCAGGGACCGGAGCACCGGGCGCCAGTCCGATTGCTGCTCGTTGAGCGCCTTGGCGATCGCGCGATCGATCACTTCCGATCGACCGTCCGCGTCATCCGGGAAGGCCCACCCGCCATCGTCCTCGAGACTGAGCACGTGCTCAGGCCTGTACGCGCGAACAAAGCGGGCGTTGTTCTCCCGGGACTCAACGCTCCCGTCATCCCACAGGATGGGGAAGCGGGCCATTCCCTCCCACTGGCTGAGGGCGTAGAGATAGCTCTCCGCGTCGTCCACGAGCACCACGAACGGGAGGGTCTTCTGCGCCTGGCGCAGCAACCCCGCCTTCTGCCCGGCTCGGATCAGCGGGTCCGATTCGTTGATCTTGCTGAACAGGGCGGGCAGCGAGCCGCTGATCTGCTGATCGTCGCCCTGATCCGCCCCCTGCGGGGTGGGGATGACCGGCGGGGGGTCCTCCTGCGCACCGCAAACGCACTTGGAAAACAACACAAAGCCCAGCCCGACGGTGCGGATCGATCGTCTCATACACCATGGTACGGGCACGCGGGCTGCGAGTTCTCCGCATAGACTCTGGGCCGATGCCCAGCACCAGCAGAGACGATTTTGTTCAGCATGCCCGTGAGGCACGGGCCAGCGACCACGGGATCGTTGTCGTGCCGCTCGCCATCCGCGTGCTCGCCGATCAGCTCACGCCCGTGCTGGCCTATCGCCGGCTCGTCTCGCGTGACCAGCGTACCGCACCATCGTTCCTCCTCGAATCGGTCGAGAACGGCAACCAGCAGGGTCGCTACTCCATCCTCGGAGCGCACCCCGTTATCGAGTTCAGCGCCCGGAACCACACGACCCGCGTCATCGACCATGAGCAGGGCAGCGATGAATCATCCCCGTCCGACGACCCGCTCGCCGACCTGAGAGACCTCAGCACCGGGTGGTCCTTCCACGCGCCCCAACAGGCGATCGACCGCGGGCTGCTCCCGGAGTGCGTGCTCGGCGGCTGGTTCGGGTACAGCGCCTACGACTCGGTCCGCTACGCCGAGCCGAAGAAACTGAGCTTCGATCACGCCCCAGAAGACGACAGGGATCTCCCCGAGGTGAGCTTCGGCTTCTACGACGAGCTGGTCGTCTTCGACCACGTCGAAAAGCTCGTGCACCTGATCAAGCTCGTACGCATCGCGCCGGATCAGGACCCTTCTCAGCGGTACGGGGACGCCCTCCGCTCGCTCGACGCGCTCGCGAAGCAGGTGCAGGAGCACTCCAAGCCGCTCTCGCTCGGACGCGTGCACTCGACCGAATCGGGGCGGATCGAGCCGATGCCCTGCAACACCACGCGCGATGAGCACGCTTCCATGATCGAGCGGGCGAAGGAATACATCGAGGCGGGCGACATCTTCCAGGTGGTGCTCGGGCACCGCTTCGAGCGCCGCGCCGGCGCCGATCCCTTCGATGTGTACCGCGCACTGCGAGCCGTGAACCCCTCGCCCTACATGGTCTACATGCAGACCGGCGGGTGCATCCTCGTCGCCTCAAGCCCCGAGATCCTCTGCCGCGTCCGCAACGACGAGCACGGGCGCAGCGTCGTCACCAACCGCCCGCTCGCGGGCACACGCCGGCGCGGACGCACGCCCGAGGACGATCTCGCGATGGAGCAGGACCTGCTCGACGACCCCAAGGAGATCAGCGAGCATTCCATGCTCGTGGACCTGGGGCGCAACGACGTGGGCATCGTGGCCCGGCCCGGGACCATCGAGCTCTCCAAGCTCATGACGATCGAGCGATACTCGCACGTCATGCACATCTCCTCGACCGTGACGGGCGTGATCCGCGACGGGCTCGACTGCTGGGACGCGCTCCGGGCCGCCCTGCCGGTCGGGACCATCTCCGGCGCCCCCAAGGTCCGCGCGATGCAGATCATCGACGAGCTCGAGAAGGTCCGGCGCGGGCCCTACGGCGGCGGGCTCGGGTGGGTCTCGCTCGACAAGCAGATGGACATCGCGCTCGCGCTTCGCACCATGGTCGTGCCGATCGACCGCTACGACGAGTCCAACCCCGACGGCGCGTGGGAGTACCACATCCAGGCGGCCGGCGGCATCGTCGCGGATTCGGTCCCCGAGCTCGAGTTCAAGGAAACGGTCAACAAGGCCGCCGCGCTCGGCGCCGCGATCGACCTGGCCCAGCGTGCCTTCAGCGATCACGGTGTTTAAGAGATCAGGATCGTTCCAAGGATCGTGTTCGTCCACGGCGAGAGCAAGAACGAGAGCATCAGCACAACATAGCACGACGCGAACATGCCGTTCATGATCCGGTACGTGAGCGACGCGTCGCCATCTTTGGCGTCTCGCTGTGAAGACGAGCCCAGCTTCTGCTCGCCGATGCCCATCACCCGGACACCGATCGCGGTCATCACCGGGTACGCGAGCATCGCGATCCCCAGGTAGAGCATCACCAGGGTCGGCCAGCTCATCGAGAGCGTCTGGCGAGCGATGTAGTACTGCTGCATCTGCGAACCCAGCTGCGTTGCCCGCGCGATCAGCGCGTTGTCGATCCCCGTGAGGAACACGCGGAAGAGCATGAACCCGATGCCCAAGAGTACCCCACCAGCGCACACCCCGAACGATGCGTGCAACAAGCTCCGCCGACCCGAATCCGGGTGGGCGCGTGCGTGGCCGCGACGCGCGAGCGTCAGCGTGAGCATGGACAACGCGCCCATGAGCGTGAGCACGCCCGGGAGCACGAGGCGTTCCTTCTTTGCGGAGATGATGCGAGGGGCCGGCTCCACGGGCTGATCGAGGTACGCCGGGCGTTTCGAGGGCAGGCTGTAGTAGGACGCGGGCTCGATCCGGACGAACTGGTTGCTGAAGCGGTGCGACCCGATATCGTCGCCGGTGGGCACGACCTTGCTGAACCGGTAACCGGCGTTATGCACGGAGACGTACAGCGCATCCACACGCACGCTCAGCGTGACCAGCCAGATCAGGGCGAAGCCCAGCGAAAAAACAAAAAGGATCTTGAGGACCTGCATCGCCCCGAGTATACCGGCTTTCGCCGCCCGCGGGGCGCTCCGATCGCTCAGCCAGCACGGATCATCCGTCCGGGGTGGGCGGGCACTCGGTCATCCCGCCGGTGATGATGACGCTGACCTCTTCGACCTGGATGTAGGTTTCGGGCTGGGCCGGCGAGCCGACGTCGCAGTCCTCGCAGTCCTCGGGGTAGAGCCCCTCCTGCCAGAACGTGTGGACCGTGATGCGGGTGTAGTCGCAGTGGATGATGCCGCTGCTGTCCACCGAACGCGCGATGGTCCACTCGCCAACATCGGAGGTCGAGGTGACCTCGCAGACGCACTCGCCGCACATCGCCGAGCGATTCAGGCGGATGCAATCCAGGATCAGCTTCGTGTCCAGGTTCATGTTCACGTTCACGCCCGCGGTCCCGCTGACCAGGTGCTCGGTCATGCCCGGGGCGACGGGGTAGCTCACGTCCGCGAGCAGATCGATCATCGGCTCCGGATCGGTCAGCGAGCCGGCGGTGTCCACCAGCGGGTCGCCGACGATAAAACCTTTATCAATAAGGCCTTGCACGCCGCCGTCAATGTCTTCCCCGGCAAACATCTCCTTCGCGAGATGCTCACGCCATTTGAAGAAGGTCATCGATGAGCCGCTCATACCATCGCTCAGCAGCTCCTGGGCCTTGGTCAGGGCGTGGGTCGGCTCGTAGGCGTAGACCTCCCAGTCGCCGTTGGGCTGCGATTCGAACCACATGCGCCGAATGTTGCCCACGCTCAGCTGCTCGCGCGGGATCGCCCAGAAGCCCATCAGCGTGCCGTCGTTGTGGTAGACCTCATTGAGTTCCCAGCCGCCAACCATGAACGATTGGTGGTCCGCAGGAACCGCTTGCGCGAAGGCCTGGCTTGTCCCAAACAAAAGGATGGGCGCAGTTATAAAGAACAAAAGTCGCTGTAAGTGCTTCATTTTCATCGTCCTTGCGTGCAGGTAGAGTGTGCTAGAATTGCACAACGGGCACCATAGTCAAGATCAGAAACACAAAAAACCCCAAAATGAAGGGGATCGATCACGAAAAACACCCCAGGCAGGGTGTGGGGTGTGTTTCTTTCGGATGTTGTGAGCACGTAGGTCGGGTCAGTGTTGCATCGCCATGGGCTTGGGCTCATGCAGCGAATCCTTCAGATGCTGCGAGGGCTTAAACGAGCAGGTGGTGCTCTCGCCGATCTGGATCGGCTCCTTGGTCGCGGGGTTCATGCCCACGCGGGCGGCCCGGTGCTTCTTGGTAAAGGTCCCGAACCCGCTGATCGCGACTTTCTCTTCGGACTTGAGCCCGTCAGAGATCGCATTGATCACCGCTTCGATCATCTTGCTTGCCTCGGCCTTCGAGCTCTCAAGCTCGGATGCCACTGCTTCGATCAGGTCAGATTTGTTCATCGCGAAGCCTCCATGCTGCGAGTTCGTCTTCTGTTCCGGGCGTCGTGTCGGCTTCGAAACGGCCCCCATCGCAGATCCCAGCATCGGTTGCCCCACCCGAGAACCTTGAATTATCCCCATGCATCCACCCCTTATCCCCAATCATGGGGTGACACAACAACGGACGGACTCATCCCGGTGGATAGCATCATGGGTATGCCACAACCCATCGTGCTCATCACCGAACCGCTCGCGACCGGACCGCTCGATTGGATCCGCGCCCGGGCCGATGTGCGTGAGATCCGGAACACACGCCCCAGCACCGAAGACCTCACGCCCGCCCAGGCGCTCGTGGTGCGCACCTACACCCGGGTCGATGAAGCGCTGCTGGATCGCGCCCCGAACCTGCGTGTCGTCGCCCGCGCCGGCGTCGGGCTCGACAACATCGATGTCGAGGCCTGCCGCGCCCGTGGTGTCCGCGTCGTCCACACCCCCGCCGCCAACACCGAGGCCGTGGTCGAGTACGTGATCTCGATGATGCTCGGCACCCTGCGCCCCATCGAGCGCCTCGAGCAGCCCATCAGCGGGGCCGACTGGAAGGACCAACGCGACCGCGCAATCTCACCCCGCTCGTGCGTCGGGGCCAGGCTCGGCCTGGTCGGCATGGGTCGCATCGGCTCCCGCGTGGCGCGGTGCGCCAGAGCGCTCTGCATGCGTGTCGCCTACAACGACCTGCTCGAGATCGACCCGCAGCTCCGCGCCGGCGCGACGCCAGTGCAGCTCGACTCGCTCGCGAAGGAGTCCGAGGTCATCAGCGTGCACGTCGACGGGCGAGACGAGAACACGCACCTGCTCGACGCGTCGTTCTTCAGCAAGCTCCGTGACGACGTGGTCCTCATCAACGCGTCCCGCGGGCACGTCATCGACACGGACGCGGCCGTCGCGTTCGCCGCGTCCCACCCCGGGGTCCGCCTGATCCTCGACGTGCACGATCCGGAACCCGTGCCGCTGGATTCGGCCCTGTGGCACCAGCCCAACATCACCATCACGCCCCACATCGGCGCGGGGACCCGCCAGGCCAAGGAAACCATGAGCTGGGTCGTGCGCGATGTGATGCGCGTGCTCGACGGCGAGACCCCCCACCACCCCGCGTGGTGATCACCAACCGTCAAACCAGTACCGGTGCGTGACCGCCCCGCCCGTACCGATCTCAAAGACGATCGCGCCGCCGTGCGCCGTGGTGTACCAGTCCCGCCCACGCCGCTGCGCATCCCAGCGCGCATCATCGAGGCGTCCGGCCCCGGTGGACTGCATGATCACGCCCGGATCGATCCAGTCGATGAACGCGTACGCCTCGTCGCGGGCGCTGCCGTGGTGCGGCATCTCGATCGCACCACCGCCGAACAACCACGGAAGCTCGGGGTAGCGCGCCCGGATCCGAGCCATCGCGTCGCCCTCGATATCGCCCGTGAGCAGCACCCCGCCCCGCTCCTCGCCGGGCCCGCTGATCAGCGCCACGATCGACGTGTCGTTGTCATCCAGACCTTCGGGGATCGGATCGCTCGGCCAGAGGATCTCGATGGCGACCCGCCCGACGCGCACCGTATCGCCCGTGTGGATCGTCCGGAACCGCGCACCCCGCGCCTCCAGGTGATGACGCACACGCGACCACGAAGCGGAAGGGCTCCGATCGAGACGCTCCGTGATCGAGACCACCGGGATCGCGTACACCTCGGCGAGCTCCGGGAGCGCGTTGTAATGATCGAGGTTGTCGTGCGTCACGATCACGCCCTCAATGCGCGTGACCCCCAGCGTGCGCAGCGCACGGGCCACGGGCGCACCCACCCGCCGATCCAGCGACCCGCAGTCCCAGAGCAGCGCGGCGTTCCCCGACTGAACAACAACGCATGATCCGTCGCCAACGTCGATCATCACAACACGCACACCATCACGCGGGCGGTTGAGCGCGGGCTGCGCGATGCCCCACCCGATCACCAGCAGCAACGCCGCGAGCGTCCCCACTCGCCGCAGCCGCAGGGCGCGTGTCACGACGCCCGCGAGCACCACCGTCGCGACCAGCGCCCACAACGCACCAACACGCGGCACGTGCACCCACGAGAACAAGAATCCATCGAACCACCCGATCAGATCGAGCACCCAGGCGCTCGGCGCTTCGATCAGCCACATCGTGCGCTCGGCAAACGCTGGCGCAACCACGCCGATCAGGATCTGGGCGTATCCCATCGCCATCATCCACGCGATGAGCGGCACGAGCACGATCGACGCCAGCGGCGCCAGCAGCCCCACCACCCCCGCGTGGTACGAGATGATCGGCAGGGCCACCAGCCAGCACGAGCAATGCACGCGCAGCAGCCCGCCGGCCCAGCCGAGCAGCACACGCCAGCGCGGGCGCTGCTGCGGGAACAGCTGCGGGCCCGTGTGCAGTTCCAGCAGGCGTTTGGTGCGCACCTGGCTGAGCGCGACGAGCAGGGCAGTGATGCCCATGCTCAGCTGATATCCCAGCGAGGTGGTGTCCATCGGGCGCCACACCAGCAGCCCGAGCCCCACCCAAGCGAGCACGGTCATGCGGTCGTACCGGCGTCCGAAACGGTTCGCGAGCAGCAACGCGCCAAGGATCACCGATGCGCGAACGATCGGCGGGCGCAGCGGGATCAGCACCAGCACCCCGATCAGGATCGCGACCGCGATCGCCGTTTCCAGGCGCGGGCGCTCACCCGTCAGACGCACCGCGAGCGTGCACATCATCACCACCAGCGCGAGATGGAACCCGGAGATCGCGAGCACGTGCGCGACGCCCACACGCTGGAAGCGCGTGTAGACCTCATCGAAGCGCGGGTCGCGCTCGCCGAGCAGCAGCGCGGCGCGCGTGGCGCTGGCCGCATCGCTGGGGCGTGATTCGTCGATGCCGATGCTCCGCAAAGCCCGCTCCCGGATCGTTGCGCGCAGCCCGAGAAACCCATCACGGGCACGCGCGATCAGCCCGCCGGGCTGCGCGGGTGAGACGTGGTCGGCGTGCTCGATGATGAGCGTGCCCTCGTCGCCGCGCTGCGCCGCGAGCAGCCGCCAGTCCGCCTCGCCCGGGTTGCTCCGCGAGCGAACGGGCATGTAGCGGCCCAGCAGCTCCACACGCTGCCCCGCACGAAGCGACATCTCCGGCGCGAGCAGCAGGCGGAGCGTGCCGCCCGACGCCCGCCACTCGGCGCGCGTCGCGGACCGGTGCACGAGCAGCGCCGTGACGTCCATCTCTGCCTGATTGCTCGATTCCGTCCACATGGGCGGGTCCGCGAGCCCGGGGACGCGGTGAACGGTGCGGCTTGGCCTTGTGATCACGCCGCGCACTTCGATCGGGATACCGGCGGGCAACCCCTGACTCTGCGGGCTCAGGGCGCGGACCATGCCGCCGAGCCGCCCCGGGCGATCCGGGTCCAGACGCAGCATCGCCCAGCCCGTCCCAAGCAGCAGCACGCTGCACGCGAGCATGCACGCCCTGGCCCGCCCGCGCACCACAACACCCGCGGCCACGCTGAGCCCCGCGAGACCCAGCGTGACGGTGGCGGTGTGCTCGGGTCCGTCCCGCACCAGGTGCTGCGCGAGGTACGCACCGATGGCGAACAGTGCGAGCGCACCGAGCGCGCGCCGGCGCGCACAAAGAACCGATTGGCGTGCGTCCCCATGATCCACCCGGTCGTTGTACCAGATAATCTGTGTGCGTCGAGCGGGCGCAGAAAAAACCCCGCGTCTGTGCGACGCGGGGTCCGATTGACACAGAAGTGAGTTGTTAGTTGACCGACTGGATGATGTCGTCGAACTCCTCGATCACATCGAGGTTGGTGAACTGCCCATCCTCTTCGGTATGGCGGCTGCCGGTCGTACTGACGAAGTTGCTCCCGAAGGGGAGGTGGAAATCGCCGCCATTGGTCTTGGCGTTGGCGCGCCAGCCCGGATCGTTGGTGCCCAGGAAGTAGCCATCGGTGCCCGCGGACTGCACGATCAGGCTCCCGCGTGGGCGGGAGGGGAAGATGTTGGCAACGCCTGCTGCCTCAAGATCCCCTTGGTCGTTGGATCGCAGCGCGTAGTACGACGGGCTGGCGAGCAGGGTGCTGAGCGTTTTGATGCGGTCGATCGCGTCGATCTGGCTGTTGTTGTTGAGCGGGCGGGTGCTCAGGGCGCTGAACGCGTTCTGGTTCACGTTGCCCTGACCGATGCTGGTGGTGTTGTTGCCGATGAAGCACGCGTTGCTCGCGAGGTAGAACCACGCGGGCCCGGAGAAGCCCCCGCTGCCGTCGGAGTTGCGGCTCACGAACTGCAAGAACACGTCATCGGAGGGGCCGGCGTCGGGATCGATCGATCCGCGGGCGCTGGTGTCCTGAACCCATGCGAGCATCGGGTTCTCGAAGGCGTCGACCAGGTCGGGCATGAACTGCTGACCGGCGGACGTGTTCCCCACGATCTGCTGCCCCTTCTCGGCGTCGAGCACCTTGAGGAACTGCGAGTCGGGCGCGAAGTAGGCGCCGTTGGCGCCGATGAGCTTGGAGTTGATGACGACGGCCTCGTCGCCCGAGCCGCCGATCATGAACGGCGACACCGCGATGATGCCGCCCTGCTCGTTGATCTGGCTCGAGTATTCTGAGTAGCTGCCGACGACCACGTCCGGCCCGCCCAGCTCGATCAGCACGTTCTCCATCGCGGAGAGCCCGGCGTCCTCGTTGTCCGAGTGGCCCATCTGCGATTCGGAGAAGTAGCCGGGCATGCGCGAGCCGTTGTCGTTGCTGAACGAGCTGACGGCGTTGGTGAACGCGTTCATCATGTTCTGGGTCGCGGACTTCTTGCCCGCCCGGCTCACCCCGGCCAGCGCGGGGAGCAGCAGCGAGATCAGGACCGCGATGATCGCGATCACGACGAGCAGCTCGACGAGCGTAAACGCACGCCGGTTCACGGGAGTGGTCTGGTTGGGTGCGGGCTGATTGAACATTGAAAAACTCCGTTGGGACCCCCATGGAGGGTCGTGATAACGCCCGGCATATCCCCACACCGGCCGCGCTCGCGTGTCATCGACCCGCAACTATACGGGCCGATTCAGCTTACGGATGCCTAGAACGCCCAGAAGAGCAGGATCACGATCAGCCCCACCACGCCCACAAACACCCAAAGCGACACGCTTTTTTCGAGCTCTCCGAGGTACCAGCCGCACTGGGGGCACAGCTCGGATTGGTCGTAGATGGTCGATTTGCAGTTGGGGCAGGTGTCGAGCTCGGACCCGAACTGGTCCAGATCCTGGGCGCTGGGGCCCTCGGGGTCGAGCCCCTCGGACAGGTCCCAATCGCGGTCCTCGGGCTCGTGGCCGCCGCCACCCCCCCATCCTCTGGGGTCTCGGGGGTGATCATTGCCGGAGTCGTGGCGGACGCGTCGCATGATGGGATCGTATGCCGCGGGAATCCCCTACTCCCGCTTCAGCCCTGTCTTGGAAGGTCCGATGATCAGCGCATGTACGCCTACGGGATCTCCAACATGTTCGGCTTCGGATTGCGCCAGCTGGCCCAGAACCAGCAGGACATCCAGACCTCGCTGGAGCGCCTGAGCACCGGCAAGCAGGTGAACCGGGCGGCCGACGACCCCAGCGGCATCGTCGCGATCGAGCAGCACGAAGCCGAGATCTACTCGCTCAACAAGGAACTCGACGCCATCTCGCGTCACGAGTCATTTCTTGGCGCGAAGGAAGGCGGGCTGAGCGTCCTGAGCGACTTCATGATCGAGCTCGAGTCGATCGTGGTGCAGGCCGCGAACAGCGCGGGCAACACGGAAGACGAGCTCGCCGCCCTGCAGCAACAGGCGGACTCAATTATTGCGGGCATTGACAACATCGCCCGGACCACCACCTTCAACGGGCAGTCCGTGATGCAGGAGTACACGAGCACCTACCTCGATGAGGACCTCGCGAACATCGCAGATCTGCTCGCGAGTGACCCCGAGAAGGCCCAGGAGGTCGCCGAGGACGCGCGAAACCGCGTGAGCACGACCCGGGCCGCGATCGGCGGGCAGCTCAAAGAGATGGACTCACGCAAGAACGTGATCGGCGAGCAGCTGATCAACCTGAACGCGTCGCTGTCGTCCATCCAGGACACCGACATCGCGAAGGAGAGCGCCAAGCTCGTCCGCGCTCAGATCCTCGAATCCGCGACGATCGCGGCCATCGACATCTCACGCCAGAGCGCGCAGCAGATGATCGGCCTGCTCGAGAACAACGTGCAGACGCAGAAGGCGCTCGCCTGATCGTGCTGTCAGATGCGGATGTCCGGGTTCCCACACAGCGTGTGGTGATCAGGCAGTGCGCATAAAAAGGCGGTATCCCCCACGAGAAGACACCGCCCGTTGTGTCTCATCGCTCGAGCGGCCCAGGAGGAGTAGCCTCGCGACAAGACACAGTTCGCAGCACCAGCGGGCATCGCATTGTGTGCAGAGCGCGATGCCCATACCCCTCAGAGACCCCATCAGGTGCGTTCGGCCTGTGTGTGCGGCAAGCCGAAACAGCGACGAGGGCGATGCTGCGAATCAGTTGTCATCGGCCGACCACGACGCCGGCGATGGACCAGCATCCCCGAAATCGGTCCCTGTGTCAAAGGGATTTCGCGCGAATCTCTGCGTAAATCTGCATGCAGGTGCAACCAGCGGGGGTTCAGGGGCGCGAAACGATGCGGAAACGCACGCCCCGGATCGGGATCTTCGCCAGTGCCGACAGCTCGCTGAGCCCCCCACCACGCAGCCAACGGTCCGCCTGGTATCGCGTCGGGGCGTCGGGCACCGCGATCTCGACCTGCCCGGCCTTGATCCCGACGAGGGTGCAGCGGTCCGCGATCGCGTCCGGGGCCGCTGCGGACCATGCCTGCCCGATCGCCGATTCGGCGCGTGAGACCTTGCGGATCGACTTCATCTGCATCGACACGTCGTCGTGCAGATCACGCGCCCGGTCCGGGCGTACGCGCATGGTGCGCAGGCGATCCAGCGGATCGAGGCGCTGGGGCGTGTGTGAAGATCGGGGGTCGTTGCTGCCCATGGGCGGAGTCTATCACGACGCTTGCGGGTTCGTTGCTATCATTGGCGACGATGGGCACACGAATCACGATCGAGAATCTCGTCAAGGTCTTCGGCTCGGGCAGCAATGCCGCGACCGCGGTCGATCAGCTCTCGCTGACGATCGAGCCGGGCGAGCTGTTCTTCCTGCTTGGGCCCTCGGGGTGCGGCAAAACCACCCTCCTGCGCATGATCGCGGGATTCATCGATCCGACACGGGGGCGTATCGCCTTCGACGGCAAGGACGTGACCCACGACCCGCCCAACAAGCGCAACACGGGCATGGTTTTCCAGTCCTACGCGCTGTGGCCGCACATGACCGTGGCCCAGAACGTGGCGTTCGGTCTCAACGTGCGCAAGGTCGCGAACCCGGAGAAGGACCAGCGCGTGCTCGATGCGCTTTCTGCGGTGCAGATGGAGCAGTACGCGTCGCGTAAGCCCAACCAGCTCTCGGGCGGCCAGCAGCAGCGCGTGGCGTTGGCGCGGGCGCTGGTGATCAAGCCGGCCGTGCTGCTGCTCGACGAGCCGCTGTCGAACCTGGACGCCAAGCTGCGTAACGACCTTCGCCTGCAGATCCGGCGGATCTGCAAGGACTCCGGGATCACCACGGTTTACGTAACGCACGATCAGAAGGAAGCGCTGTCGATGGCGGACCGGGTGGCGCTGCTCAAGAACGGGCACATCGAGCAAATCGGCTCGCCCCGCGAACTCTACCGCGCCCCACGCAACCGCTTTGTGGCCGAGTTCCTCGGCGAGACGAACCTGATCGAGGCGAAACCCCGCGAGATCGCGCACGATCGCATCGAGTTCGAGGTCGAAGCAGGGCGTTTCAACGCGACGACAATGGGCGATATAGGACTTACAAATACCGAACAAACTCTGCTCTCTGTTCGACCCGAGGCGATTCGCCTCCGCAAGCCGAACTCGGAGAACACGCTCCCGGGCACGCTGCTCGAGACGACGTACCTCGGCGAGACGGCGCAGCACCTGGTTGAGGTGAAGGGGTGCCCGCCGATCAAGATCGCGGAGATGAACCCGTACAGCGCCAGCAGCACGGTGCATCCCGAGCCGGGCGATCCGGTCTGGGTTGAGCTGATGCCGACGGATATTGTCCCGGTCGAGCGCTGAGTCGATCTACGCGGCCGGGCGGATCTGCTCGGCGTTGGCATCGAGTGCCGGGACCAGCAGGGTCATTCGGGTGCCCTTGTTTGGTGCCGACTCGCAGGTGATCGACCCCCCCACCGATTCGATAAGCACCTTGCAGACGCGCATGCCCAGCCCGTGGCGTGGGTAGCGTTCGTTTCGTGGCCCGGTGCTGCGATGATGGCTGTCGGGGCCGAAGAGCGCGTCGACCTGCGCTCGGGTCATGCCGACCCCGGTGTCCTCCACACAGATGCTCAGCATGGGTTGCGATTGCGTGTTCCATGTGGAACAGTGGGGGGCGTGGCCACTGCGGACGGTGATCGCGTGGTTGGTTTGCGATGCTTGAGTGTGCTCGTCGATGGCGCGCAGGGCGTTGCGGATCAGGTTGTCCAGCACCTGCTCAAGGAGGATGGGGGGAGCAGCCGGGTCCGGAGCGGGCTGGGTTTCGTGCAGATCGATGGGGATCTGAGGCGTGTTGGTGGCCTCGATGCCTGCCCGCACGCGATCGAAGATTGTCCGGAGTGTGGCGAGCTCGCCTGGTTCAGTTACACTCGAGCAGGGGGCCAGGAAGAGCTCAGACAGGCGTGCGGCCCGGTCGCACCCTTGCACGATCGTGTTGAGTACCTGCCCGACGAGCTCGGGGTTGTCTGGTTGCATCAGCGCGAGCTGGGCCCTGCCTGAGAGCTGGGTGATGAGGTTGTTGATCTCGTGCGCGTAGAGCGGGGCCATGGCGCCGAGCTCTGCCAGCTCTGAGGCGCGTTGGTCACGCTTGCTTCGCTGCGGCGCATCGGGATGGCGATCTTCGGGTCCGGGCATCCGGATGGGATATCGGATGTATGATGCGGGCAATGAACCCGGATCTGGAAAGCGGTTCAGGAACCTGCCGCGAGATCCGTTGGGACGGAGCTGAGCATGGGGCCGGTGTGGTCTTCGACCCCCCCGCCGCTCATCAACCAGGCCTTCATCGAGGCGGGACGGAGATCCACATCGATCAGCTCCGCGAGGTCGGCCCAGACGAAGTCGATGTGGTCTTCCTCGCTGGGGACATCCGTGGGCGGGGCTGATTGTCCGCCGAGTTGTTCCATGTGGAACACCATGTTGATCTCGTGGTGGACGCGTTTGGGTCCCTGGAAGACTTCCTCTGTCGTGAGCAGCAGGGGGCCGACCTCGACACCGAGGCCGCACTCCTCGATCATTTCTCGATTGAGGGCGACGCGGGCGGGCTCGGCGAACTCGACGTGCCCGCCGGGCAGGTAGGTGTAGCCGTGCTCGATGTTCCGGCACAGGAGGACGCGGGCATCGTGGATGAGAACTCCACGCGCAATGATCTCGATCTTTGGGGACTTTGGCATCGGTTGATGATATTCTCTCGTCTGACGCCTCGCACGATCCGGAGCGGATCGTGTGTTCATTTGCAGCAGGGAGGTTCGCGATGGGCACCACCGACAAGAAGCAGCCGAAGAAGGCCAAACGCGCACGCCTCGGGCGTGGGCTGAGTTCACTCGTGGATACGGCACCACTCAAAGTTGAGGCACAACAGGGCTCGAGTTCCGAACAAAATGCGGACAGTATTGGCCAATCCGCACCTCAGGGTCCAGTTGAAGACGGCTCGCGGGTGCTGGAGCTGCCTATTGATTCGATTCGAGCGAATCCCAATCAACCCCGTCGTGTGTTCGACGACGAGGCGTTGGGCGTGCTTGCGGAATCGATCAGGACGCACGGGCTGATGCAGCCAATCGTCGTTCGCAAGGCCGACGAGGGGTACGAGCTGATCGCCGGCGAACGGCGCTGGCGCGCCACGAAGCTGGCGGGATTGGAAACGATCCGCGCGGTGCTCGATGAGGCGGACGATCAGCGTTCCGCTGAGCTGGCGTTGATCGAGAACATCCAGCGCGCGGACCTGAACCCGATCGAACGCGCGATGGGGCTCCGCCAGCTGATGGACCGCTACGGGAGCACGCAGCAGCAGGTCGCGGAGCGGATGGGCATGAGCAGGCCAGCACTGGCCAACCTTGTTCGTTTGCTGGACCTCGAGAGCGACCTGCAGGAGATGGTGGCAGTGGGCACGCTGAGCACGGGGCACGCGAAGGTGCTGCTCTCGGTCGACGATCCTGAGCAGCGGCGAGCACTCGCGAAGAAGACGGCGGAGTTCAACTGGACCGTTCGTCTATTAGAAACCGAATGTCAGCAATTATTACGACAGTCGGCGGAGGCTACAACCAGTGAAGAAACGCAGGATCACCACCCGGACAGGGTATCTTCGGTGTTACGTGATCTTGAGCGATCGCTGAGCGAGCATTTCGGAACGAACGTCGTGCTCAAGACGAACCGGCAGGGGACCAAGGGTCGAGTGATGATCGAGTTCTACGACCTGGACCAGTTTGACGGTTTGTTAAGCAAGCTGGGCATCCAGGGCGGGTCGGTCTGATTTCAAGTCAGGCGGTTGATGGGCGGCCTGGGGCCATAAACAGGCGATCGGCTGGCGGGCTTGGGTAATCTTGCTCAACAAGAACTGTAGTTGAGTTCTAAGAAATCATTTCGTGTGCTCATTGCTTTTATGTGCGCATGATTATATGGTTGTGCACTGTGCAAACCACATTGTTCCGCACAGGTCTTTCATGCGTGTCTCATATATTCGGCGGCCGCAGCGTCGGCACTGAACAACCAACCGTCCACTCCAATCACACCAGAATCGGAACAACATGCCAAAGAAAAAGAAGACAACAACGAAGCGCCGCAGCACGAAGGAAACCTCGAGCCCCGCGAGCATGTCCACCGCGGAGCTGCAGGCAGAGCTGCAGCGCCGTGAGCGCAACGTCAAGCGCCTCGAGCGTCGGCGCGAAAAGCTCTTGAGCGATCTCTCCGAGGTCGAGCAGGCGCTCGCGGCTGAGGGCGCGCTGAGCGCGACTGGCGGCATCCGCCGTCGCCCGCGCACCGAGATGAACCTCGTTGATTCGCTCGCCGAAGTGCTCAAGGGCAAGGAGATGAGCGTGACCGAGGTGACCCAGGCCGTGCAGAACGCCGGGTACATGACGACGGCGGCGAACTTCCGCACGATCGTCAACCAGGCGCTGATCCGCGAGAACAAGCGCTTCAAGAAGGTCGCCCGCGGACGCTACACCGCGCGTTGATCACCCAGACTCCGTGCCACAAAGTTGAGGCACGAATCTGTGGCAGACAAATGAAAACCGCCGCACCTCAAAGGTGTGGCGGTTTTTGTTGATCGGTTCCGCAGGACGCGAGATCAAGGGTTGCGAATCAGGGCCTGACGATCAGGGCTTGATGCCGTGGTGCAGGCGCGAGGGGCGATCGAGGAAGAAGATGTGATCGATGTCCTCTGAGATGATGCGCAGGTTCTGGTCCTTTGTGCGTGCGTGCTCGTTCCAGCGGTCGGTGCTGCGCTGCGAGAGCGTGTGCAGTGCCGGCGTGGGGTCCGAGCGGATCGAATCGATATCGCCGGCGTGACGAGGCCCGGACGAGCTGGAGCACCCGATGAGCGCGGCGGGGACAACGAACAGGGCAGCAGCGGTCAGTCGGTGGGCAAAGCGATTGGTCTTCATGTCTACGGGCCTTTATTCCAGTGGGTTGCCATCGTCACTCGCTCGCGATGATGGGGTGTGTTCAGTGGTCACGAGCATAGCGGAGAAAGACTGTTTTGTCACGCCCCGTGTGGATCGTGGATGCGGGGGGGCTGCGTCCGATACGCACCCGAGGCGTTTGGGTTGCGTGGTGCGGGGAATCGTGTCTAACTCTCGGTGATTGATGCTTTTATGAGCGAGGCGAGCAGGTGGGTTTTCCACAATTGGACAATTTGTGTCCATCGGGTCGAATTGATGGGATCAACTCGCGTGCTCGCGCAGTATGTTGTGACAAGGCGCGGCGTATCGCGGTCGGTCAGACAAGTTCGATCCCTTTGAGTCTCTGATTGGGAGCCGAGCGATTCTGGGCGAAGACCAGGCCTCCTACGAGTGGAAGGTCGGGATCTAGACCTGGGCACCCCCCTGTTCATCAGGGTTTCGGACACTGACACCGACTGCGATACGCCGCGTTTTCTCATGCGCCGATTGAACCGACCGAGGTAGACAGCCCGGTCTGCCAGAGCGGCAGTGGGGCGTGTGCTGTGTGCCATATCCGGGCGGTGATGACCGATCTACGGACTGGAATCAGCATTCTGAGTCTGGCGCGCCAGTTGCATCCAGTTCTCCGGTGATGGTGCACAAGGCGTGCTCATCGCGGCAGTTAGGAGGAACTGACATGCGAATGGACAAACTGACAACGCTCGCACAGCAGGCGCTGGCTCAGGCGCAGCAGACCGCCATGGGCAACAGCAACCCCGAGGTGGGCGCGCTGCACGTGCTCGATGCGTTGATTGACGATCAGAACGGGCCGGTGGTCGCGATTCTGAAGAAGGTTGGTGCCCCCGTGGCCCAGCTGGCGCAGATCGTGAAGAGCGAGCTGGGTCGCCTGGCGACCACATCGTCCGGTGCGGGCAGCAGCGGGCGGGAGATCATGGAAGTTCTTGGCAAGGCCGACAAGGCCGCCGAGTCCATGGGCGATCAGTTCATCTCCTGCGAGCACCTGCTGATTGCGCTGAGCGAGATCGGCGGGAACGTCGCGGAGATCCTCAAGACGCACCACGCGGAGACCAAATCCATCAAGCAGGCGATCGAGGAGATCCGCAAGGCGTCGGGGGTGGAGCACATCAACGACCCCAACGCGGAGGCCTCGTTCGAGTCGCTCAAGAAGTACGGCATCGACCTGACGGATCGTGCGCGCGATGGCAAGCTCGACCCGGTGATCGGGCGCGACGAGGAGATCCGGCGCTGCATGCAGGTGCTCTCGCGCCGGACCAAGAACAACCCGGTGCTCATCGGTGAGCCTGGCGTGGGCAAGACCGCGATCGCGGAGGGCATCGCGCTGCGGATCGTCAACGGCGACTGCCCGAGCGGCATGAAGGACAAGCGGATCATCGCGCTGGACGTCGGGCAGCTGCTCGCGGGCGCGAAGTACCGCGGCGAGTTCGAGGACCGCCTCAAGGCGGTGCTGCGCGAAGTGGAGGGGTCCGACGGGCAGGTCATCCTCTTCATCGACGAGCTGCACACGATCATCGGCGCTGGTGCTGCGGAGGGCGCGGTGAGCGCGGGGAACCTGCTCAAGCCGGCCCTGGCGCGCGGCGAGCTGCGCTGCATCGGCGCGACGACCCTGGATGAGTATCGTCAGCACATCGAGAAGGACGCGGCGTTCGAGCGCCGGTTCCAGAAGGTGCTGGTCGATGCACCCAGCGTCGAGGAGACCGTCGCGATCCTGCGTGGTTTGAAGGAGCGCTACGAGGCGCACCACGGCGTGCGGATCCAGGACAGCGCGATCCTTGCGGCCGCGTCGCTGAGCGATCGCTACATCACGGACCGTTTCCTGCCGGACAAGGCGATCGACCTCGTGGACGAGGCGGCGAGCTCGTTGCGGATGGAGATCGATTCGATGCCGACGGAGCTCGACGAGTTGCGCCGCAAGATCATGCAGCTGGAGATCGAGCGCGAGGCGCTGAAGCTCGAAGCGGACGCGGACACGAAGAACAAGGAGCTCGAGCGTGTGGAGTCCGAGCTGGCGGGCCTGCGTGAGGAGAACAGTGCGCTCACGGCGCGGTGGGAAGAAGAGAAGCAGGACCTGGACGTCGTGCGGAGCATCAAGAACGACATCGATGCGAAGCGGACCGAGCTGGAGCAGGCGCAGCGTGTCGGCGATCTGGAACGCGCGGCGCGGATCCAGTACGGCGACCTCGTTGAGCTGCAGAAGCAGCTCGACCAGGCGGAGGCCAACATCGACGAGCGTCAGTCCAAGGGCGAGGTGCTCATCAAGGAGGAGGTCGACCCGGAAGCGGTCGCCCGGATCGTCGGTCGCTGGACGGGCATCCCGGTGAGTAAGCTGGTCGAGGGCGAGCGTGAGAAGCTCGTGCGGATGGAGGAGCACCTCAAGTCGCGCGTGGTCGGGCAGGACGACGCGTTGGTCGAGGTATCCAACGCGGTGCGTCGCTCACGCGCGGGCCTTGGTGATCCGAGCAAGCCCATCGGCAGCTTCCTGTTCCTCGGTCCCACGGGCGTGGGCAAGACGGAGACGTGCAAGGCCCTCGCGGAGTTCCTCTTTGACACCGAGGACGCGCTGGTGCGGATCGACATGTCCGAGTACATGGAGAAGCACGCGGTCAGCCGCCTGATCGGCGCGCCTCCCGGCTATGTCGGGTACGAGGAGGGCGGTGCGCTGACGGAAGCGGTGCGTCGCCGCCCGTACGCGGTGATCCTGCTCGACGAGGTCGAGAAGGCGCACCCGGACGTGTTCAACGTGCTGCTGCAGCTGCTCGACGACGGGCGCCTGACCGACGGTCAGGGGCGCACGGTGGACTTCAAGAACACCATCGTGGTCATGACGAGCAACATCGGCAGCCAGAAGATTCTCGAGATGGCCGAGCGCGGCAGCGAGGACTGGGAGATCGAGGCGGCGGTGCGCGACCTGATCCGTCGTGGCCCGGGCGCGGACTTCGACGCCCAGGGGCTCAAGCCGGACCTGGAATCGGGCAAGCTCAACGCGAACCTGAACGTGGGTATGCGCGATCAGTTCTTCCGCCCCGAGCTGCTCAACCGCATCGACGAGGTGGTGGTGTTCCACCAGCTCAAGAAGGAGGTCCTCGACGGGATCGCGGAGATCATGCTCCAGGGGCTGCGCCAGCGTCTGGGCGAGCGTGATATCGAGCTGGAGATGACCGATGCCGCCAAGGCCCAGCTCATCAGCGAGGGCTACGACCCGGCGTACGGTGCGCGCCCGCTGGCGCGGACGATCCAGAAGCGGATCGAGAACCCGCTGGCGAGCCGGATCCTGTCCGGCGAGTTCGACGCGGGCGACCGGGTGATCGTGGACGCGGCGGGCACGAGCTTCAGCTTCAGCAAGGGCGAGGCGGAGCATGCCAACTCATAACTGAGCAGCGCACGATGCGTGAGCGCAGCTGGCGTCGTGGCGGGGCGGGTCTTTCGGGCCCGCCCTGTTTGGTGTAGAGTGGAAGAGATGAAGAGGGGGCGTTGATGATCGACAAGCCGTTGGGTGCGAAGCAGATCCAGGCGAGGCGTGGGCGAGGGGGATCCGGGAAGCCGACCCCGGCGAAGCTCGCGCCGGAGCAGCGGGGCGATGAGCTGGTGGAGCTGGCGCTGGCGGAGTTCGGCGAGCTGCTACCGGGCGAGGAGAAGATGCTGCGGGCGGTAGCGAAGGGGGACATGGCGATCCTCGCGGCTAAAGCGGATGATGACCTTGAGGCCTACAGGCAAGACCAAGCCGCTCGGGTGTGGGAGAGCTGGGTTGACCGAAGAATTCGGGCGAATGTGCTCCGCTGGCTCTGCGTGTTCGAGCGTGCGCAAGCACTGGTGGACGCAATGGGCATCAACGTCGAGGGAGCGTGGATCGACGGCCAGCTTCGACTCGATGGCGCAAGGATCCCGTTCCGGATCGCTCTAGTTGCGTGCGCATGCCCCGCAGTAATCTCGTTGAGGGATGCTCATCTCGATTTATTGTTGATGAGTGGGTCGGTACTCGGAGAAGAAGGCATCCTTGCAGATCGCATGAAGATCACGGGGAGTGTCTACTTCCGCAATGGGTTCGTCTCGCACGGTGCGGTGTGCCTCCTTGGGGCTAGCATCGGAAGGGATCTGAGCTGCACCAGGGGAACATTCAACAACGAGGGCGGAAACGCGATCAGCGCCGATGGCATAAAGGTTACGGGGAGTGTTTATCTCCGCGACGGGTTCGTCTCGCACGGTGTGGTGCGGCTCCTCGGGGCCAGCATCGGGGGGAATCTGGAATGCACCAGGGGATCATTCGACAATGAGGGCGGGCTCGCGTTGTACCTGCAGGGTGCCAAGATCGAAGGCGCATTGCTCCTTCGAGATGAGGTGTTTTGGAGCGGCGAAATCGATCTCACGAGCGCACAAACAGATTACCTCTTGGACGAGCCGGGCGCGTATCCTGATCGGTTGCGTTTGACCGATTTTCGCTACCGCGCCATATTCAACAAAGACATCGGTTCACGCGATGACCGTCTGGCATGGCTTGAGAAGAGTGACACCACATGCCAAGACCACGGAAGATTTGACCCGCAGCCATATCGGCATCTCGCGAGCATGCTTCGGCGGCAAGGGCACGACTGGTTCGCCAATGAGGTCATGTACACGGCTTCGAAGAAACTGGCCGGGGCTCAGCAGAGGCGGCTCAGTGAAAGCGGGAGCCGGTGGACGCTTCTGATCATGCGCGTGTGGCATGTGATGCTCGATGGGTTGGTCGGGCACGGGTATCGGCGCTGGCTGCCGATCCCCTGGCTGCTTGGATTCGTGCTCTTCGGTGCGTTGGTCTTCAGCGACTTTGACCCGCAAGACATGTGGCATGCCGCAGACGCGGACCCCGGCGCGATGCAGCCGACACAGGGGCTGGTTCTCAAGGACGCGATGAAGTCCGAGCGCTGGATCGTGGATTACCCGGCGTTTCGTCCCTTGGCCTACTCAGCAGACACCTTCCTGCCCCTCGTGAACTTGCATCAGGAGAGCTACTGGACACCGAAGGATGGGATCATCAAGCGGCTGTACCTCCCGCTGCACATCATCGCAGGCTGGATCGTCACGACGATGGCCGCGCTGTCGTTTACGGGGCTCGTGCGACATGAGCGGGAGTGAACTGCGGCTGCTGTGATTGGTTCGATGATGCAGATTTCTGTACCTATTTAAGAGTCCAGAGGAGAGCAAAACCGGTGCGTGCGGCGCCGGTATTCGCACGGCTTGCCTTGTCAGCCGGTGCGGGCGGGGTAACCATCGCCCACTATGGCTGGACCAATCGACATCCCGAAGCCCGATCGTGACCTTGACCCGACGCCCGCGGACCGGCTGCTGTCGCCGTTTCATCGCTTTATGCGGTTCGAGGCGGCGGGCGGCGTGCTGCTGATCGCGTGCGCGCTGGTCGCGATGATCTGGGCCAACTCGGGCTGGGCGGCGAGCTACAACGAGCTGTTCTACGCGAGCAAGGTGACGGTGGGATTCGGGGAGTGGTCGCTGAGCAAGCCCTTCATCCTGTGGATCAACGACCTGCTGATGGCGGTGTTCTTCCTGCTCGTGGGCCTGGAGATCAAACGCGAGGTGCTGGTGGGCGAGCTGCGCAGCCCGCGCAAGGCGGCGCTGCCCATCGCGGCGGCGATCGGGGGCATGGCGATCCCCGGTCTGGTCTACGCGATCGTCAACATGGGGCAGGAATCCATGAGCGGCTGGGGCGTGCCCATGGCGACGGACATCGCGTTCGCACTGGGCGTGCTCGCGCTGTGCGGCTCGCGCGTGCCGGTGTCGGTGCGGGTGTTCCTCACGTCGCTGGCGATCGTGGACGACCTGGGCGCGCTGCTGGTGATCGCGATCTTCTACACCGAGGAGATCGGCGAGACGTACCTCGGGTACGCGGGCGGGCTGCTGGTGCTGATGGCGATCCTCAACGCGATCGGCGTGCGGCGCGTGCTGGTGTACCTGCTCATCGGGCTGGTGGTGTGGTACTTCGTGCTCAAGAGCGGCGTGCACGCGACGATCGCGGGCGTGCTGGTCGCGATGACGATTCCTGCCAAGACGCGCGTGGATCAGGCGAAGTACAGCGGCTTCGTGCGCTCGATGCTGGAACGCTTCGATGCCGACTCCAAGGGCAGTGAGCGCGCATGGACAACGGGCAAGCAGCAGTCCGCGGTGCTGGCGATCGAGGACGCGGGGCACAAGGTGGAGACGCCGGTCCGCCGGCTCGAGCATTCGCTGATCCCGTGGGTTGCGTTCCTGATCCTGCCGGTGTTCGCGCTGGCGAACGCTGGCGTCGCGGTGGGCGCGGGCGGCGAGGACGAGGCGGGGGCGTCCGTCTGGTCCAGCCGGGCGCTGTGGGGCGTGGTGCTGGGGCTGCTGATCGGCAAGCCCGTGGGCGTGTTCGGGTTCGCGTGGGTTGCCAACAAAATGGGGATCGGCGTGCTGCCCGAGGGCGCGAGCTGGCGCCATGTCTTCGGCGCGGCGTGGCTGTCGGGCATCGGCTTCACCATGGCCCTGTTCATCGCGAACCTGGCGTTCAGCAATGCGACCGATCTGGACGCGGCCAAGCTGGGCGTGCTCGGCGCGTCGGTGATCGCGGGTGTTGTCGGGTTCGCGATCATGATGAGCGCGAAGCGAACAGACTCGGCATGAGCGAGAGCACGAAAAAGCCGCCGGTGTGTGCTGCCGGCGGCTTGGGGTGTATCGCGTGATTGTCTATGGATCAGCGCTTGCGCCGTGATGCCACCAGCCCGCCCAGGGCCAGCATGGGCAGCGCCGATGGCGAGGGTACGCCCCAGGTCACGTCGTCGAAGGCGACGTAGTCTGCGATGCCGTTGCCGCCGAGCACGGGCATGTTGATGCGGATCGTGTCGAACGACTGATCCGCCACGAGCCCGTAGAACCGCGCGGAGAAGAGCTGGTCGGACTGGAAGAAGAAGTCGTCCGCGATCTGCCCGTTGCTGAAGGTGGTGACGTTGAAGCCGTCGGCGGCGAACAAGAACTCGGCGCCCGACAGGTCGAAGCCGAACGCGCTGACGGGCCCGGCGAAGGTGTACTCGACGGAGTAGGAGCCGGTCTGGGGCATGTCCGGCGCACCGGCAACCACGTCGTTGCGTCCGAACGCGAGGTAGTTGCGCCCGTTGAAAGTGGTGTTCTCGAAGCCGAAGCTGTCGGGGTTGCCCGCGCCGATGTAGGACGAGACGCTGCCGACGGGCATGGCGACACCGAGCCCGGAATCGAGCACGGTCGGAAGGACGAGATCGCCGAGCGATTCGGACTCGAATGTTTCGATGCTCAGCGCGCCCGTGCTTGCGTTGAAGGCATTGCGGTCCGTATAGGTGGTGTACCCGCCGGCGTGGGCGAGCGTGGAGCTGAGCGCGAGCGCTGCGATTGCGTTGCTGATCTTCATGGGATTCCTCTCGTGGTTGATGGGTCGTGCGGTTTTCGTGACATACGAGCCGACGCCCAGGCTTCAAAGCGAGAGGTGAGGTAGGCGGGGGACATGCGCGGTGAAAGTTTTGCACGTTTGCCGTGTGCCGCGCTTCATGGCAACTGTTTACCTGTCTTGACACCCGCGTGCGCACGCGGCGGTGAAGCGGGGGCTGCGGCCGCGGGTTGCGTGGTTGTGCGTCGTATTGTGGCAGGAATTGCACCGAATTCGGGAATTGTCTCCCGGGGGTGCAACCCGGTCCGGAACCGCGGGTGGGGGGGTGCGTATAGGGGCACGGATCATGTCAGATCCGCAGAACGCGTCGAGCAGATTCCGCTCTTTCCTGAGCATTCGGCGTATTGAAAAGTTGCAAAGCAGGCGATTCGTCCTGAGCATCGGATGTGTGTGTGCGATCCGCTGACGATTGGGATGGATCACCAACGCGCTTCGGTCCTGCGTCCCCGGGACCGAGCGCTTCAGAACGTGTGTTGCCCGTCGCCGGGTGGGTAGGTCTCACGACAGAGCGTTTGCTCGTCGTCACTCGCAATAACGGCATAATGCACGGCTGAACCTGGGCGGGTTGACTCGCATGGTGTGTGATGCGATCGCCCTCAGGAACGCTCTCGGTACCTCGCGTGTGTGTGCGGGTATCCGGCGGGGGAGGCCGAGAGCTCTTTGGGTCGGGTGTGTGTGCGGGGAGAGAGAAACGCCCCGACCCCGACTCGCCGGGGTGGATGACCGGCGAGTACCAGCCGGGCTGAGCTGTCCCCCTCAGCCCGGCTCTTTTTCTGCGCCGCGTGTGTCAGCTCTGGTCGTCCTGATACGCGCCCGATGAGTACGTGAGCTCGTAGCTGTGCGAGTAGATCTCGATCAGGTTCCCGAAGGGGTCCTCGCAGTAGACCATGCGGTAGGGCTTCTCGCCCGGGTAGTACTCGCGGATCGGCATGCGCTGCTTGCCGCCGAGCTCGACGATTTTCTTCGCGAGCCCCTCGACGTCCGGGTCCTGAACGCAGAAATGGAAGACGCCCGTCTTCCAGTACTCGAAGTTGTTCTCGCGCCGTTCGGCGTTCCGGAACTCGAAGAGCTCCACGCCGACACGATCACCCGTCGCGAGGTGCGCGATCCGGAAGCTGCCCCAGCCCTTGCCGAAGACATCGTCGCACATGACGCCGATCGCCGAGTCGTCCGAGACGATCTCCGTGGGTGGCATGATGACGTACCAGCCCAGGGCGTTGGTGTAGAAATCCACGGCCTTTTCGAGGTCGGTGACGGAGATGCCGATGTGTGAGAACGTGCGTGGGTAGGTCATTGGAAGTCCTTTCGGGGTGGTTCGCGTGCGCGCGGGCTAAAGTGGGAGAACGCTGCGCACCCATGATCATTCCATGAATGGGGATGGATTGGCAGGATTGGGCTTGCCTTTGGGACACTCTGGGAAGGGCGGGCGGAGCTATCCTTACTGTCGTGGAATATTCGATGAGCGCTCCATCCGAGACCGATCGCCCCAGAACGCTGTTCCGGCGTCGCCACCGCCTGGCGGGCAGCGGGTACGCCCCGGTGTTCGAGGCCAGGCTGCGAAAATCACGCGGGGCGATCACGGTGCACCTGCGTCCCAACGGGCTCGGGGAGCATCGCCTCGGGCTGTCGATCGGCAGGCGTTTCGGGAACGCGGTCACGCGTTCGCGTTTCAAGCGGATGATCCGTGAGGTATTCCGCCTCGAGCGTTCGCGGTTTCCCATGGAGGCCGGGGGGGCGTACGACATCGTGGTGACGGCGCGGGCGCACGATGGCGCCAGCCAGGACGTGTATCGCGCGTGGATGCTCGAGGCGATCGAAGCGGCGCACCGGGTGCACGCTCGGCGAGCGGCTCGCACGGGTGGTGACGATGGCTGAGCAGCGACTGGCCCTGTGGAAGCGGATCGCCAACCTGCCGTTTGTCGGGCTGATCCTGCTGTATCGAGCGACGCTCTCGCACTTGATCGGTGGGCAGTGCCGCTATGAGCCGACGTGCAGCCGCTACGGGCTCGATGCGTACAGGGCGTACGGGCCGGTGCGAGGAACGCGTCTGACGGTTGGTCGGATCATGCGTTGCCATCCGTTTGTCAAGGGCGGGTATGATCCTGTGCCGATCCCTGATGGTGAAGAGCACGTACAGATGAACCAAGACGAGAAAGGGGCTTCGCACCGATGAGTCGACTCCCAGCCGCCCAACGCCGAGAGCAGCTGCTAGATGTCGCTGCGCAGCTTTTTTCTTCCCGCGGCTACGCCGGCGCGACGACGGCGCAGATCGCGAAGGAGGCGGGGATCACCGAGCCGATCATCTACCGCCATTTCAAGTCCAAGCGTGACCTGTTCGTGGCGCTGATCGAGCGGACGGGCAAGCAGACGCTGGACCAGTGGGAGACGGACCTGAAGGGGGTGGACGACCCGGGCGCCCGCCTGATGAAGATCATCGGCGAGAACCCGATGGTCTCCGAGAAGGGGCGCGACGGGTACCGGGTGCTGCTGCAGTCGATCTCCGAGGTCGAGGACCCGCTGATCCACAAGGCCGTGTCCGACCATATGACCCGCCTGCACGCGTTTATTACGCGTGAGATCGAGCGTGCGCAGGAGGCCCACAAGGTGACTGGCCGGTTCAGCGCGGGGGTGATCGCGTGGGTGCTGGTGAACGTGGGTATGGGGTACGGCGTGCTGACGGCCATGGGCGTCCCGGGGCACGGGTTCGATTCATCGGGCGTGCACGTCAAGGACGTGCTCGCTCGGATCCTGGTCGGTCGCGAGGGCCAGAAGCAGGAAAAGACGTCCCCAAGCACCGACAAGAACGAATCCTTCAAGCACGACGACGCTTAACACGCGATGGAGCAGGTGTACCTCGATCATCACGCGACGACCAGGCCCTGCGCCGCGTGCGTGGAGGCGGTGTCGCGTGCGCTGACCGAGCACTGGGCGAACCCATCGAGCGTGCACCGCATGGGGCAGCAGGCGGCGCACGCGCTGGAGCATGCGCGCGGGCAGGTCGCCAAGCTTTTGGGCGCCCGCTCGCGGGATATCACCTTCACCGGGTCCGGGACCGAGGCGATCGATCTGTCGATCCGGGGCGTTCTGGGGGCCCTTGGTCGTGTCAGCCCTGAGAAGACGCTGATCATCACCAACGAGCTCGAGCACAGCGCGGTTCGCAACCTGTGCAAGCAGCTCTCGGATCTGGGTCGGGCGCAGGTCGAGATGATCCCCATCGAGCCGGGCGGGCGAGTCTCGGTCGATGGGCTCGACGCGTTGCTCCGTGCGCACCGCGACCGGGTGGCGCTGGTGAGCGTGCAGTGGGTGAACAACGAAACGGGCGTGATCCAGCCGGTGCACGCGATCGGCGAGCTTTGCCGGTCTGCGGGCGTGGTGCTGCATTGCGACGCGACGCAGTGGGCAGGGAAGATGCCGACGGATCTCGGTGGCGAGGATGCCCCGAAGATTGACCTGCTCAACTGCAGCGCGCACAAGTTCCACGGGCCCAAGGGAGCGGGGGCGCTCTATGTGCGGCGTGGTGTGCGCCTGCTGCCCACGATGCCGGGCTCGCAGGAGCTCGGGCGCCGGGGGGGGACGTACGCGCTGCCGGCCATCGTTGGGATGGGCGCGGCGGCGGAGGTCGCGATGGGCTGGTTGTCGGACGCTGGCGAGCGTGAGCGCATGTTGTCCATGCGTGACCGCCTCGAATCGGGGATACTGGAACGGTGCCCTGGTGCGCAGATCAACGGCGATCGCGACGGGCGGATCTGGAGCGCCGTGAACGTGGGGTTCCCGGGGCTTTCTTCTGAGGCGCTGCTGCTGGCGCTGAGCGAGCGTGGCGTGTACGTGAGCGCGGGTGCGGCGTGCGCGTCGGGGTCGCTGGAGCCATCGCCGGTGCTGCTGGCGATGGGCGTGCCCGAGCGGGTGGCGTACGGCTCGATCCGGCTGAGTCTGTCTCGGGATACGACTGAGGCGGAAATCGAGCGTGGCTGCGATGAAGTTGGGCGTGTCGTGGCGCAACTTTCGCGCGCGATGCCCGGGTGATTTTTTCGTGATTCGTGCGGGTGCAGTGGTTTAGGGCACAAAAAACCGCTACGCTGGGCGCATGAGCGAATACCCGAATGCCTACGGCAACCCCGACGTCCAGCTGTATCAGGAGCCCGAGCGCACGAGCATCATGGCGATCCTTTCGCTGGTGATGAGCCTGCTCGGGTGCTGCGTTTTCATCACGGCACCGATCGGGGTGCTGCTGGGGATCTTTGGTCTGATCGGGACCAGCAAGAGCAACGGGCGCGTGGGTGGCAAGGGTCTGGCGATCGGCGGCATCATCGTCGGCGTGCTCGCCATGGCCATCTGGGCGGGCATCGTCTTCGGCTTCGGCGGCATGATGAATGTCGCGATCAAGCAGTTCGGCAGCACCACCGAGAGCATCCTGTCGGATATCCAGAGTGGTGATTATGACGCCGCACGGGCGAATATGGCCGGCCCAGGGAGCATCACCAGCGACGAGGACCTCGCGGCGTTCAACGCGGCGTACACCGCGGACCTGGGCAGCTACGTGAGCATGCCCAGCGGGTTTGGCGAGATGATCAACGGGTACATGGCGCTGGGGCCGCTGATGCAGCCCTACCAGAACCAAGGGGGCTATGTGCCCATGCCGGCACAGTTCGACTCGGGCTGGGTGCTGGTGCTGTATGTGATGGATCCGGGCGGGCAGGGCCCTGTCGGGGCGAACGGCATGCCGCTGCCCGAGGGCCTGATCCTGATCGGGGCTGACGGGACGGAGTACTCGATCCCGCTGGGCTCGGGCTCGACCTCGTGGCCCGGCACGGGCTCCGTGCCTGATGCGGGGGACTCGGATGCGGATTCGGACGAAGATTCGGCAACGCCGGACGAAGAATCTGCCGAAGAAGAGGGGACGGAAGAGCCCGACGAGGGCCCGTGATCTGACGGGCATCCGCCCCGGTAGCGCGTGTGCGCCTCGGGCGGTCGGTGCCTGAGGGAATCGTGACGTGCGCATGGATGAAGCACCCAAGGACAACGCGTCTCGCAGCGCCAATGGCTCCGAGCCGATCGTCCGCCTGCGCAATGTGGTCAAGCGTTTCGGCGACCAGACGGTGCTCTCAGGCGTCAATCTGGACGTGTACTCGGGGGAGACCATGGTGATCATGGGCGGCTCGGGCTCCGGCAAGTCGACCATGCTGCGGACCATGATCGGCACGCACAACGCGGACGAGGGCAGCGTGGAGCTGTTCGGGCAGAATATCTGCGGCTTGGACGAGGAGGCCCTCAACGAGGTCCGCAAGAAGTTCGGGATCCTGTTCCAGTCCGGAGCGCTGTTCAACTCGATGACGATCGGCGAGAACGTGGCGCTGCCGCTGCGTGAGCACACGGACCTCGACGACGAGATTATTGATATCCAAGTGAAGATCAAGCTCGAGCTGGTGGGTCTGCGTGAGGATGCGCACAAGTACCCGGCGCAGATCTCGGGCGGCATGAAGAAGCGGGCGGGGCTCGCGCGGGCGCTGGCGCTGGACCCCAAGATCCTGTTTTATGACGAGCCCAGCGCCGGGCTCGACCCGGTCACGAGCGCGCAGATCGATCAGCTGATCATCGCGCTCACGCGCCAGCTCGGCGTGACCAGCATCGTCGTGACGCACGAGATGGACAGCGCGTTCACCATCGCGGACCGCATGGCGATGCTCGACCGCGGCGTGATGCTGTGCCTCGAGGAGCGCTCCTGGTTTGAGGAGCTGCGTGACACGTCCGGCGAGGACGCGGCCGGGCTCAACGAGAACAAACGCCTGGTGCGTCAGTTCCTGCGGGGCGACGCGGACGGCCCGCTCGCGGCACGGCGTGACGAGGCGTCGTACAGCGCCGATCTGTTCGGGATGACGATGGACCGTGTGACGCGCACGCCCAGCGTGGAGCCGACGCGTGGGTAGGGGCCTGGCAAAGGCATTGGACACGCCCGGCGGACGGACAGGCCGGGAAGGGGGACTTCGATGAGCACGCAACTGATCAGCCGGAACAACGTTGTCGCGGGGTTGTTCGTGATCCTGAGCATTGTCCTGGCGGTCGCGATCGCGTTTATCCTGTCGGACGTGCAGGACAAGTTCACCAGCAGGACGGAGTACATCGCCCGCTTCCCGACGAGCGTGGGCGTTGCCGGGCTGCAGCCGGGCGCGGACGTGACCTTCGGCGGGATGACCGTGGGGCGTGTCAAGTCGATCCATGAGAACATGGAGACGGACCCCGCGACGGGTCTGGACATCGTGCGTTCGCACGACGTGGTGATCGCGCTGAGTAGCGATCTGGTGATCTATGAGGACGCGTACGCGGACCTCACGCTGCCGCTGCTCGGTGGGGTCTCGCGGATCAATATCGCGTCGCCCGGCAGCGGGGCGTACGAGGGCGGGCCGGAGGATGCGAACCCGACGCTCGATCCGGGCGAGGCGCTTCGGGGGCGTTTCGCGCCGTCGATCCTGACGCAGCTGGGCTTCACGACGGAAGAGGCGCTGGCGATCAAGGAGACGATCCACGAGGTGCGCGGCATCTCAGAGAACGTGGGCGAGGTCTCGGAATCGATGAAGCGCATGACGCTGCAGCTCGAGCCCGAGTTCGGCAAGGGCGTGGACGACGGGCGCTCGACCATGGCGAACATCAGGGCCTTCACCGAGCGGCTGAACGCGGAAGACGGCTGGGCGCCCAGGGTTGATTCGATCCTTGCGAACGCGGACGACGCGGCCAAGCAGATCACGCCCGTGCTCGACGACGCCAAGTCCACCATCGCCGAGGCCAAGGGGATGATCGAGGAGAACCGCGAGCGGGTTTCGAGCATCCTGGAGAACGTGGACGCGACGACCGAGCGCGTGAAGAGCGAAACCATGGATCAGGTCGACGAGTTGCTCGAGAAGGGCACGCTCGCGCTGGGGTCCTACCAGGACGTGGCGCTGAACGCGAACTCGATCCTGCTGAGCAACAAGCCCAAGATCGCGGCCACGCTGGATTCGGCGAGCGACATCGGCGTGCAGGGCAAGCTGTTCGTCGAGGAGCTGCGGGCCCAGCCGTGGCGTCTGCTCAAGAAGCCCAGCGAGGAGGACCTGCTGCGAGAGCCGATCTACGAGGCGGCCCGCTCGTATGCCAGGGCGGTCTCGGACCTTCGCGTGGCGTCCGAGGCGCTGGACGCGGCGGTGCTCAACGCGGCGAGCAACCCGAACCCGGACGCGGTCGAGCAGATTCGCGAGATCGCGGATGTTGTGGACAAGGCGTACGGTCGCTATTCCGACGCGGAGAAGGCGCTCCTTGAACGCCTGCGTGCCGGTTCCCCAACAACAACACCATGAGTGAGCCCGGCCCAAAGGTCAGACGCTACCGCCGCCTCTACGCCGTGGCGTCGATCGCGCTGCTGGTGCTGCTCGGCATCTACTGGCTGATCCGAGACACGGAGCCGGTGACGCGCGCGCGAGCCAACGCCATCGCCCGATTCGTCGAGACGATCTCGGAAGGCGTGGGTGAATCCATCGGGAGTCTGGGTGTGGAGACCCGCCCCGAGTGGCTGGGCGTTCGTGTGTACGAGCCCGAGCCCGGGTCGTGGCGCGCGATCGAACCCGACGAATCGCTCGGCCCGCGGGCGGTGCTGCTGATCCACGGGCTCGATGAGCCGGGCGGGATCTGGGACCAGCTCGCGCCGGCGCTGCACGACGACGGTCACGTGGTGCTCCGCTTCGATTACCACAACGATCAGGCCATCGTGCGCAGCGCGGACGCGCTGGGCGCATCGCTGGAGGGGCTGGTCGCGGACGGCATCACCGAGCTGGACCTCGTGTGCCACTCGATGGGCGGCCTGGTGGCCAGGGAGTTGCTGTCCAGGGATCAGTATGAGACGATGGGCGTGCGTGTGGGCACGATGATCACGCTGGGCACGCCGCATCACGGCTCGCCGTGGGCGCCGCTCCGCTCGGTCGCCGAGATGCGCGAGCAGGTGCAGCGCTGGGCGGAATCCGACGACCTGAATCCCCGGCGCCTGCTGGGTTTCTACAACGACGGCGACGGGCAGGCGGGGGTCGATCTCATGCCCGGCTCCGCGTTCTTTGAGCAGCTCGAGGAGCGGGAGTTCCCGGCGTCGATCCGCGTGGTCTGTGTTGTTGGGCGGACGGACACGCCCAACACCCTGGCTGGAACCCTGAGCAACGCGGGGGCCCGCGACCTGCTGCGCGATGTGGTTGGGCACAGCAAGGCGAACCGCATCCTGGCGCAGGTCGATGAGCTGGGTCAGGAACTCGGCGACGGTGTGGTGCCGGTGTCCTCGGCGGTCATGGACGGTGCGACGGATGTGGTGGTCGTGTTCGCGAATCACCGGGGCATGATCCGCACCATCGAGCTCGAAGAGCGATTCCGCGGCGGGACAGGGCTTCCAGACGCGTCACACCCCCCGGCGATCGAGGTGGTGGTTGATCGGCTGCGTCGGGATTGATCGTGTTCTGGGTGCGGGTTTGTGATATGATCGGGTATGGCCCAGCGTCGGCATCACTATGAGCACGCGTTTGAGCGATACCTGCGGGATCATCGGGTGCCGTACATCTCGGTGGATGAAGCGAAGAAATCGTTGATGCCGACGGGGGTCTCGCTGTCGGCGCGTCGGGGTGAGCGGCTGGCTCCCAAGCTCAAGAACTTCGATTTCGTGATCTATGGCGAGGGGGGCAACCTGCTGGTGGAGGTCAAGGGGCGTCGCCTGCCGCGGGTGCGCCTGAAGGACGGCTCGCCGGCCAAGCCGCGGATGGAAACGTGGGTCACGCGCGACGATGTTGATGCGATGCGCCGCTGGGGCGAGCTGTTCGGGCCGGGGTTCGAGGCGAGCTTTGTGTTTCTGTACTGGTGCGAGGATGTGCCGCCGGACGGGCTGTTTGTGGAGACACTGGCCCATCGAGGTCGCTGGTACACGATGCGCAGCATCGATGTGGAGTCGTACGCGGGTGTGATGCGTGATCGGAGCCGCAAGTGGGGCACGGTGAGCGTGCCCGCGGAGGATTTCGAGCGTCTGAGCCGACCGTTCAGCGTTCCGGGCCGGGTGGGGTCATCGGCCGGCGGAATGGGGTATGTTCGGGAGCCGATCTTTGAGCGTCTTGGGGTGTGAGTGCGGGTCAAAGTGGGGCTGAAGCTTGATGCGGGGCGTGTTGCGGTGTAGCGTGGGTGCATGAAGAGCCCCCTGCCTGAGCGTGTGTGTGCATCGATGATCTGTAGGAGCGGCACCCTGATGGTGCTGGCGATGTCGCTGCTGGTGTCCCTGAGCGCCAGCCCGGTGTTCGCGCAGGACGACGCGCTGCGTCCGCCGACTACGAAGGAGGCGCCGAGCGCCCCCAAATACATCGTGATTGGCGTGGCGTTTCTGCTGCTTGTGCTGGTGGCGATCGTCGCTTCGCTCAAGTCCAAGCGCGGCCATCAGGACTAAAACCGGGATCCGCAGAGCCAAATACCCGATTCGGGCCACTCTCCGGCGACGTCAGAACCGGCGCGGTGCGGGCGTGGTATATGCTGGTAGAGCACGGGCGCAGCGTCCGTGCCGGGAGATTTTCATATGACACACACTGAACAGGCAGCCCACGCGTCGCGATCCAGGCGATCCGGGCTCGTGGCGCTCAATATCGCGTTGCTGTGCGTGCTCGGAGGCGTGACGCTGACCTCGCAGGTCGGTGCGCAGTCCTCGAACCAGAACATGCGTGTGCGTGGCGAGTACACCATCGTGGGCGGCTCGACGATCGGGGAGAACGCGAGCACGATCTACGTGCTCGATTCGGCGAACCGCGAGGTCGTCTCGCTGCGTTGGAACGACTCGACCAAGGCGCTGGAGGGGATCGGTTTCCGCGATCTCGTCCGCGACGTGAACAGCGACCCGGACCGGTGAGGAGCAGCACATGAGCAGCAAAGCAAACACACAGCAGGGCGGACGCGGCGGTTGGCTCTGGGTCAGCGCCGGCGTGCTGGCGGCCTTGATCGTCGTGCAGGGCGCGGGCCTGATCGACTCGCCCGCGCAGGCGGAGATGTCCAGCAGCAGCGGTGCCTACACCATGATGACGACCGACGGCGGGAATGACGAGATCCTCCTGGTGGTCGACTCGAGTCAGGAATCGCTGATGGTCTACCGCTCGGATCGCAACCAGGGGCTGCAGCTGCTGGAGCGAGAGGATCTGGCGGGGCTCTTTTCGCGGGCGCGTGCCCGGGCCTTCGGTCGCCCCTAATGTCATTGGATAGCGGGCGCTCCGTTGCGCGTCCGCGTCGTTGTCCCAAGGCTGACTGTGCCCATCCACCCGCTGCCCCAGTTCGAGGAAGACCTTGCCGAGTACCTCCAGGAGAAGGAGGACCGCGAGGCGTACGAGCGGCTCAACGCGCCGACGAGCATCGTCGTGCGCTTCGGATACATGCGCATGGTGGGCGAGTTCCCCTACAGCGGCGAGGCCAAGCCCGGGTGCGGCTCCAAGCTGGTGGTGCGGACGCACCGGGGCACCGAGATCGGTGAGATGCTCACCAGCACCTGCCCCAACGCGGGTTGCTCCAAGAGCGTGACCCGCAAGGAGATGCTCGAGTACATCGAGAACTCCGGCGGGCGTCAGTACCCGTTCCACGACCGGGGCAAGGTCCTGCGGATCGCGACGAGCGATGACCTCAACGAGCAGGAGCGCCTCGAGCAGCGCAAGAACGAGCTGCGGATGATCGCCAAGAAGATGGTGGAGCGCTCCGGGCTGCCCATGGACATCATCGAGGCCGAGCCGCTGCTGGGCGGCGAGCGGATCGTGGTCTACTTCGGGGCCGAGGACCGCGTGGACTTTCGCGATCTGGTTTCGGACATGCAGCGTGAGATGGGGTGCAAGGTCGAGCTGCGCCAGATCGGGGCGCGCGACGAGGCGCGGATCACGGCGGACTATGAACGCTGCGGCCAGTACTGCTGCTGCAAGAACTTCCTCAAGGTGCTCAAGCCCGTGAGCATGAAGAGCGCCAAGGTGCAGAAGGCCACGCTGGACCCGCTGAAGATCAGCGGTCGCTGCGGTCGTCTGATGTGCTGCCTGCGCTACGAGGACGAGACCTACGAGGAGCTCCGCAAGAACCTGCCGCACCGCAAATCGCGCGTGGGCACGCCCGACGGCGATGGGTTCGTGATCTCCACGCAGATCCTGACACAGCTGGCGCTGATCAAGCTCGACGACGGGACCGAGGCGGCCTTCCCCGTCGAGGACCTGACGGAGCCCGAATCCAAGACACCCCCCGAGCGCGACACCCGACCGAGGCGCGGCGAACGCTCGGGCTCGCGTGACGGCTCGCGTGCGGGCAGGTCCAAGCGGGCGCCCCGGGGTGAGTCGGGCAGCGCGACCGAGCCGCGGGACAAGAACACCGGCGAGGGCAGCGAGGGCGCCGGGACCAAAAAGAAGAAGCGCCGTCGGCGTCGGCGGAAGGGTTCTGACGAGAAGCAGGCGTCGGGCGGTTCGCAGGCGGCCGGCGAGGTCACCGAACAGAAAACCGATGTTCCGAGCGATCAGGGCGGGTCACGCGCCGACCCGTCGGACGCGGGCGGAGCAGATCCGGGCTCGGGTTCAGGGGGCGGCGAGGATCGGCCGAAGAAGAAGCGTCGGCGTCGTCGCAGGCGCCGTGGCGGCGGCGGTGAGTCCGGCGGTGGCTCGAACAACTCCGGCGGCACACCCGGCGGCGACGCGTAATCAACCGATAGGGACCAACGCATGGCGGACGAACCCAAGGCGCAGAACAAACAGCAGGGCCCGGTGGGCATCAAGGAGACGCTCTCGAGCCTGATCATCGCGTTCATGCTCGCGTTCCTCTTCCGCGGCTTTGTGATCGAGGGTTTCCAGATCCCCACGGGCTCGATGGCGCCCACGCTCATGGGCAAGCACGTGCGCTTCCAGGGCGAGCAGAGCGGGTACAACTGGGAAACCGGCCCGTGGACCTACAACAGGAACACCCAGCAGCCGGTGCGCCAGCAGGTCGATCTGCGTGTGCAGGACCCGATGTCGGGCTTCGAGATCCAGGACACCAACCGGCGTCTGGCGGCGGGCGACCGCGTGTTCGTGCTCAAGTACCTGCCGCTGCTCCACCACCCGGAGCGTTGGGACGTGGTGGTGTTCAAGAACCCGGGGCAGCACATCAACTACATCAAGCGCCTGGTGGGGCTGCCCGGCGAGCAGATCGCGATCGTGGACGGCGATGTCTTCGCGCGTGAGTACGTCGAGGGCCAGACCGCGGCGACCGGCTGGGAGGCGTGGACGCAGGATGACTGGCGGGTGCAGCGCAAGCCCGAGCGGGTGCAGCGCGCGATGCTGCAGGACGTGTTCGATTCGAGCTACGCGCCGATGGACAACCTCGAGTTCCGCTCACCCTTCACCGGCGAGGGGGCCGGCTGGAGCGGCGTGGACATGGGGCGGCGGTACACCTTCGAGGGGAGCGGCTCGGCGACGCTGCGGTGGAACGATCGGCGCCCCATCACGGACATCAACCCGTATAACCAGACCTGGGACGTGGCCGGAAGAGCGGTCGAGGACGGCTTCGATCTCTTCCGCGATCCTCATGTGAATCAGTCGGGCCTCAGCCCCCGCGCGAGGATGAACATCCCGTTCCCCAGCTCGGACCTCGCGCTGTCGTGCAACATCCGCTCGCAGGGCGCGGGCGTGGTTGCCTCGCCCACGATCACGACGCGGGGCATGGAGCTGCGGGCACAGATCGATCTGGGCGCGGGCAGCGCCAGCGTGATGATGCGTGACGCGGGGATGCCCGATGCGCCGTGGACCGAGCTGGACAGCGGGGGCTTCGGATCGGTCGCCGAGGGCGACTGGGCCAGCGTCGAGTTCTGGCACATCGATCAGGCGTTGTGGGTCTTTGTCGACGGCGATTTGGTCGCGGGCGGCGCGGAGGACGGGGGCTACCAGCTCACGCCGGCGCAGCGGGCGGTTGCCGCCACCGGCATGGGGTGGTCGGAGCTCGAGTCCCACTCGCCCCAGGGCTACGGCGACGGCGTGACACAACGCGGCGTCTTCGCCGACCCGTCCATCTACCGCAAGCCCGAGGTCCGCTGGGACTTCGAGGGCGGTGCGTTCGAGCTCTCGCACGTGCGCGTGCAGCGTGATATTTCCTACCACGTGAACCCCGGGCGGGCGACGCGCGGGGCCCACCCCGACAACTTCCCGACGCTCACCGACGAGCAGTTCTTCATGTGCGGCGACAACTCCTCGAACTCCGAGGACTCCCGCCTGTGGCGCGACAACGACATCAACGCGTGGGTCCGCCAGGAGATCGATGACACGCCCGGCTCGGTGCACCGCGACCTGATCGTGGGCAAGGCCTTCGTGGTCTACTTCCCCGCGCCCCTCGACGGCGGGCCGCTGCTGTCGATCGACTTCGGTCGTCTGCGCTGGATCTGGTGAATCCCTGAGCTCCTTCCCCGCCCCTGCCGGGAAGGTGGACCGCCGCAGGCGGATCGGATGGGGTCTTCTCTTGTCCCTCCCCGCGCCCCCGCGGGGAGGTGTCGCTGCGCAGCAGTGACGGAGGGGTCTTTGGAGACATGAAAGCGGTACAAGACCCCCTCCGCCTCACTCCGATCGGCACGTCCCCCGCCAGGAGCGGGGGAGGCACGGGATGCGGCTGAACTTTCCAAGTTCCGATCGGGTACAACAGTCATCATGGGTGAACCCGACCGACTGCCACGCGACCCAACGCCGGCGATGCTGCACGCGTTCCTGCGCGATCACGACGCGCCGTGCCCGGTCTGCGGCTACAACCTGCGCGGGGTCACGCTGAGCGTGTGCCCGGAGTGCGAGTGCCCCATCGAGCTGGGCGTGTCGTCGAGCAGTTCGTATCTTGGCGCGTGGCTGCTGGCGCTGCTGGCCTTCGCGATGCCGCTGAGCTTCGATCTGATCATCGGGACGATGATGCTGATCGGCGTGATCATGAGCGCCGGGGAGAACGCGGAGGGCGTGTTCCTGCTCGTGTCGCTGGCGACGCTGACGATGGTGAGCGTGGGGATGCTGTGGGTGCTGGTGGCGCGCAAGCGGGACTGGCTGCGGATGTCCCGTCGTCGTCAGTGGCGCATCGCGTGGACGATGTTCGCGGCGGTGTTTGTGGTGCACCTGCTGGTGGGGGTGGGGACGTTCCTGATCGCGCGGTGAAGTGTGATCTCAGGGTGCCACTACTCGCCGTCTTCGGCGCAGTAGTGCTCTTTCGACCACCAAAGACACTACTGCGCGGCAAAGCCGCGAGTAGTGGCACCCTGAGTGGAGTCAGAGCCGCTGTGCGATCGCGCGTCCGGCGTAGTGCTCGGCGCCGGGATCGACGCTGAAGGAGCCGTGCGTGTCGCTGGTGATGGGTTCACGGTTGTCGAGATCGGTGAGCTCGACCTTGTTGTCCGCGTGGATCTCGACGAAGAAGCGGGCGTGCTGGTTGACGGCGTCGGCGCGGAGCTTCTTGAGGTTCCGCGTGGACTTGTAGCTCACTCGCGCGTGCATCGGGGCGACGCGGTAGCGGTCGCGGTCCCAGGGCTTGCGGTCTTCGCGGGATTGCCAGTCGCTGCACTCGATGCCGCGTCGGAGGTTGGCGACGAGGGTGTGCACGAGCGCTTCATTGTCCTCGTCGCCGTTGGGCACGACGAAGGCCACCGGGCGGACTGAGGCCTGCGGGCGCGCGACGGCGTCCATGAGCTCGCTGCCGCTGGGCATGAGCCCCTTATCGTCTAGCAGGTTGCTGAGGACGACATCGCCCATGCCGAAGCCGCACGCGGGGGTGGGTGGGCCGCCGAAGAGCTCGATGAGGTTGTCGTAGCGCCCGCCGCCCGCGACGGCGCGCTCGCCCTCGGCGATGGCCTCGAAGACGGTGCCGGTGTAGTAGGCGAGGCCGCGAGCGATGGTGTGGTCGCGGTCGGTCCAATGATCGATGTTGACCACAGAGCACACGGAGCACACAGAGTCGAGGTCAGAGGCGTCGAGGTCGGGTGCCGCGTTTGCGTTGCTTTTGGTCAGGAACGCGATGAAGGGCTCGGGGAGCTTCACTTCCTCGGCCTGTGTGCGGAGCGCATCGGCGGGGAGCTTGGCTTGCCGATCGAGCAGGTTGAAAGCGACCTCGAGTTGGTCTTCGGTCACACCCAGCGACGCGAAGTAGCGGGCCATCGCGTTGCGGTCGTGGAGCTTGATCGCGAGCGCGTCGTCGTGGAGCCCGAGTCCCTCGAACATGCGGACCATGCACTCGATGACCTCGACGTCCATGCGTGCCCGGTTCTCAGACGAGTTCTCGTCGGCGGGCATACCGATCGCGTCCACGTTCCACTGCAGGAACTCGCGCAGGCGTCCGCGCTGAGGGCGTTCGGCGCGGAAGTAGGGCCCGGCGGTGAACCACTTGCAGGGCTGGGGGAGTTCCTTGGCCTTCGCGGCGTACATTCGCGCGAGGGTGGGGGTGAACTCGGGGCGGAGGGCGAACTCGGCCTGGCCGGTTTCTTTGACGCGTTCCACTTCTTTCGGGGATTTGCCGGAGAAGGCCTGGAAGAGCTCGCCGAGGATGCCCTCGCCGGATTTGACGCTGTAGAGCTCGGTGGTCTCGAAGGTGGGGCCTGCGATCTCGTCGAAGCCGCACCGCAATGCCGCGTCGCGCCACGCGTTGGTGATGTACTGCTGGCGGAGGACGTCCTCGGGGTAGAGGTCCCGGGTGCCCTTGGGGGCCTTGATCTTCTTTGGTTCGGGCTTCTTGGTGCTCATCGTGCTGTAGGGTATGCTGGGGATGCGTCCGGAGGGGGGATGCAACCGAACGCGGTCCCAGACGGAAAGGTATGTATGGGGATCGGCATGCGACATGTGGTCTGGACGTCCGCGGCCCTCGCGTTGGGGGCGTTTATCTACGTCGTGACGCTTGAGCCGATGGATGAGCAGCAGAACCCGCGTGCGGGGGCGATGGATCGGCGTCCTTCGGGCGAGCAGATCGTCTCACAGATCCGCCGATCGCTGAGCAACGGGCAGCTCGATTCCGCCCGCGTGGAGGCCCTCGAGCTCTTCGGGCTGGACCCGAACAATGTGCGTTCCGCGTTTTATTGCGGCATCGTTGAGCGGGCGCACGGCAATACCAGCACCGCCAGCGGCTACTGGCGGATGATCATCAACCTCATCGAGCGGCGCCGGGACGGGCGTGCGGGCTACGCCCCGAACCTGTACTTCTACGCCTGGGCCCAGCTCGAGGAGGGGGACGCGGACACGGGGCGCCAGCTGTTCGGGCAGCTCGCGGACCAGTATGAGCGCGCGACGAAGGACGGGGACGACCGCTGGGGCGGGCTGGGGGCGATGGACCACTACAACCTCGCGTGTTACCGCTCGCTCGCGGGGGCGACCGAGCGGGCGATGGAGCACTGGGCGCTGGCGGTCGAGCTCGGCTATGGGCGCGGCGATCAGCACGGCTGGTGGGCGGCCGACCCGGATCTGGAGCCGCTGCACGAGAACGAGGAGTTCTGGCGGATCGGTGCGGGAATCTATCCGGAGGGTCGGGGCGAGGAGCGCGGGGTGCGTCCTGATCTCGTCGATGAGCCCGAGCCGGCGATCGTGGACGGCTGAGGCGGGTGCCGCGATTGGTGGGGCGCGAAACCCACGCATTCTGGGCGGGGCGCTATGATTGGAAAACGAGCTGATCGCGTCGGATCGGGGTTTGCCGGGCGTCGCGGTCGTGTCTGTGCCCCCCTGGGCCGATATGGGATTGTTCGCCGCTATGCCGACTGTCACGATTAACGGGATCGAGTGTGAGTTTTCGCCGGGCGACCTGGTCATCGAGGTGGCCGATCGCAACGGGATCGACATCCCGCGCTATTGCTACCACCCCGGGCTGTCGCGCCCGGCCCAGTGCCGCATCTGCCTGGCGACCTTCAAGGCTCCCAACCCCCGCAACGACAACAAGCTCGAGCCCATGATGGGCGGCAAGCTCCTGCCCACGTGCGTGACCGAGTGCGTCGACGGCATGGTCGTGGAGATGGAGAGCGAGAAGACCATCGCCAACCAGAAGGCGGTCATGGAGTTCCTGCTCATCAACCACCCGCTGGACTGCCCGGTGTGCGACCAGGCGGGCGAGTGCACGCTGCAGGACTTCAGCTATCAGTACGGTCGCGGGCACTCGCGGTTTACCGATACCAAGGTCGTCTCGCCCAAGAAGAACCTGGGCGACCACATCTACATGTACAGCGACCGGTGCATCATGTGCACCCGATGCGTGCGGTTTACTGAGGAAGTGACCGAGACCGCGGAGCTGATGATCGATTCGCGTGGCGACAAGTCCACGATCGACATCTTCCCGGGCGAGCCCATCAACAACCCGCTGGCGAGCAACGTGGTGGACCTGTGCCCCGTGGGCTCGCTGCTGGACAAGGACTTCCTGTTCGCCCAGCGTGTGTGGTTCCTCAAGCGGACCGCCGGCATCGATCCGCTGACGAGCAGCGGCGACAACATCTGGGTCGAGCACAACCAGGGGCGCGTGTACCGCATCAAGCCCCGCCACAACCTGGACATCAACACGTGGTGGATCACCGACGAGGTCCGCTACGGCTGGAAGTTCGTGCACAGCGATGATCGCCTCGTCGCGCCCGCCCGCAAGGAACACGGCGTGCAGGTCGACGCGACCTGGACCCGGGCGTACAAGCAGGTGATCGACACCGTCCGCGACGCGTCCAAGACGGCGCTGGTCGTTTCGCCCACGCTCACGACCGAGGAGGCGTACCTGCTGGTGCGTGCGATCCGCTCGATGAGCGAGAACGTCTCGCTGTTCCTCGGGCCGGTCCCGGTCGATGGTGAGGACGTGGAGTTCCCCAACCCGCAGTCCGAGCGCCCGTTCATCCAGCGTGCCGAGAAGGTGCCCAACAGGAACGGCGTGAAGCGCGTCCTCGACGGGGTCGGCGGCTACAAGGAGTTCGACACGTTCGTGCGCAACGCGGGCGAGTTCGATGCGGTCGTGCTGACGGCCAACTTCCCGAGCGCTTGGGTCACCGATGCGATGGTCGATGCCCTGAGCGGGTGCAAGACCGTCCTGATCGATACCACCCGCTCTGTGCTGTGCGACAAGGCGGACGTGGTGCTGCCCAGCTCGACGTTCGCCGAGAAGTCGGGCTCGTTCGAGAACTGCGACGGCGTGATGCAGCACTTCGACCAGGCCATCCCCTGCCAGCACGACAGCAAGGCCGAGGGCCAGATCGCCCTGGACCTCATCGAGCTGGCCAACGGCGGCACGCTCAGGGAGCACGTGCCCGGCTTCGGTGCACAGGTCGTCGATGAGCAGCCCGGGCAGGTCCCGGGCGCGAGCGACTCCGTGCTGCTGCCGCGTGGCGAGCTCTACGACGCGAAGACCATCCGGGCCCGCATGGGCGAGGATTACGAGGGGTTGGCGGTCGTCGCCCAGAACGTGCAGGACGCGGCCCCCGAGGAGCTGGTCGAGTCCGACATGGAACTCGTCGAGCTCTGAGCCGACCAATCAGAACGCATGTGAAAACACCCCGCTGCACACGGCGGGGTGTTTTCTCGTCGGTATAGATCCGACTCATCGGGCGATGAATGCCCGGCTCAGGGTTCGTTGAAGACGCTCACTGCGCGTCGGGTGCGCGACGCTGATCACGCTGTTGATCGTTTTGGGGGCCTGAGCGGCGCTCGCTCTGGCGATCGGATTGGCGATCGCCTCGTGGACGCTGGATTGATTCACCGCCGCGGTTCTGGAGCTGGCGGCGCATCTGCATGCGCATGGCCCGGCGGCCGATGCGGTCCGCGCCACGATCGAAGCGATCGGCGCGCTGTCGGAGCATCCGCTGGGCGATCATCGCCTTCCCGCGCGGGCCCATGCGGCCTCGTACGCCTTGCTCGCTGCGCTCGCCATCGCGGGCGCCGGGGGAGCGTTCCTGACGGTCATCGGTGCCGCGCTGAGAGAAGCGTTCGCGGAGTCGCTCGCGTCGCTGGGCACGCTGCGGCTGATCGGACGCGCCGCGCTGGGCTCGGCCCTCGCGCTCGAATCCCTCACGCTCGCCCCGCTGCGGACGCTCGAAATCGCGTTCGGCGTCGGCCTGCTGCCCGCGGCGCTGTTCGAAGCGCTGCTCGAGGCGTTCACCGATGCGCTCTCGCAGCTGCGCCCGGCGCTCTGCGCGTTGCGGGCGGTCCTGCTGCTGGATGGTTTCGCCCTGCTGCCCGGCCCCCTCCTGGTGCGGCTGGGCCGCGAGCGTGCTGCCCGAGAGCAGCGCGAGGGTGGACGATGAGACGAGCGTCAGGGTCAGGGTTCTGTGTTTCATGGGTCGGGCTCCTTATGTCATGGCGCGTGATACCACGCTCGGCGGGTGGGCCGGCTCGGTCACGCTCTGCTTGGTGTTCGTTGCCGGTCGCTCCGCGTTCCGGCACCAGCCAAACGCGGAGAGATGAAGGGCATTGCGTCGATGCAGAAAATTGATGATCGGGTCCCTTGAGACCTAGGATCGGGTCATGAGCGGCATCGGCATCATCGTCCTCACGGTTATCATCGCGGTCCTGACGGCCATCATTACCCTGGTGTGGTGGAAGGTCGGCGATCAGTGGGCGGACGAGGAATACAAGAAGTTCGGCCACGGCGGGGGTGCGCCCAAGGGCCCGCCGCCGCAGGTCGTCGATGACTTCAACGCCCTCACCGGCACCCAGCGCTCCGACCCGGAGCAGGAGCTCGGTGAGCCGATGGACCCGACCCGCGCAGCCCCGGAGCAAGACACGAAGAAGGACGGGTGAAGCAGGGTGCCGCGCTACAAGCTCACCGTCGCGTACGACGGGACTGATTTTCACGGGTGGCAGAAGCAGGAGCCCATCGACCCCGATGCGCCGCCGCCCAAGCCCGGCGAGGAGCCGACGCGCATCCAGATGCGGACCGTGCAGCACGTGGTGGAGCAGGCCGTGCGCCAGGTGGTGCGCGAGCCGGTGGCGCTCATGGGCGCATCCCGCACGGACAGCGGCGTGCACGCCAACGGGCAGGTGGCGAGCTTTCTATCGAATCCTGATCCAGACAGGGGCGTGGGCTGGCCCGCCGAGCGCGGCTGCGACCAGCTGATCCGGGCGCTCAATGGCAAGCTGCCGCGTGATGTGCTTATTACCGATGCGTGCATCGTTGCTGACGACTTTAACCCCATCGGGCACGCGATCGAGAAGGAGTACCGATACACCATCGTGTCCGGCCAGACGCGCCCGCTGTGGGACCGGCGCTACGTCTTCCACACCTGGCACGACCTGGACGCGGCCAAGATGCAAAGGGCCTGCGAGCTGATCATCGGCGAGCACGACTTTGCGAGCTTTGCCCAGATCGCCCACGGGCGCAAGACCACCGTGCGGACCATCTACGACTGCGGCGTGCTCACGCCCGAGGACAGCCGCTTCGTCATCCACGTGCGCGGCAACGGGTTCCTGTACAACATGGTCCGCATCATCGCGGGGACCATGATGGAGGTCGGCCGCGGCAAGATCGACCCGGAGTCGATCTCCCAGATCCTCGCGAGCGGGGACCGCAAGCAGGCTGGGCCAACGCTGCCGCCGCAGGGGTTGCGCCTGGAGTGGATCCGGTATGATGAAGCGGACGGATAAGAAGGGCACTCTGGGTGCCACTACTCGACGCGCAGCGGCGCAGTAGTGCTCTTGGACGGGTCTAGAAGACACTACTGCGCCGAAGACGGCGAGTAGTGGCACCCTGCAAGGGGGCATCTTGAAGAAGAACGGCGGCATATTGGGGCGACTGATGCGGTGGGGGGTCTACGCGTGCACAGTGGTAAGCATCGCTCTGATCCCGATCTCGAGTGTATGGAAGCCCGGCCTGATGTTGTCCGGGTATGGTCAGCCGAGCGGCGAGCTTGTTCAGGCGTACACACTCGGCGTTCATAATGGGCGCCTGCTTGTCCGCACATTCACACCTTCGCGGTATTCATGGAGCGGCCCGGCGGATCATGGAACGAGTTGGGAGTTTGGCGATCGAATGGATGGTCCGATGTGGTGGGAACCTGCGCCGTGGTGGGATCGGCCGCGTGTCTGGCAGGATCCGGGGTTCCCGACGATGGTTGATGTGCCATTGGTGTATCTATCGGTATTGATGCTGATTGCGAGTGGATTCGCTTGGCTGCTTGCTTTACGCGGCTGGGTGCTGCACAGTCGACGTGGTTGTTTCTGCATTCGTTGCGGTTATCCGCTCAATGGGCTTATCACCAACACCTGCCCCGAATGCGGGGTGGAGCGTGGGTAGATTCAGGCGTATGGTGCGGTGGGTGGTGTACGCGTGCACGATCGTAATGGTCTTGCTGTGCATTGCATCGTACTGGCCGCAACCACGATGGAGTCGGGAGTATGTGCCGTCGAATGGTTCGATCGGGAATCGGACTTATACGGAAGTGATTCTTTCGGATGGTCTGATCAATATTGAGCGATACCCTGATTATCAGCAGATGGGATTCAGCGCTCCAACACCAGGCGTATATCACCACTTTGATTGGCGATCGCAGAAGAATCCTTCTTCACATCAAGCTTTATCTGCTTCCTCGTACATCACGAAGGGTGGTGGGTCTAGTGGACCTTTTACCCGGTACAGGTTCCGCTCACTCTGGCCGGCGGTGATCCTTGTTGGGATCAGCCTTGTACTCTGGTATCGTGAGCGGCTGAATCCGACTCCGGGCTGTTGTTCGTCCTGCGGTTACTCCCTCGAAGGACTCGTGAGTAACACATGTCCGGAATGCGGGGTGGAGCGTGGGTAGGTTCAGGCGTGTGATGCGGTGGGGGGTGCACGCAACCACGGTCTTCTTGGGGTTGTTGATGGTTTTCTCGTACCTACCCAACAGCTGGGTTGGGCGATACAAGCACGAGACGGGCAATCTAGTGGATGGGGTTGCCGGGCAATACATCGTGTGGTCCGGGCGAGTAGAGGGTGTGCTGGTGTTCGAGGAGTACAGCAAGGAGAAGGTCAAGAATGATCTGGACCACTTCAGGGCCTTGCGAGCCCAGGATGTCTTTGTCAGCCGCAGGCGATACCGCAGCGAAACACTCTGGATGCGGGCGGCTGTCGGGCTGCAACAACCGAGGGGGTTGTTCGAGCTGCCCACGATCCGGCACCGGCCGCGCCAGGGACAGTGGGATTATGGCGAGTTGTTTGTTTCGTTCCCGATCAGTTATGCGCTGCTGCTCAGCGGCGTGTGGTCGGGAATGCTGATCAACGCTCGGCTCCGACGGGTTCCCGCGGGTGGATGCCAGTCCTGCGGTTACGAGCTTGCTGGACTGACAGGCGACACATGCCCGGAATGCGGGGTGGAGCGTGGGTAGGTTCAGGCGTGTCATGCGTTGGGGGGTACATGGGTTTACCCTGAACATGGTTGTGTTGATACCGATTTCCTACTGGATGAATCCGTTTGTTTATCTGATCGCTCAGACCGAGTCGAGCACACACTCGTTTTATCTCTCGCTTGATCCGTGCGATGGAGTGTGGATGAGCACATGGGGCACGAACACGGTTACCAAGCAGGGCGTCCCTCCTGTGAGGGGCTTGTACTTTCTGAATAAGAATGAAGCAGTTCCTTCGGCTTGGTATGCCCTACCTCATGTGCAGGCTGGATATCTCGAGTTGCCGCTGATCTACCCGCTGCTGGCGGGTCTCGCGATCTCGGCCCGCCTGTTCGTCGTATCACGGCGTATGCGGCGTGGCCCTTGCGATTGCGGGCGGTGCGGGTACTCCCTTGAAGGGATCAATGGTGGTGTCTGCCCGGAATGCGGGGTGGAGCGTGGGTAGGTTGGGGCGCATGATGCGGTGGGGTGTCTACGTGAGTGCCGGTGCGATGCTGTTGCTCTTTGTGTGTTCCTTCTTTGTCAATCCTTCATTCAGCATCGACCGCTATCCCACCAAAGCCCAGCCGGGCAAGATCAAGCGCGATCTGGCTGTAAGCGACGGGCGATTAATTGTGATCACGGAGTCGGACCCATCCGCGATCTACCATCATCCAACTGAGTTAAAAAGGGATGTCCGGTACATAGCTGATGTGTATCGATCGGGTTTGTACTTCAAACTCAGCTTTAGGCAGCTTGCATACCCAATGACACCGGCCTGGTGGGATTTGCTAAGGATACAGCGAGCAGCAAGCGGCAACGCTCAGTACAGCGAGGTCTTTATCCCATTCACATATCCGACAATTTTGCTCTTGGGTGTGTCGATCTGGGTGTGGGCAAAGAGTCGAAAGTATTCGCTCATACAGAATCAGTGTTCTTGCGGGTACTCACTCGAGGGACTGCCGAGTCCCACCTGCCCGGAATGCGGGGTGGAGCGTGGGTAGGTTGTTTCGTCTTCGCATCTTGAAGTATGCCTTTACGGGTCTGGTGCTGATTTTGCTCTTTGTGGTGCTCTCATCGTGGTACGCGCACACTCGTGTGACTCTGAAAGTGCCGATGGGTGACGGCGAGTATCAGTTCACGCTTAGCGTTGATCAAGGGCAGTTCATTCTGTACTCAACTGGGATCTCTGATGCGGAGTACTACGGTCCTGAGCGCCATCGTGATCGGGATGTGTACTCAGAGGGATGGCCGAGTCTTACCATCAATCACGAGCGATGGCTCCCAGATAGCCGGCATGGGGTTAACTACGAGAAATCATGGTCGGCGAAGTTGAACAGGTTTCGCTCGATGGTATTCCCCAATTCGCTACTCGCATTTGAGGATGAAGACAGCTATTTCGACCCACCGGCTGGCTGGTGGGCGACTGTGAAGTATCGCTACGGACTGGTCCATTCGTCACTAGTGGTGCTCCCTTCAGTCATAGTGGTCGTGTGGATGTGGTACCTGCAGCGTGCTGTTCGTCCGGCTCGTTGTGCAGATTGTGGATATTGTCTCGAAGGCCTTACTGCCGACACCTGCCCCGAATGCGGCGCAACAATCACCTATGCCTGACATCATCACCAAGACCGACCGCCTCACCCTCCGTGTGCCGTGCATGGAGGATGTGGAGGTGCTCGCTGGGTACTGGTCCGATCCGGAGACGATGAGGTACATCGGCAAGGAAGGGACGGGCTGGACGCGCGAGCAGGTGGTGGAGCGGATCGAGCGGGCGATGCGGTTCTGCGCTGAGCACGGGATGACGTTCTGGACCGTGGTCGAGAACGAGACGGGTGCGGTCATCGGGCAGGGCGGGCTGGTGCCGATCGAGTTCAACGGCCCGGAGATCGAGCTGGGGTACCGCCTGGGCAGGCCGCACTGGGGCAAGGGCTACGCGAGCGAGATCGCGCGGGCGTCGGCGGCGTACGGGTTCACGCACAAGGGGCTCGATCGGCTGGTGGCGGTGAGCTACCCGGAGAATATCGCGTCGCGGAAAGTCTTGGTGAACACCGGTTTCGAGGAGCGGGGGCTGAGCGATGTGTACTACGGGGTGACGTGCATGCTGTACGAGCTGACGAGGGATCGGTGGGAGGGTGCCACTACTCGCGTCGAAGACGCGCAGTAGTGCCGCTGGAAGTCCGGAGGGCATTACTGCGCCGCTGCGCGTCGAGTAGTGGCACCCTGCAAGCCATGCCTCCTCCCCTGCGCGTGCGGGGGAGGCGAGTGAACACCTACACTCATTCCATGCCGCTGCGGATACTGCACATCTCGACGCGCCTGATTCAGGGCGGCTCGCAGGAGAACACGGTGCTCTCGTGCGAGGGGCAGGCGGCGATGGGGCACGAGGTGCACCTGGCGTACGGGCCGATCTTCGGGCCCGAGGGCTCGTACTTCGATCGCGCCAACGACTACCGCGGGCCCGGCGGCGAGCAGATCGGGATGCACGAGGTGCCGCACATGGTGCGGGAGATCGTGCCGGTGAAGGACTGGAAGGCGATGAACGAGCTGGGTGATCTGATCGAAGAGCTCAGGCCCGACATCGTGCACACGCACTCGTCGAAGGCCGGCGTCATCGGGCGTGCCGCGGCGTGGAAGGTGTTCAGGCGCAGCGACAGCCACCGCCCCGGCGTGGTGCACACGATCCACGGGCCGCCGTTCCACAGGTACCTCCCCGGGTGGAAGAACGCGATCTACATCGCCTCGGAGAAGTACGCGGCCGCCCGCTGCCACAAGATTGTCTCGGTCGCCGATGCGATGACCCGCCAGTTCCGCGAGGCGGGCATCGGGCGCGATGAGCAGTTCGTGACGGTGCGGTCGGGGATGGAGACCGAGCATTTTCTTGAGCCGATCGAGTCCGAAACACGCTCGGCGATGCGCGCGGAGCTGGGCTTCAGCGACGACGACTTTGTGATCGGGACGGTTGCGCGACTGGCCGAGCACAAGGGGCACGACGACATCCTCGATGCGCTGGGCGACGAGCTGAAGGCGCACCCGAGCTGGAAGCTGCTGTGGGTGGGCGACGGCTGGTGGAGCGAGCGGCTGCTCAAGCGCGTCGATGAGATGGGCCTGCGTGATCAGGTGGTGACGACGGGCTTGGTGCCCCAGCACCGGGTGGGCGCGATGATGCGGGCGATGGATGTGCTGCTGCACCCCAGCTACCGCGAGGGGCTGCCGCGGACGGTGCCGCAGGCGCTGCTGTGCGGCGTGCCGGTGTGCGCGAGCGAGACGGATGGGACGCCCGAGGCCTGCATCGATCCGGACGTGAACGCGGCCAAGTCGACCGGGCGGATCTTCCCGGTGGGCGATACGGAAGCGATCCGTGAGGCGGTGCTGTGGATGTTCAGCAACCCGCGCGAGCGCCTGCGCATGGGGCAGCGTGGGCGGATGATGTGCAGCACGATGTTCTCCGCCGAGGCGATGGTGAAGGGGCTGGAGAAGGTGTACGCGGACGCGATCGAGCTGGCGGAGCGCTCGGGCTAATCGAGATCGAGCGTGTGGCGCCGGACGACCCAGAAGCGAGGGTCGCCCGGGTTGGGCCCGCCCTTGATGGGGCCGCGCAGGAAGGCGCGGGAGAAGGCGATGATGCCGTTGAGCACGCGGAAGAGCCCGTGCCCGCTTGAGCGCTCGTCGTGGCGGACCAGGCGGTAGCCCAGCAGGTGGAGGATCTGTCGTCGGAGGACGGCCGCGAGGTCCGCGTCGACGTAGAGCGTGCCGTCGTCGCGCGGGTAGACGCCGGGCATGTGCGTGATCAGCCCGTGCAGCCAGCGCTGACGGCGGAGGCGTGCCGATAGCCCGAGCCAGCCCTCGCCGACCTGGCGGACGATGAAGAAGCCGTCGTCGCCCTTGCGTTTGTGGCGCTGCTCGTTGGGCATGAACACGCGCCCGCGCATGGGCGAGGTGATGGCCCGGTCGTTCTCGGTGGCGATGATGGTGACGTCGCGTTTGATCTTCTGGCCCGAGCGGATGCCGTCGCGTATGGCGAAGCTCGGGTGGTGGATGGCGTAGCGGTAGCGGATGTCGTAGATCTGGTCTTGCACATCGCCCGCGGCAGCGCGGAGCGTGCGGATCGGGTCACGCCCGTGGGGCGGTGCTTCGAGCGACAGGATGCCGGTCGCGTCGAGCATGGTCCAGATGACCGCCTCATGGACGTTGACGGCGTTGTCGTCCTTGTGCTGCCCGCCCTCGACGACCATGGAGACCGCGCCCAGCTCGCTGGTGACGCGGTCCATCAGCAGCCCGGAGAGTTCTTCTTCGAAGCCGAGGTAGATCGGCAGGGGCATCCTGCGTGCCAGGCGGCGTGCGGGGATGGAGTCTTCGAGCACGACGACGGGGGGCATGTCGGCGCTGGTGGTGTGCAGGTCGATGACGATCACCTGCTCGCTCTGGGCGCGGATGGCGCGGAGGGTAGCGAGCAGCTCCTGCATCTCTGCGTGCTCGGGGCTGGTCGAGGCGGGCAGGGCGATCTGCTCGTCGGTGAACAGGCGGTTGAGGTCGTGGCGGATGTAGCGGGTTTCGGGGTCGCGGTGGGTGAGCGCGGCGATGTTGCCGCGCAGGGCGATCAGACGCCCGTTGAAGGCGCTGGGGTGCTCTTCGTTGAGTGTGTCGAGCACGCGCTGGGCGGCGAGGATGCCGGTGGGCTCGTTGCCGTGCACGCCGCCCACGACCACGAGGGTCACGCCGGTGCTTGTGCGCTCGCTGTGCAGGGACTCGTACCGCCCGATCTCTCGGGCGTGGTGCCGGTGCGTCTGCGTTTCGCCTGAGCGGGCGGCCTGGGTCATGGTTGATTCTTGGGGTCGATGCTCGGGTTTTCACGCAGCTGCTGCTCAAGGAGTTGCCCGGCGATCCGCATGAAGTCGTGCTCGGTCACCAGCCCGACGAGCTTGCGGTCACGCACGACCGGCAAGCACGACGAGCCATTTCGGCGCATCATGTCGATCGCGTCGAGCGTCGGGGTTTCCGGCGTGGCCGTAACCGGGTCGCGCTGCATGATCTCGGAGACCGAGACGGAACCCTTGGCACGCAGGGTCGGGTCCGCGACCACGCGGAGGATGGACCGGTAGCTCACGAGCCCGACGAGGTTGTGCTTGGCGTCCTCGACAGGGATGTGGCGGATCTTTTCCCAGTCCATGATCGAGGCGGCCAGATCGATCAGCTCGTCCTCCTGCACGGTGAACAGGTCCGTGCGCATGTACTGCCCGACGCGTGTGTAGTGGCGTGTCCAGCACCCGCCCTCGTTCATCTCGGCGAGCTCCCACTCGTGAACTGGTGTCGCGGAGCGTTGTCGTGAGATGGTCGCGGAGGTCAGGGCGCTGAGGCGCTCGGCTCGGGTGCCGTGCTCGTGGATTTTGGCGACCGAATCGAGCATCCATCGCGCGCCGTTGCGCCCTGAAGCGACGCGGGCCTCGATGATGCCCATGTAGTGCTCGATGTCCGCCTCATCGATCCCGCGTGACCGGAGGCCGGTGCGGGCCAGGGGGATGAGCTCCTCGAGGAGGAGGTCACGCACGGAGATCGTCGCGTCATCGAGCCAGTGCATCTTGAAGTGCATGCCGTTGCGTGCGGAGGCGACAAAGTTTGCGCGGGCGTGCTCGAAGGGGATCCGCTCGGCCAGGTCGGGGTAGACCCTGGGGATCTGGACCATGAGCCCGAACCAGAGCGCCGCGTTGGCGATTTCGTCGGGCACGCTGGGGCCGGAGGGGAGCACGCGGTTCTCGATGCGGAGGTGGGGCTTGCCGCTTGTCGTGCCGTAGCACGGGCGGTTCCAGCGGTACACGGTGGAGTTGTGGGTCTGGAGCCCGGCGAGCTTGGGCACCTCGCCGTTCTCGACCATCTCGATCGAGTTCTCGACGTCTCCGGTGCCGAAGAGTGAGCGGAATCGCACCACGTCGTCGCGGTAGATCTCGAGCACGGATTCCTTGACCCACTTTTCTCCGAAGCGGACCCGCTTGAGCACGTCACGCTGGGCGGGCATCTCGTCGCCGGAGGTATCGACGGCCTGCTCGAAGATCGCGATCCGTGTCTCGTGCCAGAGGCGTTTGCCGAAGAGCACCGCGGAGTTGCACGCGGCGGCGAGGCACGGCGCGGTGATGAGCTGGGCGGTGTTGTAGGCGAGGGCGAAGTTCTCCGGGTCCACCTGGTAGTGGAGCTGGAAGGACGTGTTGAGGCCTTCGACGAGCACGTTGTCGTGCACGAACTTGAGCTCGTCGATGCCCTTGATGCGGATGGAGTATCGCCCGTCGCGCGCTTCGGTGATGCGCTCGTTGAGCGCGAAGTAGCGCGGGCGCGGCGTCATGAAATCGAGCGTGAGCTGCTCCTGCGTGAGGGTGGGCAGGATGCCGATGAGCACGGGCTCCGCGTTGAGGCTCTTCGCCGCCTCGCGTGCGTGCTGCATGAGCCCGCAGATCTCCTGCTCCATCGTGGAGAGGACCGCGCCACGCAGCTCGGCTGGGTCGAGGTTGAACTCGAGGTTGAAGCGCCCGATCTCGGTGGTCGCTTTGGGCTCGCTGAGCGACTCGAGCAGCTCGGGCCCGCACGGCGCGGGGTCGTACCCCGTGTCGACGAGGGCGATCTCCTGCTCGGCGCCGATGCGGGTGATGCCCGTCTCGAACATGCCGCGCTGGAGCATCATCTCCAGGGCGCGGAGATCGTTGAGGACGTGCTGGATCGTCGCGCGGTGCTGATGGCCGCCCTGTTCCTGATCAATTTCCTGCACGCCCATGCGAATAGACCCCTGACATCCGATCGGCGTGCATGACTGAGCACGCGGACAGGGCATTGTGACCGAAATGGTCCGAAAACGCAAGACTCGGGTTCATGTTCGAAAATCCAGAAACCTGAAACCGGTATCCTGCCATACCGTATAGCTGGTTACCCGGAGAGATGTTGTATCCGGGTCTTCGTGTGCGGATCGTTCCAGATCTGCGCGTTGGGGTCGTGGGTCCGCTCTGGTCTCGCGTGTTGATAGTCAGTTGATCAGGTGTCTGGGCGATCTATGGGTCGTCGGTCCATCTATCCATCGACAGGAGATTGCCTTGCATCACGCGCGAATCGCCCTCGTTTCATCCGCCGCGACCCTAGCTCTGCTCGCCGGGTCCCTGCGTGCCCAGCCCATGCAGCTCCCGGAGCTACCCCGCCTGGACTTGCAGACGCACGAGTACCCGCGTGTCTACGAGGATCAGGCTGTTGTGCGTGTCCGCACGACGACCCGTGCGCAGTTTGAATCCATGATGCCGCTCGTTACATCGGTCTGGAGCGAGCGTGAGGGCGTGGGGCTGCTGGATATCCAGATCGACCGCGAACACCTGAAAACCCTGAGCACGCTCGGCATCGGTTTCGACGTGCTCATCGAAGATCTGCAGGCGCACCTCGACACGCGCTGGCAGGACATGCGTCGTCTCGCTGCGCTTGATGCCGCCGCCCCACGAGGCGGCGTCGCGCACGACGACGCGTGGTTCGGCAACTATAAGCAGTTCGCCGACATCATCACCTACTTCAACAACATCGCGGCGACCCATCCCGGCATCGCGTCCATGAGCGATGTTGGGGACTCGCTCATGGGCAACGATGTCTACGCCCTGACGCTGACGGGCCCGGAGACACCCGGGAATGCGGTTGAGGATCGCCCGGTGGTGCTCTGGAACGGGACGCAGCACGCCCGCGAGTGGGTCTCGCCCATGACGGTGTCGTACATCGCGTCAAAGCTCGCCGCGGACTACGCCAGCGACCCGCGCGTGACGGGCATCATCGATCACACCCGCATCGTCATCGTCCCGGTGATGAACCCGGACGGGTATCTCTACACGTGGAGCGATGAGCGGTACTGGCGGAAGAACCGGCGGAGCAACAGCGACGGCTCGGTCGGAGTCGATCTGAACCGCAACTGGGGCTACGAGTGGGGCGGGGAGGGCGCTTCGGGCTTCCCCGGCGACGATACTTATCACGGGCCGAGCTCGTTCTCTGAGCCGGAGACACGGGTGATGCGCGATCTCGCGCTGTCCTACGGCGATGACCTCGCCGCGCACATCGATTACCACACCTATTCGCAGCTGATCCTCTGGCCATTCGGGTACGCCGAGGGCGTGCAGACACCAGAGCCCGACCGGACGTTCTTTGATGACCTCGCCACCGCGCTGAGCGACGAGATTCTCTCGTACTCGGGCGTGTTTTACGATCCCATCCAATCCGTTGACCTGTACCCCGCCGCGGGCACGTGCACCGATTGGTTCTACGGCGAGATGGACGTCAAGTCACTGACCTTTGAGCTCCGCCCGAGCTCGGGTGCTGGTTTCGGCGGGTTCGATCCCGATCCGAGCATCATCCTCCCAACCGCCCGCGAGAACTACGAGGCGGCCAAGCTCTTCGTGGAGCGCACGACGCTGCCGATGGCCTTCGCCCACGATCCGGTGGACCTGGTGGCCGCGGGTCAGCAGGCCGAGGTGCTGCTGCAGGTGACCGATGTGCTCGAAACGCACGACCCGGGCACGGTGATGCTCTTCACGCGGATTGGAACGGACGACGTAGAAATCGGGACACCGATGACACCGCTTGGAAATGGGCTGTACAGCGCGTTCCTGCCCACAGGGGCGTGCGGCGAGATCATCTACTACTCGTTCGCTGCCGATACCGATGATGGCGCGTCCGTCGGTTACCCGGGGAGCGGCGCGTTCGAGGCGCTCGCGCAGGAGTTCGAGCTGAGCTTCGAGGACACCATGGAGACCGACACCGGCTGGACCGTCGGCGACGCGTCTGACGACGCGACGACCGGCATCTGGAACCGGATGAACCCGCAGGGCACCGATGCGCAGCCGGAGAACGACCGCACGCCCGGGGCGGGCACGGACTGCTGGGTGACCGACGGCGTCGCGGGCTCCGGGCTGGGTGACCGGGACGTGGACAGCGGATCGACAACGCTGACCTCGCCGATCCTCGATGCCATCGCGCTGGGTGACGATGGCGAGCTCGTGTACTGGCGCTGGTACTCCAACGATCAGGGCGCCTCGCCCAGCAGCGACTCGATGCTCGTCCAGATCAGCAACGACATCGGCAACTCGTGGACCACCCTCGAGGAGGTCAGCGACAACGCCAACGCGTGGGTGGAGCGCCGCTTCCGGATCGCGGACTATGTCGAGCCGACGGACATGATCCGCGTCCGATTTATTGCACGCGACCTGGGGGACGGGTCGATTGTAGAGGCAGGCGTAGACGATCTTCGTCTCGAAGCGGTTGGCTGTTCAAGCAACCCCGCCGATCTCAACGGCGACGGCGTGCTCAACTTCTTCGATGTGAGTCTGTTCCTCAACGCGTACAACGCGGGCGACCCGCTCGCCGATTTCAACGGCGACGGAATCCTGAGCTTCTTTGATGTCAGCAGCTTCCTCGGGTACTACAACGAGGGCTGACCAGACCAAACTCCCCCCCAGGGGTGGACGCAGACACGGTTCCCCGCCGGGTCTGAAACCGTCCCCCCACGAGGCCCTGCCGCTCCCCAGCGGCGGGGCTTTTTCGTATTGAAACTCAGACGCCTGCGCCTATGATTGAGACTGGATCTCAATACGTGGAGTAGCGATGCTGACGAAAAGACTGAAGGACGACAACTGGGCACTGCACCAGATCGCGGAGCGTCAGGAGACGCCGGGGTCATTGATCAAGGGGCAGATGCCGCGTGAGGGGTACGTCGGGATGATTGCGCAGCAGGTGCTGATCAATCGGGTGCTCGATGACGCGATGCGCGGCGCGATCAAGGATGACCCGCGGGTTGGAGAGCTGGTGCTCGAGGAGCAGATGCTCTCGCCGTACCTCATGGAGGATGCCGCGTTTTTCGGGATTGATGTTGGTGAGATCAAGCCCAACCCCGGGACGGCGCGCTTCATCGAGCACATCGAGTCGCACTCGGACCAGCCCTTGCACCTGCTCGGGCTGCACTATGTCCGTCTTGGCGCGTGCAACGGCAACCGGTTTGTGGCTCGGGTGGTCCGCAAGGCGTACGGGCTGGGCGAGGAGGGCACGCGGTACCTCGACCCGTTCGGCGAGACGCAGCGCGACAAGTGGATGGGGTTCAAGAACGCGCTCGACGCGATGCCGTTCGATGAGGCCGAGCAGGACCAGGTCTTTGAAGGGACTCGTGCGGCGTACGTCGCGGCGATCAACCTCGATCTGGACGAGGCGATGAGCGGCGAGGCGCTGCTTGAGCGGCACGGGAAGACGCTGGATAAGAAGGCGTTCGAGGACGGGCACTCGGTGCATGTCCCCAGCCCGCACGGGTGAGTGCTGTGCCCATCACGGTTCAATTGAACGCTCGCGCCAGGTCGCGAGCGTTTTTCGTATCTCGTCGGCCACCTGCGCGAGGGTAGAACTCGGCAGCAGCCCTTGCGGATGGGTGATGACCCCGACGCGGCGGTTGCGGATCGCTGGTAGATCGAGCGAGGCGATGGGCCCGAGCGTCTTCTCGATCTGCGACCAGTCCATGGGCGCGGGTTCGCCGATGGATTGACTTTGCTGTCGGGGCGAGAAGATGAGGATGGAGTCGGGCGCGAGGGTGATGATGTCCTCGAGGTCGAGCTCCTGCCACATACCGCCGTCGGTGATCGCGGGGGCGATGCCCATGCGCTGGATCATCTGCGCGTGGAACGACCCGGGCCCCAGTGCGCCCGCGGGGTCGGTGCCCGCGAGCAGGAGCGTGCGCCCGGCGATGGATGCGTCACCGCCCATGGGTGCCCATGAGCGGACGAGTCGGGCGCTGGGGAGCTCGACATCGAAGCGTGTTGTGGGGTTGACGTCGAAGGTCGTCGGATCGCCGTCGGCGTTCGCGTCCGCCGGGAAGCCGACGAGCTTGAGGTACAGGTCGTCCATCGTTGTGGCGATGTCGTCGAGCGATTCGAGCTTGTACGTCCAGACGGCCCAGCCGCGGTCTTCGGCCAGCGTGCGGATGCGATCGGGGATCGCGATGGTGTTCTCTTCGAAGATGAGGATGCTCGGGTCGGCGGTGATGAGCATCTCGTCGTCGATGTCGATGTGCGAGCCGACGACGGGGATGGTCTCGGAGAGCGCGTTGTCGTACGAATGACGCCCGACGATGTCGTCCTCGAACCCGAGTTCACGCAGCATGATACCGATGGCGGGTGAGAACACGGCAAACCTGGGCGAGTCGGGCTCGCTGGTCTGATTCGCGGCGGTTGGGTCGGCGTTGTTGCTGGACTTCGAGCACGCGACGAGCGCGATGAGGACGAGAGACGCGAGGATGAGTTGGATCGTGCGCATGCGGGTGGATCCTAGCGCAACGCATCGTGGATGCGGTCCCTGAGTGTGTGGAGCGTGTCGTCATCGAAGAGGGGGAAGGCCCAGGTGCGATCGTTGGCGAGGGCGATCTGTTTCGCGTGCGTGCGGGCGTGCTGGATCTGCGACTCAAGCGCTCTGAGCGCGTCGGCGTTGCGATCGCGGTGGTCTTTGAGGACGCGGACGAGCTGTTGGTAGATGGGGTCGGGGTCGTCGCCGTGTGCTTGTGCCGCGCCGATCTGCTCAACGAGCCGATCGCGTTCTCGCTGGGTCTGGTCGTCGCCGACGAGGTCGGGGTGATGGCGCGCATGGTGAAAACGCCAGTGGGCTTCTTTGAGATCGATGGCGTCGCGATCGTTGATCCCGAGGGGGAGATAGGCGGAGGCGCTGGCGCGGGCCATCGGGTTGAGTTCGATGCCCAGCCAATCCTGGAACCAGTCTTGGGTGACCGGGTCGTATGCCCACCCGCCCGAGCCGTGGATGAAGAGCTCGCAGAGCAATGCGCGGCAGATCCCGCTCATGAGCAGCGCGCGGGGAGCGGTATTGAGCTGATCAAAGTTGGCATCGTTGGCCGGGATGCGTGTGTACCCGTCGCGGAGTCTCCATATGGGGCGCTCGTAGTCATCATCGTTGATCTCAAGCGGGCGGATCTTCGCTCCGGGATACTTCGCGGCAGCGTTGTTGTATGCGCGGACGGCATCTTGCGGATCGAGGCGCATGGCGCTGCCCACCTGGTCCCAGACGGCTTCGCTTGTGAAGAGATCGCTCGCGTAGATGATCTGCGGCGGGTCGAAGCCGAGCCGATCGCATGCGAGCTGTATCGTGGCACCGGCGAACTGACGCGCGAGCGATGATTCGTACGTGTAGCCGCGGAGATACTCGACGAGCTCGGTCAGGCGATCGTCGCTGGGATCGAGCGGCTCCATCGCGGGCAGCGACGCTGTGGGGACGCCCGGGGGGATCGATCCGGGCTCGAGGATCTGGATGTTGCGGGTATGAAGGTCATCCCCCGATCCGACGGGGACGCGGATCGTTTCGAGATCCACGATGTCCTGATCGGGGACGATCCAGACGCGCCCGGCGCCGGTGGGTTGGGCGATCGCGTGTTGGGCGATGAGCTTGGCGAGGATCCCGTTGTGGAAGACGATCGGCTGATGCCCGGACATGACGATCGGTCGATCGTTGGGGATCCCGAGTTGAACGCGTGCAGCGTTGGGGGTGTGGTTGTTGAGCGCACGTTTCCACGATTCCACGCTCGGTTCGAGATCGATCTCGATCGAGTGGTGGGTGTTCGTGGATGAGGTGCCCCCGGTCATCGTGTCAATCAACAGTCCGCGAGCTGCGCGGCGCGGGCGGATTCTGGGAGACGGTCGATCACCCGGTCCATCGCGCGGTAGAGCACGCAGCGGTAGTGGTTCAGGCGGGTTTCGGGGTCGTCGAGCCCGCCGCCGAATGATCGGTTGGGGTCGTTGTAGATCAGCTCGACCGGGATCTCGCCCACGCGGAGCTGGTTGGCCGCGGCCTGGACCCAGAGCTGCATGGGGAACGCGTACCCGTCGTCGGTGATGTCGAGCTTCTGCATCGCGCTGACGCGGTGGGCCTTGAAGCCGCAGAACGAGTCGGTGAGCTCAAAGCCGAGGCGGGCGTTGATCTCCTTGGTGAGGGTCGCGTTGATCGCGCGTCTGTCGCCCGGCGGCAGGTCCCTGGCCCACTCGCCGCCATCGCGGAGGTAGCGGGACCCGGAGACGATGTCGAGGTCGTTCTTCTCGACGGCCCCGAGGAAATCGGGGATGCGCTCGGGCTCGTGCTGGTCGTCGCAGTCCATCGTGATGACCCAGTCGTAGTTGTTGCGATGGGCGCGGTTGAAGATCTCACGGATCGCCCGCCCGTACCCGGCGTTCGCTTCGTGACGGATCAGGTCGAAGCCCATCTCCGCTCTCAGCTCGTTGAGGATGTCTGGCGTGCGGTCGGACGAACCGTCATCAAGGATCAGGATGTCGGGCGTGTAGGCGCTGACGCGCTCAAGCACAGACCGGACATGGTCCTGCTCGTTATAGACGGGAATAGCAATCAGCGTGCGCATGTGGCCTCCTGTGCGGTATTCAATGCGTGAAGATTCGATGAACCCCACGCTCTGGATACCAGAACGGTTGGTCGGGAATGATTATTCCACGCAAATCGGGTCAGGAGGGGGTGTTCTGATCGTTGTTTTGCGTGTCACGCTCCTGCTGCTGGCGTGATTGCTGCTCGGAACGGGCGAGCGATGTGTAGGCCGCGAACCCGAATGGCACCCGATCGTCCTCTTTGCCTGGCCCCTCGAGGAGCTCCTGGGCCTGCTCCATCTTCTCGATCAGCGATTGCGAGAGGGAGTGGACCGAGATGATCTGGGAGATGGGGAGGGTGAAGTTCTCGCCCCCCGGCGTGGTGATGCGGAAGACGGTGCACTGGATGTCGTCGGAACGGGACCGGACCTCGTCGTCGCCGAGCATGGAATAGGCGAAGACCGGGTACACGTCCGCGATGGGGATACGCTGCCCGGCCGCGGTCATCACCGCCATGCGCCCATCAAAGAGCTCTGAAGTCGGCGAGGGGGACATCTCCGCGTCTGTCGGGCCGATCCCGCTGCGGCCCGCGCTCTCTGCCGCGGCCGCGGCTAGGCCCATGAGGATCTCGCGGCACACGTTCTGCCAGAAGACGTCGCGCCGGATCTGCACGCGGGCGACGGGGTAGGGATCCGGGTGCGTGGCGTGGGACGGGGTCTGCCCGTAGCCGTGAGCGAGCTCGCCGGAGGACGTGAGGGGTTCGGAGTGGTCATGTAGGTCTGAGGGTTTGGGCATGGCCCTAGATCATATGCGCCGCGATAACCGGACCCAGACCGTGCGGATACGGCGTCAGCCACGACCCAGACCGCACAGGCGGAACAGGTTCGCGTGCAACTCCACACGGGACGCTTGACACGGCCAAGTCGCGGCGATGCAGGGCCGATACACACGCAACGGAGGAGCGTCCATGAGCGGCAAGTCAAGCACCAACGCATTCAATGAAGTTCGAGCAATTCTCGGAAAGCTCGATCGTTCGATCGACGAGGCACGGTCCAAGCGCCTCGAGCCCGATCAGCCCGTGCGGCGCGATCCGGCACCTACGAACCAGCCCAGCCGCCCAGCTTCGTCCGAACTCGATCGCGAGATCGGTGGGAGCAGCACCCCTGGCGCGAAGACCGAGCTGCAGCGCAAGGGCGCCAGCTTCGGACGGGCCAAGCCGCTGAACCGCAACGGCGAAGAGGGCCCCGACCGCGAATGGAAGTCGCCCGGCGGCGACGAGCTGATCGGCTGATCGGCGAGCAACAACGACGGATTATTCCTGCCGCTGGGTGTCTGCCCAGCGGTTCATTTTTTGGACAAGCACGGGCAGCGGGAGCGCCCCGTCGCTGAGCAGCTCGTCGTGGAAGGCGCGGAGGTCGAAGTCTTCGCCCAGTTCATCTTCGAGCGCCCTGCGGAGCTTGATGATCTCGATCTCGCCCATCTTGTAGCCGGTGGCCTGCCCGGGCCAGCCGATGTAGCGGTCCACCTCGGCGTTGATGTTGTGCTCGCTCAGGGCGCTGTTGGCCTTCATGAACTCGACCGCACGCTCGCGCGACCAGCCCTTGCTGTGCATGCCGGTATCCACGACGAGGCGCAATGCTCGCCACATCTCGAAGTTCAGGCGTCCGAAATCCGCGTACGGGTCCTCGTAGAGACCGTGCTCACCCTCGCCCATCTCGAGGCCGAGTTTTTCAGCGTAAAGTGCCCACCCCTCGACGAACCCGGTGAAACCCATGGACTTGCGGATGGGGTGCTGGTTCTCGATCTCCTGAGCGATCGCGATCTGGAAATGGTGCCCGGGGACGGCCTCATGCAGGGTGAGGGCCATCATGTCGTACGTGGGGCGCTGATCGAGCTTGGTCAGGTTGGCCACAAAGTAACCGGCCTGCCCGGTTGCGAGCGAGCCGGGGTAGTAATACGCAGTCGGCGCGGATTCAGCGGTAACGCCAGGGAGTGGACGCACCCCGTAGGGGAGGCGGGGCAGGTGTCCGAAGAGCTTCGTGAGCTCTGGGTCGATGGTCTTGGCGATGATTCTGTACCCGTTCAGAAGGTCTTCGGGATCATCGTAGTAAAATCGCGGATCGTGACGGAGGTACTGGGTGAACGCGCGAAACTTCGAATCATCGCTGGTGTAGGTTTCCGCGTTTCCCGGCCAGTCGCTCCGAGCGATGACCCGCATCATCTCAGCCTTGATGCGATCGACTTCAGCAAGCCCTACTCTGAAGACATCCTCGGCGCTGTATTGCGGGAGTGTGGTGTGGGAGGTAATCATCGCGGAGTAGGATTCGACACCATCTACCCCCTTGGCGGCAGCGATGGTGTCGCGGCAGTTGGGGAGGTACTCGTTGCTCAGGAAGACCGCGAGCTCCATGTACACTGGAACGATGCGCTGCGCGATGATCTCGCGGGCCTCGGCGGCCAGCGGGTCGTCCGCGTCGAGCTCCGCGAAGGGCTTGTAGAACGGTGACAGGGTCGGGTCTTCGCGGAAGGCGGGGTCGGCCTGGGCCATCGCCTGCCCGACCGCCGGCTCCACAACCACGCGGGGCGGGACGCGCCCTTCCGCCACGCCAAGGCGCATGTTATCCATGTGATCGCCGACGACGATGGGCACGCGCTTGAGGCGGGTGAGGTAGTCCTCGTAATGCTTGCGGGTGATCAGCGGGACGCTGTCGCCCATCTGGGGCAGCCAGACCTGCGGGCCACCGATGGAGGTGACGGGCATCTGCCAGCGCTTGAACGCGGCGAGGCGCTGGCCCTGCTCCCACTGATAGATCAGCAGGTCGGCGCTGAGATGGTCCCGCTCGGAAAAGCCAGAGCGGTCGAGCGAGCGGAGCTCTTCGAGCAGCTCAGCGAAGCGCTGCGTATTCGCCTCGATGGCCTGGGCGGAGTTGTCGCCCAGTTCGCCGTTGCGGGACTCATCATCGAGCAGCGGCCCGATCCCCATCGGGTCGCTCTCGTACATCACGTCGATCGCCCGGTTCATGAGGTCCCAGAGCGCGGGGTCGCGGTCGGGCGGGCACTCGGGCAGATAGTCCTGGGCGGCCACGAGCGGCGTGAGGACGAGCAGGAGCAGGATCGGGAGCACACGGGCGAATGAGGCGTGGGTCTTCATGACCTGAGCATAGTGCGGACGAGGGAGCAGCACCAATTTCGAGCCCTCGGCGTTGGCAAGCGGTCGGCGTGGGCGTACGATTCACCCCGATCCGAGCACGGATCGAGCCATTCGGGGGAATGGTGTAATTGGTAGCACGAGGGATTCTGATTCCCTTAGTTCGGGTTCGAGTCCCGGTTCCCCTACTTTCTTGCTTGCTGCACGCCCGGGCCCTTGCTCGGGCGTGCACTTTTCTATACTGAGACTGATGCCCCAGATGAACCCAGACGATCCGCTGCCCAACCCGGTCTCCCTGTCGAGCAAGCTCGACATCGCCAAGAACTGGCTCCCCCGTTATACGGGGATGCCGATCGACGCCTTCGGCGACTACGTGCTGCTGACCAACTTCTCGAACTACGTCACCGATTTCGCCGAGCGATTCGGGTGCGATGTGCAGGGGATCGGTCGCCCGATGCAGGCCGCGACCAACAGCGCCGGGCTGACGATCGTCAACTTCGGGATCGGCTCGCCCAACGCGGCGACAATCATGGACCTGCTGGGCGCCCGCATGCCCGACGGCGTGCTGTTCCTGGGTAAGTGCGGCGGGCTCAAGGACTCCACAGAGATCGGGCACTTCGTCTTGCCCATCGCGGCCATCCGGGGCGAGGGCACCAGCGACGACTACTTCGCGCCCGAGGTGCCGGCCCTTCCGAGCTTCAAGCTGCACAAGTTCGTCTCCGACAAGATCATCGAACGCGGGCAGGAGTACCGCACGGGCGTGGTCTATACGACCAACCGGCGCGTGTGGGAGCACGACAAGAAGTTCCGCGGGCGTCTCAAGCGGATGACCGCTCTGGCGATCGATATGGAGACGGCCACGGTGTTCATCGTGGGGCACCACAACCAGATCAGCCGCGGCGCGTTGCTGATGGTGTCGGACGTGCCGATCACGCCCGAGGGCGTCAAGACGGAAGAGTCGGACAAGCACGTAACCGAGAAGTTCGCCAAGCTGCACCTTGAGATCGGCATCGACGCGATGACGCACATCGGGACGCAGGGCGAGCAGATCCGGCATTTTACGTACTGAGTGAAGGCTATGGGAAGTGGGCAATTGGCAATGGGGATAGTTGCCACATGTCCAAGTGGCAGCTCAAAAACAGAAAACGCCCCAGGCGCTACCTGAGGCGTTTTCCACTTGGTCATGCAACGAGTCGAGCGATTGATCAGATCGTCTCGGTTGCCGGCCCGCGGAATCCGCAGGGCCGATTCCTGACCCACCACCGCAAATAGACCACAGATCCGGCGCCGTGCCAGCGGCTTGGGTGATTTTTCCGGACCCAAACACGACCTTGACAAATTTTCAGGATTCCTCGAGCGTGTAATCCTCTGGGATCGCGTTACTTACGCCGCCCTGCAGCGACGCGAGGATCCGGTCCACGTGCACGTGGCTGGTCTCAATAAATACCTTTGTGCGGCTCTGGGTCCCCGCGGAGCCCGTCCCGGCAACATACACACCCGCGACATTGGTCTCCATGGTCTTGAGGTTGTGCTTGGGCTTGCGGTCGTCGCCGACGAGTTCGACGCCCAGCTGCTGGAACAGGTCGGGCTTCTGGACATACCCCGTGAGCAGGAGCACGAAGCGCGATTCGATGGATTCGCCCGTGTCGAGGGTCGCGTGGGTGGGGGTGATCCGCGTGACGTTGGCGTGCGGGATGTAGCGGATCTTGTCCTTCTTGATGAGGTACTCGATCTCGGGGTACAGCCAGTACTTGATGCGGTCCTTGTCGAACCACTCGCCGCGGTGGACCATGGTGACCCGGGCGCCCGCGCGGAAGAGGCGGATGGCGGCCTCGACGGCGGAGTTCTTGCCGCCCACGATGGTGACGGGCTGGTTGGCGTACTGGTGGACATCCCCGAGGTAGTGCGAGACGTGCGGGAGGTCCTCGCGTGGGATGCCCAGCATGCGGGGCAGGTGCATGTCGCCGATGGCGAGGACGATGCGTTTGGCACGGATCGGTTCGAGATCATCAAGCGTCGATGGATCGAACGAGAGTTCTTCTATGCCGCCCACGCCGTGGAATGAGCGGGCGGTGTGGAGGACGAACCCGCTGTCGTCCTTTTCGATGCGCATCACGCGGGTGTAGGTCTCGATGTCGAGGTCGAAGGTGCCGGTGACCGTTCGGAGGTAGTTGAGGTAGTGCTCGCGGTTGGCCTTCTCCTCGTCCTCGACGATGAGGGGGACCCCCGCGATCCCGATGCGCTCGGGCGATGAGAAGTACTTGGTGCCCGGCGCCCACCACTGCATGGTCGCGCCGACCTGCCCGGCCTCGAGGTGCAGGTAGTCCATGCCGGCCTTCTTGAGGGCGACGGCGAGCTCGATGCCGATCGGCCCCGCGCCGATGATGACGATGTCGGTTTCACGCATAGAGGTACGGTAGGCAGAGTAGGTCGAATCCGGGTGGCACTACTCGCGTCGTAGACGCGCAGTAGTGTCTTCAGTAAAGATCAAGAGCACTACTGCGCCGCTTCGCGTCGAGTAGTGGCACCCGGCTAAGAGACGATAAATTTACGCGTGGGCCGCGACGAGTTTCTGCAAGCGATCGAACGACATCCCGGCCTTGAGATCGGGCTCGCCGCGATCCACATCCCAGGCGCGGACGTCGCGCATGGTGTCTTCGAGGGGGCGGTTTTCGAGGCCGGCTTCAACCGCCTTTGAATAGTCGACCCGGTACATGGACATGACGTCATCGCTGATCCATGTCGGGATGTCGCGGTAGGGCTTGATGTCGTGCTCTTCGAGCCACGACTGCGGGGCTTCCAAGAGCTTGGCGCTGGAGTCGAGCGCGGCGTGGGTGCGGTTGATGAACTGGTGCAGCGGCAGCCCGGGCTGGGGGCCGGCGCAGTTGTAGGTGCCGGTGATGTTCTCGCTGAGGCACTTGAGGAAGAACGCCGCGAGATCGCGCGAGTCCACGAACTGGGCGAGCCCGGCCGGGGGCTCGGGGATGATGACGGCCTCCTGCGTCGCCAGCGCCCGGGTCCACCAGGTCACGCGGTCGGTCGGGTCGTGCGGGCCCGCGATGATGCTCGGGCGGGGGATGATGTGGTTGTTGGGGAAGTATTCGAGGACGACCTGTTCGCAGAGGACCTTGAGCCCGCCGTAGGTCTCGCCGGTGATCTCTTCGACGGCTGGGTCGTCGAGCTGGTTGAGCTGGTCCCAGGCCCAGTCCTCGCTGGGTTCGCCATCGGGGCTGGTCGGGTAGACGCTGATCGTCGAAACGAAGAGGTAGAGGTCGGTGTGGTTCTTGAGGAGCTCGCAGGAGGCGCGGACAACGCGTGGGGTGTAGCCGCACATGTCCACGACGGCGTCGAATCGCTCGCCGTTGTCGAGCAGGGCCTTGATGGCCCCGAGCCCGTCGCCCTTGTCGTTGGGGTCCTTTGGGTCACGATCGCCCACGAGGTGGCGGACGCTGTCGGGCAGCCCGGGTGCTTCGGGCGAGCGGTGCAGGATGGTGAGCTCATGACCCGCTGCGCAGGCCTGCTCGACGAACGAGCGGCCGGAGAACTGGGTCCCGCCGAGGACGAGGATCTTCATGCATGAGGGTAGGGACGGGGCGGAGACGGGATGCGGGGTCGCGCTGATTCCCCGATAAAAGCGGTGGTTACAGAGCTATAGCGGCGATTTGGGCAGATTCTCACAACAGGTATTGTGTTCCGTGCGTAGATAGTGTAGACTAAGTTAGCAATCACTATCTAGCACAGGAGTCGTCATGCTCAATCTCGCGTTCGGTTGGATCTGGATCACGATGGGGTTCCTCTCCGGGGCGATGCTCGGGATGGGGTTTCACCGGGAGCAGTTCATGGGCGGCTACGACAGCTGGCCCAGGCGGCTGGCCCGCCTCGGGCACATCGCGTTTTTCGGGACCGGGTTCCTCAACGTGCTGCTCGGGGTGACGGTCATCGCCATCGCCGGGCAGGCCACGACTTCCTTGTGGGTGGTTGCGCAGTGGAGCATGCTCGTCGGCGGCTTCGCGATGCCGCTGTGCTGCCTGATCGCGGCGCGGAGCAAGCGGGCCAAGCCCATCTTCGCCATCCCCGTGGTTTCCCTCACCCTCGCCGGCGTGCTCGTGAGCATCGCGATCACACGCCTGTACTTCCAATCGATAGGAGCAACATCATGAGAATCGGACTGATCGCCATGAGCGGCGTGCGTGTGCAGGACGCGGAGCTGATGAGGCTGGGGCTGACGCTGCCGGGCTTCGTGGAGCGGAGCGAGGTGATCGCGTCGCTGCCCAGTCTTTCGTTGCTGACGCTCGCGGCCCTGACGCCGGATGATGTTGAGCTGAGCTACCACGAGGTCGACGACATCGACCGCGATGTGGTGCCCGATCTCGGGTTCGATCTGGTCGCGATTTCGACGATGACGGCCCAGGCGCTCGACGCCTACGCGCTGGCGGATCGATTCCGGGCGTCGGGGGTGACGGTGGCGATGGGCGGCTTGCACGCGACGTGCGTGCCCGAGGAGTGCGCGATGCACGCGGACTGCGTGGTGGTGGGCGAGGGCGAGAAGGTCTGGCCCGTGCTGCTGGAGGACTTCCGCTCGGGAGCACTCAAACCACGCTACGACGGCGACGGCCTGTACGACCTGGCGGATGCGCCGATGCCCCGCTTCGACCTGCTCGAAGTGGATCGCTACAACCGATTGACCGTCCAGACCACGCGCGGCTGCCCGCACAAGTGCGACTTCTGCGCCAGTTCGATCATGCTCACCAAGGGCTACAAGGCCAAGCCCGTGGATATGGTGATCGCGGAGATCCGGGCGATCAAGTCGATCTGGCCACGCCCGTTCATCGAGCTGGCGGACGACAACTCGTTCATGATGCGTGGGCACGCCTACGAGCTGCTTGACGCGATGAAGCACGAGCGGGTGCGTTGGTTCACGGAGTGCGACATCTCAATCGCCAAGGACGAGGTGCTGCTGGGCAAGATGGCGGCGGCGGGGTGCCGCCAGGTGCTGGTGGGGCTGGAATCACCAGTCAGCGACGGGCTCGACGGCATCGAAACCAACAGCAACTGGAAGCTGGCGCAGTACCCCAAATACGAGGAGGCGGTGCGGACGATCCAGTCGCACGGGATCACGGTGATCGGCTGCTTCGTGCTGGGTCTGGACGGGCACACGCCGCGTGTGTTCGATGCGGTCTACGACTTCGCGGCCCGAACCAATCTGTACGACGTGCAGGTGACGCTGCAGACGCCGTTCCCGGGGACGGGGTTGTACAGGAGGTTGGAATCGGAGGGTCGCCTGACACACCCGGGGCAGTGGGACCGGTGCACCCTGTTCGATCTGAACTACGAGCCGGTCGGGATGAGCAGCGCCGAGCTCGTGGACGGCTTCCGGGGCTTGGTCAGCCGGTTGTACACGCCCGAGTTCGTGAAGCAGCGGCGCGAGGGGTACCACCGGGATCTTCGGGCCGCGCGTCGGGTGGTGTGATGGGTGCCGCTTCTCGCGTGCACGCGGTGCATAGGGTGTTGGTGCAGGCACGCAACACCTTGGAGGAAACCACGATGAATATCACACTCGATCAGGCGCAGCAGGTCATCGAGGCCGCACGCAAGAAGTCGCAGGAGATCGGCACGAAGATGGATATCGCCGTCATCGATGCGGGGATGAACCTGACCGCGTTCGCACGCGAGGACGGGGCGTGGCTCGGCTCGATCGACATCGCGATGAAGAAGGCGAAGACGGCCCGGGGCTTTGATATGGACTCGGGCGAGATCGGCAAGCTGGCGCAGCCGGGCGGGCCGCTGTACAACATCGAGCACTCCAACGGCGGGCTGATCAGCTTCCCGGGCGGCGTGCCGCTTCGCAACGGCGACGGCGAGATCATCGGCGCCATCGGCGTGTCGGGCAGCACGGTCGAGAACGACCACGCTGTGGCGACGGCCGGGGCGGCGGTGGTCAGCTGATCAGGGCATAACCTGGCGAGTTCTGGGCGATCCGAGGCCGGATCGGGCGGTTCTGGACGCTAGAATCCTCGGATTGAACGCATCGCGGCGTGGGATCGGGGCGAAACCCGTCCTTGGACCCCTGCCGCAGACCCGGAGTGCCCCAATGCCCAAGAAACAGTGGGAAGACAGCCTGACCCAGCACTACCTGCTCAAGCGGATCCCCACGGCTCCGTTCGGGCATATCCGCGATCGCCACGTCGTCAAGTACGACGAGTACGTGAAGACCGGCGGCTATGAGGGGCTGCGCAAGGCGATGGAGATGAAGCCCGAGGACGTGACCCAGGAGGTCAAGGACTCGATGCTGCGTGGGCGCGGCGGCGCGGGCTTCCCGACGGGGCTCAAGTGGACCTTCCTGCCCGACGCCGACGGGGGCGAGCGGTACCTGGCGATCAACGCGGACGAGTCCGAGCCGGGCACGTTCAAGGACCGCCTGCTGATGGACTTCGATCCGCACGGGCTGCTCGAGGGCATCGCGATCTGCATGTACGCGTGCCGGCTGAACAAGGCCTACATCTTCATCCGCGGCGAGTACCACCACCAGGCCCACGTGCTCGAGAACGCCATCAAGGAGGCGTACGAGAACGGGATTTTCGGGGAGAAGGGGCTGATGAACAAGCCCGGGGCCGCCTCGGGCGATCAGTTCGTGGCGGACTGCTACGTGCACCGCGGCGCGGGCGCGTATATCTGTGGCGAGGAGACGGCGCTGCTCGAGGGCATCGAGGGCAAGCGGGGGTGGCCTCGCATCAAGCCGCCGTTCCCGGCGCTCAAGGGGCTGTTCGAGCGCCCGACGATCATCAACAACGTGGAGACGCTGCAGCACCTGCCGTTCATCATGACGGACGGGGCCAAGGCCTTCAACGAGCAGGGCGTGGAGAGCAGCATCGGCGGGCCGCCGAGCTTCGGGACCAAGCTGATGGGCGTCTCGGGGCATGTCGAGAAGCCGGGCTGCTACGAGCTGGAGCTGGGCATCCCGCTGCGCACGCTGGTTGAGGACTACTGCGGCGGTATCCGCGGCGGCAAGAAGTTCAAGGGCGCGATCCCGGGCGGCGTGTCGATGGGCATCCTCGGCACCGACCAGTACGAGGCAGAGCTCGACTTCGACATCGGTCGCAAGTATGGCGTGCTTGGGCTGGGGACGGCCGGGCCGACGGTGTTCGATGAGGACACGGACATGGTCTCGGTGGCGCGGAACATCACGCGGTTCTTCAAGCACGAGAGCTGCGGGCAGTGCACGCCGTGCCGCGAGGGCTCGGGCTGGCTGTACCAGATCATGACGCGCATCGAGGCGGGCGACGCCAAGAGCAAGGACCTGGACATCGCGATGGAGATCGCGAACTCGATGGGCTCGATGCCCGGCACGACCATCTGCGGTCTCGCGGACGGCAACGCCTGGGCGGCGCGGACGATCATGGAGAAGTTCAGCGAGGAGTTCGAGTCGCGTGTCCAGCGGACCTACGTCCCGGTGACGATCAACATGGGCGAGCTGGCGGGGGCATGAGCGACCATCTGATTTCGACCTCAACGCCCGTCCCGACGGGCGTTTTTGCTGCGCGAATAGAAGCGGGTGATCGCCTGTTTACAAGGTGAGGGGAGCCATACGAACAAGGAGCACACGCATGACCTCGATCTCGAAGCCGATGCGGATCACGAGTTGGGTCCTTCAGATCGTCATCGCGATCATCCTCGGGCAGACGCTGTTCTTCAAGCTCACTGGTGCGGAAGAAACGAAGGCGCTCTTCGAGGTGCTCGGGGCAGAGCCCTGGGGACGGTACGCGTCCGCATTGATGGAGCTGAGCGCGGTGGTGCTTCTGCTCATCCCACGAACGAGTGTGCTCGGGGCCATGCTCGCGTTGGGCGTGATCCTCGGGGCGATCGGTGCCCATCTCATGAAGCTGGGGGTCTCGATTGATCCGGGGGCGCTGGGCACCGAAGCGCTCGAGCCGCTGGCGGGCCCGTCGCTGTTTGCGATGGCGTTGGTGGTGCTGGTGTGCAGCGTATCCGTCATCGTGATTCGACGCAGCGAGATCCCCATTGTGGGGGGAGCTCGGCGTAGGTCTTCCTCTGGCCGATGAATGTGCCACCCCGTACACACAGTTCTGTGGTGAATCGCTGTTGATAGTTTAGAAGCTGTGGTGGTTCGTCGTGAGTTGATCGAACTCGTGAGGTTGGCGGAAATCATGCGTAGAACAACCCGATGTGCGCAGTATGAAGGCCGCTCACGGGAAGAAACTGGCATGGATATGTATGACATCGCTCGTGGCCGCAACCGTAATGCTGATTGCGCGCTCCGGGGCCGAGGGTGGTGAATCGTCCGCATGGATGCAGGGCCTCACTTGCTCAGACGAATCGCACGATCATGCAACTGGTTACGCCGCGATCGATTTCTTCTCGGGTGGCGGTTCATACATGGCACGCACCCACTGCATGGTCACATCCGAAGGGGGTACGGATTGGGCGTGGGTATGGGGCCTAGTCGGGCTCAATATCCTGGTGATCGCCGGTTACATCAAGATCTTCATCTTCTGGCGTCGTGCGTACCTGCAGGAGGAAGAGCAGGACCGCAACACCAAGCTGATGGACCTCGCCTGGATCTTCCTTTGGTGCGCCACGTGCAACTACCTGTCTTCGATCGTGCTGTTCTTCTGGCCGGGCTATCGGCTGCTCACCCTGGCGCTGTGCCCGCTCGCGTTCTTTACGTGGAAGTTTGCCGCAAATCTCGACGCGTTCCGGCTCTCATTGGGCGCCAAGCGCCTCGCGCGTCAGCTCAACGAGAGTCTGCAAGAGCAGAACGAGCGTTTGAGCCGAGAAGTCGAGATCGCGACTCAGGAGCTGCGCGTCGCGACGCTTGAGGCGGAACGGGCGAACCAGGCCAAGGGTGAGTTCCTTGCGCGGATGAGCCATGAGATCCGCACACCGATGACCGCGATCCTTGGGTACCTGGACATCGCGATGGAGGAGCCGAACTGCCCGCCCGGCTGCCGGGAACATCTTCAACGGGTCCAGCGCAACTCGAACCACCTGCTTGCGCTGATCAACGACATCCTCGACGTGTCCAAGATCGATGCCGGCGAGATGGCGTACGAGTTTGTTCCCTGCTCGCTGAGCGAGATCGTTGGGGGTGTGATCGAACTGCTGCAGAAGAAAGCGGACACCGCACGGACACGCCTGCGTCTTGAGATCGAGCCCGGCGTCCCGGAATGGGTTCGCACGGATCCGACCCGAATCCGCCAGCTCATCACCAACCTGGTGGGAAACGCGATCAAGTTCACCCGCAATGGGGATGTGCGTATCCGGATCGGCCCGGTCGTCGATGGTCGTGGCGCGTTCTGCGGTGTTGAGATCCGCGTATCGGATACCGGGATCGGGATGACCCCCGAGCAGTCGGCGCGTGTGTTCGAGCAGTTCAACCAGGGAGCCGATCACATCTCGCGCGAGTTCGGGGGGACCGGGCTCGGGCTGACGATCGCACGCCAGATCGCACGTGCGCTCGGGGGTGACCTGACGGTGACCTCTGAGCTCGGTTGCGGGAGCGAGTTTACCTGCACGTTCAAGTGTTCGGCGTGTCACGGCCCCGAGTTGATCGAGCGGGGGGGATTGACGCCCGTCGATCCAGCCTCGTACCGAGAAGTCCTGAGCGGAAGGAAGATCCTGCTTGTCGAGGATACCGAGGACAACGTGAAGCTGGTTCGCCACCACTTCGGGAAGATCGGCGTGCATGTTGAGCGGGAGACCAACGGCCAGGATGGGCTGGATCGCGTCCTCGCGGAAGACTATTGCGGCAAGGGGTTCGACCTGGTGCTCATGGATATCAGCATGCCGGTCATGTCCGGGATCGACGCGCTGCAAGCGATCCGAGCGTCCGGCTGCGATGTCCCGGTTGTGATGCTCAGTGCGCACGCGCTCCTGGAGGAGCAGCAGCGGTGCATGGATGCGGGCGCTTCGGCGTACTGCACCAAGCCCATCGATTTCGATGCGTTGTTCGCGTGCTGCGCGGAACTGCTCGGTGGGGATCTTCGCGACGCGGCGTGAGCGGTGTGTCGAAAAAACGAGACCGCCCCTTTCGGGTGCGGCCTCTGACGGAATCGGGTCCGTACGCGTTGCGTGTTCTGGTTGAATCGGATCAGTCGTCGATGGGCTTCTCGCGCTTCTCGTCGCCGTTGCCATCGCGGTTCTGGTTGCGCTCGCGGCGCTGGGGGCGTGCGTCATCGCCGTCCATGCCTCGCCGGGCCGGCTGGGCGCGGTCACCACGCTCGCCGTCGCGTGCTCGCGACTCGGCGCGGACACGGGCCTTGACGACCGCTTCCTTGAGCGCGTCCATCTGTTCTGCGCGGAGCGTGCTCTTGATGCTCTTCATCGCGTTCTTGGCCGCGGGTGAGTTGTTGATCAGCTCGCGGAGCTTGCGTGCCGCGGGTGTCTCGCCCTGATCCCTGCTCTGGCGTGCGCGTTCCTGCATGGAGCCGCCCACTTCGGACTCGGCGGCCTTCTGGCGCTGCTCCCTGCGTTCCTTGGCTTCCTTGTTCATCTGATCGCGGAGGGCTCGCATCTCGGTGCGGTTTTCCTCCTGATATGCGCGGATGTCCTCGCGGTACTGCTGCATGATCTCTTTGATCTTGTCCTGCTGGAACTCGTTGAGTTGCACGTCGGCGCTGGCGCGATCGCCCGAGAGGATCCTGATGGCGCTGTACACCTCGCGGATCTCCATGGGCTTGGCCTCGAGGTGCTCATCAACGCTCATCTGTGGGCGTTGATCCTTGTTCGCGGGCTGCGAATCGGTTTCCTTCACGTTCGGGCCGCGGAGCAGATCCTGATCCGAGGTGTCGGACTTCGTGGGCTCGGCGATCGCGAGCCCGGCGGCTGCGGTGAGCATGAGCAGCATGGAGAGTGGCTGTGCGTGTTTCATATCGTTCTCCTTCCCCGGAGGGTGGTGCCGGAGTATCGGCCGGCAGAGGACTTGAGCGTGTTCCGTGGTCTCGGAGGGCTCAACGCGTCGCAGGGGGTGCTATTGCCCACTTACGTAGGGCAAGATCAAATTATCGATGCGCTGGGCCCGTGTCTATGATGATACTGCAGAGAAAACGGGGTCCGCGGGCGGGTTGTTCGCCCGCGTGGGACGGGCCATTTCGCCCTCCCGGAGCAATCAGACCCACCCGAACGAGCGTTCGGGCTTATCGGAGCAGATCGGTATGACACTCACAAAGGACGATATCCGCGAGGCGCTCACCGCCGTCATGCACCCCAGCGGGGAGGACATCGTGGAGCGCGGCTGCGTGATGAACATCGCGGTCTGCGACGAGCACGCCTCGGTCCGGGTCTGCATGACCCAGGGCGAGCCCGATGCCCCCCAGCCCGGCCGCGAGCAACTGGCCAAGGTCGGGGCGGTGATCGACTCGTGCGTGCGCGCCGCCGCGAAGGAGAAGGGGATCAGCGATCTCGGGCTGGTCGTCGACTTCGTCGATCATCAGGGCGAGGTGGTTATGAAGCTCAAGGGCGACGCGAAGACCGGCGGCAACGCGGGAGGCGCGGCTCCCTCCAAGCGTGAGGGCGACACGCCGCAGAACAAGGACGCCACGGGCGTGCCGGGCGTGAAGCACATCATCGCTGTGGGCGCTGGCAAGGGCGGCGTGGGCAAGTCCACCGTCGCCGTGAACCTGGCGGTCGGATTGGCGAAGAAGGGTCACGCGGTCGGGCTGCTCGACGGCGACATCTACGGCCCGTCGCTGCCCACCATGATGGGGCTGGGAGCGATGGACCAGCAGGTCCTCGACGGCGCGCTGCAGCCGTTCATGGTGCACGGCGTGAAGTGCATCACGATGGGCAAGCTCGTGGACACGGACAAGCCGCTCATCTGGCGCGGCCCGATGGCCCACGGCGCGTTCAACCAGCTAATCGAACGCACGCAGTGGGGCGAGCTGGACTACCTGATCATCGACCTGCCCCCGGGCACGGGCGATGTGCCGCTGACTTTGGCCCAGAGCGTGCAGCTGACGGGCGCGGTGGTGGTGTGCACGCCTCAGAAGGTGGCGCAGGACGACGCGGTGCGGGCGAGCGGGATGTTCGAGTCGCTGGGCGTGGACGTGCTGGGCGTGGTGGAGAACATGAGCTACTTTGTCGGTGATGACGGCAAGGAGTACGACATCTTTGGGCGCGGCGGCGCGCAGATGATGGCCCAGAAGCTCAACCACCCGTTCCTTGGCGCGGTGCCGATCAACATGGCCCTGCGGAGCAACTCCGACAGCGGCAACCCGAGCGCGAACTTCGATGCGGACACCGCGGGCGGCGACCAGCTGCCCAGGGCCCTGGGCGGGATGGTGGACCAGCTCGAGGCGCAGGTGACGCTGGCGCAGATGAGCCGGGGTAGCGGGAAGCCGACGCTGAGTATTTCGTAGATGGTCCGGGCCTTGAAGCAACTCGCAATGCCGCTCGTGTGCACTGTATTGCTCGTTTTCATTCTGATGTGGTTGCTCGAGAGTGGTCAATCCACGCGTGCGACGATACAGGACATTGTCGAGCGATACGAGCCGACGACGGGGACGGTGAACTCCGCCCGAGTCAAAACGAATCAGAAGAGCGGCAGAAGGAATCCGAATACATATGAGCCGCTCGTAGAGTATCGATACAGTGTCGATGGCCGGGTGCGACGGAGCACGCGGTACACAGTTGGGCTCGATGACACTTGGGACAAAAATACGGTGGAGCAGTTGCTCCTGCCAATCCGTCCGGGTACGAAATGGGAGATCTACTACGACCCCGAGAATCCCGCGAATGCGGTATTTGTATTGCCGGACCTTAATCGGTATCAGCACACTCATTGGCAGTGGATTTTCCTTGTGGGTCTCGGACTTGTCATTGCTTTGGTTTGGCTTGGCATCACGATTCGACACACAGTGATCCAGTGGCGTTCCAAAGGGTCGTGATGCACTCCTGAAAAGTTAGGCGTACGAGTACAGATCCTGAGCTTCGCTGTGTGAGGAAGCATTGGCACGGGAAATCCATGAAGGCCGTGCTGGGGTGCTTCGTGTTATCGAGGATGGGTTTCGTGCTCACTGAGATCATCAGGTAAGGGGTGTGGCGGCAGTTAGATGCATGAAGCCGGTGCCAACCCACTCAAGGGGTAGTGATGATCTCAGTGGTGGGCTCGCCATGAACTTTGGGATGTAGCCAACAGCAATAGGTCGAAGAGGAGTTTGCCGTTGTCGAGATGGCTCACGACGGGAATTGGAACACCATGTTCCTCGGAGATTTCCAGTGCTATTGCAGCTTGCTGCGACTCATGTCGAAACACTACTAATGGAATGAGATGATCTGATCACGCACGTTCAAGCCGCGAATGGCCCATCCGTGATACACTCGGCGCGTGAGCATCTTGAAAAAGAGCAAGGCGGAGCGGCGGAAGAAGAACGCGGACGAGCCCATCGGGTGCCTGTCGCTCTTTGGGCTGGTCTGGATGCTCATCGTGCTTGGCATCGACGGGTTCTTCGTCCACTCTGCCTACCGGATGATGGACGCGCGGGAGCGGTATCAGCAGGCACCGGGCGTGGTGCTCCGGTCCTATGTCGAGTCGCACTCGGACTCGGACGGGACGACCTACTCGCCGTTTGTTGAGTACGAGTACGAGGTGGACGGGCGGACCCACCGCGGCGACCGCGACTCGATGTTTCAGTTCAGCAGTTCGTCTCGCGGCACCGCCCGCGAAGTTGTCGACCGATACCCTGAGGGGAAGCGGGTCGAGGTGTTCTATGACCCGGACGACCACGCCGAGTCGGTGCTGGATCTGAGCGATCGCTCGGTGCCCTACTTCATCATCCTGTTCCTCACGCCGTTCCACTGCATCGGGCTGGGGTTTATGAGCGGCGGGGTGGTGAACCTGCGCCGCTGGATCAAGCACAAGGAGGACCGCCCGGTCGCCCAGTACATCGTGCGGGGTGATCGCCAGTCGATGGTGCTGCGCGATGCGCACTGGGCGGGGTATGGCGTGTTCTTCATGGTGACGGGCGTCTGCAGCTTTGTGGCGGTCTTCGCGATCGGCATCGTGAGCGGCTTCTCGCTCAGTCGGGACGCGGCGCTGATGGCCGTCGGGGGCTGTGTCGGGGCGGGGATCCTTGTGCCGACGCTGATGCGTCTCAAGCGGGCCGGCAAGCACGACACGCTGCGGATCGACTGGCAGGCGGTGCGTTTCACCCGCGAGCCGGAGTCGATCAACATCGATATCGGGGACATCAAGACCATCCGCCTCACGGTTCAGAGCACCAATACGACCGTCAACAAACGCCCGTGGTACAAGCACACGGTCTCGGGGGTGGATGCGCAGGGGGGCGAGCATAAGCTACTGGTGGCCAAGGGGTTCCGCGAGAAGGGGGAGTCGGTGCGCGACTGGTTCGCCGAGCGGTTCGAGGCGGCAGCGGAGGAGGGGGATCTGCCCGAGGAGCCCTCGCCGAGCATGTCGGTGAGCGAGGTTGAGATTAACCGAACAAATTCCTGACTCGTGTCTTGATTCCGGTTCGCGTGTCCGGTAATTTCTGAGCATGCCGAGCGGGTGGGCTGCTCGGCGGCAACACACACAGCAAGCAGGAGCATCCCCATGAGCACCATGACCCAGAACGAGGCCATCGTGAAGATCGCCAACGACGTTGTTTCGCACTGCAAGTCGGGCGATGAGAGCATGGATTTCGTCGAGTACGACGGGAAGATCTGGGACAAGCACTTCAAGGAGGGCTGGACCAGCATCGAGGGCGACGGGCGTGTCTACCGCGGGCGAGACGAGGTCTCCGCGAAATACCGCGAGTGGCAGAAGGGCGTGACGGTCCACGATTGTCAGGTGGAAGGCCCGTTCATCGGGCAGAGCAGCTTCAGCGTCATCTTCGATCTCGACATGGAAGCGAAGGACGGCTCGTTCCCGCGCATGCGGATGAAGGAAGTCGCCCAGTACACGGTCGAGGACGGGAAGATCGTGAAGGAAGAGTTCTGCTACATGCCGATGGGCGATTGCTGCGGCGGCGGTGAATGCTGACTTTGATCATCGTTTGATGACCAGCTCATCTCGCAGAGCGTTCAGGACGGCGCGTTCTCGCTGCGGTTTCCGTGGGCGAAGCGTGCTGCTTTGACATGCATGATCGCCTCCTTGATGGCGGCATCCAGGTCTTCGTTGACGATGAACCGGTCGTAGACATCGCACGCCTTCGCTTCGCGTATCTCGTGCTGGGCCTCCGCGAAACGCTTCTGGATCAGCTCTTCACTCTCCCGCTTGCGTGATTGGAGTCTGCGGAGCAGTTCCTCCTCACTCGGTGGGAGGATGAAGACCCCGAACGCGTCGGGCATCTTGGCTTTGACCTGCTTGGCGCCCTCGACATCGATCTCGAGGATGACCAGCCGCCCGCGTGCGAGCTGCTCATCCACCCACTTTTTGCGTGTGCCGTAGCGCTTGCCGAAGACGTCGGCCCACTCGAGGAAGGCGTCCTCGTCGATGAGCTGCTGGAACTCGTCTTGGTCGATGAAGTGGTAATCGACGGCTTCGACATCGGCCTCGGTCTTGGCGCGGGTGGTGTAGGACACGGAGAAGACCGAGCCGGGGATCGATCGCTCGACGCCGCGTGTGATGGTAGTTTTGCCCACGCCCGACGGGCCGGAGATGATGAGCAGCAGCCCGTTGTCGGTGTCGGTTGGGAGTCGCGGGTGTCCGGTTTCGGGCGGGTGGTCAGCCATGGATTGAATATAGACATCGGGTCGGCGCACGTCGGGTCTGATCGCACAGAGCGCACGAAAAAACGGACCCGGCAAACGACTCGCCGGGCCCGCTCCCTCTCCGAGATCACACAACCGTGATCACCTTCTGCGTCTTGCGCCGATCAGTGCTGCGCTCATCAGCGTGATCGTGCCCGGGGCGGGGACAGACGACACGAACCCCGAGCCGAGCGTGCCGATGCGACCGGACAGGTCCTGCCCGTACTCGAAGCGGAGCTCGATCGTCGAGGAGGTGTACCCATCGAGTGGGTTGCCCGCGAGATCACCAACGAAGACCTCGTAGCGGGCGCGGTGCTCGCCGTGCGTATCCGTCGCATACCAGTTGTGGGTCATGGTGCCGTCCCACTGCCAGACCTTGTCGCTTGCGTCGGTGCCGAGGATCGACGCGAAGGTCGATTCCTCGTACACGCGCAGGTGCGGGGAGCTGGCGAGGGTGCGGACAAAGATCCCGGAACTGGGCGGCAGCGAGATGAACCCATTGGCAAGCCAGCCGAACTGTCCGTTGTACCCGTGCCCGTTGAGCACAGACGCGCCGGCAACAAAGTCGCCCGCGTTGTCCTGCATGGTCACGGTGGACATGCTCGGCCATTCGAAGCTGAGATAGATCTCGTTATCGAACAGCGTGACGAGCAGGTGGGACATCGGGCCGCCGAGTGTCGGGGACGATGCCGCTGCACACGAGGCACTGATCATGAGCGCGAGTGGGAATACGGATCGCATGGGTTATCCTCGCTTTCTGCGGGTTGCGCCGAAGGCAGCGAGACCCAGCAGCGAGAGCGAGGCGGGCGCGGGCACCGCACGGAAGTTGAGTGTGACCTCGCCCGCGGTGTACCCATCGACAGCGTCGCCGGCGCTGTCGCCAACGTAGATGGAGTAGGTCGCCTCGTAATCCCCAAGGTCGGCGGCTGCGTACCAGTTGTGGGTCATCATGCCCGACCATTGCCAGTTCATCGCGCTTGAGTCGGTGCCGAAGATCGGGTCGAAGGTCTGATCGGCGATCATCATGCGTCGCCCGCCCTCGTAGGTTTCGAGCCCGCTCGTCTGCGAGACGAGCTCGATCCAGATGGAGTTGCCGGCCCCCGGATCGACGATGCCGTCGAGGATCCAGCCGTACTGGTCGGAGTAGTACATGTCGTCGAGTGCTGCGGCGTTGGCGTCGTAGGACTCGCCGGCGAAGCGCTGCAGGAGGATCGGATTCGCCGCGTTGGTGTTGGCGTGGGCTTCGATCGCTGTTCCGTTCATCGAAACCATGATGTGTTCCATCGGCCACGTGTGGGCGTTGGGCAGCCCGGCGAGCGTGACAGTGGAGCTGATTGCGATGGACGATGCGATTGCGATCTTGTTGATGCGTGACATATGTGTTTCCCTTCTTACGGATGGGGTGTTGCTTGGTCGTTGTCGAACAGTTTGTTGTCGCCGGGGTTCCAGCGATCGGTGTTGGAGGTCGGGTCGTAGGTTTCGCTGAACGCGGCGGAGCTCGCGTGCCCGTCGAGCCAGGCGTAGCCGGATTTGGAGCCCTTGTCGCCGCCGTGGCGGTGCATCGCGACCTCGGATTCGGGGTCGACGCCGTGGGTCCGCCAGAAGTGGGCCATGATGTGATCACGCGATGCGCCTTCTACAAGCTCACCCATCAGGATGGTCTGAGTAGGGCGTGGGATGCTCGTGACCCTGTTCCAGGTCGCGCGGTTGCTCACGATGGGCTTGCTCGGATCGATCTCCGCGGGTGTGAGCTCGAAGTACACGTTGTAGCCGTAGCTCAGCGCGGGCATCGAGAATGGCAGCCCGGGCTGCTCGATGGGGCTCTCGCGCCGGTCGTGCGGGCAGCGGTAGTGCGTGTTGGTGGCTTCCCACCAGCCGGCGTCGTCCCAGCTGTAGCTGGTGCCCTCGAACGGGTGCCCGGTGATCGGTTCATAGAGGGTGGCCGCCCAGGGGAGGTGGCTGAAGCCCGCCGAGTGCGAAGAACGCGGGAACCGATCGTCGTGATCGTTCGCGTACTCCTGCGTCGTGATGGCGAGCGAGCGCAGGTTGTTGGTGCACACCAGGGACTGAGCGCTGTATCGGGCGCCCTTGAGCGCGGGGAGCAGGATCCCTATGAGCAGCGCAATGATCGCGATGACCACAAGCAGTTCGATGAGCGTGAACGCGCCTGGGCGATGACACTTGGATGTCATGGCAGTTCTCCTGAGTTGATGCGATCGAGATGCGGCGAGGGCGCAAAGCGGGCGCGAGCATCGCCGCGTTCAGCGAAACGATCGACTCAGGATCGGGGCGGGGGTGTGGGGATATCGGGCTGGTTGAGCGCGACGCGTGGATCCGGTTCAATAAACCGGATCACGTTCGTGTCGAACTCGTGGGCATCGTTGCGGCTGAAGCCGAACACGAACGCGATGAAGATGCTCACAGAACCGAGTTGTCCCGCTTGGGAAATCGCGTCGGCGTGCGGATTGCGTGGCACGCGTTTGGGCGGCGTGGTTGGATCTGTTCCATCCGTGTTCGAGCAGCCGTCCTGCTCATCACGCCCGGTACAGAGCGGGCAGTAGGGCTCGGCTTGTGTGGGTTTCACACACAGGCACAGGTCCTCGCCGCACACGGACCAGTCGGGGCGGTCGGAGAGCAAGATCGACAGGGCGGGTGCCCAGCCGGAGTTGGCGCATACGAAGCCGATGACGAAGAAGATCATGGCCGCGGAATGGAGCGTTTGTGCTCTCACAGTGGAAATATTACGGCATAGCAATAGTGGATTCAAGAATCCGTTATGGAATTATGTCGTCAACCGCGGACCGCACACGCTCGTAGGCGATGTGCTCGATCGAGCAGCGTTGCGGGTGGTCGTTCGCGGATTTGCTCGCAGGGAGGGTCGGGTCGGCCACGATGATGGTCTCGGCGGGCGAGCCGTCGGCAAGCTGGGAAACCGGGATGGTGGTCCAGCGTGGGTCGGTTGGGCCGAACAGGGAGACGAGGGGGGTGGAGAGGGCGGCCGCGATGTGGCGCGGGCCGGTGTCGTTGGTGATCATGATCGTGGCGCGGTCGATGATGGGCTTGAGCGCCCCCAGCGTGTTGCCCAGCTTGGGGAGGGAGACGGGGTTCGTCTTCGCGTGGGCGATGATCTGGTCGCAGAGCTCGGCTTCGGCGGGCGAGCCGTTGATGAGCACGCGGAGGTTGTGGGTGCTGCGGAGGTGATCCGCGAGCTGGGCGAATCGCTCGATCGGCCAGCGCTTGGCGGTGTTGTTGCCGCCCGGGTTGAGGATGGCGTACCGGGTTGAGTTGTCGATCTCGGCAGCGGCGAGGACCTCGTTGGCCTTCGCTTTGTCCTGCTCGTTGTACCCGAGCTCCATCGTGACCCCCTTGGGCAGTGCGAGCGGGACCTCGACACAGGTGGTGGGGGTGTGGATGGACCAGTCGACGGGGTCGGCGTCGAGCAGGTGTGAGGCAATGTTCCAGTAGTAGTCCACCGCCGGGGTGAGCTTCCAGGACTTGTCCGGGTTGCGTGGCGGCGCGATGGGGTCGGTGAGGAGCATGCCGCGGGTGTCGCGGTTGTAGCCGATGCGCCGCGGGATGAACGCGAGGCGGGCGATGAGCGCGGTGGAGAACGAGTTGGTGAGCAGTACCGCGGTGTCGTAGCGGCGCGGGCGGACCTTGTTAGCGGCCTTCTTGCTCGCCATCATGCCATGGGGCTGGAAGACGTGCAGCTCGTCGAAGAGGGTGTTGCCCGAGAGGAGTTGGTCCATCCCGGGTCGGCAGAGCCCGCCGATGAAGATGCCCGGGTAGGCGTCGCGGAGGCGCCGGATCGTGGGGGTGGCCATCACGATGTCCCCGACCCATGAGGGGAGGACGATAAGGAGGCGGAGTGGGGTGTGCGATGAGGCCACGATGGAGGGTAGGAATCGAGAACGAGCCGCGACCGTGAGGGAGCGGGAACGGGGGCGGAACTAAGGTAGAGAAAATCACTCCCTTACGGGCGTGGCTCGTTGAAGATCAGGTGAGCGGGTCGTTGGCGCTGGGCCAGAGGTCTTTCCCGGTGTGGGATCGGTGCCAGCGGTTGGTTGCGCGGCGCAGCTCGGCGACGAAGGCGAGGGCCGCGAGCTTGTGCGTGCCCAGGGTGACGGTGACCTGGGTGTCCGTGGTATCGAGCTCGATGAGTTTGATGCCGGTGCGTTCCGCGAGGGCATTGGCCGCGGACTCGACGGTGCGCCGGACCTTGTCATCGCTGAGCGGGTGGGCGTAGGGATCGATGGGCGACAGGGTGGCGCTGGAGACGGGGGCGCTCGTGTCGGGCTCCTCGCCCAGCTCGAGGATCAGGCGGGCGGCATGGGCCAGGTCCGCGACGGGCGAGTCGTGGGCGACGCGGATGGTCTGTGACTCGGGCACGCCCGCGGCGATGGCGGCGTCGAGGTCGCGCTGCTTGTCGCCGACCATCCAGGATCGGGCGGGGTCGATGTTGAGTTCCACGCAGGCGCTGGTGATCATGCCGCAGTGGGGCTTGCGCCACTCGTGCTCGACGTTGAGATGGGTGACCACACCCGTTTCGGGGTGGAAGGGGCACGAGTACCAGCACTCGATCAGCGGGTCGTCGAAGAGGACGCGTTCGTCGTCGTGGTCCGAGGCGCGCAGGTGCATGCGGAGGCGGTCGTTGCAGGCGTCCACGTCGCGCATGGTGCCCCCGGCTCGGGCGACGCCGCCCTGATTGGTGATGACCACGAGCGCGTAGCCGGCGTCCCTGAGCGCGATCAGCGCCTCGCGGGCGCCGGGGACGAGGAGCGCGTACTCGGGCTTGAGCATGTCGCCCCATCGCACGCCCTCCCACGCCCCGTCAGGGAGGTCGGCGTTGCGGTTGATGGTGTCGTCGCGGTCGAGGAAGATCGCGGGTCGGGGGGTGTCATTCGGGGTTGCGGGCATGTGACAAGCATATGTCGATACGTGGGAATGCGGATCAGCATGATGCGATGGGGGGTATATTGGGTTGATGTTGTGGAACGTCTTGTACTGGTTGTTGTTGGTGATCGCGGTGGTGTTGCTGCTGCGGGGGTTGTTCTGGGATCGCGCGGGGTTTCGTGGGCGGGCGAAGCGCCGCTGCCGCAGGTGCTGGTACGACCTGACAGGCGTGGATGGGGATGTATCGAGAGAGCCGGTGGTGTGCCCGGAGTGCGGGAAGGCGCACAAGACAAAGCGTTCGATGCGGAGGACGCGGCGGGGGAAACGGTGGATCGCGGCGGCGCTTGTGGTTTGGGCGATGGCGTACGCGGCGAGCGTGACGCCGAAGGTGCAGAAGAATGGTTGGGGTGCGGCGGTGCCGAGGGTGGTGCTGGTTGCTTCGCTGCCATTCTTGTCGGAGGAGCAGGGGACCGGGATTTACAGCACAGTTGGGTTCGGAAGCGGCGGAGTCGCACCGAGTCGGTGGGACTCATTTGTGATGAAACAAGCTGGCGGTGGGTTTGGGACGTGGGCGACGCCAGGGAACGATCCTCAGTTTGGTTGGTTGTCACGAAGATTAGCGGTCATTCTTGCTCGGTTCGAATCTGAATCGGTCATCACTGATGCCACAACGGTCAAAGGGAGCGTCTATCGATCAATCTTTACGCAGATCGAACATGCCGGAGCGTTCTATCCGTTCGAATCACGCTGGGCACACAGCATCAACTATGCTGAGATTGAGATTCAAGACGCGGTGGCCCCTGACGCAGTGGTCTATGGCGACATCCGTATTCGACGCCTGATCAAGGGTAGTTATGGGCTTCGAGTTGGCTGGCGCGGAGATGTCTTTCGGTGTGACACATCTTCGAGTATGTGGGTAAACGGGATGCACCCAACATTTTCAACACAAAGAGAGAACGATGAGTACTGGATTCAGCGCTTTTTGTGGGACGGCAAGACGCGGGTTGATGCTGCTGGAAAGAGCATGCACTGGCTTCCTGATCAGCGGATCGCGTTGGGTGTGTCGAGCCCGGCAGGGTCGGGTTCAGTCGCATCCGACATCTCTGTTCGGTACACAATCTTTGAGGCGGAGCACAAAGGGGATAGGGTGGTGTTCGGCGATCAAGTGGCGGAATCAGATACGACAGTTTCGATCTCGGTTGATCAAGATGCTGCGATCATTGAGGACTCTTCGGCAGAGCTTGAGCAGTTCATACTCGATCACATGAAGGCGGAGCTCACCGTTCAGTATGATCCACAGCGGGAGAAGTGGGTCCCTGTCGTGAAACTCAGGGCGTCGACATCCGACTTTGTCGTACGTCAGAAACCAGAACTGACACCAGAGCAAATGAAAGCTCTTGAGGATGGAGGACAGATCCCGGATATTCTCTTTGAACGGAGATACGAGATCCCAGACCTTCTCGATGGAGGGATTCTCTTTGGCGGGCGTGTGTCGCTCGAAATAGTTTGGGATCTAGGTGATGGCAATCCGTATGCACCGACTCTGATGTGGGGCAGAGAAACGATGTGGAGATGGGGGACCGTGGAGAATCCGGAGAGCATGGGTATGCCTCCGGCGCGAGAAAATCGTGACCCCGAGTTGGTGTTGCTGAGTCGATCGATGAACAAAGAGATGATCCCTGGTGAGCTTCCACCCAAGGGGAATACACCAGCGAGATACAGAAATCATTCGTACACGTTGCGGGTGCGACTTCAGCCGTCACCCAACAGTACCTGGAAAGACTATGGTGGATTTTGGGGCTGGCGTGTTTTCGTCGGTGATTTGTACTTTCCTATCTCAGGATGGACAACCGAGGAGCTGCGTGCACTCGTTATCAACGGCACCGTCCCCGATCACGCCATGCCCTGATCTATTCAGAAATCTGCATAAATTGAACAGTCCTCGTTTCGACCCGCAACCCTGATCCCGCGGCTCGGGTAGACCTCGCCCGTGCAGGAATCGGAATCGACATCCCGGAGCGGGCTGTTTGCGCGCGTCATCCCCGTAGAGCCCGGCGAGTGGGCGCGGGTGCTGCTCTCAGGCGGGTGCTTCTTCTTTCTGCTGTTTGGCTACTTCCTGCTGCGTCCCATCCGCGAGGCGATGGGGGTGCAGCGGTCGATGAGCGACCTGCGCTGGCTGTTTCTTGTCACGTGCACCGTGTCGCTGGTGGTCACGCTCGCGTTCGGCGGGGTGGTGTCGCGGATGGACCGCAGGCGGTTCATCGCGCTGGCGTATCGGGTGGTGATGGTGTGCCTGCTGGGGTTCATCGCCGCGCGTCAGGTGCTGACGGACGATCTGCGGGTCTACTCCGGGTATGTCTACTACGTCGGGCTGAGCGTCGTGAACCTGTTCATGACGAGCGTGTTCTGGGCGTTCATGGCTGACGTGTGGAAGCTGGAGCAGGGCAAACGCCTGTACGCCACGATCGGCATCGGCGGCACCATCGGCGCGATCCTCGGGTCGAACTTCGTCTGGTGGCTCGCGGAGCACATCCCGACTTGGGCACAGATCTCGATCGCCATCGTCGCGTTCGAGCTGGCGGTGCAGTGCGTGCGGGTGCTCGATGGCAAAAGCCCTGGCGCGGAACGCGCAACAGACATTGCGCCCGCAGATACCCGGATCGGGGGGCGGTGGGCGGACGGCGTGCGGGCGATGTTGCGCTCGCCGTACCTGCTGGGGATCGGGCTGTACATCACCATGCTCGCGATCAGCAATACGCTGATCTACTTCACGCAGGCCAAGCTCGTAGTTGACGCCAGCGACGAGCTGAATGAGCGGATCGCGCTCTTTGCGCAGCTGGATATGTGGACCCAGGTCGCGACGCTGCTGGTGCAGTTGTTCGTGACGGCGCACATCATCAAGCGCCTGGGAATCGGCATCGCTTTGGCGCTGCTGCCGGTGCTCACGTGTCTCGGGTTCATCGCCCTGGCGTGGGTCAACGGGATTGACGGTATACAGGGGTGGCAGGTGTTCGCGGTGTTCGCGGCGTTCAACGCGTTGCACCGGGCGACACGCTACGCGGTGATCCGCCCGGCACGCGAGACGCTGTTCTCCGTGGTGCCGACGAGCGAGAAGTACAAGGCCAAGCCGATCGTGGACGTCTTCCTCTACCGCGGCGGCGACGTCGCGGGGACGGGCGTGGAGCGTGCGATCGCCGGGGCCGGGCTGGGGCTGATGGGCATGGCCATGGTGGCCGCGCCCTTGGCGGTGCTGTGGGGCGGGCTGGCGTTCATGCTCGCGATGGCGCAGCACAGGCGTTCGGAGCAGGGTGCATCGAGCGAGATCGAGATCAACACGAAACCAACACCCGGGGCACCGCCCCTGGGGCCAACAGGGAGCACGACATGACGAGCACACGGCGAGTGTTTTTGGGACAGGCGGGCGCGATCGGGATCACGGCGGCGATGGCGGGCAGTGCGCTGGGCGCGGGGATGCTGCCGCGTTCGCGCAAGCCGATGAAAATCCTGTTCCTAGGCGGGACGGGCTTCGCGGGCCCGCCGACCGTGCGCCGCGCGATCGCCAACGGGCACGAGGTGACGCTGTTCAACCGCGGGCAGACCGGGCCGGGCATGTTCCCGGAGCTCGAGCACGTGAAGGGCGATCGGTACACCGACCTGAGCGGGCTGGAGAAGCTGGTGGCGGACGGGCGGAAGTTCGACGCGGTGATCGATACGTTCACGTACGTGCCGGGCACCGTGACGGACGCGATGAAGATCCTGCTGCCGGCGATGGGGCAGTATGTGATCATCTCGACGACGAGCGTCTACGCCAGCAACAATGAAGTGGGCATGGACGAGACGGCGCCGCTGGCGGAGATCAGCGACGAGCGTGCGGCGCAGGTGACGACGCACCGCGAGGTGACACCCGATGTGTACGGGGCGATGAAGGCCCGCGTGGAGCGGGCGGCCGAGGATCTGTTCCCCGGGAAGGTGTGCGTGATCCGCCCGGGGCTGATCGTGGGCGATCGCGATACCACCGGGCGGTACACCTATTGGCCGGTCCGCGCAAGCGAGGGCGGCACGATGATCGGGCCTGGCAGCGGCGATGACTACGTCCAGTACATCGACGTGCGCGATCTGGGCGACTTCACGGTCCACTGCATCGAACAGCGCCACATGGGCGCGTACAACGGCGTCTCGCCGCAGGGCGAGCGGACGGCTCGCGATATGGTCGAGAGCGCCGTGCGGGTCGCGAAGAAGAAGATGAACGTCGAGACCGAGATCGAGTGGGTGGACGGCGACTTCCTGCAGGAGCACGGCGTCTTCCCCTGGCAGCACATGCCCGTCTGGGTGCCCAACGACGCGGACGGCTACCGCGGGATGGGGCGGATGAGCACGGCCAAGTCCATCAGGGCGGGGCTCAAGACGCGCCCGATCGACGATACCTCGTGGAGCGCGCTGAGCTACTACATCGAGCGCGGCAAGGAGATGGAGGAAGAACGCGGTGCCGAGTTCGCGGAGCAGTGGCGCACACGCATCCGCGGCGGGCTGCCGGCGGAGCGCGAGCAGGAGGTGCTCAAGCTCTGGGAAGCGCAAAAAGCAGAAGGATAACGAACCGGGGAGTACAGCAGCGTTCCCTGAAACGGATCAGATCAGCCGCGCCGCGAGTATAGTGGAACGATGGTCTGGACTGTTCTTGCATGGGGACTACTGGTTCTTGGGCTGCTCATGGCGGCCCGGGGGCTGCTGTGGGACCGTGCGGGCTTCCGCGGGCGGGCAGCGCTGCGTTGCCGGCGGTGCTGGTACGATCTCACGGGGACCGAGGACGATCCGACGAGTGTTCGTGGCGTGTGCTGCCCGGAGTGCGGCAAGCAGCACCATTCACGGCGATCACTGCGGAAAACACGCCGGCGGTGGCGGGTGGTGGCGGTGGCGTTGTTGCTCCTGATCGGTGCGTACGCGTCGTCGGTCTGGCCGCGTGTGAGCGCGAACAGCTTTGCGAACGGCTGGATGGGCGCTGTTCCCACGCCGGCGCTGATCCTGATGCTGCCAGCGCTCGAGGACGAGGCGGGCACGCACACACGCATGCTGGGCACACCCTTCAAGCAGCGTCCGTTCCGGGATCAGCTCTCCACCCAGCTCACCCGCAGGTTGTATCAGGAGGACGAAACCAGCTGGTTCGAGCACTGGCTGTTCTATCGTGCCGCCAGGGGGACGCACGCGTCGGTGCTGACGGACAAGAGCGCGCAGCGCGGGCACGTGCTCATGTACGTGTACGGCACGTGGGCACGCCAGGGGCGCCTCTGGAGGGGCGAGGAGGCGTGGGCGCGTTCGGTGTATCACCTGGAGATGGAGCTTCCCGATCGCTTGCCGCAGATGTCGCCGGTGCACGGGCGGGTCACAGTCTTCCGCCGCCTCCTTGAGGACCGGGCGTGCCGGGTGCGGATTCACGAGCGCCTATACGAGGTCAAGGGCGCCACGCTGCGCCCGGCGGGGCTGCAATATCGCGAGCGATGGGATGGCACGGTCCGCGTACAGGACTACTTGCGCTGGGCGAATTCGATGGGTTCGACGAACCGGGAACAGGTCGCGATCGAGGGAATGCTCTTCGAGGGTGATCGGGCGGCGGATATCTGGTGGCCGGTGGGCGAACTGCGCGAGGAGGGCCATATCGATATCGTCAATCCGTCGCCGACGAACACCCACGGCACGATTGGTGCGATGGAGGGCTACCGCCTGGTCAAGGATGTTGACGCGATGCGGGCGTGGATCGAGTCGCATATCAAGATCGAGTTTGAATGGGTGCAGGATCGTGTCGGGAACCGGATCGGTTGGCCGCGTGGGGTTGAGTTCTCATTGCCGCGGGGTGACGAACCGGTCAAGCTCGGGGAGGGGTTTACCTTTGGTGGCTCGATCTACCTCATGGCACAGATCGAGGGGCACGAGTACGAGGATGTGATCGCCTCGCTCGATCCGACGTGGTGGGCGCTGCGGGTGCGTGACGGCTTCGTCGAGTTTGTAGGGCACCGCCAGTGGGTCGGCATCGAGGAGGAGCCGGATGGGAGCGGCTTTGAATATCTTGCCACTCTCGCTGATACACGCTTGGAATCGATGTGGATCGAGATCCACCCGAACGATTCAGTGGTCGGGGGCGGTAGCTATGCGCCGCTGTGGGACCCGGATGTCGAGCGTGTGCTCCCCACGATCGTGCGCCTCGAGTTCACCGAGTTTGAGCTGCGCGACCTGCTCGAAAAGATGGAACGCGATGCGCCATGAATCGGGTTAGGGCGTTTCGCTCTGGTCTTCTGGTAGAACCTCGATGGTGATCGACGAGTACTCGGAGTTGTAATCGTCCACGTAGACCGTGATATCCGCGTGGTAGATGCCCGGCTGACGCGGCGTGAGCTCGTAGGTGAAGGATGCGCTGTCGTTCGCGTCGAGGGGGTGGGCGTAGATGAACTCGCGGTAGCTCTCGCCGGGCGTGTCCGATGTGGGCGACGGCTCGAGCGGGTCCAGCTGCATGTTGTCCACGAGCGAGCCCGACCAGTCGATGTCCTGGATTGTGCGCTGTGCGCCCGCGCCATCATCGATCGTGATCGTGACCACGGCCGTTTCGCCGAGGGTCATGGTTTGCGGCGCGTCGTGCACGATGGCGATGTTCGCGGGCTCGAACGCCATGTCGGAGAAGGCGCTCCCGAATGAGTTGGCCATGCCCGCGAACCAGCCGGCGATAAGCCCCGACCCGCAGCCGACGGCAAAGATCGCCGCCCCAACCACCATCGCGGGGACCCACGCCGTCTTGTCGCGGCGTGGTGCGGAGCCGTCCGCCCAGTTGTGCGCGGGGGAGCCGAAGTTGTTCTGCGGGCCTTGTGTCATCGTCGTGCTCACTTGTATGCTTTGTTGCCAGACACCACTTGTTATACTGGCGCCATGATCTGGATGATAACGGGTGGTGTGCTGTTTATTCTATCGCTTGTGCTGATCGGTGCAGGCCTGTTCTGGGACCGCCCTGGGTTCCGTGGGCGTCCCGAGCGATGGTGCAGGAAATGCAAGTACGACCTGAGCGACGCGGGTGAGGTGCCGGTGAAATGCACCGAGTGTGGGCGTGAGCATGCGACGGAGAAATCGCTGCGCCGCGTTCGTCGCCACAAGCGGATGATCGCGGTCGGGTTGCTGCTGCTCATGGGTTTGCCGGCACTCGTGCTGGCGCCGATGGGGGTCTACTACCAGCGGATGCCGTCGTGGCTGCTCGCGGAGCTGGTCCCAGTGCACGGCACGGACACGATGAAGATGGGCTCAAACCCGGGCGGCGTGCTCATTGCGCGGCTGGTCGCGACGATGCATCCCAATCATGGCGGGCTGGAGTACAGGCGAACCATGACGAATGAGGAGGTTCTGTCGGTGCTCCGCCGCGTGGCGGAAGGCAATATTTTCGCCCCGCCGGGTTCTCCTCGCTGGGTTGAAACCAACGGCCAGTGGCTCGGCGGGCAGATGTTCCGTTTCAAATCGCCAGCCGGCGGGTGGCAGTACCCTGACGGCACGCCGGCGGATGAGGCGCTCAATCAGGTATTCGAGAACCTCTCGCAAGTCCTGCCACCGTGGAATCCGAGCACAAGATCGATCTGGCCAGCAGGGGCGGAGGTCAGGATTCAATCTGGTTTCCAACGACCGATGTGGAATATGGACGCGAACCTGAGCGAGCGAGCGATTGTGCGGATCGAGGGGCACGAGGACATCGTGGTTGAAGGATTCATCAACAGTTTTCAGATCGAGCCGATCGGGGAAGCGGGCGATCGAGTCGAGGCGGCGCTGGAACTCAGCTTGCTCAACTCACCCACTCGGAACCGGGGAGCTGATGAACAGCCGATCAAGACCGAACGTTACACCCTCCGATGGTCCGTCGCCCAGGGCATCGAACAGGTCCTGGATACCACAGATAGTGCAGCGATCCGGCAGGCGATGACAGCGCTGGTGGCACCGAGCATCGCCAGAACACTCGATGAACCCGGCTTTCTGGATGACTGGTTGCGCCCTGAGTTCGACCGCATCGCCTTCGCGATCGAGGCGGAGGTCTTCGATGGCGAGGAACCGCTCGGCAGGTCGAAGCACTGGTGGATGGCGATGGATGGTGAATGGGTTACGCGGAGTTCGACTATGCAGGGCACAACCATGGATCAGTACAATGCTTTCGGCATCAGGTCGAACGAGGCGCGCGACAAGGGGACGCTGCGGGTGGTCATCCGGGGCAGTCCGGAGCAGGCGTTGCGGATCACCGAGGCCGAGACTGCGTGGGATGGTGAGGTGGATGTGCTGTACAGCGACGCCGTCAAATCTCAGGAACAGTGGGAGGCCGAGCGGGCGCAAGAAGAAGCCCCGCCGGAATCGACGGGGCCGTGATCGTCTCAGTTGAGTTTTCGATCACGCGATCGTGACGCTGTCGTCCAGGTACACGTCCTGAATCGCGTTGAGCAGCGCGGCACCCTCGCCCATCGGGCGCTGGAAGGCCTTACGCCCCGAGATCAGGCCCATGCCGCCGGCGCGCTTGTTGATGACCGCCGTGGTGACGGCTTCCTTGAGGTCGCTCGCGCCGGACGATGCGCCGCCCGAGTTGATCAGCGGCGAGCGTCCCATGTAGCAGTTGGCGATCTGGTAGCGGCACAGGTCGATCGGGTGACCGCCCTGTCCCTTCTCGTCGCTCGAGTTCAGGTCGGTGTAGATGCCGGTGTTGAACTTGCCGTAGGACGAGTCGCCGGTGTTGAGCGCGGAGTAGCCGCCGTTGTTGGTGGGCAGCTTCTGCTTGATGATGTCGGCCTGGATGGTGACGCCGAGGTGGTTGGCCTGGCTGGTGAGGTCGGACGAGCTGTGGTAGTCCACGCCGTCGACCTTGAAGGCGTTGTTTCGGATGTAGCACCAGAGGACGGTGACCATGCCGTACTCGTGGGCCTCGGCGAACATGTCGGCGACGTACTGGATCTGCTGGTTGGACTCTTCGGAGCCGAAGTAGATCGTCGCGCCGACGGCGGCCGCGCCCATCTCCCAGCACTGCTTGATGGTGCCGAAGGGGATCTGGTTGAAGGTGTTGGGGTAGGTCATCAGCTCGTTGTGGTTGAACTTGACGAGGTAGGGGATCTTGTGGGCGTACTTGCGTGCGGTCGCGCCGAGCACGCCGTAGGTCGAGGCGACGGCGTTGCAGCCGCCTTCGATCGCCAACTCGACGATCTTCTCGGGGTCGAAGTAGTCGGGGTTGGGTGCGAAGGACGCGCCGGCGGAGTGCTCGATGCCCTGATCCACGGGGAGGATCGAGGTGTAGCCGGTGCCCGCGAGGCGACCGGTGTGGAGGATGCGGTTGAAGTTGTTCATCACGCCCTGGTTGCGATCGCTCATGGCGACGATGCGGTCGACGAAGTCGCCGCCGGGCAGGTGCAGGCGGTCCTTGGAGATCGCGGGCGAGTCGAAGCTCAGCAGCGAATCGTCTTCGAGGGTCTTGGCGACGTCGATCGTGAGGTTGGGCATGGGGTTGATTCCTGCGATTCTCTCGCGGCGAAAGTGCTTGCATTAGCCGGGATCCTGTGCCGGCTCTCCGGGTGGATGGTAGACCCGATCAGCCCCACAAGGTGGCCGGGCCCGCGTCCGAATCCGGTGTCATCAGCTCAGGATCGTTATTGCTCGGCGTATTGACCCGTGTCGAGACCCGGTGCATGCCGAGCACCCCCTCCGGGCTGGGTCGCAGGAGGTCGGCCACCTCACGCGGCGTCGACTCCCGATCGAACCAGGGCTTCAGCGACTCGGGCTCAATGATCACCGGCATCCGGTGGTGCTTGTCGCTCAGCTGCTCGTTGGCGTCCGTGGTGATGATCGAGAAGGAATCGACCGGCGAACCGCCCTGATCCGGGTCGAGCCACGTGTCCCAGACACACGCGAGCAGCATCGGGTTTTCGTCGGCCCGGTGGATGTACCAGGGCTGCTTGGTCTTCTGGGTGGGGATCGCCTGCCACTCGTAGAAACCGTTGATCGGGAGCACCGCCCGGCGTGAGCTGATGAGCCCCCGGTAGGCGGGCTTCTCCCAGATCGTCTCCGAGCGGGCGTTGATCATTTTCGCGCTGATCGAGCGTTCCTTGGCCCACTTGGGGATGAGCCCGAAGTGGGCGGGGTCGGCACCCAGCCGCCGTGCGTCGTGGTCCGCATGGATGATCGCCGCGCTCTGGGTGGGGGCGATGTTGTACGAATCGGGATAACAGGCCGCGAGCGACTCGATCAGGTCCTCGTGCGGATAGGGCACGCCGAGGAACAGCTCGAAGAGCTTGTCGTAGGTATAGGGATCGACGTATTGGGTAAAGCGACCGCACATGGATGCGGGACGATAGCGCTCAGCGCAGGTGCTGGTGATCGATCTCATTCATGCGTGTGCGGACTCGGACCCGCCATGCGTTGGTGATCGGCAGGCGCTTGGCGATTTTCCAGGAGAGCTCGAGCGGGAGCCCGTAGCGGTTTATACGCCACCGGAACCGCCCCCACGCGTCGCTGAGGCGGAGGCCGACGGACTCGAGACCGGACGCACCACGCGGGGACTGGACGCTGGGCTCGTAGCCGTACGCACGCATGCGCTGGTCGCACTGTGCCTCGATGAGTTCCGCGCAGCGGGGGGTCATTTTGTGCTTCCACTGCTCCGCGAGCTTCGGATCGAGCCGCTCGTACGAGCTCGATTCATGGAAGCCCAGCATGTCTGGGTGGTAATCCACGCCCAGCAGGCGGGCGCACTTCGTGAGCTGCGACTCCGGGTCCCGGAGCAGGTCCTCGTAGCGGATCATGGTCCAGCGGTCATCGGGCAGGTCGGGTCGTATGCGTTCCCAGTGGTTGATGGGCTCGAGCCACTTGGGGAAGGCGAGCGCCGCGTTGCCGTACCAGCCCATGCCCACGCACGATCGGCACACATCGCGCGGGTCGCGGACGAGGAAGATCAGCTTCGTGTCGGGCCAGAGATCGAGGATGCGATCGATCCGCGAGTGGATGGTGCACCCGATCAGCTCGGCGCTCGCGTGCTCGTCCGCGAGCTGTGTCCACATCGATCGGACGACTGACTCGTAGGAGTCGAGCGCGTCGGGGAGCTCGTAGCCCCGTGTCTGCACAACACGCTGGGTCGCGAGCCAGTCCCGGTAGTTCCTCGTGTTCGGGAACCCGGCATCACGGAGCATCGCGACCGATTCCTCAAACTCCCCGACGAGCGCGAGGCGGGGGTGGTTGTGGAGCATCAGGCGCAGCATCGTGGTCCCGGCACGCAGCGGGCCGACGATGACGAAGTCGGGCTGGGGCGTGGCTGGGCCAGACTTCAGGCGGAGCGCGGTATCTGGGTGTTCAATGTGGGAAGGCGTGGTTGAAACTGAAGACATATAGATAGGTATGAGCTGAACTGAGCGGAAAATCAAGCGAGAGTGTTGAAGCTCACACAAGCTTCACATTCTGCACACGCCCATCGGGTAGAGGCGATCTGTTCATCATGTATTCATATGGCGCGAGGTCTGATAATCAAGCGACCGCGTCCGTAACCAGCGCGTCGCACTGCTCGGCCAGTCGCGCGAATCGTTCCGGCGGAAACTCTCCCAGGTGCTGTGAAAGATGCCCGAACGCCGCGAGCAAATAGGAGCGGGCATCTCGCGGTTCGCACCGCAGATGCTCGCAGTGCCTGCATATCTCACGGCGCATGAAACGCCTGGGGATATGCATGGAGCGGCTGAGGCGGACGATGTCATAGATCGCGTACCCGTCCGGCAGGCCGCTCGGCCAGTCGATCAGCGAGATCCGGGCGAACGGGTCACGCCGGCCCGCGCGATCATGGGCGAAGAGGATGTTGCCGTCCCAGAGATCGCCGTGCATCGGAACGAGCCGGGGGGTCCATTGCCCCGCTTGAGCTCTCTTGATGCCCTCGTCCGCCGCGGACCTGATCGTTGAACTGAGCAGCTCGTGTCGGGCGAGGTGCTGGAGCGGATCGACGAACGCGCTCTGCAGTTGCTCGCTGTCTGCCTCGTTCGCGGCGGTGCGGGTGATATCACGCAACCAATGAAGAACCGTGGGACGGAGGAGGATGCGGTGCGCACGCTTGCCCAGCCTCGATCGGCTCATCGGTTTGCAGTACGGATAGATGGCGAACGTCCGATCCTGAACCGTGCCGGTGTGCAGCGGCAGGAGCACGACGGCGCCGAGTGGCTGGCCGAGCCGCTCCTGGATCTGCACCGCTCTGGAGTGGCCGCGCCGGACCAGATCGTCGCCGGTTGGAGACGCGACGAGGACGACACCGTGGGGCGTGCTGTCGCGGTCTGTCACGATGAGCTTCGTGGCATCATCTGCGACGGCTTTCGGTGGGCAGAGGTACGTGAGCCGCGGCTCAACCGCGTGAGGGAGCGCCTCGCAGACAGGGCCCATCAACGCCGACCGCAGAAGGTCCAGATCCCAGGGGCGCTCAGTTGGTGGCGGGTTCATCGGTTCAGTCATGGGATCAGCTGATCGAAGGGTGGGAGTTGAACACCCTGTGTGGATTCGCCATTATCTGGGTTCTCGGGGATGTGCGTAGCGTCGGGTTAAGATTTGATTCAAAATTCTGGCTCGTACCGTGATTGGGCTCTGTACGATGCACGCGAACGTGCGTCCTCTCAACGGGCAACCGGGCAGGAAGCGCGATGCACGAGGAGCGGAGTACGAGTGAGCGAGCCATCAACCAGCACGCACGATGCCGACGAAATATCGGTGTACCGCTGTCCACGGACGGGAGACCGGCTCCGTTTTCAGGGTGGGGCGCTGTCCAACGATGATGGCACGATTGTGTACCGGGTAACGGATGGGATCCCGAACTTTCTGATCCACCAGATACCGGAACCCGAAGACACACAGCAGAAACTCGAGCGGGTGAACGAGCTTGCGCGATCTGGCCCGTGGACCGATGCGGTGCAGGAGGTGTACGGCGAGTGGGGGTACGTCTTCCCGGACGGGCGCGACAAGTGGCTTGAGTTGCTGTCGATTGATCAGGACGATACCGTGCTGGAAATCGGCTCGGGCATGGGGCAGTTCTCATCGCTGCTGAGCAAGCAGTGCGACCGCTTCTATGCGCTCGAGGTTGTTCCAGAGCAGGCGGAGTTCGGCGCGGAGCGATGCCGTCAGGAAGGCTGCAGGAACACGGCCTTCGCAGCCGGAGGCGACGATTGTCTTCTCCCGTTCAGGGACGAGACATTCGACTGGGTGGTGCTGAACCTGGTGCTCGAATGGTGTGCGATGAGGAAAGCGCCCGATGGGGATATCGCCGCAGGGCAGCGGCAGATGCTCAGCGAGATCAGGCGTGTGCTGAAACCGGGCGGGCAGGTCTACCTGATGACCAAGAACCGCTTCGCCCTCCGGCTGCTGCTCGGCAAGCAGGACGAGCATTGCTATGGCATGCGGTGGGGCAACGCCCTGCCGAGATGGCTGATGCGCCTGCTGCTCAAGCGTCGAGGGCATGAGGTTCCGCGTGGCGTGCTGCACTCGCACAACGCGCTGGAGCGCATGGTGAGGGAGGCAGGGTTTGAGCAGGTCGAGAGTTTCTGGGCGACACCTGAGATGCGATACCCGACGCACTGTGTCTCAAATCGTGCTTCGGCGATCAGGTCCGCGCGCAAGCAGCCCGGCTTCGTCCAGGGCGAGTACCGCAGCACACGCATGCTCATGCGGTGGATACCCGCCCGCTGGGTGAGGCATTTCACCCCGGGGCTGCAGATGATCGCTTCGAAGCGGGGCTGAGTGCCGAGAAACGCGTAAGAGGCCGGGCATACGGGATCATCTCAGGAATTCGAAGCTACACTGACGAGTTATGACGCAGACCCAAGCCCAATCGAGCGATCGCCAGCCGAAACACCGTTACAACGCCCGGATGGCGGGCGAGCTTGAGACACGCTGGCAGCGGTGGTGGGGCGAGCAGGGAACCTACCGCCAGCCGAACCCCGGCGAGGCGGGTTTCGATGCCTCAAGGCCCAAGTACTACGCGCTGGATATGTTCCCCTACCCCTCCGGGGCCGGGCTGCATGTCGGGCACCCCGAGGGGTACACGGCGACGGACATCATCTGCCGGTTCAAGCGGATGAAGGGCTACAACGTCCTGCACCCGATGGGCTGGGACGCGTTTGGGCTGCCGGCGGAGCAGTACGCGATCCAGACCGGCGTGCATCCCGAAATCACGACCAAGAAGGCGATCGATAACTTCAGGCGTCAGCTGCAGCGATTCGGCTTCTGCTATGACTGGTCACGCGAGTTCGGGACGATCGACCCGGAGTACTACAAGTGGACGCAGTGGATCTTTGTGAAGATCTACCACGCCTGGTTCGACACCGAGGCCGACGGGGGGAAGGGCAAGGCCCGCCCGATCAACGAACTCATCGAGGAGTTCGCGTCGGGCAAGCGGAAGGTGAAGCTGAACCCGGACGCGGCCGAGTACACCGGCGCGGGCGATCTCCCCGACGGGACCGATGCCGGCAACTGGGAGACGCTGGACACCGAGACGAAGAAGGCGGTCGTCGATTCGTACCGCCTGGCATACCTGAGCCAGCAGACGGTCAACTGGTGCCCCAAGCTGGGCACGGCTCTGGCCAATGAGGAAGTCATCGATGGGCGAAGCGAGCGGGGCGGGTTCCCGGTTTTTCGTAAACCTTTGCGCCAGTGGATGTTCCGCATTACCGCCTACGCGGATCGCCTGCTCGATGGCCTGAATGACTTGGATTGGCCCAGCTCGACCAAGACGCAGCAGGCCGAGTGGATCGGTCGCTCGGTAGGCGCGGAGGTCGATTTCCCGATCATCTTCCCCGGCGGGCTGGACCTGGGCGAGAAGCTCCGCGTCTTCACGACGCGCCCGGACACCATCTACGGCGCGACCTACATGGTCGTGGCCCCGGAGCACCCGCTGGTTGAGGTGGCCCTGGAGTCCGAGCCCGAGGGCGTGGACATCAAGCGCCTGCGGAACTACGTTGAGTGGTCACGCAACCGCTCGGACGTGGAACGCCAGGAGAACAAGGAAAAGACCGGCGTCGCCATCGGCATCAACGTCACCAACCCCGTCACCGGCGAGGAGATCCCCGTCTGGACGGCGGATTATGTGATGATGGGCTATGGCACCGGGGCAATCATGGCCGTGCCGGGGCAGGATCAGCGCGACTGGGACTTTGCGACCCAGTTTGATCTTCCGATCATCCGCACGGTGCAGCCGCCCGAGGGCTTCGACGGCGAGGCGTACACGGGCGACGGGCCCGCGATCAACTCGGACATGCTCAACGGGCTGTCGATCGCGGACGCGAAGGCCAAGATCATCGAATGGATGACCGAGAAGAAAATCGGCGCCCGCAAGGTGAACTACAAGCTTCGTGACTGGCTGTTCTCACGCCAGCGCTACTGGGGCGAGCCGTTCCCGATCGTGTTCGATGAGCGCGGGCGTCACCACGCGGTGAGCGAGGAGTCGCTGCCCGTGTTGCTGCCGCCGCTGGCGGACTACCAGCCCGTGGAGAGCGATGAGCCCCAGCCGCTGCTGGCCAAGGCGGAAGACTGGGTCCAGACGACCGCGGGCGAGGCGGGCGTGTTCGGGCTTCATCGCGACGAGAAAGTGCGGCGCGAGACCAACACCATGCCCGGCTGGGCCGGCAGCTGCTGGTACTACCTCCGCTACTGCGACAACAAGAACGACGAGCAGCTCATCGGCGAGGATGCCGAGGCGTACTGGATGGGCGAGGAGGGCGTGGACCTGTACATCGGCGGGGCGGAGCACGCGGTCCTGCACCTGCTCTACGCCCGCTTCTGGCACATGGCCCTGCATGACCTGGGCTATGTCCGCTCGCCCGAGCCCTTCCGCAAGCTCTTCCACCAGGGGTTGATCACCTCGATGGCCTATCAGCGCGGCGACAGGTCGCTCGTGCCGGTCGACGAGGTCGAGAACCGCGGCAGCGACGACGACCCGAAGTTCATCGAAACCGCGACCAACACGCCGGTGGACAAGATCATCGCGAAGATGTCCAAGTCACTTAAGAACGTCGTCAACCCCGATGACGTGATCGAGGACTACGGCGCGGACACCTTCCGCCTGTACGAGATGTACATGGGCCCGCTGGAGGCCAGCAAGCCCTGGAACACGAACGATATCGTGGGGCTCTACCGCCTGCTCCAGAAGATCTGGCGCCTGTGCGTGAGCGAGGAATCGGGCGAGCTGGTCTTCGCGGACAGCGCGGACGAGACGGTCGAAAAGCAGCTGCACCGCACGATCGCCAAGGTCGGCGACGACATCGAGAAGCTGAGCTTCAACACCGCGATCGCGGCCGTCTTCGAGTTCGTCAACGTCGCCAAGTCGCTGACGAGGGATCAGATGGAGCGGTTCGTGAAGGTCATCGCGCCGTTCACGCCGCACGTGGCCGAGGAGCTCTGGCACATGCTGGGGCACCATGATCAGGATGGGGACTCGGTCGCGACTGCTGATTGGCCGAGCTACGACGAATCGATGCTCGTCGACGACGAGATCGAGATCCCCATCCAGGTGATGGGCAAGCTGCGTTCCAAGATGTACGCGGCCCCCGACACCGACGCCAAGACGCTCGAGGAGATGGCCCTGGCCGACGAGAAGATCAAGGGGCTGATCGAGGGCAAGACGGTGCGGAAGGTGATCGTGGTGCCGGGTCGGCTGGTGAATATCGTCGCGAACTGAGGGAAGAGGGACTAGGGACTAGCCATTAGGGATTAGGGGAGGATCGCTCGCGTTGCTCGCGTTGTTCTTTTCTTTCCCCTAGTGGCCAGTGGCTAGTGGCTAGTCCCTGTCCCCATTCTTACTATCTCTCATGCCCAACCCCCACGACACCTACACCTCCCCGCTGGCTGCCCGCAACGCATCGCCCGAGATGTGCAGGATCTGGTCGCCGCGGCACAAGTTCACGACCTGGCGGAAGATCTGGCTCGCCGTCGCCGAGGCCCAGCAGGCGTGCGGGCTGGACATCAGCGACGAGCAGCTCGACGAGATGCGATCGACGCTTGAGGTCACGGACGCGGACATGGAGGCGGCCGCGAAGTACGAGCGGGAGCTGCGCCACGATGTGATGGCGCACGTGCACGCGTGGGGGGATCGGTGCCCGAAGGCACGGGCGATCATTCACCTCGGGTGCACGAGTCAGGATGTGGTGTGCAACGCTGACTACCTTGTTCTTCGCGAGTCAATCGAGTTGATTCAAACGAAGGCAGCCCGCGCTGTGATCTCATTATCTGATTTCGGTGAGAAGCACAAAGCGCTACCTACGCTTGGTTTCACGCATTATCAGCCCGCTCAGCCGACCACAGTTGGTCGACGAGCGTGTCAGTGGGCAAGTGAAATTGCGCCAGATATCACGTTCTCTACTTTCATCAGCAAGTTTGCTCGTGGCTTCCGTGGTGCAACTGGTACGCAAGCCTCATTCTTGAATCTCTTCGAGGGAGACAGTCGAAGAGTTGATCGGTTCGAGGTGTTTGCCATTCTCAACATGCTCCCGAGCAGCAAAGCTGATTGGTATGTGAAGAACTACCTTGATGACGCATTTGTTGAGAAGGAGCGAGATGAGTACATCGAGCATGCTCGCAGAGTCCTTGAGCGTACAGACCTCTCGGAACAAGAGCGTCAGAAGGCTCAACGGGAATACGACAATCTGAAATCTATGTCGATTGATGATTACCGCGCTGCTGAGTTCGATCGAATCCGCAGGGCGAAGACCTTTGATCTCTCAGGTCAAACTTATCCAAGGGTTGTAGATACCCGCATTCTGTCGAATCTTGCATCTATCGCCTCCGTCCTCCACAAGATCGCCACGGACATCCGGTTGCTCTCCAACCGCAAGGAGATCGACGAGCCCTTCGGCAAGTCGCAGATCGGTTCGTCTGCGATGCCCTACAAGCGGAACCCGATGAAGTGCGAGCGTATCTGCGGGCTCACTCGCTTCGTGATGAACCTCGTGGGCAACGCCTACGACACGGCCGCGACGCAATGGCTGGAGCGCACGCTCGACGACTCGTCGAACCGGCGATTGTCATTGCCCGAAGCGTTCCTCGCGCTCGACGGGGCGCTGGACCTGATGCACACGGTTGCGTCGGGGTTGATAGTCAACGAGGCAATGGTCAAGCGCAACCTCATGGCCGAGCTGCCGTTCATGGCGACGGAGAACATCATGATGGAAGCCGTCAAGCTCGGGCGGGACCGCCAGGATGTGCACGAAGCGATCCGCGTGCTCTCGCACGAGGCGGGCTACGCCGTCAAGCAGGAGGGCAAGGACAACGACCTGCTCGATCGGCTCAAGTCCGAGCCGCTGCTGGAGGGCGTGGATATCGACGCCCACCTCGACCCGATGCAGTATGTCGGGCGATCCGTCGAGCAGACCGAGCGGTTCATCAAGGAAGTGGTTGAGCCATTGCGTGAACGCTACGGCGATCAGCTCGACGCGCTGGGCAGCGCGGACCGCGGCGTCTGATCGCATCTGGTCTCTGCGTGCGTCAGTGCGACGTCTTTCCTTCCTTGATCGAATCGTCATCGTTCCCGTTGCTATTCGATCGCCCGTTGCGTTCCTCATCGATCTTGCCGCTCGCCAGGTCCTTGACCCACGGCGACCAGAGCGTGATGAACGCGATCGCGAAGAGCAGGAACCCGATCATGAACTGACCGACGCCGCACGCGGCCCCGACCGCCGCCGAGACCCAGATGCTGGCGGCCGTGGTGATGCCCTTCACGGTGCGCTTGGAGTGCAGGATCGCGCCCGCGCCCAGGAAGCCCACGCCCGAGATGATGTACGAGAGCACACGCGTCGGGTCGACGCGGATGATGTCGGTGCGGCTGGAGGCGTCGATGATCTGCTCACCCAGCAGCGCGAAGGCCGCGGCCCCGGCGCTGATCAGCAGCATGGTGCGGATGCCGACCGGCTTGTCGGCCCGCCCACGCTCCCACCCCATCAGCCCGCCGAGCAGCGCCGCGATGCACAGGCGGAAGAAGATCGAGTACTTGTTGAGGTGGATCGGGTCGATCAGCGATTGCTGCGCGAGCGTATGGATGTGTTCTGAGAAGTCCATCCCCATATTGTCGCTGATCCAGGGTGCGACCGCAAGTCGCCCGTCGCCCCGCTCGCGAGATTACGCCCGCGCGGCCATCTCCCGGCGTTCGCGGCGCATCACCTTCGCCCCCTCGACGATCGCGCTCCAGTCGGTATCTGAGAACGACTGGATGCCGCGCTCGGTCGCGTAGCGGACGAGCTCGGCGCGGGAGTGGGTGTTGAGCTTCGAATGGATCGAGTTGACCTGCTTCTCCACCGTCTTGCTCGAGCGGTTGAGCTGGCTGGCGATATCGTTCGTCGAGAGACCCTTGGCGATATGGTGGATGATCTCGAGCTCGCGCGAGGACAGCGCGTTGAGCTCGCTCAGGCTCGGCGAGGACAGCACGGGGATGTCGCTGTCGGTGCACAGGCGGGCGTCGATGGGGGCGTCCTTGATGATCGCGAGGATGCCCTTGTGCCCGAAGGCCTGCTCGTCGAGTGGGAAGATGGTGCACAGCACGCGCGAGTCCGCGGTGAACTGGTAGTGGCTTTTGGTCTTGCCGGTCAGCATGACCTCTTGCTGGATGCGCACGCGCTCTTCCGCCGCGGAGGGTGTGAGAATATCGCTCAGGGTGCTGCCCTTGAGCTCCTCGTGATCCTTCATGACATCGAGGACGCGGTGGAAACAGCGTGTGTACCAGATCAGACGCAGGTCCGCGTCGCGGGCCACCCCGATGATGCCCGGGATCTGCTCGATGATCTCGAGATCATCGGGTCGAATCGCTCTGGGTTCTTTGTTCAAGTCGTTCTTCCAGTCTGTGTGTGCAGGGTTGCTCGAGAGGTGTCCGGCGATGCCCTCGCTCAGGGGCAGCCCGCGGCGTACTGGCTCAGGAACGACGACACATCGAAGAAGTCGAACGCCCCGTTCCCGTCGAGGTCCGCGATCGGGTCGCTGGCGAGGAAGGCGTTGAGGAACGCCGATACGTCGAAGAAATCGAGCATCCCGTCGTTGTTGAAATCGATCGGGCACCCCGCGTTGGGCACGCCTGTCGCGCGCACCATCCACGCCGCGGGGAAGGGCCCCTCGGACATGTGGAGGATAAAGGGGGAGCTGCCCAGGTCGTCCAGGTTGGGCTCGGGGTTGTAGAAGAGCCAGCTGAGCGAGCCGGCGCTCGGCGAGTTCGGGTCCGCGGACGCGGGGTTGGCGCCCTCGATGACGTCCATGACCACCGCGACAAAGAAGACCCCGTCGACCACGGTCGGCTCGACCGGGTAGGTCACGAACTCACCAAAACCGGTGTCGACCCAGGTCGCCTGGGTGGTGGAGAGCACCACCGCGTCCGACGGGTCCTGATCGTTGTTGGGGTCGTTGAGGATCGCGAGCGTGACGGCGTCGGAGCCGAGGTTGCCCGAGTTGTCGGCGATATCGCCGTACGAGACGGAGACCTCGGTGATGAGCTCGCCGCCGGGGACCGTGTCGAAGACATTGAGCCAGGTCACGTTCGCATCGAAGCCGGCGGGCCCGATGTTGAAGGTGCCGACGCCCGTGTCCAGAACATAATCGACCTGCTGTGCGAGCGCCGGAGCGGACATGATCGCGAGCATTGAACAGGCGACGATCCCGAACGGGCTTTGTTCGGTCATTTTCGGAACGGGCAAACGGGTACGCATGGTGCCTCCGAACTCAGAACGTGTTGTCTTGGTTTGGTGTGAAGCTGGGAAGTTGCAAGTTTGTCTAGGGCATTCATAGCGATGATGTTGTTGAGTGTCCACAGGGCGGCGGTGAATCGCTATACTCTTGCTCCGATCGGGTAATTCCCCCGAAGCGGGAATCGCACATCGCATCGAACCGCAAGGGGGTTCTGTGCGAATCGATCGGGCCTGGAGGCCCGGGTGGGCTTGTCCTGCAGGCGCGGCGCGCATTTGATGGGTGTCGTCATCGAATCTATGGTGGTCCCTGCCCCGCTCGGGAAGCAGGAACGAGCGGCTCTCCGAAGCCGCGTATTGGGAACGAATCAGACTGGAGCTTTGTCTATGGCAGCCCGCACTGGAGCAAGCGTCGGCGTCGCCGTCACAATCACGATCTTGGGCGCGATGAGCCTGGCGTTCTTTGTGACGACGATGATCTTCTATGGAAACGCGCAGAGCGCGCGCACCGAGAAGCAGTCGATGGAAGAGGACGTCAAGGTCTTCGTGTCGCCGCAGGAGCGTGAGCACGCGGCCATCCGCGCCATCCGCGATGAGGCGACCCGCGAACGCAAAACCGTTGTGGGCTTCCTCGCCTCCAACCAGAACGAGCTGATGAAGACGATCGACGGCGACGCGGCCACCAGCATGAGCGAGCTCCGCTCCAAGCTCGGGCAGATCGAGGGCTCCGAAGAAGGGTCGCTCCTGAATCTGGTCAGCAGGCTCCAGAACGAGATCGACACGCTCAACGAGCAGCTCGCGATCGCCGATCAGGAACGCCTCGACGCGCAGGAGAAGGCGCGGGCCGAGGCCGAGCGCGTCGCCGAGATCGAGCAGCAGTTCACCGCGTCCGCCAACAACATCCAGAACGAGTTCGGCGTGATCCAGAGCGACAAGGGCCAGCTCATCAGCGGCTTCCAGGCCATCGAGCAGCGCTACATCCGCCAGATCGAGGACATCCGTGCCCAGGCCGCCGCCCGTGAGGAGGCGCTCGAGGGCGCCAACGCCGAGCTCCAGGACGAGAACTTCGTGCTCCAGGACAAGGTCGCCCGCCTGCTCGGCGAGGGCCGCGTCGAGATCTTCACCGGCATCCCCGAGGAAGCGCTCGTCGACGGCAAGGTCAACCAGATCAACGCCCTCGACAACGAGGTCATCGTCTCGATCGGTCGCGACAAGAAGGCCGTGCTGGGCATGAGCTTCGCGATCTACGACGACGCCACGGACATCCGTGAGGACCCCGAGACCGGCGAGTACCCGCGCGGCAAGGCGGTCATCGAGATCATCAAGGTCGAGCCGACCTACTCGCGTGCACGCATCATCGAATCCTCCGAGGGCAACCCGATCGTGCGTGGCGACGTGATCGCCAACGCGGTCTACGACCCCAGCAAGACCTACAAGTTCGTCGTTGACGGGCTCTTCGATGTGGATGGCGACGGCGTGGCCTCCCGCTTCGAGCGTGACACGCTCGAGGCGCTCATCGAGCGCTGGGGCGGCATCCTCGTCGACGAGATCCAGGGCGACACGGACTTCGTGGTGCTCGGCGAGAAGCCGATCCTCCCGCCCCCGCCCGGCCGCGACGCGCCGGTCTCCGTGATCCAGGAGTACGTGCGTCTTCAGCAGGAGATCAAGCGGTACGACGACCTGCTGCTCAGCGCACAGGACACCTCGATGCCGGTGCTCAACCAGAACCGTCTCCGCACGCTGATCGGCGACTTCCCGAACTGAGCGGGGACTGAAGCGATGCGATGAACAACGAGGCATCCAGCATTTCCAGGTACGACAAACGCGACCCGCTGACTCCGTTTCAGCGGGTCGTTCTTCAACCGGCGCTGTACACGGCGATCCGCTCGGGCCTCATCGGGATCAACGCCTTCCCGCTCCCCTCGGTCCTCCGGTTCGGGCGGACGCTCGGGCGGACGTACGGCGGCCTCGGGGTGAACCGCAAGCGGGTCGGGCGCGCCATCGACCGCCTCGCGATCGCCATGCCCGAGCTCAGCGAGCAGGAACGCGCGGACCTGGTGATGCGCAGCTACGAGCACCTCGCGATGCTCGCGGCCGAGCTCGCCGTCCTGCCGCGCTACCTGACCGAGGACGCGTGGAGCGACTACATCGAGCTCGGCGAGCTCGACAGGGTCATCCGCCCGCTGCTCGACGAGCGCCCATCGCTGCTGCTCACGGCCCACTGCGGCAACTGGGAGGTGCTCGGCTACACGATGGCGCTGCTCGGCTTCCGCATGCACGCGGTGTACCGACCCCTGGACCTGCGCCCGGCGGACCGCTGGCTGCGGCAGACCCGATCCCGGCGTGGGCTCGAGCTCGTGGACAAGTTCGGGGCCATGCACAAGCTCCCGGGCCTGCTGGCCCAGAACGAGTCGGTCGCCTTCGTCGCCGACCAGAACGCCGGCCAGCGCGGGCTGCACGTCCCGTTCCTGGGGCGCCTCGCCTCGAGCTACAAGTCCATCGGCCTCATGGCGATCCAGCACCGGGCGCGGATCATCGTCGGCTGCGCCCAGCGCCAGTGCGCGCAGCTGGGCAACCCCGCCGGCATGCGATACCGCATCGAGATCGAAGACCGGATCGACCCCGAGGACTGGGAGAGCCAGCCGGACCCGCTGTTCTACATCACGGCACGATACCGGCGCGCGATCGAGCAATCTGTTCGTCGAGCACCGGAACAGTACCTGTGGATGCACCGAATCTGGAAGAGCAGGCCTCGCCACGAGCGGCTCGACCGCCCGTTCCCGAGCAACCTCCGCGCCAAGCTCGAAGCGCTGCCCTGGATGACCCAGGGCGAACTCGACGCGATCATCCACCGTTCGGATCTCGACCGGGCGATGCTCAAAGAGCAGGGCGTCACGGAACTGCGCTAACATGACGGAAACAGGGAGCACACCATGACAACCGAACCAGGCGTGAATCAGGGGATGATGGAAGAAGAGGGCGGGATGCTCGAAGACGTCCGCGTGCTGATCGTCGACGACGAGAAGGACATCCTCGATTCCATCGACGCCGCCTTCCAGAGCGAAGGCGCACTGACCCTCACCGCGATGGACGGCGACGAGGCCGTGCGGATCTGCAACGACGACCCGCCGGACATCGTCATCCTCGACATGATGCTGCCCAAGCGCTCCGGCTTCCTCGCCCTCGAGAAGATCAAGGGCAAGGAGAACTCGCCGATCGTCATCATGGTGACCGCCAACGAGGGCAAGCGCCACCAGGCCTACGGCGAATCGCTCGGCGTGGACGCCTACATGCTCAAGCCCGTGCCGCTGGGGCTGCTGCTGAACAAGGCGGCGGATCTGCTCGATGCCCGCGACGAGGCCGAGGGATTGATCGAAGAGGACTGAGCACGCCCGATCGCCCGTTCACCACTTGGGCGGCTATCCTTCACCCAATGGCCAAGAAGCGGATGCTCGTGTTGATCAACCCCCGTGACCCCGAGGATCCCTCGGCGGGCAACGCCCCGTTGGGGACCGAGCGGGAGGTCTGCGATAAGCTCTCGCACTACAACACCGCCGCCGATGGCACCGAGATCAAACGCCACGGCACCACGGTCCTGCACGGCCCGGGCTACACCATCGAGTACGCCGTGGGTCACGACGAGCTGTCGCAGGCGATGGTGATCGTCAACAACATGGACTTCGCCTACCCGGTGCTCTCCAAAATGTGCCGGGCACTGGGCTGGAAGATGCAGGACACCGAATCGGGCCAGATCTTCGGCTGATTCCTCCTCCCCCGCGCTTGCGGGGAGGTGCCGAGCAACGCGAGGCGGAGGGGGTTTCCCGGCCGCGGCTGGCCTCAGATTCGCTTGATGCACGATCAATTCTCGCCGATGACGCGTATAGTCATTGCGGGCAACGATTTCGGAGAACACCATGCCGATCTACATCTACGAATACCTCGACGACAAGGGCGAGGGCACGGGCGAGCACTTTGAGATCGTGCAGAGGATGTCCGAGGACGCGCTGAGCGAGCACGAGGGACGCAAGGTCCACCGCGTGCCCACCGCCCCCAACATCGCGGGCAAGTGGTCGGACATGAAAGAGAAGTCCATGCTCTCGAACAAGAACCTCGATCGGCTTGGTTTCACCAAGTACGAGAAGCGAGGCGACGGCTACATGGAACGCACGGCCGGCAAGGAAGGCCCTAAGTCCATCTCGCTGGACGACTGATTACGCATTTCAAATCCACACTCCGCGGCCTCCCCCGCACCAGCGGGGGAGGTGGATTCGGCGCAGCCGAAGACGGAGGGGGTCTTTGTTGAACAGATCCATTTCATCCGGGTGCCACGGGTTGATCGCGCAGCGACAACCCGTGCGTTGCCTTAGTCAAGAATCACTGAACAATCACCCCCCGGGTTCTGCAGAGGGCACGGGTTGTCCACCTTCGGCGGATCAACCCGTGGCACCCGGAGCGGGAGCTACCCCATCCGCTCAACGACCTCAGCCGCGATGTCCGGCGCGTCCCGTCCCTCCGCAGAAACCCAGATCGATCCCTCCCGGGCCCGCAGGCGCTTGAGCCACGTCCGCTGGTTCTTGGCGAAGCGCCGCGTATCGATCTTGATCCGCTCGATCGCTTCGTCCAGCGAGCAGCGCCCCTCGAAGTGCGCGATCAGCTGCTTGTAGCCGATCGCCTCGCGTGACTGGTCCCCGAACGCGTCCGCTTCGAACAGCGCCCGTGCCTCCTCCACCAGCCCGTCCTCGATCATGAGCTTCACGCGCTGGTTGATACGCGCGTTGATCGCCTCGACCGCCCAGTCGAGCCCGACAAGCACCGCTTCCGGTCGCGTGGGCTTGTCGCGGTCCCACTGGGCCTGCAGCTGCGTGATGGGCGTGCCGGTCTGGAGGTACACCTCCAGCGCCCGCCTTGTGCGTCGGATGTCCGCCCCGTCGATCCGCGCGTGGGCCTGGGGGTCAACCTCCGCGAGCATCGCGCGCCGCTCGGGCTGAGGCATGTCCTCCACCCGCACTTTGACCTCATTGCTGGGCTCGGGTGCCTCGAAGAGCCCGTCCAGGAAGGCCTTGATGTACAGGTTGGTCCCGCCGACCACAACCGGCGTGAAGGCGTTCGTCCACAACCGATCCACGATCGGGTTCGCCCGGTTGAGCCAGTCGTGCACCGTGAAACGGTCCTTGAGATCCACGATATCGATCAGGTGATGCTCGATCCCGCCGCGTTCGACGATCGTCGGCTTAGCCGTCCCGATATTCAGGTCCGTGTAGATCTGATACGCGTCCGCCGTGACCACCTGCCCGGGCTGCCCGTCCTCACGGACCAGGCGCTTGGCGAGCTCGACCCCCAGCGCGGTCTTGCCGCCGGCGGTCGGTCCAACGAGAACGGGATATCGGCGAGTCTCAGCCACGATCGAGTGTAGGGAATGAACTCAGCTCGGCTTCGTCGCGGGCATGAGGCCGTACAGCACCGCCAGCAACCCCGCGCCGACGATCCAGACCTTGGCGTCCTTGTTCGCGAACAGGCGTTCCAGGCGTGTGCGTGGTCTCACCTGCGCCTCGAACGGTTCGACACGCGGCTCGATCGCCTCGAGCAGGAGCGTGTCGTCGCGCTGCCCGGGCATCACGATCGCCGCGCGGTCCGCGGGGATCATGCCCAGCTGGGTCATCGCCAGCAGCTCGATCGTCTGCTCGTCCGGGCTGGCGAGGTCGTTGAGGAACGCGCGGTAACGATCGATCCGCTGGTTCTGTGCCTGCTCCAGGTGGAGCGTCCGATCACGCTCCAGGCGCGTGAGACGGAGATCCTCCTGCATGGGTAGCAGGATCGCCGCGACAACGATCACGAGCCCGGCACTGAAGATCATCCAGCGTCCGAGTTCGCCGACAAAGTGGTCGGCCGGGTTGATGGGCGCGCACTGAGACACAGGGCACGTATCGTCAAAACGCCGGTACAGACACGAAATTTGATCGCTATACACTGATCCGGGTGCCACGGGTTGACCGCGCAGCGACAACCCGTGCGTTCGATGTGTCTACTTACTCGAACATACCTGCGCCCAGGTTCTGCCAACGGCACGGGTTGTCCACCTACGGCGGAGCAACCCGTGGCACCCGGAGTGGGGACCCGGTCGCTACGCCTTCACCGCGCCGCCGCCGGTGTGCTCGAGCATGCGGTTGAGCGCGAGCAGCGCGAGCTTGGTCGCGTCCGGGTGGACGCTCACGACGTTCCGCACCTTGACCGGGCCGCCGGTCTGGTCGATGGGGGCGTCCTTGGTCGTGCCGATCCCGCACAGCCCGTCGAGGACCCACAGCAGGTGCGGCTCGTCGATGCGGTACATCGTGGTGCACAGGCACTGGCAGTCGCTGAGCATGCGGACCTCGACGCCCTTGGCCTTCATCTCGTCGGCCATGCGGTTCACGAGGTGGACCTCGGTGCCGATTGCCCACTTGCTGCCGGCGGGGGCATCACGCAGCGTGTTGATGATGTACTCGGTCGAGCCCGAGTAGTCCGCGAGATCCACGACCTCCTTGCAGCACTCGGGGTGCACGAGGATCTGCGTGGGCTCCTCGCCCGCGGGGAGCGCAGCGTTTGCGCTCTTGATCTCGGCGCAGTGCTCGGGGCGGAACAGCTTGTGGACGCTGCAATGCCCTGCCCACAAAATAGTTGCGGCGTTGTATAACTCTTCTTCGGACGCTCCGCCGAATGGCTCGCCCTGGGCCGTGAGGCGCGGGTCGTAGACGCAGGTGTGCTCGTCGGTGTCGATCCCGTAGGCCGCAGCTGTGTTGCGCCCGAGGTGCTGATCGGGCAGGAAGAGGATCTTGATATCCTCGCCCGGCTTGCGTGGCTCAGTGCCGCCGTTCATCGCCCACTCGAAGACCTGCCCCGCGTTGGACGACGTGCAGCACGCGCCGCCGTGCTCACCCACGAACGCCTTGATGGCGGCCGTCGAGTTCACATAGGTGATGGGGATGATCCGCCCCTCCCAGCCCTGTCGCTTGAGCGAATCGTGGATGATCTCCCACGCCTCGACCGTCTGGTCGTAGTCCGCCATGTCGGCCATCGAGCAGCCGGCGGACATATCGGGCAGGATGACCTGCACCGAGTCGGGCGTGAGCATGTCGGCCGTCTCCGCCATGAAGTGCACGCCGCAGAAGATGATGTGGCGGACATCGGTGCCCTGCTTGGCACGGTCCTCGACCACGGACGAAGCGAGCTGCGAGAGCTTGAGCGAGTCGCCGAGGAAGTCGGCGTGGCGGACGACCTCGTCCATCTGGTAGTGGTGCCCGAGGATGACGAGCTCGTCGCCGAGCTGGGCGCGCCGGGCATCGATCTGCTCGTTGAGCTGATCTTCGCTCAGATTCAGGTAATGATCGGGGAGAGAGGGCTGCCAGAGCATGTGGCCTCCTGCACAAAGGTGGGGATCTATTGTACGATCGGGGCGTGCGTAAGGTCATGCGGCGCCTGAAATTGATGCGAACCGATCCCGAATAAGCCAGGGCACACATGCATCCAGGTCTCATCATTCTGATTGTCATTGGGGGGAGCGGGCTGATCGCGCTGGTCATCTACGCCGCGATCCAGGCCGAGAAAGCCCGCAAGCAGCGCATCGCCGAGATGCGTGCCTACGCCAACGAGGCGGGGCTGTCGTTCCGCGAGGCAAAGGACACGAGCCACGACGATGAGTACGCCCATTTCGAGCTGTTCCGGCGCGGGTTCGACCGGGCCGCCTACAACACGATCTACGGCGAGATGACCTACGACGACGCGATCGTCAAGGTCAACATGGGCGACTTCACCTACAAGACCCGCGAGACCTACACCACGCGCGTGAACGGGCGCACGGTTACAAGAACACGCATTGTAAAGCACCACTTCTCCTACTTCATCATGGACCTGCCCTACATCACCATGCCGGACCTGCTGATCCGGCGCGAGGGGTTCTTCGACAAGGTCGCGTCCGCGTTCGGCAAGAACGACATCGACTTCGAGAGCGCCGAGTTCTCACGCAAGTACTACGTCAAGTGCGACTCGCGGAAGTTCGCCTACGACATCATCCACCCGCGGATGATGGAGTTCCTGCTCGAAACAAAGCCCGGGCTGATCGATATCGAGAACGCCCGGATCTGCCTCGCGGATGGGTACTCCGTGTGGAAATCCCACCGGTTCGGGCAGTCGCTACACTGGACACGTCAGTTTCTCGATCTCTGGCCCGGCTTCGTGGTCAAGGATCTCGCAGAAGGGAGGGCGCTATGAGCCCATGGATAATTTTGTTGATCATCGTCGGAGTGGTCGGGCTCGTGGTCCTGCTTTGGGCGATCGGTATCTACAACAAGCTCGTCGGGCTGCGTCAGCACCTCAAGGACGCCTGGTCGGGTGTTGATGTCGAGCTCAAACGCCGCTACGACCTGATCCCCAATCTCGTGGAGACGGTCAAGGGCTACGCCACGCACGAGAGCGAGACGCTCGAGAGCGTGATCGCGGCGCGCAACACCGCCGTGGCCAGCACCGGCTCCCCGGCCCAGCAGGCCAAGGACGAGAACCAGCTCATCGGCGCGATGCGCCAGCTGTCCGTCGTCGTCGAGCGCTACCCGGAGCTCAAGGCGGACACGCAGTTCATCAACCTGCAGGGCGAGCTCGCGGAGACCGAGAACCGCATCGCCTCGTGCCGACGCCTCTACAACGGCAACGTGCGCGAGATGAACAACGCGGTGCAGACCTTCCCGAGCGTCATCATCGCGGGGGTGTTCAACTTCAAGTCCGCCGAGTATTTCGAGATCGAGGACGCGGCGGTGCGTGAGGCACCCAAGGTGTCGTTCTCGTAAGAGAAGCCATCAGCCACTCGCCATCAGCCATCAGGGAAGAGTTGGACGGGTGACCCGAAGGCGACGAAGTCTCCTTCGGGTTTTTATTCGTAGCGTGGCTCACTCGCAGAGGTGGTGTCAAAGTCATCTACCCCTGCGTTCGGGTGTGGCTGGGGCGTGTGCCCGCATTCCGGGCAGGGGCTCACCGGGTCGATGCCAGACCGGTCGTAGCCGCACATCGGGCAGTGACCCGGCATCAGTTTCGGCCACTCGCTCTTGGGCACGCCCATGAACCCGACTTTCAGGCCACCGCGCTTGAGTTCCTTGTTCGCCTTATCGCTGATGAGGAGCAGCATGATCAAGCCGAGCAGCGGGATGATGAAGCCGCCGAGGAGCATGATGATCGGGTACGCGAGACTCTCGCGCATCGCGATGGTAAGCCGGAAGGTCTGAACGACCGCCCAGAGCTGGATGATCACCAGCAGCGCCAGGATGACAACGACCGCGATATCCGGAAACGGAACCAACCCCTGACCGAAAGCGGCGACCAGGACAAACCCGGTGGTGCCCATGAGCAGCGCAAAGATCAGCCAGAGAAGCGTGCGTTGGAGCGTGGCGATTCTGAGTAAATACTGATTCATTTGTGGGTCGGCTCCGTCAGATCACCTGGGGCACGCGTGTGCACTCGGGGCACGGGTCCAGCAGGCCGATGCCTTCACGGCTGTAGCCGCACGCCCGGCAATGCCCCGGCGTGATCTTGGCCTTCTCGCTCTGCGACATGCCGATGAACCCGGTCTTCGCCCCGGCCAGTTTCAGGACCGTCGTTGTCTGCGAGAGCACCGCGAGCGGGACGAGCATCGGAAGAACCAGGGTCACGATGGCCGTCAGCACGATCGTTGCGACGCCAACGCCCATCGAGACCTGCGCAAGCACCACGGCAACCACCACCCAGATCGCGACCGCGAGTGAGGCAAAGTTCAACGCGAGAATGATGGGTGTGCTCTGCCCGGGGGTGTTCACCGTGAGAATGATCATCGTGATGACGATCGTCCAGATCGCCAGCGTGGCCGCGGTCAGGTGCGCGCGTGCGCGCACGATCGCGAGGAGGTCTAGCTCAAAGATCATCTTCTGTCCCATGCATTATCCTTGATTCGTGTTCATCAGTAGGAAAGAAACCCGGCGCGTGTCCGGGGCATATCTGTGCCCATTGTATGTCCTGTGTCAGCGATCCATGATCGCCGCCTGCGCCGCGGCCAAGCGCGCGATGGGTACGCGGAACGGCGAGCAGCTCACGTAGTCCAGACCGGCCCGGTGGAAGAAGTGGACGCTCCTGGGGTCCCCGCCGTGCTCGCCACAGATGCCGATCTTCAGATCGCTCTTGGCTCCCCGTCCCTTCTCGATGCCCATCGTGACCAGCTGCGCCACCCCGGTCTGGTCCAGCGACTGGAACGGGTCCTCGGGGAGGATGTCGCGCTTGAGATAGCGGGGGAGGAAGGTGTTGGTGTCGTCGCGCGAGTAGCCGAAGGTCAGCTGCGTCAGGTCGTTGGTGCCGAAGCTGAAGAAGTCGGCGTGCTGCGCGATCTCGTCGGCCGTCAGCGCCGCGCGAGGGATCTCAATCATCGTCCCGATCCTGATGTCGAGCTTGCGCCTGAAGCCGTGCTCCTTCTTCACCTCATCGATCACGCGTTCCGCCTCTTCACGGAGCACACGCAGCTCCTGGTGCGTGCCCACCAGCGGGATCATGATCTCGGGCACGGCCTTGATCTTGTTGTTCGCGCACTCAATCGCCGCCTCCACGATCGCCCGCACCTGCATGGTCAGGATCTCGGGGTAGGTAATCGCCAGTCGGCAGCCGCGGTGCCCCATCATCGGGTTCGACTCGTGGAGCATCGCGACCATGCGGCGGACTTCGCTGACATCAACACCCAGGTTGTGCGCCACCTTGTGGGTCGCGTCGTCGTCGTGGGGCAGGAACTCGTGCAGCGGCGGATCGAGCAGACGGACCGTGACGGGCAGCCCCTTCATGGCGGTAAAGATACCCACGAAGTCCTCACGCTGGAACGGCAGGAGCTGCTCGAGCGCCGCCTCCCGCACCTCCGTGGTTTTGGCGAGGATCATCTCCCGCATCGCCGTGATACGGTAGCCCTCGAAAAACATGTGCTCGGTGCGGCAGAGCCCGATGCCCTTGGCCCCAAAGTCACGCGCCCGCTGCGCATCCTCGGGCGTGTCCGCGTTGGTGCGTACGCCCATCGTGCGATACTTGTCCGCCCATCGCATGACCCTGGCGAAATCGCCCGAGAGCTCTGGCTCGATGGTCGGCATGGAGCCCTCGAAGACCTCGCCGGTCGAGCCGTCGATCGAGATCAGGTCGCCGCGACCGAAGGTCCTTCCGTCGACGGCGAACGTCCCGCCGTGCTCATCGATGTGGATGTCGCTTGCGCCGGCGACGCAGCACGTGCCCCAGCCGCGCGCCACGACCGCGGCGTGGCTGGTCATGCCGCCGGTGCTGGTCAGGATGCCCGCGGCGCTGTGCATGCCGTCCACGTCCTCCGGGCTGGTTTCCTTGCGGACGAGGATCACCTTCTCGCCGGCTTGGGCCCGCTCGACGGCCTCGTACGCCGAGAACGCCGGGTGCCCGACGCTCGCGCCGGGCGACGCGGGCAGCCCGGTCGCCAGCAGCTTGTCCTGGGCCTTCTGCTTCGGATCGAAGCTGGGCAGCAGCAGCTGTGTCAGGTCGCCGGCGGGGATCCGCAGCAATGCCTGCTTCTCATCGATCCGCTTCTCACGCACCATGTCGCAGGCGATCTTGACGGCCGCCGCGCCCGTCCGTTTGCCAGTGCGGGTCTGGAGCATGAACAGCTCACCACGCTCGATGGTGAACTCGATGTCCTGCATGTCCGCGTAGTGGTCCTCGAGCGTCTTCTTGATCTCGGAGAGCCGCTTGTGGATGCCCCGGTTCCACTTGGCCATCTCGCTCACCGGTCGCGGCGTGCGGATGCCCGCGACGACATCCTCGCCCTGCGCGTTGACGAGGAACTCGCCGTAGAGCTTGTTCTCACCCGTGGACGGGTTGCGCGTGAACGCCACACCCGTGCCGCTGTCGTCGCCCATGTTCCCGAAGACCATGGTCTGGACGTTGACCGCGGTGCCGTTGAGCCCGTTCATGGCCTCGTATCGCCGGTAGCTGATGGCCTTCTCCGCGTTCCACGAGCCGAACACCGCCTCGATGGCGAGCTGCAGCTGCTTCATCGGGCTCTGCGGGAACGCGCTGCCCACGTGCTGCTGGTACACGTCCTTGTACGCGTCGCAGAGTTCCTTGAGCCCCTCGGCCGGAACGTCGGTATCAATCTCAACGCCGTACCTCGCCTTGATCGCATCGAACGCACGCTCGAAGTGTTCGTGGTGCACGCCCATCACGACATCGCCGAACATGTTGATCAGGCGTCGGTAGGCGTCGTACGCGAAGCGATCGTTGTCCGTCGCCTCGGCCAGCCCCCGGGCCGCCTTGTCGTTAAGCCCGAGGTTGAGGATGGTGTCCATCATGCCGGGCATCGAGACCGCGGCACCCGAGCGGACCGAGACGAGCAGCGGGTTGGTGTCGTCGCCGAACTTCTTGCCACGCTGCTGTTCCAGCGAGGCCATCTGCTTCCTGACGTCATCCATCAGTCCTCTCGGGAGCTTCTTCTTGTTCTTGAAGTACGCGGCGCAGGCCTCGGTCGTGATGGTGAACCCGGGAGGGACGGGCAGCCCGATGGTGGTCATTTCCGCGAGGTTCGCGCCCTTGCCGCCCAGCAGCGGTTTCATGGCGCTCTCGCCCTCGGTCTTGCGGCCGAAGGCGTAGATCAGCTTGCCCGCGATCGCGCGCTTCTTCGCATTCTTTCTTGGGGCGCTCTTCTTGGCCGCCTTCTTCGTGGCCTTCTTGGTGACCTTCTTCGCCGCGCTCTTGCGCGTTGTCTTGGCCTGGGCTTTCTTGGATTTGCTCGCCGGCGCGTGGCGCTTCGCGCTCGACGCGTCTGGCTTGCGGCTGCTGGCGGGCTTCTTCTTGCTGGTCTTCTTGTGCGAGGGTGTGGAACGCTTCTTGGACCCGGAGTTGTTCTTCTTCTTCGCCATTCGTGTTCTCATCAATGCGGGGGCTCTCGCCATCAACCGATGCGTACAGCGCATTGTAGTGGAACCGGCGACATGCGTTTTTCGTCAGACTTTCTTTGCCTGATTCGCATCGAAACGCTTCCAGCCGTCGCGTACCTGCGGGACAGCGAATACGATCGCGCCATGGCGAGCCAGAGCGCCCAGTCCGAGCCAACGCGGGGCGACCCCGTCCTGACCCTGCCCGGCTTCCGTGCCGACGGGCTCGGGGGCGGGCGCGGCGATCGCGCGGTGGAGGGCTGCTGGTTTGTGCTCAGCGACGACCCCGATCCGCCCGATCGCATCGGACGCATCATGAGGGAGCACGCGCGGGAGGGGAGCTCATGGGCGTTGCTGCTGAGCTATGAGCTCGGCGGCTGGGTCGAGCCGCACGCGCGGTCATCGCCACACGATCCGCTGGGCTTCCCGCTGGCGGTGCTGATGCGTCTGGGAGAGCCCATCGAACACACCGCACCGACCGCCCGGAGCTTCACCATCGGAGAGATGCGTTCCGAGACCGGACGCGACGGGTATATGGACTCGGTCCGCCGTGTGGGCGAGTACATCGCGGCGGGCGATATCTACCAGGCGAACATCGCCCACAAGCTCGCATGCCGCTTCGATGGCGACCCCCTCGCGTGTGCGAGGGCGTTGACGGAGGGGGCCGCCCCAAGGTACGGGGCAACCATGCGGTTCTGCCGCGATGGGATCTCGCACACGATCTGCTCGATCTCACCGGAGCTGTTCGTGCGGGTGGATCGCGAGCAGGGACGCATCCAGACCGAGCCGATGAAGGGGACTCGCCCGTTCGGTGTCGACGCGTCGGAGCTGGAACACAGCGACAAGGACCGCGCCGAGCTCAACATGATCACGGACCTGATGCGGAACGATATCGGGCGCGTGTGCACGCTCGGCTCGGTTCGGGTCCACACCCCCCGCCGCATCGAGCCCCATGGCTCGGGCGTTCTGCAGGCAAGCTCGGTAATCGAGGGCCACCTGCGCAAGCACATCGGTATCCCGGAGCTCATCCGGGCCGTCTTCCCGCCCGGCTCGATCACCGGGGCGCCCAAGGTCCGGGCGATGCAGATCATCGACGAACTCGAGCAGGCGCCGAGGCGGTCCTACTGCGGCTCCATCTGGTCCATCGACGCGCACGGCAACATCGAAGCATCGGTGGCAATCCGAACCGCCCACATCTGGGGGAATATCGATCCAGACTGCCCGGGGTCGATCCGCGATGCCCGATTCGAGTACCCGGTGGGTGCCGGGATCGTGGCGGACTCCGATCCCGCGTCAGAATGGGCGGAAACGCTCGTCAAAGCACGCGTGCTCGAGCGCCTGCTGGGCGTGGACCTTGGTGCCCTGGGCTGAAGCGATCGTGGAATTTGCGGCTGGGGGCAGGATCGGGCTGGAATCAGCACGTTCAAGGTCCGATCTTGCTGGTACACAGCGGTTTACGGCTCTGTTCGCCCGGCGCTGTGCACCGACAGAGAGGCCCAGACATGAGCACACACGATCGGGTGACGGAACTCAAGCCGGACGCACTCAGCGAGCGCAGGGCATTCATCCGCACGGAATGCCGCATCGCGATCAAGCTCCGCCAGTCCGCCAACGCGCTCTACACGAGCGGGCGCACGACGGACCTGTCCATGAGCGGCGCGGGGATCGAGATCGTCGGGCCACGCCCGGCGCGCGAGGGCGAGCGCATCGCGATCGCGTTCGAGAACCTGCGGTGCCCGGTCACACGCGCAGCCCGGATGGTCGGAGCACAGATCGTGCGTGCGGAGCCTCAGCGTGACGGGCGCCAACGAATCGGTGTCCGCTTCGACGCGCTCCAGCTCGGGCTCGAAGGCCTTGAGCTGCCCCAGGCCGCGTGAAGATGACCCGCGGGTTATGACGCCTTGAGCGCTTCGTTCACCGCGTCACGCGCTTCGCTCACGAGTTGCTCAGCGTTGTAGTTCTTTCCGATCGAACGCTGGAACGCGATGGTGCCATCGCGGTCGATCACCACGATCGTTGGATACACACGGACCTTGAACTCGGCGCTGATGGCGTCCGGGTTGACGCTCAGCTCCACATCCGGGTGCGCACTGACAAAGGTGCGCTCGGCGTTCTGCGGGTCCCCCTCCCGCACGGACAGCGCGTACAGATCGAACGCATCATCGCTGATCTCGTCACGCAGGGTGCTGATCAGGGGCGTCGTCTGGGCGCACGGCACGCACCACGAACCCATGAAGTAGAGCATCGTCACCCGCCCCTGCTGGGTGGAGTTGTCGACGCTGTCGCCGGAGACGGTGCTGAACGAGAACGAGGGCGCGCTGGGGACGGTCGGCGGGCGCGGGTGGTCGTTGTCCTGCGCGGGCTGATCGGCCGTGGGGCGATCGGTGGGTTCGGTGGTCGGCGTTTCGGGGGCGTCCTGAGCCTCGCCTCGGGGCTTGGGCATGGACGAGACGAAGCTGAAGCCGTCCGGGCGTCGCACGTCCAGCTGGTCCTGCTTCGCCTCGATGACGCGGAGGTTGCTCATCTCGAACTCGAGCGTGATCTTGACCATCCCCGCATCGGTGATCTGCTGGACCTTACGTGGGAGCTTGTCGGAGGTGCTGATCCACCAGATCGCGTCTGTGTAGGCCTGCGCCCCACGCCTGCTGCCCTTGGCCTCGGGGCGCTTGATCACGATCTGATCGCACATCTCTCCAGCGACGGCTTCCTGCGCACCGAGCGTGATGGAGACGGCACCATCGGTGTCCTGGGCGTACGGGTCATCGTTGATGATCGAGCTGATCAGCACAAGGTTCAGCGAGCTGGGAAGCCCCCGCACCGTGGAACCCCGCGGGGCTTCATTGATGGTCTTTTCCTGGCGATCAACCCAGATGAATCGGTCCCCGGCGATGAGCTGGTCCATCGGCTTCGACGGGTCCTTCTGCTTGTCCTTGGCCTCGCCGATCGTGTGGATGACGCGCCCGAACTCGTCGTGCGTGCCAAAGAAGACCTGCCCGCTCATCGAGGGCATCGTTTCGGCGAACATCGAGCCGCCCTCGCCCTTCATGCGGAACTGGGCCTGAAAGCCGTCTATTTCGGCGATCGCTGCTTTCGAGGCATCGAGGATCTCCTCGGCGCTCTGGGCGAACGTCATCGTTGACATCACGGCCACCGTCACGAGCAGGACGCGGCTGATGAGCTTCGGGGTCATCGTCAGGATCATTCTGGGCTCCGTCGGGTTCGGGCACGCTTCTGTCGAAAAACGCGGCATGCAGGGGATTATTGCGTGTCTGTGGGCATGAGCATCCGGGCGAGGGCATCCCCGGGGTTGGGCTGACGCATGAGGTGCTCGCCGATCAGGGTGATGTGTACGCCGTGCGTGCGCAGATGTTCGAGGTCCCCCGGGGTCCGGATGCCCGATTCTGAGACGAGGATGGACCGGTCCGGGACCAGGTCGAGCAGCTCGGTGGTGTGGGCCAGGTCCGTGACCATCCGGGTCAGGTCGCGGTTATTGATGCCCAGCAGGGTCCTCGGGTTGGGCTGTTCATTGAGGATCGCGACCGCCCGGATCAGGTTGTCGCGGGAGTGGACCTCAAGCAGCGCCGAGAGCCCGAGGGTGTGGGACAGCTCGAGCATGGCGCGGATCTGATCATCTGTGAGGCACTCGGCGATGAGCAGGATGGCGTCCGCCCCGTGGGCGCGGGCCTCGAGGACCTGGTAAGGATCGATCATGAAGTCCTTGCGGAGGACGGGGAGGTCGATTTTCTCCTTGATCTGGCGCAAAAACCGCAGATCCCCCCCAAAGAACTTTTCGTCCGTGAGGCAGGAAATCGCCGATGCGCCTGCCTTGGAGTACTGCTGCGCAATGAGCGATGGATCGAAACCATCCGAGTCGTATTCGGGGCGGATGAGCCCGGCGCTCGGGCTGCGCCGTTTGACCTCCGCGATGACACGCATCCCGCTCGTGGGGGCGGTCAGCGCCTCGAAGAACCCGCGTGGCGTGGGCTCATCGGCGATGCGGGACCGCAGTTCGCTCTGCGGGGTGCGGGTTTTCGCTTCAGCGACTTCCGCTCGCTTGCGATCAATGATTTCGCGGAGCGTCGCGGGCATCTCGGGTTGTGACTCGGCATCAGGCATGGAACTCACTCATCGACAGATCGGTGCCCGGAGACGATCGTGGGGACGCCCCGCGGCGGTATTGGGCTTCTTTCTCGCTGGGCTGATTGTATCGCCCGCGCTGGCAGCGACCGATAGCGTGACGCTCGCGCAGGTCGTGGATACCGGCGGTGTCCAGGACAAGAGTGTGAGCGACGTGCTGCAGACCATGCGCGAATGGAAGCTGCTGACGCTCGGCATCTCCATGGTGCTGGTCATCATGCTGCTCTTCGCGGGCGGTCTGTTGCGTCCCGGCGGGTTCGCTAAGGCGGGGCTCAGGGACGTATCGCTGCTGCCCAGCACCGTTTGGATCTTCGGTGCGCTGGTGGTGCTGCTCGCGGCCATGTCGGCCCCGACGCTGATCTCGAAGATCCAGTGGGTCCAGCAGCAGGAATACACAGATCTCCAGCTCAAAGCGATCAACAACGTCGGCTACTACCTGTTCGGCATCCTCGCCGGCATCGGCATGCTGTTCGTGCTCAAGCGGTCAACAACGAGCGAGAAGGAGTGCAAGGCCGGGCTCGGTCTGAGCATCCTCGATTTCCCGGTGGGCCTGGGCTGTTTCATGCTCGCCTACCCGTTTATCGAGCTGATGAGCATGCTCGGCGTGTTTATCTACGAGCAGACCCAGAGCAAGCCGCCTGAAGGGATGGCCCACCCCACGCTCAAGATGCTGACCGAAGATCCCAGCAACCCCTGGATCTGGGCCATCATCGGCGGTGCCGTCATCGGTGCCCCGTTCATCGAGGAGCTGATCTTCCGTGTGTTCGTGCAGGGCGCGGTTCTCAAGTGGCTCAAGAGCCCCTGGCTCGCGATCATCATCACCAGCATCATCTTCGCGAGCATACACCGCCTGGGCCCGCCAGACACCCGCGTCGCCTGGCACGCGCTCCTGCCCATCTTCGCGGTCGGCATGACGTGCGGCATCGCGTACGAACGCACCCGCCGGGTCGGCGTGCCGATCATGATGCACATCTGCTTCAACGCCCTGAATGTGATCCTGGCCCTGGTGATCAGTGCCGAGGCATCGCAGACCGGTGTATAAAGCGGGCTACGATCTGGGCGATATGAGTTCAAACACCGAAAAACCGCGTATTCTCACCGGCGATACTCCTACCGGGCAGCTCCACCTCGGGCACTGGGTGGGTTCTCTGGAGAACCGGGTCAAGCTGCAGGACGAGTACGAGTGCTTCTTCCTGATCGCCAACATGCACGCGTTCACCACCCGGGCCGACAAGCCCGACGAGATCCGGCGATCCACGCTCGACATCGTGAAGGACTGGATCGCCTGCGGCATGGACCCGGAGAAGTCCACCTTCGTGCTCCAGACCGAGATCCCCGGCATCGCGGAGCTGACCTGGTACCTGGCCATGCTGCTGCCCTTCAACCGGGTGATGCGGAACCCGACGCTCAAGACCGAGCTGGAGGACAAGGGGCTGGGCGATTCCTACTCGTTCGGCTTCCCGATGTACTCGGTCGGTCAGTGCGCGGACATCCTGATCTTCCGCCCGGAGCTGGTGCCGGTCGGCGAGGATCAGCTGGCCCACATCGAGCCCTGCCGCGAGGTGGCACGACGGTTCAATCAGCTCTACTGCGGCGTGGACCCACACACCGAGGACGACGACTACGTCAGGGAGGGCGGGCTCTTCCCGATCCCCGAGGGCAAGGTCGGTCGCGTGGCGCGTTTGGTCGGGACGGACGGCAAGCTCAAGATGTCCAAATCGCTCAACAACGCGATCTTCCTCACGGACACGTTCAAGAAGATCAAGAAGAAGATGGGCGGTCTCTACACCGGTCGCCAGACCATGGACGAGCCGGGCGATATCAACAACGCACTCTTCGAGTACGTACGGGCGTTCATCGCCGACGACGAGCGGATCAAGGAGCTCGAGGAGGCCTACGCCAAGGGCGACAACATCGGCGACGGGCACATCAAGGTCGAGATCGCGGAACACATCGACAAGCTGCTCGAACCGATGAGGGAGCGGCGTGTGCCGTTCGAGGGTGAGGAAGGGGACAAGAAGGTCCTTGAAATCCTCCGTGAACATACCAGACAGGCGAATAACGCGGCGGAAGAAACCCTTTATCTTGCCAAGCAGGCGATGAAACTCGACTTCGGGAAGCGAACCCTGCTGTTTGAGTAATTGTAGAATCTGGTCACATGACCCCGAGTTCTTTCCCATCTTGTCGCGTGATCCGCGCTTCGGACCCTCCGATCGATTCGGCGAGCGGTCTCCCCATCCCCCCCGCCGGGCACGGCGATGGTGGCGCCGAGGACGACTCGTTGTCGGGCGGCATGGACAACGCCATGCGTCGGCGTGATGCGGACTCGCGTGCCGCGGCCGACGGGCTGAAGCGGCCCAAATACCTGTTCGCGCGTCTCAGCGTGTTCATCATCATGCTGCTCTGGGTCATCCCGGGCTTCCTGAAGGTGAAGGACATCTCCGCGTTCATGGGCATCGTCGAGCAGCACGAGGTGATCCCCGAGCAGTACGAGCCGCTGCTGATGTGGGTGGGACCGGGCGAGCTGGTGATGGGGCTGCTGCTGGTGTTCGTGATGGGCAGCGAGCTGCGCAAGCCCTTCGGCAAGCTGGTGCTCATCGCGTCGATGGTGCTCACGGGGGTGTTTACCTATTACCTGACACTCGTCGATCCCGCGGTGCTCCAGAAGTCCGGCTGCGGGTGCCTGAGCGATTACCGGATCGCCTCGGGGATCCCCGATGGGGCCCGCTACTTCGCGTACGGCAAGAACACCATCCTGCTGATCCTGCACGTGGTGGCCCTGCTGGGCCCGGCGATGTTGGATTCGCGGCGCAAGCACGCCTCCTCTCACTAGTGGGACGGGCTTCCAGCCCGTCTCTACACCTTCTTGCAAAGTTCCCATTGGGCACAGACGAGGCATGGAGTGACGGGCTGGAAGCCCGTCCTACTAGGACAGGGAGCGGCACGCGCATACGCTCTGCCATGAGTGATACCCAGACAGTCTTTCTCAACGGTGAGTTCCTGGATCGCGACGAGGCACGCGTCAGCGCTTTCGATGCGGGTTTCCAGCACGCGGTCGGGCTCTTCGAGACCATGATCGCCCATGTCACGCCCGACGGCGTGGTGGTGCGGGATATGGACGCCCATCTCGACCGGCTCCAGTCGTCCGCGGCCGCCCTGGGGCTCAGCGACGAGCTCAAGACCGGGCCATTGGACGAGGCGGTGGCCGAGACGGTCAAGCGGTCGGGGATGGACGCGGCCCGTGTCCGCCTGACGCTGACCGGGGGCGACCTGAACATGCTCCAGACGACCGGGCGCAGCGGGCACCAGCCGACGATTCTGATCCAGGCCAACCCCGTCACGCCCTATCCGGACGAGATGTTCGAGAACGGGGTCATGGCGACCCTGGCGCAGGCGCGGGCGAACCCGCTGGACCCGACGAGCGGGCACAAGACGCTCAACTACTGGTGGCGCCTGCGCGAGCTGCAGGCCGCGGCCGCCAATGGCGCGGGGGAGTCGATTGTGTTTCAGGTGAGCAACCACCTGTGCGGCGGGTGCGTGTCCAACCTGTTCGTCGTCGACGGTGGGCACCTGATTACCCCGATCGCCCAAGGCGAGGAGGACGAGCACGCCACGCCCGAGACCCGCGAGGGGCAGATCCCGTCGCCGGTTCTCCCAGGCATCACGCGCCTGCGTGTCGTCGAGAAGGCCGGCGCGATGGGGATCAAGACGACCAAGCGCATGATGACCATCGACGACCTGCTCGACGCGGACGAGGTGTTCCTGACGAACTCGAGCTGGGGCGTGCTGCCGGTGGTCCGGGTCGAGGCGGAGACGATCGGGAGCGGGGCGGTGGGTGAAGTGACGCGGAAGATTCGTGAGGCGGTGGTGGGGTGACTCAGCCCCGGAGGGGCTAAGGGGTGTAGCCACGGGTGGAGCGGAGCGGAACCCGTGGGTTGGTTGGAATCCCTTTGCGTTTCTTTCCTTCGCCCCGACGGGGCGAGGGAGGTTTGCGTGCGTTCATTCCACGGGCTGCGCTTCGCCGCGTTGCGGCGGCGCTGACCCGTGGCTACAAGCCTTGGCTCCTTCGGAGCCGTGGGATCGGGTGGGTTGGACTGGGCTTGGCCTGTTCAGACATTCGCAATCCCTTCGACCCATTGCAAGAGGACGATCCAGTTCCATGCCATCGCGATGCACAGGTATGTGAACACGGTAAGGCAGGTCTTGGCAAATCCGGCCCTCGCTCGCGTTGGTTCAAATCGTTTTCGCTGGGACCAATCGAGCACGAGCAGCACGATGGATGCAATCGGGAGGTAGAGGGTGAGCAAGAGCCCGCTGAAGTATGGGACGAGCGCGCTGTCGAGTGAGTTGCCCAAGTTAAGTTGTGCCCAGAAGATCGACATCCAGAGCGTTGGGAGAATCAGTACAAACACGAGCGCGAGCAATACGGTTCGGGGTTGCATTGGGCGTTCGATCGCGCGCTGATATGACACCTTGCGGCCGCACTCTGGGCAGGGTTCGATCATCCCGGGTTGGTGTGTGCCGGCGAGGTCGTAGTCGCAGTTGGGGCAGATCGAGCGGAGGTCTTGTTGCGCCTTCACATCGCCTCCATCAGGACGATCGCGCCGATGAACATGGCGATGGTTCCGATCGAGTAGGCGCAGACCCAGAGCGGGATCACGGCGCGGTGGTATGGGCGGGGGTATGGCTCGAGGTCGTAGTGGAGGTTGGTCCAGGAGTACATGAAGAGGATCAGCAGCGTGAGCGGATAGCCGAGGATGAAGAGGACGGCCGCGAGGCCGTGGACGAGTGTTTCCTGGAGGGGTGGCAGGGCGGCGAGCGTGGTGAGGAAGGCCCAGATCGCGAACGGGAGCACAAGCAGCTTCACGAGCATCATGTGCACATCGCGCCGGGTCATGAGTGTACGGTCGGAGCGGACCAGCTCGATGCCGCACTCGGGGCAGGTCACCTTGGCATCCTCGTCTGGGATGGTGCCGGAGATGTCGTAGCCGCAGTGCATGCAGACGGCGTTGGTGAGGGGCGGCGGGTTGGTGTCCTGAGCGTTCGTCATGGTTTCATGGGGTGGCCCGAAGGAGCCGTCCTCGGCTCCTTCGGGAATACGTGACGCGTCGCAGAGAACCCGAAGGAGACTCCGTCTCCATCGGGCCACCCGGAAGTGTTCGATGAGATGCGTTCACTCATCCCTTCGCACCACACGCACGTTGCGGCGACCGTCGAGGGGGCCGTTGGGTTCGTGGGCGCGGCGGAAGGCGCGTTTGATGCGGAAGACGATGTAGGCGATCACCCCTACGACGAAGAGCACGACCGCGAGCGGGAGCACAATAAAGAACAGCGCGGCCACGATCGCGAGGAAGATAACGATCGCGATCAGCTGCGTCAGGATGCCCTGCCCCTGGAGCGAGACGGTGCGGGCGGAGGTGAATTGTGGACGGGCGTCGTTCATGGGTTCCTATCCGTATCTACTCGGATGATAGGGATTCGGTTCGCGAGCATTTCGTGGGCGGGGCTTCCCACAGCGGGGCGGATCCGGGGTAGGATCAGTGCTGCATTCAACGCATCATGATCCCGAATTCCCAAGGTGTGCCGTGACCGACTCCGATAAGCGCAACTCGTTTGTTCATTTGCATTTGCACTCTGAATACTCGCTGCTCGACGGCGGGAATCGGGTGGACAAGCTCGTCGATCGGGTGAAAGAGCTCGGGATGGACGCCGTGGCCATCACGGACCACGGCAACATGCACGCGGCGGTCGAGTTCTACAACATCGCCCGCAAGCAGGGGATCAAGCCGATCCTGGGGGTTGAGGCGTATGTCGCGCCCGGCGACCGGCGCGACCGGACCTACACGGGCGTCGCGGACGGCGGCTTCCACCTGGTCATGCTCGCCGAGACGCTCAAAGGGTGGGAGAACCTGCTCTATCTTTGCTCCGAGGCGTACCTGAGCGGGTTCTACTTCAAGCCGCGCATGGACCGCGAGATCCTGGAGAAGCACTCCGAGGGGATCATCGTGATCAACGGGCACCTTGGCTCCGAGATCGCGCACCACATGGTGAAGTATGAGCAGACGCGCGACCAGTTGCACTGGGACAACGCGGTCAAGGTCTGCGATTGGCACCGCGAGACATTCAAGGGATCTGAGAAGGGCCCTGGGTTCTACCTGGAGATCCAGCACCACATCGGGCTGCAGAACTCGATCAACCCGCACGTGATCAGGCTGGCGCGTGAGCAGAACCTGCCGCTGGTGTGCGACAACGACTCGCACTTCCTGTTGGAAGAGGACTACGACGCGCACGATACCCTGATCTGTATCTCGACGGGGAAGGTGAAGAACGACCCGGACCGGATGCACTACCCGACGGAGCTGTACGTCAAATCGCCCGAGGAGATGGAGGCCATCTTCCACTCGGACGAGTACAACAACGAGGATTTGGGCGATGCGGGCAAAGAAGCGATGGCGAACACCGTCGCGATCGCGGAGCGGTGCGACGTTGAGGTGCCCATCGGCGAGAACCACGCGCCGGTCGTGATCGTCAAGGCGCCCACGGTCAGCAAGCTGCCCAAGCACAACGCGAAGAAGTACGAGGGCGATCTGACGGCGTGGTTCAAGGACTTCTGTACGAACTTCGAGCTCGACCCGGCCAACGACCCGGACCTGGACCAGGCGTCGCTCAAGGAGGAGTGTGACAAGACGCTCCGGTTGCTGTGTGAAGCGGGCATGGTCTGGCGCTACGGGCCCAGCATCATGGCCCACCGCCACGAGCACATCGAGGGGGTTGAGGAAACCGAGCACAGGCGAGACGCCTGTGCCACCGACGAAGAGAAGGACGGGTTCGACAAGTGGGCCCGCCTCAACCGCGAGCTCAAGATCCTCGCGGACAAGCTGATCTCCGCGTACTTCCTCATCGTGTGGGACTTCGTGAACTGGGGGCGTCAGCGCGGCATCCCGTCGCTGGCTCGTGGTTCGGGCGTGGGGACGATGACGGGGTTCGTGCTGGGGCTCTCCAATGCCTGCCCGGTGCACTACGGCTTGCTGTTCGAGCGGTTCACCGACCCGGACCGGACGGAGTACCCCGATATCGATATCGATCTCTGCCAGGACGGGCGCGGTGAGGTCATCAACTACGTGCGCGAGAAGTACGGGCACGTGGCCCAGATCATCACCTTCGGGACGCTCAAGGCCCGCGCGGCCATCCGCGACGTAGCCCGCGTGCTGGAGATGCCGCTGGCCGACGCGGACAAGCTGGCCAAGCTGGTGCCCGAAGAGCTGAAGATGACGCTCGACAAGGCGCTGGAGCAGGAGCCGGACCTCAAGGACTGGTACGAGCGTGACAACCTCGTCAAGCGTGTGATCGACACCGGTCGCACGTTCGAGGGGCAGGCGCGCCACTCGTCGGTCCACGCGGCCGGCGTCATCGTCGCGACGCGCCCGCTGCACGAGGTGGTGCCGCTGTACAAGGCATCGGGCGGCGGCGAGAACGAGATCATCACGCAGTGGGACGGCCCGACGTGCGAGATGATGGGCCTGCTGAAGATGGACTTCCTGGGTCTGCGGACCCTGAGCGTCATCGAGCGGGCCAAGACGATCATCCAGGCGTGCTTTACCGAGGAGCAGATCTGGGAGGCCGTCGGGAAGAAAAAGAAGAAGGGCGTCGACCACCCGCTCGATCTGGAGCGGTTGAAGTTCACGGATCAGAACGTCTTCGGCATGTTCCAGCGGGGCGACACGACGGGCGTGTTCCAGTTCGAATCGGGCGGCATGCGCCGCCTGCTCACGGAGATGAAGCCCGACCGCCTTGAGGACCTGATCGCGGCCAACGCGCTCTTCCGTCCGGGCCCGATGGACCTGATCCCGGACTACAACCGGCGCAAGCACGGGCAGGAAGCCGTGCCCGAGGTGCACCCGATCGTGGACAAGTTCACGGCCGAGACGTACGGCGTCATGGTCTATCAGGAACAGGTCATGCAGATCGTGCACGAGCTGGGCGGCATCCCGCTGCGCAGCGCGTACTCGCTGATTAAGGCGATCAGCAAGAAGAAAGAGAAGATCATCAACGCCGAGCGCCCCAAGTTCGTCGAGGGCGCGGTCTCGCAGGGGCTTGAGGCCAAGAAGGCGGAAGAGCTCTTCGAACTGATCCTCAAGTTCGCGGGCTACGGCTTCAACAAGTCGCACTCGACGGGCTACGCGATCGTGGCGTACCAGACGGCGTACCTCAAGACCTACTTCCCGAGCCAGTACATGGCGGCCTTCCTGAGCTTCGAGTCACAGGCGCAGAAGGTGTCGGACTGGATCCCGTACCTCGAGGACTGCAAGCGCCTCAAGATCATCGACCCCAAGAGCGGGGATGTGCTCCGCGCGGGCGTGGACGTGCTGGCGCCGGACGTGAACAAGTCCTTCCCGGACTTCGGCGTGGTGTACGAAGAGGACGAGGAGCACCGCCCGGACACCGGGCAGATCATGTTCGGTCTCAAGGCGATCAAGGGGGCGGGCGTCAAGGCGATCGAGGCGATCGTCAACGAGCGCGACATCGGCCCAGACGCAGAGAAGCCCGAGCGGAAGACGTTCACGAGCATGTTCGACTTCTGCGAGCGTGTGCCGAGCAACGCGGTGAACAAGGCGACGATCGAAGCGCTGGTGAAGGCGGGGGCGTTCGACAACATCCACGGGCGCGACAACCGGGCGGCGATGGTCGCGACGATCGACCAGGCGGTCAGCGCCGGGCAGAGCGTGGCGGCGGATCGGGCCGCGGGGCAGGGCGCGCTCTTCGGTTTCGGCGGCGACGAGCCCGCGCAGACGGCCCAGCCCGAGATCGTGCTCGCGAACGTCGAGGCGTGGCCCGAGGCGGAGACGCTCAAGCAGGAGAAGGAAACGCTGGGATTCTACGTGTCCAGCCACCCGATGGAGGAATGGAACCACTGGGTGCGGGCGTTCACGCACAACCGGGTGGGCGACCTCAAGGGGCTCGCGCAGGACAAGCGGGTGATCGTTGCGGCCATGGTCCAGAGCTGCCGCACGATCATCGTCCGCAACGGGCGCAGCGCCGGGCAGAAGATGGGCATCCTGACCATCGAGGACTCGACGGGCACGGCCGACGCGGTGATGTTCGCCAACGTGTTCCAGCAGTTCGGGCACCTGCTCGAGGATGACATGCCCAAGTTCTTCATGGGGCGTCTGGATCACTCGCGCGGCGACGCCCAGATCATCGTGGACCGACTCGTGCCCATCGACGGGCACCCGCTCGAGCAGGGGACGGTGCAGGTCATGGTCCGCCCCAGCAAGCTCAACGGCACGGCCTCGACTCGCCTGGATTCGGCCAAGTCGATCCTGCAGGCACCGATCGATGCGAGCGATTTGTCGCTGGGCAAGTCGCCCCGCCCGGTGGAGGTGATCGTCGAGACGCCCGAGTCCTGGGTGCTCGTCGAGGCCAAGGGCGTGGGCAAGGTGACCCTCCGCCCCGAGCTGGTCAAGCAGCTCAACGAGACGCTGGGCGAGGATTCTGTCCGCCTGGCTGGCGGTGTGAGCGTGGAGCTCAACAAGGAAGACCCGCGCCGGAAGCAGTACGCGAAGGCCTAGATGCCCTTATCAGCCAAAGAACTTTGTTTATAGCGTACACTAACCAAAATAATCAAGAATAATTTGGTTTGAAGCGGCGGAAGCCAATATGCTTTGGGCATGCACCCGGGCAACTTCAAGGCCGATCCTCCGATGGGGCAACTGGTCCAGGCCAGCTTCGACTGGGTTCGGTATGTTGATGGGCGCCCGCAAACCGAGACCGAGGAGGGGTGGGCGTTCGTGCCCGCGCCGCTGCCTTCGTTCGAGTCGATCCTGACGGCATTCGGCCCGCTGATGGCCAAGCACGAGCGGGCGGTGGCGCTGCTGGGGCGCCTCGACGGCAGCTTCCAGAACCACCCGGGCGGGCTGAACTTCAACCCGTGGGTCTTGTACCGACCGCTGCGCCTGCGTGAGGCCCGCCTGTCTTCCAAGATCGAGGACACCATCGCGAGCGCCTCGGAGATCGAGGTGGCGGATCTGCTGAACCTTGAGCGGAGCGAGCCGCTGGAGGTCCGCAACTACATGACCGCGATCGACCGGGCGGTCGGGCTGGGAGGGGCGTTGACGGAGTCGCGGATCCGCGAGCTCCACGGCGCACTGCTTAAGGGCATCGAGGGCGCGGAACGCAAGTACCCGGGGCAGTACCGCCCGAAACAGGTGATGATTGGCAACGACCGCGTCTCGTTCGCGGCGGCCCGGTATGTGCCGCCACCGCCGGGCGAGGTGCCGGCGCTGATGATGGACCTGGTCGAGTTCATGCGCAATCCGCCCGAGGGCATGCCGACGCTGATCGCGGCGGCGCTGGCGCACTATCAGTTCGAAGCGATCCACCCGTTCGCCGACGGCAACGGGCGTTTGGGGCGCATGCTTATCACGCTCTCGCTCTGCGAGGGGACGATCCTGAGCAAGCCGCTGATCTACCCCAGCGGCTACATCAATCAGCACAAGCACGAGTACTACGAGTTGCTGCTTCGGGTCTCAACCCACGGCGATTGGACGGCGTGGATCGACTACTTCCTCAGCGCCGTGATCAGCGAGGCGCAGGGGACGATGGATCGGATCCGGCGCCTGCTGGCGCTTCGGCAGGATTACATCAACAGGTTCGAGGACAAGAGCCTGGGCATGGCGTTCTACAGCCAGATCGACTACCTGTTCGAGCAGTCCGTGGTCACGGTGAACATGATCGACGATCGGATCGAGGGCTCCAAGCAGACCGCGCGGAACTACGTGGACCTGCTGGTGGAGCGGGGGGTGCTCGTCAAGGGTGACCAGCGTGGGGCCGAGGTGTACTACTTCGCACCCGATATTCACCGGGTGGCCGATGAGGATTAGCGCATGGGCGTACCCGCGCTGGTATGCTTGTCCTTCATTCAGCGGCGCAAACAGCACATAGTAGAAGGGGAACAGATCATGAGTGATACCAACACAACCATCGAAGTTGTCACACGCTTCGAGAACAACTTCAATACGTACGACGCGGATGTGGTCATGCAGGACATGACCGACGACGCGGTATTCGAGCATATCGCGGCCGAGGGCAAGAGCATCGGTCGCTTCGAGGGGCGCGAGGCGGTGCACGCCGCGTTCGCATCGATGCCGGAGCACTTCCCGAACTACAAGCTCCATGTGCACGACATCATTGCGAACGGTGATCGGTGCGCGGTGCAGTGGTCGGTCGAGTGGGACCTGCCCGAGGGCGGGAAGGGCGAGCTCAAGGGCGCGGATTTCTTCCGGATGCGCGGCGACAAGATCTGCGAGAAGCTGAGCTACCTGCCGCTGGAATGATGGGGAGCGCTTCGATGCTCAGGGATCGGTCGGCGTGGGCTCGATCGTCAAGGTCATGAGCTTGCCGTCCCTGCGGACGCGGAGGCGGAGTGTTTCGCCCTCATCGATCGATGAGCGGATGGTCTCGAGCGGGTCCGCAATATCGAACCGCACGCCGTTGGCGGCGAGCAGCAGGTCGCCCTGCTTGAGCCCCGCCCGGCCCGCTGGCGTGCCGGGCAGCACCTCGTAGGCCTACAGCTGGTCGTTGGCGTTGATGCCGAACGCGATCCCGATCGAGAAGTTGGGCTTCGGGAGATCGAAGCAGATGTCCTCGAGCGCTCGTGCGAAATCGGCGATGCTGTAGCCGTTCATAATGTCGGCGCTGTTGCAGTTGATGAAGAAGAGGTTGTCGATCCCTGTGTTGTACGCGGTCTGGAACCCGTAGCGGTTGCCGTTGAGCGTGACGCTGTCGCGGGGGAAGTGGTGGCGCACGCGGGCGGGGATGAGCGTGCCGTCCTTGATCGCCTGGGTGAACTTGTGGAGATCGCCGGTGGTGCCCACCATGCCGCCCGAGCCCATCACGAGCCAGGAGGTCTCGCCCCAGTGCTCGGGCGAGTTGACCGTGCCCCAGGTGTGTGCGCCGTAGCCGATCGCGACGGTCTCGCCCGGGAACCGGTCGCCGTGGAATCCGGTGCGGGTCATGTCCGCGGGCCTGAGCACATGCTCGCGGATGTATTCCGGGTAGGTCTGTCCAGAGACCACCTCGACGATCGCGGCGAGCACGCCCCACGCGAAGTGCGAGTGCTCCTCGCGGGTGCCGGGCGTGAATCGGAGCTCTGTTCTGGCGGCTCGCTCGATGAGCTCGTCACGTGAGAGCGGCGAATGGTCCGGGTCCTCGTCCACACCCGGGATATCGGGGAAGTCGGGGAGCCCCGAGCGCCCGGTGCGGAGCATGTCGATGGTGATCGTGGCGTGGTCGCCCTCGATCTGATCGAAGTACTCGGTGATCGGGTCGTCGAGGCGCAGCTTGCCCTGGTGGAGCAGCTGCAGGATCGCGACGTGCGTGAAATCGATCGGGGTGGAGCCCAGCGCGAAGATCGTCTCGGGCGTGTTGGGGATCTTCTGGTCTCGATCGGCGAGCCCGTAGCCCTTTTCCAGCACCACCTCGCCATCACGCACGAGCAGCACCGCGCCCGAGAAGCCGGTGTCGACCTCTTCCTGGACGATCTGCTCCACATCGTCCCAGCCGGGCTGGGCGTGGGCGGTGGCTGGAACGAGGGTTGAGGTGATGGCGGCGGCGAGCAGTGTGCGCATGGTGATTCTCCTTGAGTTGACTGCTCGCTCAGATGCGCCGATAGCGGGCGGTGGTCAGGATAAATAAAAATACAACTAGAAATTTGAATAATACGCGATAGGGTAGCATATGCCCGAGATCCTCGAGATCAGCACGGTGAGGCAGCTGCGTCTGTTCAACGCGATCGAGACGCGGAGCGTCTTCGAGGCGATGCTCTCTGTGGACGGTCCGCTCACCGCACGCGAGGTCGCGGAGATGGTCGCCATGAGCGCCGAATCGGCGCACTACCACCTCGGGAAGCTGCTCAAGCTCAAGATCGTGGAGGACCGTGGTCGGCGGGAATCGGGCGCTCGCCCGGAGCGGCTGTACGGGCTCCGCTATCGCCATGTCGAGCTCAAGCGGGGCAAGCGGAGCACCGCGTACATCGGCGAGATCATCCGCGGCGTGCGACTGATGCTCCGCAAAGCCGAGCGCGAGTACGAGCAAGGATGGAAGCAGCACCCGGAGGGGGACTTCCGCCCCAGGGCCGTGCGTTCGGTTGCCTGGCTCTCGAAAGAAGAGATTCAGGAGCTGAAGCGGCTGGAAGCGCAGATGGACCGGCTCATGACGCGGGGCGATGAGGCACACCGAAACGGCGACACGCAGGGTCGGGAGCGCATGGCGGTGACGGTGACGATGGCGCCGATCGGGTGATGGGCGATCAGTCCTCGCCCCAGCGGGTCTTAAGATCGTGCTCGATGTGAAGCAGGTCGAGGACCTTGCCGACCGTGAAGTCCACGATGTCGTCGATCGACTGCGGGAGCAGGTAGAGCCCCGGGTTGCACGGTGCGATGGTTGCGCCCGCGAGCGTCAGGATGCGCATGTTCTCGATATCGATGAGGTTCAGGGGTGATTCGCGGTGACACACGATCAATGGGCGGCGTTCCTTGAGGGTGACGGCCGCGGCGCGAGCGAGCAGGTTGGAGCCCGAGCCGGTCGCGATCGCCCCCAGCGACGTGGAGGAGCAGGGGAGCACGGCCATGCCGTCGTGCAGGAAGCTGCCCGATGCGATGCTCGCGCCCACGTCCTTGTGCGGGTGGATGATCATGCGCGATGCGTAGGTGCCGGCGTGGGCATCGGCGTGCAGGTGCGGGGCAAGGGTCTCGAGCGAGAGCCTGGTGATGCTCATCTCGTCGGCGAGCAGGCGCTTGCCGTAGTCGGACACGACGAGGTGCAGCTCGTGCCCCTTGGTGAGGAACTGGTCGATGAGGCGGGTGGCATAGACCGCCCCGGACGCGCCGGTGATCCCGAGGATGTAGCGTTTCCCGGACGGTTCTGGCGGCGAACCGGCCGGCGGGGTCTGGCGGGATGTCATCGGGGCATTGTCGGGCATCGGTGATCCTATGTGCGCGGCGCAGGATTCGCGCTGACTGGGCATCGGGGGTGCACTATGATGTTCGAGGACGATCCGGAATGGACGCATTGGAGCACCCATGGCACGCAGAACGCGAACTGAATCTCGGACCCTCAAGACACCCGCGATGCTGATCGCATCCGCAGCGCTGACGCTGAGCACGCTCGGCGGCTGTGTGAGCTACACCAACGTGCCTGAGCCCGAGAGCGCCCCGGCGTTCAAGAGCGCCAACCATCTGCAGGCCAAGAAGGTGACCCATCGCGCACTCGAGGAGGTCATCAGCCGCTACCCCATGCACGATTCGCAGGGGCGCTACAGCATCAACCTCCCCGCCGGCACGAGCCTCGAATCCGCTCAGGAGATCGTGGACGGGCTGCCCGATGGGGTCGTGATCCCGTTCGAGGGCATGGACCAGTCGATCCCGACCTATCACATCGGGCGGATCTGGATCCGAGCCTCGGACGCGAAGGTCGATGTGCTCTACCCGGCGCGCAGCTTCGACGGCAGCGCATTCACCGGCAACGTCACGGTCTGGCTCAACGGGGGTATCCGCCGGTGGGGCGTGAACCGGGTCCAGCACTGGGCGCCCGGGACGATCGAGGTGCCTCCGATCTATGTCCCGATCCCCGAGGAAGAGCTCGAGATGATGGGTGACACGGAGAGCGACGAGCAGTCGCAGCCGGAGCCCGTTAGCGAGCAGCAGCCGGCTCATGACACGCCAGCTGAGGATACAGCCCCGGACGAGCCGGCGCGTGAACCGGTGCCGAGCGAGCCCGGCGAACCGTACCGCGAAGTCCCTGTCGACGACTGATCCGGAGCGCGCTGATGTGGAACGGTCACCACCTGCTGAGTTGCGGCGGCGCAGATGCGGCGCAGGCGAGAGCGCTGCTCTCGCTGGCCCACGCTGATGCGTTCGATGGCACCGAGCTCAGCCAACAGACCATCGCGAACCTGTTCTTCGAGGATTCCACCCGCACACGGGTCAGCTTCACTATCGCGGCCCAGAACCTTGGGGCTCGCGTGGTGGATCTGGGCAGCAAGGGCTCATCGCTCTCCAAGGGCGAATCGCTGATCGATACCGCGTGGACGATCGAGTCGATGGGCGTCGATGCCCTGGTGGTGCGGGCCGCGCAGAGCGGCGCGTGCGAGCTGATCAGCCGCCACGTGGACATCCCCGTCATCAACGCGGGCGATGGCATGCACCAGCACCCCACCCAGGCGCTGACGGACGCGCTCAACATCGGGCGGGCGCACGCTCGGACCGACGGGTGGGATTTTTCCGGGCTGCACGTGGTGATCGTGGGCGACGTGGTGTCCTCGCGCGTGGCACGCTCGAACGCGGGTTTGCTCCGGGCGCTGGGCGCCCGCGTGACGCTCTGTGGCCCCGCGATGATGTGCCCGCGCTCGCTCAGCGGGCTCGGGTGTGAGGTATCGCACGACCTGGATGCGCTCGTCGACCAGGCGGACGTGATGATGATGCTCCGCATCCAGTTCGAGCGCGGTGGGGGTGCACGACTGGCGTCCAGCCGCCTGTACCACGCGTGCTACGGGCTGACGCTCGGGCGTGCGGCTCGCATGAAAGATGGCGGGATCGTCATGCATCCGGGCCCCATGAACCGGGGCGTCGAGGTCGCGGGCGAGGTCGCCGACGGCAGCCGGAGCGTGATCCGCGATCAGGTCGAGGGCGGCGTGCTGGTGCGCAAAGCCGCGCTAAAGCTCGCGCTGAATCGCGTCTGATCAGATTCTTGAGTTGTGGTTCGGTGTCAGGAGACGGCTCCGGTCCTCGGGCGTGGCGCGGGGACGGGGTCCTTGATCCACCATCGCGTGCCGGGGAATCGGGCGTGGAGCACGTCGAGGAGCTGTCGTGAAACGAGCTCGGTCCGGGCGGGCTGGTTGTTGATCGCGATGATCACGCCGGATTTCGATTCGAGGTAGACCTTCCCGATGGCCAGTGTGGGGCGGTTGGGGAGCAGACGCTCGGACTGCGCGATGTGGGTCGAGCCGTTGATCTCGATCCACCAGTTGAGTTCGTTGCTCGGGGTATTCATACGACGCTCCGGGGTCCTTCGCTTGGTTATTCGGGTTTTGGGGCGATCCGATCCAGTCTGGATGGGTTTGGGCAGTGAAAATGGACGGGATGGGGTTCTTTGTGCGCAATCTTGACCTCGCGGGTATGGGCACTACGATTCCGCTCTCGGCCCAGCCGAGACCCCCGGCATGGGGACGTAGCTCAGTTGGTAGAGCGCTTGCATGGCATGCAAGAGGTCGAGAGTTCGAATCTCTTCGTCTCCACTTGAAGAAAACGCCGCTGGTTCAGAGCCAGCGGCGTTTTTTCATGGATGCGTACTACTCATGCACTTGCACGCACGAGGGGCAAGCTCCCGGGCGTGGCTATTGATCCGAGATGGTCAGCATGCCGTCAGACCTGATGTAGACGATGCATTCCTGATCTGTGCTGTTCGAGACGCGGAGCGTGAAGGCATCGGGTCGTTGGAATGCGCTGCCCGGTTCAAGGGATTCTGATTCAGCTTGGTCGGTCGGTTGGAGATGGAACTGCCCCCGGATCACCACGCCCCTCGTGAGCGAGCCGGTGCTGCTGATGGTCCCGTTGAAGCGTATCGGGAGCTTGACGAGGACTCCATTGGTATGTCCTTGCTTGTGCTTTCCCCAGAGGTACGAGATCTGAGACCCGCCAACGGAATCGAGCCAGACGATGTTCGAGGCATCGATATTGACCGGGCGTTCACCATCGTCAAAGGCCTGCTCGGTTGGGTGGACGAGGTATGGGCCCTCGTCGATCTCGATGTAGGCCATGTTCATGCTGCCCTTGGCGGCGGTGATGTGGGCTTCGCCCTTGGGCTGCGTCCAGTAGGACCCCGCGGGCATCCACATCTCTGCCGCGGATGGATCATCGTTGTGGATGAGGCCGCTGATGACGATGCCCCGGTAGGAGACATTGTGGATGTGCGGCGGGGATGAGAAGCCGTCCTTGAACCGGACGAGGAAACCGGTGGCGACATCGGCGCTGCGGTCGCCCCAGAGGGTTCCGGCCCTGGGGCTGTTCTCGCCTCGGGCGGGGTTGAGCGGTGTCCAGTTGACATCCTGATAATGGAGCACGTCGAGCGCGTGCGATGCGTTGGCTGGGCTGTCGGTGGATGGCGTGCTCAAGCATCCGGCGCACGCGATGAGAGCGAGGGCGATGATGCTTGTTGCCATATAGGTTGTCTTGGGCATTGTGGGGCTTCCTGCGTGTTCAGATGTGGGTGATGATGTCGGACTCTGGGAGGCGTGATTTGGGCAGCTTGGCGTTGTAGTCATCTTCGGTGTGGTGATAGCCGATCGGTACGACGACGAGCCCGGTGTACCCGTGCTCGCGCAGCCCGAGCTGCTTGTCGAGTTCGCTGATCTCGATGCCTTCCATTGGCGTTGCGTCGATGCCGAGCGTGGAGACGCCGAGCAGGAACGCGCCGAGGTTGAGGTAGACCTGCTTGTCCATCCAGTGCTGCACATCCTTGAAGTCGTGCTTGTGGAGATCGACGAAGAGGCTCCGCCCGGCGTGCATCTGCGCCTTGAAGTCCGGGTTGCCCCCGAAGCGGCCGTCCTTTTCTTCCTGCTCGAGCACGTGGAGGAGGTAGTCCTCTTCGATGTCGAGCTTGCTGCAGAAGACAACCACATGGGAGGCATTAACGATCGAGTTGCGGTTGAAGGGGTAGAGCCGATCGGTGGACTTGGCGATCTTCTCTTTGCCTTCGGGGGTTGAGGCGATCACGAAGTGCCAGGGCTGGGCGTTGGTGCTCGAGGCGCTGTAGCGGAGGAGCTCTTTGACTTTGGAGATGTTCTCGTCGGAGATGTTCTTGTTCGGATCGTACGCCTTGACGGTGTGACGCGATTTCGCGTAGTAGGTGATGTCGTGTTCCATGGGTTTCGTCCTTTGGGTTGGCTGCCGCCTGTGGTGGCGATAGGGCAAAGGTACGGCTATACTTTCCTTTCGACAAGTACCCACAAAAATGTGCGTATGAAGATTTTTGGAGGTGTGTTCCGATGGCACGCAAATACGACTGGAAAACGGGGTGTGACGTCGAAGCGACGCTGAGCGTGATCGGCGGCCGATGGAAACCGATCCTGGTGTGTCATCTGCTCGATGGGAAGAAGCGCTATGGGGAGCTTCGCCGCCTCACCCCGAATGCGACCGAGCGGATGATCACACTCCAACTCAAGGAACTCGAGGCAGACGGCGTCGTCGATCGGCACGCCTATGCGGAGGTGCCGCCCCGCGTTGAGTATGAGCTGACCGAGTATGGGCGCACGCTGGAACCGATCCTGGTTCAGATGCAGGAGTGGGGCCGGGAGTTCAAACGCAAACAGCAGCTGCTCGAAGAGCGCGGGGTTGAGCAGAAGATCACCAGCTAGCGAGCGTGATTGGCCCGCCGCGTGGCACTTGAGAGGTCGAAGGGGCGGGGCTCTACAGATCAGTTTCGCGATCAAGCCCCGGATCCATTCCGGGTATTTCAACGGGTTCGTCTCAGATGACGCAATCAGGACGGGCCGGTCACGTTTCGCGTAGCGGCACGCAAATACCAGACCCACACTATTGAAAGGAAGCATCATGCCTGTGATGTGCAAAGAACATCGGTACGCGCTCCTGCTGGGCGCTGTCATGGTCACGAGTTCGCTTGCTGCGGCTCATCCTGGTCACGAGGATCTCGCAGAGGAGGCGCAGGCAACGCAGCCGCAGGATCAGGGCAGGGAGGGACGGGTGCCGATGACGGCGATCGAGCTCCCGGAGGCGGAGGTTTCCATCACGATCGAGGACGGGATGCGGGTGATTCGGTCGAACGGTTTGCCGAATCATGAGACCGGGACATTCCCCAACTCGGGCAACCCGAACGCGATCCGTGCGCAGTCGCATGAGTACAAGGTGCCGCTGCTCCCCCGGCTCGCGGACGAGGCGACGATCGCCCGCCCGGAGTTCGGGATCGGGGTGAACGGGGTGATCTTCGACGCGGGGACCGGCGAGTTCTGGAGCGCCGAGGGGCGCATCTTCGGCGGCGGCAGCGAGTGGAACTACGACGCCATGGGCGGTGGAGTGCCGTTCGGGATTGATCAGAACAACGCGCACGTGCAGCCGACGGGAAAGTATCACTATCACGGGCTGCCCACCGGGCTGGTCGATTCACTGGCAGGGGATGAGGGCGTCGAACGGATGATCCTGCTGGGCTGGGCCTTCGACGGGTTCCCGATCTACGGGCCGTACTCATACGCCGACGCTTGGGACGCCGAGTCGGAGATCAAGGAACTGGAGACAAGCTATCAGCTCAAGGAGGGTGAGCGCCCCGAAACGCCTGATGGTCCCGGGGGAACGTATGACGGGACATACACGATCGACTTTGAGTATGTCGAAGGCAGCGGCGATCTCGACGAGTGCAACGGTCGCTTCGGCGTGACCCCGGAGTACCCGATGGGAACGTACTACTACGTCATATCGGATACATTCCCGAACGTGCCACGCATGTGGAAGGGCGAGCCAAGCACTGCGCTCGTGCGTCGTGGCACGCCGGGTATGCAGGATCAGCGGTCCCGCCCTCGCCCGGCCCAGCGTACGCGCCCGGGACAGAATCGTCGGCCTTAAGCGCATGGGCGTCATGCCCTGTGATGATCCCGAGGAAGTGACGATCCGGATCGACGGCGATACATTCTCCGGCATCGCACAGCGCACGTGGCCTGTGCTCGGTGCGCGTGCATCAACAACCGTGCATCAACAAAAAAGGAAACGCCCTTGGTCGTTCGCCAGGGGCGTTTCTTGATGGTGCGGCCTCGCGGCACACGCACCCAGGGATGGATCTGTGCGGGTCTAGCCGTGTGGAGAGCTTCGGCTGTTCGCGTCTCGGGAAAAGGCCGACTGATCGGTGAGATCAGCCAGCCCTGGGGACGAAGACGAAGAACGGGATTACGGGCAGTAATCCAGGAATGCGCCGTCGAAGCGGTTGTAGACGCGGAACGGCTCACCGAACGGTGTGTTGGAATCGCTGTTGCCGATCCATGTGCCGTCCATCGTGAAGTTCAGCTCGTCGGGGATGGGCGAGGTGCTGTTCTGACCCACGCCACGGAACGAGCCCTCGATACCGACGAGCCACTGGTTGTCCTGGAGGATGACGTCGTAGCAGCGTTCGCAGTTATCGCCGACGATGTCGCAGTCGGACTCGCGGTTGGTGCCGACGCCGATGGTCCCGTGCGCGTCGCCCTTGAACACGCGCCCGTCAAAGGTGACGAACTCCCACTCGCCGTTCCATGAGCCGCGGTATGGGCAGCAGGAGTCGGCGCGGAGCACGTAGTCGAACTTGAGCGTGAGACGCCCGTCCGCCACCTCGTCGCAGCGGCTCTCACAGGTAAGGCCGCAGGCGAGCCCGCTGGACTTGAGGGTGGTCTGGTAGACGGCATCGGTGACCCGGATGGTGCGGCAGTCCTCCCCTTCGCACCCGACGTGCTCGTAGTGGCCGGGCTCGACGACGCCGTCGCACCCGTTCTTGCTGAAGTTGTAGATACAGAGCCCGGGCGCTGCGGCCGCGTTCTCGGCATTCGTGGCCGCCATTCGATGGATCGCGAGTGTGCTGGTCAGGCTCCATGCGGATGAGATGCTGCAAACTCCAAAGACGGCGGCTAAGGCTGCGATACGTTTCATTGAGAAACCCCTTTCAGTTCATGCGACAACCCCAAGCGCTACGGCGCTTGTGTGCTGATATGAAGTTGTCGCTTCTCAATATGTTGAGCAGAGTGCTCGGCGGGCATTGTACATGTGAGGTGAAAATGTGCAACCTGAGAATGAAAGATATAAAGGCATATTTGTATTTAGATGTGATTACACACAGTCGTGTGGAGAATTGATCATAAATCCGCTTTCGCGCCATAAATTCAAGGGTGCGGGCCACCAGAGATCAGGGGGGTGAAAGATAGAATGTGCTTGAAAAGCAATCGTAATAACTTGCAACATCACAAATGTGTGGGGTTTGCTGAGACCCGCGTTCAGAGTTGGGGTGGTATTTCAATCCGGTGTTCCGGATCGGGTTATCAGACTTTGTGGGGTGCGCCACATTCGTGTGCGGTGAATAGGTAAAACAACGGAATCTTGAGTCAGCGTGCGCCCTTGGAGGGTTTTGCTTACTCGATGCTCGGATCCGGTCGATTCATGCCCGTTGGCGCGTGCCGCAGGCAGACGCGGCTACGAAACACGTCTTGATGATGCGGGGAGCACATGGAGAACACTTTGCAACACTCACAAGGCGTTGTGCTCGCCCGGGCGGACTCGATCGATCCACGGGTTGCCGTGGATGAGATCCTGGCATCATTCCGTGATCACCGCCTCGCGGGGGTGCTCTTCTTCGCGAGCTCGCGGTGCGACTTCTCGGAGCTCTCAGCGATGCTCCATGAGCGTCTGGGGGTTTCGTCGGTCGGGTGCACCACCGCGGGTGAGGTCAGCGGCCAAGCCGGGCACGGCGAGCACTCCGTCGTCGCGATCGGATTCCTTGCTGAGCACTTCCAGTTGGACAGCATGGCCTTTGAGGGCATCCGCGACTGCACGCCGGAGCGTATCGCGGATGAGTTCGAGCGGAAACCGATCCGTGTGCCCAGCCCGTCCTTTTGTCTGATGCTGATCGACGGGCTCTCGATGGCGGAGGAGCGTGTGAGCGCCGGGCTGGCCCGGACGCTGCGTGATGTGCCCCTGATCGGGGGGTCTGCGGGCGATGACCTGGACTTCCGGGAGACACTCATCGCGCGTGATGGCATCGTATTGCGCGACAGCGCGGCGCTGATCTGCCTCAAAACCGACCTGCCATGGTCCATCTTTCACTCACACCACTTCACGGCCACGGACGAGCGCCTGGTCATCACCGGCGCGGACCCCGCACGGCGTTGTGTCACAGAGATCAACGGCGAGCCGGCCGCGGAGGGTTACGCCCGCGCGGTCGGTCTCGAGGTGGACGAGCTCTCGCCGATGGTGTTCGCGGAGCACCCCGTGGTGCTCTCGATCGGTGGTGAGTACTACGTGCGGTCGATCCAGCAGGCGAACCCGGACGGGAGCCTGACGTTCTTCTGCGCCATCGATGAGGGGCTGGTGCTTCGGATCGCCTGCGGGCACGACCTGCCGGGGCGGTTCGTCAGGGTGATCGAGGAGCAGCGCGAGCAGGTCGGGGAGCTTGGCGCGCTGATCGGGTTCGATTGCATTCTCCGCCGGATCGAGCTCCTCAACAGGGGGCAGCGCGATGAGGTCGGCGAGATCCTCTCGGGTGTCCCCTTCGTCGGTTTCAGCACCTACGGCGAGCAGATCAACGGGCTCCATGTCAACCAGACCATGACCGGCGTGGCGATCGGGAGGGCGGCGTGAGCAGCGAGAGGCGACATCCCGATGATGCTTGGGCTCATGAGGCCGAGGTGGCGGCCCTCCGCAAACGCGTGGCGCAGCTCGAGCGAATGAACGAGGCCATGATGGATCGGATCGAGCGGACGATCGATTCGAGCGGGAACGCGTACTCGGTCTTCGAGGCGAACATTATCATGCAGCGGACGATCGACGAGCGCACCGAGGCGCTCGGGCGGGTCAACAGCGCACTGCGCGAGCAGATCGCGGAAAAAGAGGCGGCGGAGTGTGACCTGGCGGCCAGCCGGGACGAGGCACGTCGGCTCGCGGCGGTGGCCGAGCGGACGGACAACGGCGTGGTGATCCTCGGGGCGGATTGGAGGATCGAGTGGGTGAACCAGGGCTTCTATCGCATGATGGGCTACACGCTCGAAGAGGTGCGTGGGCTCCTGCCCTCCGAGATCCTTGTGGGCGAGGACACGGATATGGAGGTTCTGGAGTCGATGCGCGAAGCGCTGCGCGAGATGCGCGGGTTCAACTCCGAGATCCTGAACTATACAAAGGACGGGCGTGGGCTCTGGCTGCAGGCGAACTGCCAGCCGATCGAGGGTGAGTCGGGCGACTTCAGCGGCTTTATGGTCGTGCTCGGCGACATCACGGAGCGAAAGCGCATCATGGAAGAGATGCGTACGCTCGCGCTGCGCCTTCAGCTGGCGACCGAGGGGACCGGCGTCGGTGTATGGGACCTGAACCTGGATACGGACGAGCTCGTGTGGGACGACACGATGTGCTCGATCTACGGCATCGAGGCCAGCAGCTTCGGGAGCATCTATGACGAGTGGGTGCGGCGCGTCGATCCCGCCGACCTTGACCGGATCGAGCGGGAGCTACGGGACGCCATCGCGAGCGGAACAAGATTCGATACGACGCACCGCATCGTGCTGCCCAGCGGCGAGGTCCGCCACATCTCCGCCGTGGCGACGGTCGAGCGGGACGCGGACGGTCGTGCGCGCCGTGTCGTCGGGATCAACCAGGACGTCACGCAGAGCGTGCTGGCGCAGGAGCAGGTGCGTCGGGCGGCGCTGACGCTTGAGCATTCCGGTCAGCTGGCCCGCGTGGGCGGGTGGGAGCTGGATCTGCGGACGAGCGAGCTCTTCTGGTCCAAGGAGGTTCGCCGAATCCACGAGGTGGGTGAAGACTTTGTGCCAACAGTGGAGGGGGCGATCGGTTTTTATGCGGCAGGGGAGGCGCGTGAGACGATCGAGCGAGCGGTCCGCGACGGGATCGAGCAGGGCACGCCGTGGGACCTGGTGACCGAGGTTGTGACCGCTCGGGGCAACCGGCTCTGGGTGCGCGCGATGGGCGAGCCCGTGTTCGAGAACGGGTCCTGCATCGGGCTTACGGGCGCGTTCCAGGACGTGACGCAGCAGAAGAACGTCGAGCTGGAACTCGAGCACGCGAAGCTGGCGGCGGAAGAGGCGAACGCCGCCAAGAGCGCGTTCCTCGCGAACATGAGCCACGAGATCCGCACGCCGATGACGGCGATCGTCGGGTATGCCGAGCTGCTCGGTGAGCCGACGATCCGTGAGCACACCCGCCAGCAGCACGTCGAGACCATCCGCAGAAACGGGGAGCACCTGCTGACCGTGATCAACGACATCCTGGATATCTCGAAGATCGAGGCGGGCAAGATGACGCTCGAGAGCATCGCGGTGTCGCCGCGGGCGATCATCGAGGAGGTCGAGCGGCTCATGCGGATCCGGGCGAAGGCGAAGAACCTGACGCTGGAAGTCTGCTACGACGGCGAGATCCCATCCGAGATACAGAGCGACCCGGTCCGCCTGCGCCAGATCCTGATGAACCTCGTCGGCAATGCGGTCAAGTTCACCGAGGTCGGCGGCGTGAAGATCCGGGCCGGCTTCGAGCGTTCCGCCGATGCGCCCGTGCTCGTGGTGCGGGTCCTGGACACCGGGATCGGGATGAGCCGGGAGGACGGAGAGCGACTGTTCAAGAACTTTGTGCAGGCGGACGCGTCGACTACGAGGCGTTACGGCGGCACCGGGCTCGGGCTGCAGATCAGCAGGCGCCTGGCGGAGATGCTCGGCGGGAGCATCGGCTTCACGTCGACGCTTCACAAAGGGAGCGAGTTCGTTCTCCGTGTCGAGACCGGGTGCATCGATGGTGTCGAGATGGAGCATCCTTCGACGATGCAATCGGAGTCGGTCAGACCCAGTGAAACCGTGGTCAAGCGGCACGACCTGATCGGCAAGCGGGTGCTGCTGATCGAGGACGGGCCGGACAACCAGCGTCTGATCTCGTACTACCTGCGGAAGGTCGGGGCGGAAGTCGTCATTGCGCAGAACGGACAGGATGGCATCGGCGTTGAGCGGGACCAGGGCCCGTTCGATCTGATGATCATGGATATGCAGATGCCCGTCATGGATGGGTACACCGCGACGCAGGAGATGCGGAGCAGCGGCGTTCGGACGCCGATCATCGCCTTGACGGCCCACGCCATGAGCGGGGACCGTGACCGGTGCCTGCGTGTCGGGTGCAACGACTACGCGACCAAGCCGATCGATCGAGACAAGCTGTTGCGGCTCGCGGTTCGCTGGAGCGTGACCAACAGCGGCGATCTGGCGGCCTGAGGCGGCTTCCCGGCCGGGGGTGGCCCTCGGCAAGATTCAGACGCTTCGCGTCAGAATAGAGCTTCCATCGCGGCTCACTATCCGCTAGATTAGATCTGCCGGTGGTAAACACCGGTGGGGGATCGTGGGGGTCACGATCGAACCTGTATATTGCGTGGCGAGGTCGCGATGTGTAATGCACATTCGGCCCGTGCTGCTATGGCTCTGGGCGTGGCGTGCGCGGGCATCGTTTCGTGGGGGTGGGCTTCGCCCCCGGTGGTGACAGAACGGGCGCAGAGCGTGGGGCTCGACGGGGTCCACGCGACGGTCTATCAGGGACCCGATGTTGAGTTTATGGGCGCGGGGGGCGCGGCCGGCGATTTCGACAACGACGGGGACCAGGACCTGTTCGTCATCGGTGGGTCCGCCGGTGTTGATCGCCTGTACATCAACGATGGCACGGGCCATTTCACTGAGCAGGGCGCTGCCTGGGGTATCGACCGCACGCACCAGGGCACCGGCGCGGCTGTCGGTGACTATGACAACGATGGCGATCTGGATCTGTACGTCACCTCGCTCGGGCGTCCCGGCGTGCGCGAGCCCGGTCACAACGTGCTGTATCGCAACAACGGGGACTGGACCTTCACCGATGTGACAGCGGCCGCGGGGGTCAGCATCGCGGACGCGTTCCAGGGTGATACGTTCAGCAGCGCGTTCGGTGATTACGACCTCGACGGCGACCTCGATCTGGCGGTGGCCGGGTGGCTGGGCGGGAGCCGTCTGTTTCGAAACAACGGTGACGGGACGTTCAGTAATGTGACGGCGATGGCACTGGATACGGACCTGTCCGCGAACCGCGGCTTCGCGCCGCGATTCGTGGATATGGACGGCGATCGCTACCCCGAACTGCTCTGGGTTGCCGACTTCTACACCTCGCATTACTTCGTGAACAACGCCGACGGCACCTTCTCATCCCATACGCCGGGAAACGGCACCGGCCTGGACTCAAACGGGATGGGCAACACGTTCGGCGATTACAACGGGGATGGCGTCTTCGATTGGTATGTCAGCTCACGCATCAACCACGCGCAGACCAACGGGTCGGGGAACATGCTCTACGTGGGCACGGAGACGCCGCACGTGTTCGTTGAGGATTCGGTCGCCTCCGGTTGCAACCTCGGGTACTGGGGCTGGGGGGTGATCTCGATCGACATCAACCAAGACGGGTTCCTGGATATCTATGAGACCAACGGTTTCGACGGCTCGTTCACGGACGACCCCGCCATCCTGTATGTCAACGACGGGAGCGGTGCCTTCGTTGATGATGCGCCACTGTGCGGGATGGACGTTCGCAGCGCGGGGCGCGGGCTCCTGAGCGCGGACTTCGATCTCGACGGCGACCAGGACATCGTGATGTTCAACGCGCGCCAGGCGATGGTGTACTACCAGAACGAGATCGCCGGCCTGCCCGACGCGCACGCCATCACGCTCGAGCTCGATACGAGCGCGGTGAGCGGGCTGGCGCCCGACGGTTTCGGGACGCTGGTTGAGCTGACGAGCGATGCTGGCCAACAGAAGCGGTACCTGGACGGCGGGAGCAACTACCTGAGCCAGAGCGAGCTGAGCGTGCATTTCGGGATCGGGACCGATCAGTCCGCGGATATCAGCATCCTCTGGGCGAACGGCGACCGGACCGACCTGGTCGGCGTGCGCCCGGGCCGGTACACGATCCGGGCGCTGGGGTGCTCCGCGGATCTCAACGGGGACGGGATGCTCAGCTTCTTCGATGTCAGCGCGTTCCTCACCCTCTACCAGCAGCAGCACCCGCAGGGCGACGTGAACGGGGACGGGCTGCACAACTTCTTCGATGTCTCGGCGTTCCTGACCGGATATCAGGGCGGGTGCCCGTGATCATGGCCCGATAACTTTGGTGGCGTGGGTGCCATCTGCACACTTTGTGCTGTGAATGGCGATCCGCATCGGGTACCCTTGTGGTGTCTGCATAGAGGGGCGGTATCGCTACGGATTTCGTGCCGATACCGGAGGAGCGTCTCTAGAGAGTTCGGGAGAGATCGATATGTTGAATGATGTACAAGCCGGACGGTTTTATGCGTCTGGTGTGGTGTGTGCGATGATCTTCGCTGCTGGTCCTGCGGTTGCGGGCGATCCGCTGGTTTCGGACCAGACGGACGCCGTCGGTCTCGGGATGCCTCACATGAGTCTGGAGACGGACTTCAACGTCGAGTTCTTCACGCCTGGCGGTGCCGCGGGCGACTTTGACAATGATGGTGATCTCGACCTGTTCATCATCGGCGGCTCGGCTTCGACGGACCACCTATACATCAACGACGGCTCGGGCAACTTCACGGACCAGGCGGCCGCCTGGGGTGTCGATCGCGTGCACAAGGGCTCGGGCGTCGCGGTCGGCGATTACAACAACGACGGCTGGCTCGATCTGATGGTGACATCGCTCGGCCCCCCCGACAGCTACGAGTACGACTGGAGCGTGCTCTACCGGAACAACGGCGACGGCACGTTTACCGACGTCACGGCCACAGCGGGCGTGGGCGAGGGGAACAACCGGTTCCTCGCGGACGCGATGAGCCCCGCGTTCGGGGATTATGACCTCGACGGCGACCTCGACCTGGCGGTCGCCGGCTGGTACGGCGGCAGCTCGCTCTACCGGAACAACGGCGACGGCACGTTCACGGACGTGACGCTCACGGCACTGGATATCGACATCACCGGCGTTTCCGGCCTGCGCGGGTACGCCCCGCGCTTCGTTGATATGGACGGCGACCGCTACCCCGAGCTGCTGTTCGTCGCGGACTTCGAGACCTCGAAGTACTTCCGGAACGACGGCGACGGCACGTTCACGAACCTGACGCCCGGCAACGGCACGGGCCTGGACACCAACGGGATGGGCAACTCGTTCGGCGATTACAACAACGACGGAACCTTCGACTGGTATGTCACGAGCCGCATCGGCGCCGACGGCATCCCGAACCCCAGCGGGACGGGGAACATGCTGTACATGGGCACCGCGACGCCGCACGTCTTCGTGGAAGATTCCATGGCCCGCGGCGTGAACTTCGGGTACTGGGGCTGGGGGGCGCTCTCGCTGGACATCGACCACGACGGCGATCTCGACATCTTCGCCACCAACGGCATGAACAACTCGGGTCTGGACATGACCCCCTCGCGCATGTATCAGAACGACGGCACGGCCAACTTCGTCGATATCGCCAGCACCTGCGGCATGAACGACATGGGTCAGGGGCGCGGCGTGGTGCACGGCGACTTCGATGGCGACGGCGATCAGGAGATCGTGCTGATACAGGCACGCGAGAAGCACCGCTACTACCGCAACGATCTGAGCGGTGACGACATCAACTCGATCACGCTCGATCTGGATACCAGCGCCCTGGATGACCTCGCGCCCAATGGGTTCGGGACGCGGGTCGAGCTCATCAGCGCCAGCGGGAATCAGCTCCGGTACATGGACGGCGGCAGCAACTTCCTGAGCCAGAGCGAGCTGAGCATCCACTTCGGCATCGGGGCGGATCCTTTCGCCGACGAGATCATCATCAACTGGGCCAACGGGGATCAGACCTTCCTGAACGATGTGCCGCCGGGGCGATACACCATCTTCGCGCTGATCTGCCGGGGCGACCTCAACGGCGATGGCGAGCTCAACTTTTTCGACGTCTCCGCGTTCCTGACGATGTATCAGGCCCAGCACCCGCAGGCGGACTTCAACGGCGACGGCGACTTCAACTTCTTCGACGTGTCGTCGTTCCTCGTCGCGTTCCAGAACGGCTGCCCGTAACCGACGTTGGACAAAGAGCGCAATGAACACCAGCCGCGGGGCGCTCAAAGCCCGCGGCTGTTGTTCAGTTGGAGAACTGAAAGCTTGGTTGGTGCTTACGCCGCGTGGCGGTCGAGGAGCGTTCGTTTCACGAGCTCGTTGACATCGCGGCCCTGCCCGGAGCGGATGAGCTCCATGAGCTCCTCGGCGCTGACGGCGATCTGCTCGGCGTCGCGCTTGGGCTCGCCGGCGGGGTCTGGTGTCGGTTGCTTCGTGTCGTGATCCATGACTGGTAACACATCGGCGCGCACGATGAACGACTTCATCGCGTGCGCTTGTGCACGTTCAAATCGTTCGGATTTTTGCGCGCGTTGGCGTCAGGGAGACACGAGTATGCCCGACGCGGGTCGGTAGGGCGTGACGCCCTCGCGGGCGCGGGCCTCGCCGTCGCCCGCGCGCGGGTCGCGCGGGACCCAGTCGACCTTGGTCTGCCCGAGCAGCGTGCCCGTCGCGAACGCGAGATCGATCTGGGCGACCTGGTACTCCACGATCGCCTGGATCTCGCTCAGGCGGGCGTTCGCGAGGTTCGCGTCCGCGTCCAGCACGTCGGTGGTGGTGGATCGCCCGACGTCGAACTGACGCTGCTCGGCCTCAAGAACGCGGGCGTTGAGCTCGACGGCCTGCTGGGCCGCGATGATCCGGTTCCAGGTGCTGTTGAGCTGGTCGATCGCGTCGTAGACCTCGCGGGTGATCGCCTGCTCGCGGGCGTCGCGGGTGGCGAGGGTCTGGAGGCGGGTCAGGATCGACTGGGCCAGCGAGGACTTGCGCTGCTCGTTGCCGAGGGGGATCTCGGCGTTGAGCCCGATGGACCACGATTCGAAGTTATTGCGCCCCAGGGTGTCGATCGAGTTGTCCAGCGTGCCCCCGAGCCCGTTGACGCCGTAGGTGTACTGAAGGGCCACAAGCGGGAGGGCCTGGTTCTCGGCGAAGGCGATGTTGGCGGCGTCGCGGGCGAGGTTGAGTTCGAGCTCGAGCAGCTCCATCCGGTTGTCGAGGGCGGCCTGGACGAGGTGGGGGGCATCGAACGCGTACTCCACCGGATCAGGGGGGGATGCCGGCTCCAGGTGCGTCGCGGAGTCGACATCGAGCCCGTCGATATTCAGCAGGGCCTTGAGGGCGCGTTCCTGGAGGGAGACATCGTTCTGTGCGCGGATGATCTGCTCCGCGCGGTCCGCGAGCCCGGACTGGGCGCGGACGATATCGACCTCGGTCCCGGAGCCGGCGCGTTCCTTGCGCTCGGCGCGGTCGAACTGGGCCTGGGCGACCTTGTACTGCTGCTCGACCACCTCGAGGGCGCGGATGGCGGCATACAGACGCCAGTAGGCCCGATCGACCTCCGCGAGCGTGCGGATGACCTCGAGCTTGGTCTGGGCTTCGGAGATCTGGCGGTTGTACTCCGCGAGCCGGATCGAGTGCGTCGCGGCCCGGCGCCCGGCACCGCGGAGCAGGTTCTGCGAGAGCGAGAAGTTCAGGTCCGAGGTGTACGCGGGGTTGAGGAGCGAGAACGAGTTGTCGGTCTCGAAACGCGAGATCGGGAGGTTGATGCTCAGCTCGCCGCCCGTGCGCAGCGGGACGCGGATGCCGGGGGTGATCGAGCGCGAGGTGGACTGGGAGCTGTCGAGCGCGGAGGCGACGGCGTCGTCGTTGTCGCGGACGCTGGCGCTGAGTGTAAACACGGACTCGAAGCGGGCCTCCTCCTCGGAGACCTGCTCGGCGGCGATGGTGGGCGAGATCAGGGTCGCGCTGAGATTCAGGTTGTTGGCGATCGCGGCGATGCGTGCGTTGTCCAGCGAGAGCTCGACCCGCTCCACGCCGGCGAAGCGGTCCCGCGCGTCCTGGAGCGATTCTTCTGCGGTTGGCTGCTCATCGGGCGCGTGCTCGCGCTGCTCAAGGACCAGCGCGTTGATCGAGCGGAGGCGCTCGGGTCCCGCGATGGTGTGCTTATCGAGCGGGTCCTTGCCGAACGGGTTGGAGGTGCAGCCCCCGGCGAGCAGCGGGAGGAGCGAGGCGAGTGCAACGGCGGCGCGGGTTCGTGTGTGTGTCATGTGCGTGTGGTGCTGCGGGTCACGTGTGTGGGTTCACTCGTGTCGGAGGGCGTTGATGGGGTTGAGCATGGAGGCCTTGATGGCGGGGAACATGCCGAAGATGATGCCGACGGCGCTGGAGAAAACCAGCGACACGATGATCGCCCACGCGGGGATGCTGAGCGATTCGATGGGCGAGTTGGGGATCAGCGGCACGATGGCGACGAGCACCTGCACGACCGCGATCCCGATGAGGCCGCCTGTGAGGCAGAGCACGACCGCTTCGACGAGGAACTGCGTCAGGACAACGGGTGGCTTGGCGCCCATCGCCTTGCGGAGCCCAATCTCGCGTGTTCTTTCGGAGACGGAGACGAGCATGATGTTCATGATCCCCACGCCGCCGACCACGAGCGAGATGCCCACCACGAACGCCAGCACCACCGTGATGTAGCTGGACATGGTGTTGAAGTCCTCGATCGCGCTCTGGATGACGAACATGTCGAACGTGTCCTCGTCATCGGGGTCGAGCCCTCGGTGATTGCGGAGGATGAAGCGGATCTCCGCCTTCGCGTCTTCTGATTTTTCCGAGTCCACCATCTGGAGCGTGAAGTCCGTCCAGGTGTAGGGGTTCATCATCTTGTGCGTGGAGAAGGGGATGTAGAGCTCGGCCCGGGCCTCGCCGCCGCCCATCATGGGGCTGACTTCCTTGGTCTCGATGATCCCGATGATCAGGAAGCGCCGCCCGTCGACGAGGATGTAATCGCCCACCGGGTCCGTGTCGAGGTTGAGTTCTTCGATGCCGTGCTCGTTGATGAGGCAGACCTGGCGGTTCTCCGCGTCGTCGATGCGGGAGAACGGTCGCCCGAAGAGCACCTGGCGGTCCTCGATCTCGTGCCACGTCGGCCAGATCCCGGTGACGCGGACGCCCTGGAGGACCTTTTTCCCGTTGGCCACCTCCCAGCTTGCCCGGCAGCCGGGCGTGAGCGTTTCGATCTGGGTGGCGTGCTCGAGGATCAGGTTGGCTTCGTACGTGGTGAGCTTCGCGTCGCTCCAGCTCATGACGGAGCGCTTGGATTCGGGGACCTGCCCCCAGACCCACATCTTCTTCGCGCCGATGCCCTCGAACTGTTCCAGGACGTAGTCCTCCATCGCGTTGAGCAGCGTGCCGACGCCCGTCACCCCCATCACGCCGATGATGATGCCCAGCGCCGTGAGCACGGCGCGGATCTTGTTCGCCCAGACCTGACCGAGCGCGAGGAACACCGTCTGCCAGAGCAGGCGGATGACAAAGATGACCGGGGAGAGCAGCACCCTCATGACTTGTCCTCCTCGGCGTTGGTCGCGATCGGCTCGGACTCGGACTTGCGCAGCGAGAAGAAGGATCGCTTGTTCTTTCCTTCCTCTTCGAGGCGGCGCTTGCGCTCCTCGTCGGCCTTCGCGTTGATCTTGAGCTCGGCCTCGGTGATCTGCGCACGCCCCTCGCTCATCCGCTTGACCCAGTCGAGGTGGATCGGGTCCTCGTGCGACGGGTGGTCGGAGATGATCCGCCCGTCACGCAGGCGCACGATCCGCCCCGCGTGCCCGGCCACGTCCTCCTCGTGCGTCACGATGACGATGGTCTGCCCGGATTCGTGGAGCTGCTTGAACAGGTCGATGATCTCGACGGTGGTCTTCGAGTCCAGGTTGCCGGTGGGCTCGTCCGCGAGGATCATCGAGGGCTGATTGACGAGCGCCCGCGCGATCGCGACGCGCTGGCGCTGCCCGCCCGAGAGCTGGTTGGGGCGGTGGGTCATGCGGTCATCGAGCCCGACGAGTCGCAGCGCTTCCTTCGCGCGTTTGCGGGCGCTGAAGAGGTGCTGCTTGGAGTAGAGCATCGGGAGCATCACGTTGCGCAACGCGGTCGAGCGGGAGAGCAGCTCGTAGCTCTGGAAGATGAAACCGATCTCCTGGTTGCGGACCTGCGCCAGCTTGCCCATGCCCATCTTGTGCGTGGGGTGCCCGCTGAGGATGTACTGGCCGCTGGTGGGCTTGTCGAGGCAGCCCAGGATGTTCATCAGCGTGGACTTGCCCGAGCCGGATGCGCCCATGATGGCGACGAACTCGTTGGGGTAGATGTCCAGATCCACGCCGTCGAGCGCGCGGACGCGCTCGTCGCCCACGCGGAAGATCTTTTTGAGCCCGCGGATGCGGATCGTCGGGTTGGTGCTGCGATCACCCGCCATGCTCAGGGCTGCTCCTCGCTCGTCGACTCACTCGCTGCTTTGCCGTCATCGCTCCCCGGCGTGTCGTCTTCCCCGGCTGGGGTATCATCGGATGCGGGTTCGTCCGCTGCCGCCTCGTCGGACGCAGCCACGTCGGATTCGGGCTGCTCCTGCGTCTTTTCCTTCTCGTCACGGACCGCGCGGTCGTGCTTGAGATCCACGAGCACGCGGAACGGGCCGGTGACGATCATGTCGTCACGGCTGAGCCCTTCGGTAATGACGGTCTGGGTCAGGTCGGAGGGGCCAACCGCGACCGGTGTGGCGATGGTCTTGCCGTCCACGACGCGGTAGACCACGCGGGTGAAGGTCTTGTTGAGGTCGATCAGCTCGGTGCCGGTCTTGATGTCCTCGGGCAGCTCCTCGATCCGCCGATCGACGACGGCCTGCGAGGGCACGATCATCGCGTCATAAAAGTGCTCGACCACGATGTCCGTCGAGGCGCTGAGACCCGAGTAGAGGGTCTCGCCCTCGGGCAGGTTCATGAGGATCTCGACCTCGAACGTGCCCGTGCCGTCGGCGGCGACCTGGCGTTTGAGGGCGATCTTCTGCACCTTGCCGTCGTACTCGCGGTCGGTGTAGGCGTTGATGAAGATCTTCGCGTCCTGCCCGACCTCGACGGGGGCGATGTTGGCCTCGTCGACCTGTGCCTTGAGGAGCATCTGCGAGAGGTCCGCGATCTCCATGATGACGGAGCCCGGGTTGTTGGTGGTGCCGACGATGACGGTCTCGCCCTCTTCGGTGTTGAGCGAGGTGATGACGCCGTCGATCGGTGAGGTGATCGTGGTGTTGTCGAGGTCCTTCTGGGCACGCTCGATCTGGGCGCGGGCCTGCTCGATCTGGTGGATCAGCACCTGCTTGTTCGACTGGGCCTGGAGGAAGGAGGCCTCCGCGGAATCGAGCTCGGCCTTGGTCGCGTCGCCGGTCTCGTTGAGCTGCTGGAGGCGCTCGTAGCTCAGGCGTGCGTTGATGAGCGCGGCCTCGGCCCCGCCCAGTGACGCTTCCTGCCCGGCGAGCCCGGCCTTCGCAGAATCGAGTGCCGCGACAAGGTCCTGTGGGTCGAGTCGGATAACCACATCGCCCTTCTTGACCTGCTCGCCCTCCTCGAAGGGCAATGACAGGACCTTCGCGGACACCTGGGAGGAGATGTTGATGAGGCGCTTGGGCTCGATGGAGCCGGGCGCGGAGACGGTTCGCTCGAGATCGCCGAATGTGACCGGTTCCATGATCACGGGGATGCCGGCCTCGTCCTGATTCCCGCGATTGACGAGCTGCTGCCCGATCGGGGATTTGTAGACGACGAAGCCGATCCCACCCAAAACGCCGATGCCGATGGCGGTGGCCACCAGTACTTTCCCGATTCCCATATCCGTAACCCCTTCAAGCGCGTCGAGGATCCGCTCCAGACGAAGCGGCGGGTAGTTTTATGGGAATGCGGCGGGTGAGTTTCGGGAAACGGGGTCTCTATTCAGGAATCGGGTCCATTCTGTCCAAAATATGGCCAGCGGACCAGGCGCACACGATCAGAGCCCCAACTTCTCCGCGAGGTAATCCGGGACGGCGTCGATCGCGATGCGTTCCTGATCGAGCGTGTCGCGGTGGCGGACGGTGACGGTGTTGTCCGTGAGGGTGTCGCCGTCGATCGTGAAGCAGAAGGGGCAGCCGGCCTCGTCCATGCGGGCGTAGCGCTTACCGATGGACTGCTTCTCGTCGTACTCGATGGTGCCCAGGTGCCCGAAGCGCTGGCGGAGCTTGGCGGCCAGCGGCGCGGCGACGTCGGGCATGCCGTCCTTCTTGACCAGCGGGAAGACGGCCGCCTTGATCGGGGCCAGGCGCGGGTGGAACTTCATGTACACGCCCGATGCGCGGTCCGGATCGGGGGTGTAGGCCTCGCACAGGAGCGCCAGGACGCCCCGGTCGAGCCCCGCGGAGGGCTCGATGACATGGGGGAGGTAGCGCTCGCCCTTGGGCTGCCCGTTCTTGGCCAGCTCGCCGCGGGTGTTGTCGAAGTACTCGAGCTTGGCGCCCGCGTGCTCGGCGTGCTGCTTGAGATCGAAGTTGGTGCGGTCCGCGATGCCCTCGAGCTCGCCGAAGCCCGGCGCGGTGAAGGGGAAGCGGTACTCGATGTCCGAGGTGCCCGCGCCCTCCTTCGCGTAGTGGGCCAGCTCGTCGGAATCGTGCTCACGCAGGATGAGGTTGTCGCCCTCGAGCCCCAGCGACTGCCACCACTCCATCCGCCAGTCGCGCCAGAACGCGTACCAGTCCGCGGCCTCGTCGGGGTGGCAGAAGAACTCGATCTCCATCTGCTCGAACTCGCGGCTGCGGAAGGTGAAGTTGCGCGGCGTGACCTCATTGCGGAATGCCTTGCCGGTCTGGGCGATGCCGAAGGGGACGGAGACGCGGGTGGTGTCCACGACGTTCTTGAAGTTGATGAAGATGCCCTGCGCGGTCTCGGGGCGGAGGTACGCGGCGTTGTCCTCCATGTTGCCCGTGGCGCCGAGGACGGTCTTGAACATCAGGTTGAAGGCGCGCGGCTCGGTGAGCGTGCCGACCTCCTTCGCATCCGGGCCGACGGTGATCGCCAGTTCGTCCGCGGAGAGGTCGGTCAGCGGGCACAGATCGATGTCGTCCTTAGACAGCTCGGTCTTCTTGTACTTGCTGAGCTTCTTGAGGGCGTTCTCGAAGGACTTGTCGTCGTTCTCGATGAACGCGTAGATCTGCCCGGTGGAGTCGCCCTTCTGCCCCATGCACATGAGGTGGTCGGCGCGGTAGCGCGATTTGGTCTCGCGGCAGTCGACCATGGGGTCGTTGAAGCCGCCGACGTGCCCGGACGCCTCCCAGACCTTGGGGTTCTGGATAATGGAAGAGTCCACGGGGACGATCTCGACGGGCTTGCCGTTCGGGCCGAGCTTGCCGTCGCAGCCCTTCATGACCACGTCGGTCCACCAGGCGTCGCGGAGGTTCTTCTTGAGCTGGGCGCCGAGGGGGCCGTAGTCCCAGAAGCCGTTCACGCCGCCGTAGATCTCGGAGGCGGGGTAGATGAACCCGCGGCGTTTGCACAGCGACATGATGTCGTCCATGGACTTGACGGAAGATTCGGTTTGCTCGGCGTTTGCGGTCATTTCCTGTTCCCTTTGGGTTGAGCGGAAGTGTAGGGGGGGAAGCCATCAGGGATCAGCCATCCGCCTTCGGGGAAGATGGTTCAACAGTTGCTCATGCGGGTTGCGGGTGTGTGGCAGATCGGCGACACTGGGCGGCATGTCGAATGAAAACGTATCGAATCCATCTGACGCGCCCAAGGTGGGCATCCTTGGCAAGGCCCTCAACGGCGTTGAGTGGCTGGGCAACAAGCTGCCCGACCCGGCGTTCCTGTTCCTGATCGGGCTGTTCATCGTCCTGGGGCTGAGCCACTTCGCATCCCCCGACCTGCCCAGCGGCTTCGAGGTGCGGTGGGTCGACGATCCGACGCGCGAGGGCGGGGTCGATGAGCAGCGAGGGGTGATCGGGCGGGTGAGTGTCACGGAGGAGGGCGAGGTCTTCGAGCCGGCCAGCATCGTCGTTGAGGACGACGATCCGAACGACCTAAAGGCGAGACTCGTCATCGACGCGACCGGCGAGATCGTCGCCGGGCCCGACGGCGAGCCCGTGAACGTCGCGGACCGCGGGTGGGCCGTGTTTGAGAAGATCCCTGTGGACACGGACGGCGACCCCGAAACGCCCCCGCAGCTGGTCACTAATGGAAAGGTCATGTTCGCCCAGTCGCTGATCACGAGCGAGGGGTGGTACTGGCTGCTCTCGAGCATGGAAGCGAACTTCCTCGGGTTCGCGCCGCTGGGGGTGGTCCTGCTCGGGATGCTCGGGATTGGCCCGATGGAGCGGGTGGGGCTGATCTCCGCGCTGCTGCGTGCGGCTCTTTCGCGCGTCCCCGGGACCCTGCTCACGCCGGCGATGATCTTCCTCGGCATCATGAGCTCGCTCGGCTCGGACGCGGGCTACGTGGTGCTCCCGCCGCTGGCGGCGCTGGCGTACCTGGCCGTGGGTCGCTCGCCCCTGGCGGGGATCGCGGCGGTGTTCGCGGGGGTTGCGGCCGGGTTTAATGCGAACCTGCTGATCACGAGTCTTGAGCCGCTGATGAGCAACCTGTCGCAGGACGCGGCACAAACGATCGACGCGGACCGCGCCGTCGCGGCAACCGCGGCCTGGTACTTCATGGCCGCGTCGACGATCGTGCTGACCTTCGTCGGCTGGGCGGTCACCGCGATGTTCGTCGAGAAACGCCTGGCCGCGAAGTCGCCGGAGGATGGTGGGCCAGACCCAGCCCACGCATCCACACTCGGCGGGCACGGCACGCTCAAGCCCGAGGAGACCAAGGGGCTCATCTGGGCGGCTGTGACGTTCGGGATCGGGCTTGCGTTCACCGCGCTGCTCGTCTTCTGGGAGGGCTCGCCGCTGCATGGCACCGATGGCCCGTTCCCGCGCTGGGTGGCGGTGATTGTGCCGTTGATGTTCGTGCTCACCATCCTCCCAGCGTGCGTGTACGGCGCGGTGGTCGGCAACATCAAGTCCACCAAGGACGCGGCCCAGACGATGGTCGAGTCGATGGCCGCCATGGCGCCGATCATCGTGCTCGCGTTCTTCGCCGGCCAGTTCGTGGCCGCGTTCGAGGAGTCCGGGCTCGGTCGCATGCTCGCGTTCTCTGGCGGCGAGTGGCTGTTCAACCAGCAGTTCGGCGCGGGCGGGCTGCTCATCGCGTTCATCCTCGTCACGATGGTGTTCAACCTGTTTGTTGGGTCGATGAGCGCCAAGTACGCGCTGTTCGCGCCGATCTTCGTGCCCATGTTCATGCTGATCGGCATCCGCCCGGAGATGACCCAGACGGCCTACCGCATCGGCGACTCGACGACGAACATCATCACACCGCTCAACCCGTACATGGTCATCATCCTGATGTACGTGCAGAAGTACGCGCCCAAGGCCGGGATCGGCACGCTGATCGCCATGATGCTCCCCTACACAGTCGCGTTCACGCTGGTGTGGATGGTGATGATCGTGGTCTGGCAGGCGTCGGGGGTCCCGCTCGGCGTGGGTGACCCGGTCGAGGTCTTCAGCGAAGGGTACGGCGTAGCGACGCCCTGATGTGGTAGACTCAGCGCATGAGAGAGCACGCGACACGGGTGGATGCGCTGGTTGAGCAGGTGTTGATGACAATCGATGAGCCGTACGAATCGCTGCGGATGACGATCGAGAGGCACCCGCTTGAGCGCATGGGCGATCCGAGCGAAGAGGGTTCGGGGGCGTGGCATCTGGCGCACGTGTGCGAGGTGTTCCGCATCCACTCGCGCGCGTTCATGGGCAAGGACGAGATGGCCTCGTGGCCGAGTATGCCCGGTGGGCTCGCGGAACAGGTCGAGATGCTCAAGGCGGACGCGGCTCGGTTCGCGGGCTGGTGCCGGGCGAACCCGGAGCGGGTGGGCGATGTGCACCACGGCGAGGACATGCCCTTCGAGGTGATGATGGGCGTGATGCACCGCCACATCGTGTGGCACGCGGCGGCGGTGCACTACTGGTGCCTGTGGAAGGGCGGGGCGCGATCGGAATAGATCGCGGAAAGGATCGGTTTGGCGCGTATGCAACCCACAAAGACCGTACTGGCCGCACTCGCGGGGATGATGCTCACGATGGCAACGCACGCGGCTGAACCGTTCGCCCTGGTCGAGCTCTTTACGAGCGAGGGGTGCTCGAGCTGCCCGCCCGCGGACCGCCTGGCGAGCGAACTGATGGACGAGGCCCGCGAGGACGGGCGGAATGTCTACGTGCTCAGCTTCCACGTGGACTACTGGGACCGCCTGGGCTGGAAGGACCCGTACTCGTCCGAGGCCGCGAGCGAGCGTCAGCGGGCGTACGCCAAGACCCTGCGGGATCAGCGGGTGTACACGCCGCAGATAATCGTCAACGGCGCGGTGGGCTTTGTCGGCTCGAACAAGGAGCGGGCCGAGCAGGAGATCGACCGAGCCCTCGAACGCCCCGCACCGGTCGAGGTCGTCGCCGATGCCAGCGCGGGTGGCGTGAACTCAGTCCGTATCCAAGCACGCGTGGAGATGGAGGTCGAGCTGATCCACCGCAACTGGGACGTCGTCGCGGCCGTGGTGGAGCGTGGGCTGTCGCAGACACCAGATCGGGGCGAGAACAAGGGGCGCACGCTGGAGCACGACAACGTGGTGCGCGCGTTCAAGGTGGAGGCGCTCGAGGGTGACGACGCGACGATCGAGATCGATGTGCCGAGCGATGTGGATCGGGAGCAGGCGTCGATCATCGTGTATGTGCAGGACACGCGCACGCGCAAGATCCTGGGTGTGACACGGGTCGCGATGGCCCGCGGCGAGTGAGCGGATCAGTCGCCGAGCACGGCGGCAAAGACGTCCCGCCACGAGACCTTGTCGATCTGGTCGTCGACCTCGGACTGGATCTCGTCGAAACTGCCGATCTCTGGCGGGGGCGCGAGGTTGACGATCTGGTCCTCGGGGACCTTCGTGAGCGCGAGCGCACCGTCGCCCGAGGTGTTCACGACCCACCGCCCCTCGCCGAGCTGGCGGTAGACGGCCTGCCCGACGAGCGCGTTCCCCTTGTTCCAATCAACCTTCGCGAGCTTTGGATTGATCAGTGTGGCCTGCGACGGGGGGGTGTCGGCGTCAAACACGCGCCGGATCCAGAGGCGCCCCTCGATGAGGGCGAAATCGACGTAGATCTCCTTGTCCGCGTTCGCGTCGGTCTGGATCGTTTCGACGGTGCCCTCGATCGTGCGGACCTGGACCGTGACGGTCCGGTCCCGGACGACGAGCTCGGTGACCGCGGTCTGGCGGACCGCGCTGTTGTAGTGCGTGCGGAGCGACTCGTACTCAGATGAGAGGTCCTGCAGGCGCGACTTGTACACGCTGTTGGCGGCGTCGGCTTTCGCGAAGCGCAGCCCGACCATCGCGACGACGGCGGTCGCGCCGACGACCGCGATGCCGGTGATGGATCCCTGGATCATCGCGAGCTTGGACATATTCATTCCATCGGCTGGTCGGCGGATCCCGCGTGAATCTGGGCGTTTTGGGGAGGTGCCGATAACTGTGAAGCGCGTTCGCGCTGGATGAATGTGCGTGAAATCTGTGAAACCGGGGTTGAGTTCGGTGCGAAGCGATGTACCATGCGTGCCATGAGCCAGTTCTCAACCAATCCGATGACCAACTGCATTTGCAAAGTCAATCTCGTTACCAACGGGATGGGCGAGGCATTTGGTCTGCGTTGGGCGTGAGCGGCGAACAACAATGAACCACAAGGGCCTCGTCTCGGACGAGGCCTTTTCTTTGGTTTGTGCAAACCGGGCCTCCTCCGCGACGCGACCCTCCGAGAACGAGCGTGGAGTGAGCTATGTGCGGATTTCTGACCATCCTGGATACACAACAATCGGGCGGCGCGTCGTTATCGCTGAGCGTGCGGGGCAGCGAGCTGCTGGACCTGCTGGAGCACCGGGGCCCGGACCAGCGAGGCATCTGGCGCGGCAAGGGCGGGTGGCTCGGGCACCAGCGACTCGCGATCATGGCCCCCGAGGACGGGCTCCAGCCCATCGACGACGGACGCGGGGTCTGGGTCAGCAACTCCGAGATCTACAACGCGGACGAGCTGATCAATGAGCTGGGCGTCACCCCGGCGTGTGCCGCGGATTCCAAGGCCATCGGGCCCGTGCTGCAGCGTCACGGCGTGGAGGGCTTCGCCAGGCTCGACGGGCAGTTCGCGATCGTCCACGTCGACCCGCGCAGCGGGTACTGGATCGCGGGTCGCGACCACATGGGCATCTGCCCCATGTACATCGGCTGGCACGAGAACGGCACGGTGTGGTTCGCATCGGAGATGAAGGCGCTGGTCGAGGACTGCGCCCGGGTCGCGCTCGTCGAGCCGGGCACCGCGTGGGTCTACGACGAGGGCGGGATGCGACTCGTGCGCTGGTACAAGCCCGCGTGGGCGGACGGCCCGGTCTCGGGGGGCAGCGCGAACCCGCGCCTCGTGCAGGCACGCCTGATCACCGCGGTGGCCAAGCGGATCCGCAGCGATGCGCCGTGGGGGGTCTTGCTGTCTGGCGGGCTGGACTCGTCGCTGGTCGCGTCGATTGCTTCGCGGCTGCACCGCCAGCGGACCGGGCGGCCGATCCACACCTTCTCGATCGGGCTCGACGACTCGCCGGACCTGATCAAGGCGCGCGAGGTGTCGCGCCACATCGGGTCCATCCACCACGAGTTCCGCTTCACCATCGAGGAGGCGATGGCGGCGTTGCCCAGGACACTCGAGCATATCGAGAGCGATCAGCAGGTCCGCACGGGGGTGCCGACCTACCTGCTCGGTCAGCGGGTGCGTGAGGCCGGGTTCAAGATGGTGCTCTCGGGCGAGGGGGCCGACGAGATCTTCGGCGGGTACCTGTACTTCCACAAGGCCCCCAGCGCCGAGGAGTTCCACGCGGAGACCGTGCGGAAGGTGACTCGGCTCCATCAGTTCGACGTCATGCGGGCCAACAAGGCGCCCATGGCATCCGGGCTCGAGCTGCGCTTCCCGCTGCTCGACAAGGACTTCGTCGACCATTGCATGAGCATCGACCCGGTCCACCGGATGATCCCCGGGCGCGATGCGTGGGGCGGCGTCTGGGCGGGTGTCGAGAAGGCGATCCTCCGTGAGGCGTTCCGCGAGGGCGACTGGCTGCCCGATCCGATCCTGTACCGCCAGAAGGAGCAGTTCAGCGACGGCGTCGGGTACGGGTGGGTCGACGCGCTGCGTGACAAGGCCGACGATCTTGTCAGTGATGAGATGTTGGCCCACGCGGCGCGTCGCCACCCGGTGCGGACCCCCGCCAACAAGGAGATGTACTGGATGCGTGAGCTGTTCCTCGACCGGTTTGTGCACGCCAAGGCGAGCGGGCAGAGTGCGCTGCGCACCCTCGGCGACGGTCGCAGCGTCGCGTGCTGCACGCCCGAAGCGATCGCGTGGGACCCACGATGGGAATCGATGGTGGGCGACATCTCGGGTCGAGGTGTCGGCGATGTGCACCAGCAGGAGGCGGAGGCGAGCGTTCGGTCGGCCGCCGGGTGAGGCGGACTCTTGTCCCTCCCCGCGCCCCGCGGGGAGGTGCCGAGCGCAGTGAGGCGGAGGGGTCCTGAACCGCGTGGGTGATGTGGCCTTCATGACACGGAGAAGACCCCTCCGATCCGCCTTCGGCGGACCACCTCCCCGCGGGGCGCGGGGAGGAATCAGCGGGGTTCAATCCCGGAACCGACGGACGCAGATCGTGTCGGTCTGCCCGCCGAACCCGAACGAGTTGGACAGACAGACGTCGACGCCACCCCGGTGGTTCTCGTCTCGCGGTTCGAGCGGCACGTGATCAAGCCCGCAGACCGGGTCCACCTCGTTGAGGTTGCCGGTGGGGGGGATGATGCCGGTGCGGATCGCCTGGATGCAGGTCATCAGTTCCACCGCACCCGCGGCCTGGATCAGGTGCCCCATCATGGACTTGATGGAGGAGAAGGGCACCTCGGTGGCGAGGTCGCCGAACACGGATTTGACGCCCGCGGATTCGGTTTTGTCGTTCTCCTGGGTCCCGGTGCCGTGGGCCGAGATGTAGTGCACCAGCGGGCGTCCGCCTTCATCGGTCGCGTGCGGGTCGATCCCGGCCTGCTCGAGTGCCGCGGCCATCGCGCCCGCGCCGCCCTTGCCGTCGGGATGGATGTCGGTGATGCGGTAGGCGTCCGCGGTGGAGCCGAACCCGACAACCTCGCAGAGGATGTTGGCGCCGCGCCGCTGCGCGGATTCGAGCGATTCGAGGATGAGCACGCCGGCACCCTCGCCCATCACGAAGCCCTCGCGGGACTTGTCGAACGGTCGCGAGGCGTGCCGCGGGTCGTCGCGCCGGGTGGACATGGCGGTCAGGCGCATGAAGCCGGTCATGCCCAGCGGGTGGATCATGGAGTGGCAGCCGCCGGCGATCATGGCGTCGGCATCGCCGCGTCGGATGATCTCGAAGGCCTCGCCGATGGCCTGGGTGGACGCGGCGCACGCGGTCATGCAGTTGAGCGTCGGGCCCATGGTGCCGAACTCGTACGCGATGTGGGTCGAGGTCAGCTGGGGTTCCTGCTCGACCTCGCGTTCGGGTCGCATCCCGCTGTAGGCGATCTGGGCCCAGGCGGCGTTGTCGAGGGATCGTGATTCGGGGTCGTAGCCGCTGATGTTCGCGGCCATGTAGGGCTCGTAATCGAGCACGCCCTCGCCGGCTCCGAGGTAGATCCCGACGCGGGCGAGGTCCGGCGGGTTGTCGTCCATGCCCGCCATGTCCCATGCGTCTCTGGTGGCGGCGAGCGCGAACTGGGTGGAGATGCCCGCGTCCGCGTGCGCTGCGGCCCGGTCGCCGAGATGCTCACGCAGGTCGAAGTCCTTCACCTCGGCGGCGAAGTTGGTTGAGCAGGTGGAGGCATCGAATCGGGTGACGGGGCCGACGGCGCTCTGGGCGCCGAGGAGCTTATCCCACGCCTCATCGAGGCCCTGCCCGAGCGGCGTGACCCAGCCCATCCCTGTGATGACGACGCGGTGCTTGCGGGCGGGTTGGTCACCATGTGCGTCGCCGGTGGGCATGAAGGTTACTCCTCGGTCGAGTGGGCGTAGTCCGATTCTTCCTCTTCATCGTAGTCCTCCTCGTCGTCCGCGCGGAGGGCATCGGGGTTGAGCACGCGCACGAGCCCGTCTTTGAGGCGGCGCTGGCCGAAGTTGATGATCAGCCCGAGCTCGAGCTCGGCGGCCCGGAGGACGGCACGCAGCTCGGAGCGGGCGCCGCCGGAGACCTCGTCGCTGTCGGCGAGAATCTTCAGGAGGAAGCGGTCGCCGACGTACATATCCGCGGTGACGGTGCCGATGTTCTCGCCGTCGAACTCGACATGGAAGGACTTTTCGAACTCGAAGGCGATCTCTTCATGCTTGAGCTCATGAGCGAGCGCTTTTCTATAAATCTCAATGGGGTAACCCGGGCCGAGTTCCTTATGGGTTTCGATAGCGCACCCGATGACCCTGCGGCTGATTTCCGTGAGCGCGGGGTCAAGGTCGGAGAGTGGAGTCGGCCGTCGTCCACGCTGATGATTTCTGTTTTCCTGCATCTAAATGACTCCTGCATGGATTTATATCAATCAAACATGATGGTCTCAAGTATATGGAGTGCGCAAAGCCGCATCGCCAGATCCTCAATAAAACCAATAATCTGCGGTTTATGCGCAAGATTCAAGCACGATCGCTCCCGCTTGTCCGCCCAATGAAGAAGAGCACACAACCACAACTCTGGGGGCACGGTCGCTGCGTGCCTGCCCGTAAACGATCGATGATTTGGGAATTTGGGCGTGTTTCAGGCACAGTGCGGCGGCGGCGCTGAGCAGCCCGGCGTGGGCGGCCATCGTGTTGCCGCATTTGTGAGCGATCGAGACGATCGGCGGGATGGCCCCGTTGTCATCGCTAAGCGATTCCCGGATCGCGCCGAGTTCCATCGCGTCGAGCACCGGGTTGCCGACCCCCAGCGTGAAGACCGCGTCCACATCGTCGGGGGCGCGTCCCGATTCCTTCAAGGCGAGCGAGATGCTGGCGCTGAGCCCGCGCTCGGTCTCGTCGTGCCCCCGGATGTCCTTGGCGGCGGGGATGTAGGGGCGTGGTGTCTGGGCGGCACCGAAGCCGGTGATCCGGGCGTAGGGCGTCGCGCCCCGCTCGTTCGCGTGCGCCTCGCGTTCGATGACGAGCATCCCGCCCGCTTCCCCGAGCAGCCCGTTGGTGGAGGCCGGGTCGAAGGGCTTGCATATTTCGGAGGGGTCTGTGTCGGCCTGGGCGTGCGCGAGGCGTCCCGCGTAATCCCAGCGGACGATCCCCAGCGGATTGATCCGCGATTCGGCCCCGCCGGTGAAGCAGATGTCGGCGCTGCCACGCTCGATGACGCGGGCGCTCTCACCGATCGAGAGCAGCGCGCTGGCTTCGGCGCCCATGATGGTGTTCGAGGGGCCCTCGAGCCCGTGGATGATCGTGACGTGGCACGCGAGCATGTTGGGCAGGTACTTGAGCAGCCAGAGCGGCGGGAGGTTGTTCATCCCGGATTCGCCCTCGCCCTCCGTCCCCCATTTTTTCATGGAGAACACGCCCTCATCGTCCTTGGCCGTCGCGACGGCCCGCGCGAGCTCCTCGGTCTCCGCGGCGATCAGGCCCGCCCCGATCTGGCAGCCCACCCGCGCGGGCACGATCGGGTGCCCCTCGTCGCTCTCGTCAGAGCCGCGTGTCTTGAGCCCGGCGTCGTCGGCGGCGAGCTTCGCGGCGATGACCGCGAGCTCGGTGTCGCGGGCCATGACCTTGGTCGCTTTGCGGTAGGACTTGGGGACGTGCTCACGGATGTTCGCGCCCTGCACCTGGCCGGCGATCTGCACGCGGAACCCGCTCGGATCGAAGGATTCGATCGGAGCGATCGCGGTAGTGCCCTCGCTGAGCATGTTCCAGAACGTGTCTGCCCCGAGCCCGAGCGAAGAGACGGGTCCGAGCCCGGTGATGACTGAGTGAGCGCGCATGCCTTTATGGTACGCGTGTGCCCGCCATTCGTTCCCTGAATTGGGTTAGATGATCGAACGGCTGCTGCGTGTGGATCTCATCAGTGTTTCGAATGTGCCGAGGCGTTCGGGCGATTCGGCGTCCGCGCCCTTCGGGGGTTCGAGCCTGGTGTAGGAGCCGTCGGGCTGCATCAGCCAGCTCTTGCGGTGGTCCCGCAGGGCGACCTCGAGAATCTCCCAGAGGCGGAGCTTGGCGTCCGTATCGTGGATGGGGCAGGCGGCCTCGACCCGGTTGGACAGGTTGCGGTACATCCAGTCGGCGCTGCTGATGAAGTACAGGTGGTCCTGCGGGTCCTCGCTCCCGTTCGCGAAGACGTAGATCCGCGAGTGCTCGAGGAACCGCCCGATGACCGATCGGACACGGATGTGCTCTGAGAGCCCGGGCACGCCGGGCTTGAGGCAGCAGAACCCGCGCACGACCAGGTCGATCTGCACGCCCGCGTTGGAAGCCTCGTAGAGCTTCTCCGTGATCATGCGGTCTTCCATCGAGTTCATCTTGGCGTAGATGTGGGCGGGCTTGCCGGCCTTCGCGTTGACAATCTCCTGGTCGATCAGGTCCATGAACCGGTTACGCATGTGGTCCGGCGCGACGACGAGCTGGTTGTAGTGCTGCCCGGTGCTCAGCCCGGTGATCATGTTGAACAGGCGGACCACGTCGGAGGTGATCTGCTCGTCGGCGGTCAGCAGCCCGATATCGGTGTAGAGCTGGGCGGTCTTGGGGTGATAGTTCCCGGTGCCCAGGTGCGCATAGGTCCGCAGCCCCCAGCTGCCCTGGATCTTCTCGCGCCGTACGACCAGCGAGCACTTGGAGTGGGTCTTGAGGCCCAGCACGCCGTACGCGACGTGCACGCCCGCGGCCTCGAGCTTGCGCGCGAAGGTCACGTTCTTCTCCTCGTCGAATCGTGCACGCAGCTCCACGAGGCAGGCGACCTGCTTGCCCTCCTCGGCGGCCCGGATCAGCGAGTCCACGAACGGCGAGTCCTGGCTGGTGCGGTAGAGGGTCAGCTTGATCGCGAGCACGTCCGGGTCCTTGGCGGCGCTGGCGATGAAACGCTCCACGGAATCCGAGAACGACTCGTAGGGATGGTGGACGAGGATGTCGCGCTCGCGGATCTTCGCGAAGATGTCGGCTTCCGGGTCGGAGAGGGCGGACGGACGCACCGGCTTCCACGGGGTGGTCTGCAGGTCCGGGCGGTCGATGGCGGCGATCTCGAACAGGTCGATGCACGCGAGCGGGCCGGGACGTGAGAAGTGGTCGTCCCTGGAGAGCCCCAGCTCGCCCGTCAGGAAATCGAGGATCCGCTGCGACGGGTTGGGCGGCGTCTGTATTCGCACCGCGTTGGCGAACCGGCGCATGCGGAGCTCTTCCTCGACATGCTCGAGCAGATCCTCGACGTCCTCATCGTCGAGCTCGACCGCGGCGCTGCGTGTGAGGCGGAACGGCAGGACCTCGATCACGCGCATGCCGGGGAACAGGTCATCGAGGTTGTTGATGATGATCTGGCTCAGGGGCACGTATCGGGCCGGGGCGTCGGGCGTGGGCTCGTCGGGCTCATCCTCGCCCGATCGCAGGGCGTCAACCCGGATATACGCGGGCAGGACGGCGGGGATCTTGATCCGCGCGAAGCGCGGCTCGTCGCCCGAGTGCGGGTTGGTCTCGATGGGCTCCACGATCAGCCCGAGGTTGGTCGAGAGGTTCGAGATGAACGGGAAGCGGTGACCGGGGTCGACGGCCAGCGGCGTGAGGATCGGGAAGACGGCGGTGTTGAACCAGTCATCCACGGCCTTGCGGCTCTTCTTGCCCAGCTCCCCGTACTCAACGATCTCGATGCCCTGCTCTTTGAGGGCGGGGATGATCTCGTCGCCGAGCTCGGCGGCGAGCTTGTCCTCCATCTCGCGGATCATCTCGTAGCAGGCGTGGAGGGTCTGCAGCGGGGGCAGCTCGTCGGGGCGGTTCGGGGAGTGGGCGATCTGCTGGCGGACCCGCGACTTGAGCAGCCCGATCCTTTTCATAAAGAACTCGTCCAGGTTCGAGGCAAAGATGGCGACGAACTTCAGGCGTTCCAGGAGGGGGGTATCGTCGTCGAACGCCTGAGCGAGGACCCGGCGGTTGAACTCGAGCCAGGACATGTCGCGGTTGATAAAGGCGTTCTGGGTTGAATCGTGGGTATCGGGCGTCACGGGTCCATCTTCGGGTTGAAAGGTGATCTGGATATCTGGAATCCATCCAGTTTTTGGCGAATCTCAGAATCATATCTGCTAGACTGGGGGCGGGACGCAACGCAGGAAGATACTGGGTTCAGGGTGGTGATGTTCTGTCGAGAGCACCGGGCCTGAACTCGCTTGGATTGTCACTATGCGCGATCATGAAGATCTGAACAAAAGAATGCTGCTGCGATTTATCCGCATCGGCTTTGTCGCGTTGATGCTGATCGTGGTGCTGCTGTACGTGCTGAGCATCAACCGCAACGCGGACGAGGTGGAGATCGGTTTCGCCCAGAAGTGGTGGATCCCGGTCACGACGGCGTTGGTGCTCGCGGGGATCTTCCTCGCGATCGACATGCTCACCCCCCGCAAGAAGATCTCCCTGATCTCGGGCGTGGTCTTCGGGCTCATGGCCGGGCTGATGACCGCATGGGTCTTCTCCACCGTGATCGACCTCGTGGTCCAGACGTGGGACCTGCAGGAATCGATCGGCGCGTTCACCACCGCGATCAAGGTGCTGATGGGCGTTTCGCTGTCGTACCTCGGTATCACGATGGTGCTGCAGACCCAGGACGAGTTCCGCCTGGTCATCCCTTACGTCGAGTTCGCCAAGGAGATGCGTGGCCCGATGCCGCTCGTGCTCGACACCTCGGCCTTGATCGACGCCCGTATCGCGGATATCGCCGCCTCAGGCCTGATTCAGCAGTCGATCGTTATCCCCGAGTTCGTGCTCGAAGAGCTGCAGGTGCTCGCCGATGCGCGTGACCGGATGAAGCGGAACAAGGGGCGTCGCGGGCTGGATATCGCCCACAAGCTCCAGAAGATGAGCGGCGTGGACGTCGTCCTCGACAACACCCAGACCCAGAAGAAGGGTGTCGACCTGGCCCTCGTCGAGCTCTGCTCACGGATGCCGGCGATGCTGGTATCGCTTGATGTGGCGTTGGTGCGTATCGCGACGATCCAGAAGATCCGCGTGCTCAACATCAATGAGCTGGCCAACGCACTCAAGCCCGTCGTGATCCCGGGCAAGATGATCACCGTCGAGCTGATCAAGCCGGGCGAGCAGCACGGGCAGGCGGTCGGCTACCTCGAGGACGGCACCATGGTCGTCGCGGAGGACGGCTACCCGCACATCGGGCAGACCAGGGAGCTCGTCATCACCAGCTCGATGCAGACGGCCGCAGGCCGGCTGCTGTTCGCACGCGTCGACATGGCGGAGATGGAGACCACGGATCGGGAGCACGCGATCCAGGAGCATCGCCCACCGAGCAAGCACGATTCCCAGGAAGAGGATGCGGGAAGCCGCGGCTTCAGCGACGGCTACGGCGAAGAGGATGAAGATGACGGGGGGGATGAGAACGATGGCACGGGCATCCACCCGTCCAAGCCCGCCTCGATCAGCGGCCCCCGCATCGTCAACCGCCCCGGCGGCGGCGGCATGAAAGGCACACCCCGCAACCCGCGTCGGTGAGTTCTTCCTGAATGGCCAGCGACTCGATGCCGCTCGCTTCGACGGATCGATCGAGCGGAAGATTTACTCTATAGAAGGTACGGGCCGCCAGTAGGGCTGCTCATCCCGGCCCCGCACTTCAACGATCGGGCGTGCCTGGGAGCCGTCGGCGTTCATGACCCACAGATCGAGCGGATCCCCGGGGCCCCGTGTCCAGACGATGCGGGTGCCGTCCTGCGACCAGTCCGGCTGCCAGTCGGGCTCGGGGTCGTTCGTGAGGTTGACCATCTGGGAACCGTCGGGTGAGACGACAAAGATGTCCGCGCCGGCGAAGCCCGCGCCGACGTTTCCATAGAACGCGATACGGGTGCCGTCGGGCGACCATCGCGGGGCGGAGTTGTGCCCCGGGAGCTGCGTGATCTGACGATCCTCTCCGGTCCGCAGGTCCAGGACAAAGATCTGCAGGTACGAGTCGTCCTTCGTGTCTCCGGCCAGCGCCCCGAACGCGATGAGGTTCCCGTCAGGCGACCAGGCCGGTACCTCCTCGTAGCGGTCGTTCTCGGTCAGGCGGGTGACGCCCGAGCCGTCCGCGTTCATGGTGTAGATCTCGCCCCGTTCCGAGTCACGACGGGAGATGAACACGATCCGCGAGCCGTCCGGGGACCAGCAGGGCGCGGTGTCGTGGGCCTCGTGATCGGTCAGGCGGGATACGCCCGTGCCATCCGAGCGCATGGAGTAGATGTCGCGTTTGCCATCGCTCCACCGACCGAACGCGATCGCGGATCCGTCCGGCGACCATGAGAGCCCGAACTCGGTGGAGTCGTTGTCGGTGAGCTTGGCGACTTTGCCGGTGGAGAGGTTCTGCAGGTAGATCTCGTAATCGCCGTCGCGGTCGGAGAGGAAGAGCACCTCGCCGATCTCGGGGCCCGCGCCCCCGGGTGCATGTGTTGTGGTCGCGCAGCCCAGGGTGAGCAGCAGGAGGAAGGCGAGCGGGGCGGTGATCGCGATTGGGTGCGGGGTCTGCATCGGGGGGCTCCTGCGTGATTCGATCCAACCCGAGTATACAGGAAGGGTCAGGCGCAGATAACGGGCGTCCCGTGCTGGGTTTGCATGATTCCCAAGGGGATTTGCCCCCAATCCGTGCGCGGTGGTTGATCGGGCGGATCGTGCGCCAATCATCCTGACTCGGGTCGTACGCGATGCGTTCGATCAACCACCGGGCACAAGGGCAGTTTCACGATGATGAGCACACTCGCAACGAGTGTTCGCGACGAGGCGAGCACGGGTTATGGTCACAACATCCAGCGCGAGCTGATGTCGGGGCTGACGGTCGCGCTGGCGCTGGTGCCCGAGGCGGTCGCCTTCGCGTTCGTGGCGGGCGTGGACCCGCTGGTCGGGCTGTACGCGGCGTTCATGGTCGGGCTGCTGGCCTCGATCTTCGGCGGTCGCCCGGGCATGATCTCCGGCGCGACCGGGGCGATGGCGGTGGTCATGGTTTCTCTGGTCGCGGCCCACGGCGTGCAGTACCTCTTCGCGGCGGTCGTGCTCACGGGCGTGATCCAGATCACGGTGGGGCTGCTGCGACTGGGCAAGTACATCCGCATCGTGCCGCACCCGGTGATGCTGGGGTTCGTCAACGGGCTGGCGATCGTGATCTTCCTCTCCCAGCTCGAGCAGTTCCAGACCAAGAAGGTCGTGGACGGCGTGGAAACGCACGCCTGGATGACCGGTTCAACGCTGCTGCTCTTCTGCGGGCTGATCGCGCTGACGATGGGCATCATCCACTACCTGCCCAAGCTCACCAAGAAGATCCCCAGCTCACTGGTCGCGATCCTGGCCGTGTCGCTGATCGTGATCTTTGTCGGGCTCGACACCAAGACCGTCGGCGACCTGGCCTCGATCAAGGGCGGGCTTCCAAGCTTCGCGCTGCCCGACGTGCCCTTCAATATGGAGACGCTCAAGATCATCGCGCCCTACGCGTTCATCCTCGCGGGTGTGGGGCTGATCGAGTCGCTGCTGACCCTGACGCTGATCGATGAGATGACCGAGACCCGCGGTCGCGGCAACCGCGAGTGCGTGGGCCAGGGCATCGCCAACACCGCGACGGGGTTCTTCGGCGGCATGGGCGGCTGCGCCATGATCGGGCAGAGCGTGATCAACATCAAGTCCGGCGGACGCGGGCGACTCTCGGGCATCAGCGCGGCCCTCTTCCTGCTCGCGTTCATCCTCTTCGGGTCCGGGCTGATCGAGCGGATCCCCATGGCGGCCCTCGTCGGCGTGATGTTCATGGTCGTCATCGGCACATTCGAGTGGTCCAGCTTCCGCATCATGCGCAAGATCCCGGTCAAGGACGCGTTCGTGCTCGTGCTGGTTTCCGCCGTGACGGTGATGACCGACCTGGCGCTCGCGGTGATCGTGGGCGTGATCGTGTCGGTGCTGATCTTCGCGTGGGAGCACGCGAGCCACATCAACATCGTCAAGCGTGACGACCCGGACGGATCGCGGACCTACGAGCTCAACGGCCCGCTGTTCTTCGGCTCCGTGAAGGACTTCATGGAGATGTTCGACCCGAAGCAGGACCCCGACGACGTGGTGATCGAGTTCGCCAACTCACGCGTGATGGACCACTCGGCCATTGAGGCGATCGACAACCTCGCCGAGAAGTACCGCAAGGCGGGCAAGACCCTGCACCTGCGCCACCTGAGTCTCGAGTGCGCCAAGCTGCTGCACAAGGCGGGCGACATGGTCGAGGTCAACGTGCTCGAAGACCCGCGCTACCACGTGGCGGACGACGAGCTGGCGTGATCCGCTCGGATCCGCTTGGCATGACCGCCCGTATGGTGACTCATGCGGGGACCACACACAACTGGACGCCATACGAAGATTCATCGGTCACGGGCGATCGTGCTGGGGGTGCTGCGTAGCTGCGCACTGATCATGATCGTTGTTGGGCTTGTGATGGTGGCCAACCGCATCCTGTTTGGATTGTGGGGCACGGGCAACATCGCGCAGGCGTGGAGCAACTGGATGGGCGTCGGCACGTGGCACGGCATCTTCTTCGGCGTGCCGCTGATGTGCGTTGGCGTGCTGCTGGCGATATTCAGCGCATCGCTCGCGGGGTGGATCGTGCGAGCGCCTGGGATGGGGTGTGCGCGCTGCGGGTACGAGTCGCTCGATGAGAACGGGCGGTGCTCGGAGTGCGGGTATCGCTGATCTGTCGCCTCACGACCGAGTGTCCGGCGTGCGGCGTATAGAGAATCGCCCCGCGATGTCGCGGGGCGCTCCCGAATGCGAAGAGATGGCAGAATCGCGAACGACGTCGTGATCAACGCTTGCGTCTGCACGTGATGATCCCGGCGATCCCGAACAACGCGATCGAGCTCGGGGTCGGGGTCGGGTACTGGGTAATGGTGACCGGGTCGAACGAAACGGTCGATCCGGTGTAGCGGAAGTACTTGGAGATGTGCAGGGTGACCCCGCCCGGGCCGATGTCGATCGGGTCGAAATCGAACCACAGCCCGGTGCCGTCGGTGCTGATCATGAACTGCAGCCCCGGGACCGGCTCGCGTGAGTCGGGATCGAAGCTGATCACCGGATCGCCCAGATCGGTGACCCAGACATCCCACGGGTTGCCGTCCGGCCCGAACGAGATGATCTCATGCCAGTCTTCGAGCGGCTGCGAGGGCCCGCCTGTTGGGGGCGGGCAGAATGTGAACCACTCGTTGATGCAGTAGATCTGCCCGGGGATGAACCCCTGGCTCGGCGGGAGGAGGACCTTCTCCCATCCCCCGGCACCGGGCTCGAAGTAGAAGGTGTCGTTCACACCGATGTCGTAGATGCCCGAACCCGGGACGCTCTCGGTGTGGGTGGACGTGAACGAGACGCCCCCGCCGTACCCGAGCGCGAAGTTCCCTGCCTGCGTGATAGCCGCGGTGCACGAAAGCGCGACGCCGATCGTGATGAATCTGTGCGTTCCCCTCATGGCTTGCTCCTTGTGTGTGAGGTTCGTGAACACGTCGGCGACCGAGTGGGTGTGGTCAGGGGCCGACGCCGGAGCGCATTCCCCTCACATATCGGTCCCGGAGCACAAGCAGCGGGGTCGTCGAGAATCTCAAGTATGCGATAAACCCGGCGGGCACCAACACAATTCAGAGAGTCGGATGAAGATGACGAGAATTTGTGTTGTGCGCACACCCAAACGGGGCAGGGACTGTTGTGCGCGTGAGTTTCTATGGGTTGGCATCTCACTGGCTCCGGAGGTGCCGAGGCCTGTAGCCACGGGTAGAGCGGAGCCGCATCGCGGCGGAGCGTCACCCGTGGAACGTTGATGAATCGGATATCCTCCCTCGCCCCTACGGGGCGAAGGGGATTGATGGGGCGGGCGGTCCACGGGTTGCGCTGCGCTCCACCCGTGGCTACATTCGTCGGCCCCTCCGGGGCCGTGGTATGAATGGGTGGCATGCAGGTGACGAAGTCTCCTGCATGTGATCTGCGGTGATCAAGATCATGCATGAGCCGGGGTGGCACCCAAACGAAGTTCGATTATGTAAATCGCTCGAATGACACATCCTGCTGCCGAACGACTCGCATCTTCTTCTGGTCGAGATGCGGATACTGGGAAGGGACTTCGATCGCATGACCTCGAATCATCTTGTTGATCTGTACACAGAGCGAATGAATCTGGTCGTGATTTGTTGATCCGATCGTGGGATAGGACCGCTCCTCTTCAACGAACAGGATCGTAAACATCGTTGGATGTTTACGCTTCGTGATGAACTGGATGATGATTAAAACGATCTGGTTGATCACAACAGCTATTGCGACGAGGCTAAAAACGGAGAGCCACGGCCTTGTCTGAAAAATTTGGAATGCTGATTCGGTCAAGAGAATGACCCAGGGGACTGATGCGCAAGCGGCGATGATCATCAGCCCCATGTCTTTGCGGAACTCGGTCTTGAAGCCATGTTCTATGACTTCAGTGTATTTGACATTCTCTAATGAGTGCTCTGAAAACCGGCTGTAGAGATAACTCTGCGTGAGCTGAAAATCTCCGTCATTCCAAAAGTACTCGCGATTGTCTGGTGCTTCACTCATTCTCCCAATTTCTTCAACGCCTCAACCAACTGATCCACATGCTCATTCTCATGCGCCGCGGACATCTGGATGCGGAGGCGTGCCGTGCCCTCGGGGACCACCGGATACCCGAAGCCGATGACGAAGATGCCGTGCTCGAGGAGTTTCTTGGACATCGCGATGGCTTTGGCGGTGTCGCCGACGATGATGGGGCAGATCGCGGTGGGGGATTCGAGGACCTCGAAACCCGCGGCCGCGAGCTGCTTTCTCGCGTAGGTGGTCACATCACGCAGCTTCTGGACGCGCTGCGGCTCGTTCATGAGCGTGCGGATCGCGGTGTTCGCGCTCGCGGCGACGGTCACGGGGAGCGCGTTTGAGAACAGCGTCGGGCGTCCGCGCTGGATGATGAGTTCGATGAGGTCCTTGGACCCGGCGATGAAGCCGCCCGCGCCGCCGCCGAGCGCTTTGCCCAGGGTGCCGGTGAAGACATCGACCTGACCGACCATGTCGTAATGCTCGTGCGTGCCGCGTCCGGTCTTGCCCATCACGCCGTGCCCGTGGGAGTCATCGACGACGAGCAGGGCGTTGTACTCGTCGCAGAGCTTTCGCAGCCCCGGCAGGTCGGCGATGTCGCCCTCCATGGAGAACACGCCGTCGGTGATGACCCAGATCTGCCCGGTGACCTCGGGGTTGTTCTTGGCTTTCTCCAGCGCTACGCGGCAGGAGTCCATGTCCGAGTGCTTGAACACGCCCTTCTTCACGCCCTTCTTGATGACGGGGGTGAGTCGCATGGAGTCGATGATGCACGCGTGGTTGAGCTCGTCGGAGATGATGATGTCGCCGGCCTCGCAGCAGGTGGGGAAGAGGGCCTCTGTCGCGTTCCAGCAGGAGACGAAGGTGTAGGCGGCCTCCGTGCCCATGTACTCGGCGATGGTCTGCTCGAGGGTCAGGTGCGGGGTGAACGTGCCGCAGATGAAGCGGACGGAGGCGGTGCCCGCGCCGTACTGCTTGAGGGCCTCGATGCCGGATTCCACAACATCGGGGTGGTTGGCGAGCCCGAGGTAGTTGTTGGAGCACATGCAGATGCGTTCGTGCTTGGAGCCGTCGTCGTCGACCATGGTGACGGTGGCGCCCATGGGCGAGTCGAGCGTCTGGAGGTGCTTGAGCTGCCCGGAGGACTCGAGCATCTCGAGCGTTTCACGGGTACGGACGGCGAATGGGGTGGTTGTAGCGGTGGTCATCTGGGTTTCTCCTCGGTTGAGGGCGATTCTAGGAGGATCAGTCCCCGCAGTTCATCCGGCGGTGGCATCCGCCGCTGGCGGATCTCGCCTGTGCGGTGTCGATTGTCCTGAATCACCAGAGAATGCACAGGCGGGACGCCTGTGCCACCGGGTTTCTGTTGATTCGCCGCCAACAATGGAGTGTTGAATAAGCATCAGAAGGCCAAACTCGAAGCCATCCTCGAATCCCTGCCCAAGGACGAGAAGGACCGCCTGTACGAAGAGGCACGGCGGGCGCGATCGGACGCGCAGAAGCGCCGCAGGACCAAGTCCCGTGAGACGATCGACGGCGAGCGTGTCGGGCGGGGCAAGCGCCGCCCGGACCCGCTGATCGACTGGGTGCTGCGATTGGTTGACAAGGAATATGCGCACAAGCGCGGCGGTGCGCTCCACGAGGAACAATCCGAGCAGCTCGATCAGGGCCTGGTCGTCGGGCTGACGCGTCGGAGGGCGACGGTGCTGCTTGAGGGCGAGACCGAGCCTATGCTCGCGCGCCTGAGCGCCGACATGGCAGGCAAGCAGCAATCGGCCATCGCCGTGGGCGACCGCGTGAGCATCACCGAGCTCGACCTGCCGGGCGAGGAGGAGCAGCACGAGGTCGTCAACGTGCTGCCGCGGACAACGAAGCTCGCACGCCCCGATGCGCACGACACACGCCAGGAGCGCGTGGTCGCGGCGAATGTCGATACGGTGGTGATCGTGGTGTCGGTGGCCTCGCCGCCGCTGCACCCGCGACTGATCGACCGCTACCTCGTTGCGGTTGAGTGGGGCGGGTGCGACGCGGTGATCGCGGTGAACAAGGCGGACCTGCTCCCGCCCGACGAGCTGGAGGAGACGCTGCGGAAGCTCGACCCGTACCGCGAGGCGGGCATCCCCATCGCGGTGTGCGCGGCTGCGCCGGGCGACGATTCGTCGTCGCGTGTCGACGAGCTGCGCCGCCTGCTCGCGGGGAAGACCTGCGCGTTCGTGGGGCACTCGGGCGTGGGCAAGAGCTCGCTGGCCAACGCGTTGGACCCACGATTGGGCATCGAGACCGGCCAGGTGCGCGGGCTCGACCAGCGCGGTCGCCACACGACCACCGCCAGCGCCATGCACATCATCGACAACCCCGAGGAGTTCGGGGGCGGCGAGATCCGCGTGATCGACACGCCTGGCGTGCGTTTCTTCGGGCTCGCGGACGTGAGCCCGGAGGAGCTGCGCTGGTTGTTTCCGGAGTTCGAGCCGTACGTGCATTCGTGCAAGTTCACAGACTGTTCGCACGAACACGAGCCGGGCTGCGCGGTCAAAGCCGCCGTCGAGCGGGGCGAGCTCTCCGCGGTCCGCTACGACACCTACGTGCGCCTGCTCGCGGAGCTGCGGACGGGCGGGAAGCCCAAGGACGTGACCGAGCGGATCCGCCCGAAGCGGGACGACCTCGGTCCCTGATCACGCAATGTTTTTGAGCAAGCTGCTTTCGTGCTTTGGGCGCATCGCGCCGCGCTGTACACTGCGCCCAGCTATACAACGCACGCACGGAGGGAACCATGTCACGCATCGTGATCGCATCGGTACTGTCGTGCGCCGCATCTGTTTCGCAGGCGCAGGTTGATTTCTCGCACGACTTCGGGACAGCGGGGCTGCCCGGGACGGGGGTGAACGCGTCGCCGAACCCCGGCGAGGTCTTTACCGGCAACGGGGCGGGCAACAACGCCCTGACCGCGAATCTCGCGTCGATGGGGCTGGTGCCCGGCGACAACATCGACGGGTTCGATCGGGGCGATGTCATCAGTACCCAATCGGGCGTGTCCGCGTTCCCGTTCCTCTTCTCCGTCGAGCCCGGCGCGGTCGGGCAGATGCCCTACCCGGTGTGGGCGCAGGCACCGTTCAACGCGGCGGACATCTACGCGCTGCAATCGGGCGCGACGGGGCATGTGCAGGCCTACAACGAACCCGGAATCGGGCTGCGCACGGTGGGGATCGAATCGATCGACGCGATGACGGACCCGATGGTGTCCGCGGGTCAGCGGGTGTACTTCTCGTTGCAGCAGGGATCGCCGACACTCCTGGCAAACGCCTGGTCGGGCGCGGACCTCTTGACGGTGGTCATCGGGGCGCCGGCGTCGTTGCGGCGAGCTGCCGCGGCGAACGATCTTGGGTTGATCCCGGCGGATGAAATCGACGGGCTCGCGCTCTTTGGCAGAATGGATGTCAACGGCAACGGGGTCTTCGATGCGCCCGGCGACTCGGCGCTCGTGTACTTCTCGGTCGATGAGACCAGCGTGGGTGTCCCGGGCAGCGATGTGCGGAACCGATCGCTGACTTCGGCATTCCACGGCGGGGACATCTACCTCAGCGGGCTCGCGGGCGGGCACACGCTCTTGCACGAGGGCGATCGGCGGACCCGCCTGGGCGCGGGCGATGTGCTCGATGCGCTCAAGCTCGGCTCGACGGATCCGCTGGACCCGTTCCCGATGTACTCCCCGGGATTCCCCGACCCGAACGATGAGCCGGAGAAACCCGCGAACTGCCCGCCGTACCGCGGGGGTGGCGCACCGATCGGGACCTTCTGGGTCGAGGTGTGCGACGCGGATGTGCCGAGCATCGTGAACTGGAAGATCGAGATCAAGATGTGCGACGCGAACGGGAACACACTGAGTATCTGCAAGGACGGGAAGGTCCGCGGGATGGCATCGTCAGACCCGCACGTGAAGGCGCAGATGATCAAGGACGCGTTCGAGAGTGTGATGTTCGATAAGCCGGGCGATGACCCCGACGCTGTGCCGCTCTTCAAGGGGCTGGCGAAGAACGTGCCGCCGGTGAATGTCGGGCGACCGGGGATCTCTGGCGAGGTCTGTGGATTTGTCAATCAGGACGTGATCGACTGCGGCTGGAATGTCGATGCGATCTGCTTCTCGTTCAGCAACTGGACGGCACAGATCGTGGTGAAACCCGTGAAGGGCTGGTTCCCGGATGTCATCCGTCGCCCGGTCATCTCGGCGCAGGGGATCTCGGATATCGATGGGCTCCTGCGTGTGAGCACGGCGAACGGCCTCGGTAATACCGCGATCGATGTGATATACGCGGCACCGCTCAATGCCGGCGAGCCCGCGGAGTTCGCCATGAACCAGATCACGAATCAGATCAACGACGATGGCGGCTTCGCATCGTTCGATGGTGCTTCGATGACGGTCTACCGCCTGCCGCTCGAGCCCCCGAAGACGCCCGATGGGCTCTCCGGGCCATTGGTTTGGGAGTCGGGCGCACTCAACACGCCGGGCGTGCAGGTCACAGTCGGTGCCACGCTCGCGCGCGGTCCGCGGAGCCCGTGCATGGCCGTGGACTACGCCGAGCCCTTCGGGGAGCTGAACTTCTTTGACGTATCCGCGTTCCTCGCGGCGTTCACGGATCAGTCCGGGCAGGCGGACCTGTCGTACGACGGCGTGTTCAACTTCTTCGACGTCAGCGTGTTCCTACAGCTCTACGCCCAGGGGTGCCCGAAGGAGGACTTCGGCGGCTGAGTTGATGCGAACGCCAATAAAAAACCGCGTGCGCCGCCCCCTCTCCGGGACCGGCGCCGCGCGGTTTGTGTGGGCCCTCTTGGTTGTGGCTCAGCGGTACTCGAGATAGTCTCGGATAAAGCCGGCGACATCGAAGAAGTTGATGCGGAGATCGCCGTTGTGGTCCGCGCTCAGATCGCCGGTGTTGTACAGGCCGAGGAACGCGAAGACATCGTTGATGTCGGTCATCCCGTCGGGCGCGTAATCGGCGGGCGTCGCCGGGGCGCTGATCGTCAGGATCTGGTTCGCATCGACACGCCCAAGCGTGGTGTATGTCCCATCGCTCCACTCGACCTGGATCGCGCTGATCACCGAGGTTGAATCCAGCCCGGCGTGGGTCTCGATGGGTGACGAGCACGCGTGGTTGGTCCCGCAGTGGATGGGCAGCATGCGCGTCTGCTCATCGGTGATCACGCGGACCATCGCCCCGAGCCCCTGCGGCGCGAGCGTCTCGCGGGCGCTGGTGTCGAGCACGACGCGGACCCAGTTGCGGTCCGCGGGTGTGTGGTCGCCATCGATCAGGAGGTTCTCGTAGAGTCGCAGCTGGCCGACGTTCTCGAAGATCACGATGTCGAGGTCGCCGTCGTTCTCGATATCGATGCGGCACATGCCCCGCCCCTGCCCGTTGTGCATGAAGCCGGCCTGCTGCGCGATCTCGCTGAACGTGTCGCCATCGCCGTGGTTCTCGAAGAGCACCGCCGGGTTGCTGCCGTACGCCCCGAGGAAGCCGTTCGTCTCGGCAAGGTCCAGATCGCGGTCGTGATCGAAGTCCTGCATCAGCACGCCCCAGCCCCAGTACCCGTCGTACGTGCCGTTGTCGCGGGCTGTGTTGTCGTACGTGCCGTCCGGGTTCTGGATCAGCAGCACGTTGCCCGGGCCGCCCGTTGTGGAGTAGGTGATCGACGAGATGTACATGTCCAGCAGCCCGTCGTTGTTGATGTCGCCCACATCGATGCCCATCGCGTTCGCGGTGCTGATGCCGTGCACGTTGTGGGTCAAGTCCGTGAACGTCCCGTCGCGATCATTCTTGTAGTAGCGGGAGGTCCCGGTATCCGCAATGAGGATCAGCTCCGGGTATCGATCGCCGTCCATATCGACAAACTGCGGCGTGAACCCGGGGATGCCGGTCCGCTCGAGCTCCGCCTCGGCGGTGACATCGGTAAAGACGTAGTCCCCCTGCTGGTCCGGGCCGTCGTTGCGGAAGAGGCGGTTGCACGCGCGGAGCTCGTTGTAGCCGCTCACCATGAGGTCGAGATCGCCGTCGAGGTCGTAGTCGCCCCAGCCCGAGCCCAGCCCGTCGCGGGTAGGTCCGAACAGCTGGTTGACGCCGCACTCGACCGCGACGTCCGTGAACGACCAGTTGCCGTCATTGTCGGGGCCGTTGTTCTTGAGGAGCAGCATCTTGCCCGCGGCGGGCGCGAACGATGCATCGCCGTAGGAGGTCACGAAGATATCCAGGTAGCCGTCGTTGTTGAAATCCGCGGCGGACGCCCCGAAGGTGTGCTGGGCGAAGTCGACGCCCCACGCCGCGGCCTGCTCGGTGAAGGTGCCGTCGGTGTTGTTGATGTACAGGTAATCGCTCACACCGCCGCCGGCCAGCACGTAGATATCGTGGTAGCCGTCGTTATTGAAATCGCCGACCACGCCGCCGCCGTGCATGGCGGAGTATCGGCTCCCCGGCGCGACCGATCGGATCGCGCCGCTGAGCCCCGCGGTAGCGGTTGATTCTACAAAGCTCATGCGAGACTGGGCGCTTGCGGGTGCGCACAGAAGGCCGACGAGGGCGCAGATACCGGCGCAGCGGAGCGGCGGAACGTGTACTCGCTCTGAAGGAACATCGCGTTTCATGAAATAGACCCCACACGAAACTGGCGATCCACGCAGACAAACGCACACTGGGTGTGCCTTGGCGCAGAACAACACATCGGTTTGTGCTCGCGTCCGGTCCACACGAGTCATCGGACGGTCGGCTTCGGGCGTGCCCGCTGGGGACACGCATAGCCAATCAACACAGCGGTGGGTTCGGGTGTGCACGGCGCTTCACAGCCGGGAGCCCGGCTCGGCGCAGGTCTCAACCCGGAACGGGGAGACCCTCTATGATGCCATGGCGGTGTGCTCGCGTTCAATCAAAACGCAGAAACCCCTGTGAGCCACACGGATTCAAAGCCCGAGTGGTGAACACATCGCCAGGATCATGTCGTGCTCTCAAATACCCCCACGGTGTTCGAGAACGGAACTCATCAGGTATACCAGATTCGCGCACCCCCTGCAAGAACAAACCCCCGGAATTGAGCATGAGCGAAGAGCGATCCTTTCCAAAGCCCGCTGATGCCGCCCCAGGCACACACAGCGGGTACAGCCCCGACCAGCTCACCGAGGCACTCGGGCACATCGAGCGGTGGGCGCGGACCTACCTCGAATCCCTGCAGGACCGCCCCGCCGGCCCCCAGCGCGGCCCCGGCGAGACGCTCGCGATGCTCGAGGCGCACCCCCCCGCGCAGGGGGAAGGCATGGCCATGTGGGGCCGGGTCGGTGACGAGCTGAGAAGCACGATCGAGCCGGGGCTGATGCACTGGCAGTCGCCCGGCTTCTTCGCCTACTTCCCGTGCAGCTCGTCCCTGCCGGGCGTGATGGGCGAGCTCGCCAGCGCCGTGCTCAACGTCAACGGCATGCTCTGGTCCACCGCGCCCAGCGCCACCGAGCTTGAGATGCGCGTGCTCGATTGGTGCGCAGAGCTCTTCGGCCTGCCCGGCGCGTTCCGATTCGACGCCCCGGGCTCCAGCGGCGGCGGGTGCATCCAGGGGACGGCGAGCGAGGGGGCGCTCGCCGCGCTCTGCGCCGCGCGCAAGCGCAAGGTCGACGCGGGCAGAGAGCGCTCGGGCATGTGCGTCTACACATCCACGCAGGCGCACTCCTCGATCATCAAGGCCGCCATGGTCGCCGGGCTCGCGGACGGGCCGGACGACCGCTCCCGGGTCCGCCTGATCGAGACCGACGGCGGGCTCGCCATGAGCACCCATGCGCTGCGCGAGGCGATCGAACGCGACCTCGACGCGGGGCTCACGCCCTGCATGGTGACTACGACCCAGGGGACCACCTCGACCGGCGCGTTCGATCCGCTGCCAGAGATCGGCGAGATGCTCTCGAAGATGCCCTCGAGCAAGCGCCCCTGGCTGCACGTCGACGCGGCGTGGGCCGGCGTGGCCGCGGTGTGCAGCCAGTTCCGCGGGGTGCTGGCGGGCGTGGACCAGGCGGATTCGCTGTGCATCAACCCGCACAAGTGGCTCATGACCAACTTCGACTGCGACCTGTTCTGGGTCAGGGACCGCGGATCGCTGACCAGCGCGATGAGCATCACCCCCGATTACCTCCGCAACCCGCAGAGCGACGCGGGGCAGGTGGTCGACTACCGAGACTGGCACGTCCCGCTGGGGCGTCGCATGCGGGCCCTCAAGCTCTGGTGGGTCCTGCGATACTTCGGCGCCGACGGGCTCCGCGCCCATATTGAGCACCACGTCCGCCTCGCCGAGCAGGTCGAGGCCTTCGTCAGGGAAGAGCCGCGCCTGCGCCTCGCCCACGAGCGCTCGCTCTCGCTCGTCTGCTTCTCGGTCGTGGGCGATGACGAACGCACCAAGGACCTCATCGATCGCATCAACGCGCGCGGGCGGGTCCTGCTCACCCAGACAAAGGTCCCCGTTGAGGGTGTCAGCAGGTGGGTGGCGCGCGTGGCCGTCGGTGCCAGCGGCGTGGAAGAGAAACACATCCAGATCCTGATCGAGGAACTCCGCTCCGTGCTCGATGAGGTGGTACAGTGAACACCATGAACCCCGCCCGTACCCAGTGCCTGCTCCCGGCGATCCTGCTGATGTGCCCGCTCGTGGGCGGTGGCTGCGCCACGCACACGAACCGCGACGGTGGTGCAGAAACCGCCGCGCAGGCACAGAGCACCCGCCTCGATGTTTCCGGCGCGGCGCCGGGAGCGGTCTTCGACGCCGTGCGAGAGACGCTGGTCGATTACCGGTTCGCGCTCGACCGCGTGGACGCGCTCCGCGGCGTGATCACCACGCGCCCCAAGCGGACCGTCGGGCTCGCGTCGCCCTGGGACCGCGAGCAGAGCGGGCTGGATCAGGAATGGGAAGACCTGCTCAACGAGCAGCGCCGCGTAGTCCGCGTCGCGTTCGATCGCGAACGGGACGCAAGCGACTACAGCTCGCTCACGGTCAGCGTGGAGCTCGTCCGCTCACACCGCCCCGGCTGGCGCCTGGAGAGCGAGAGCATCCGCCTGTCGACGCACGCGCGGACCCGCAACGACGACGGCGAACTCGAGCCCGTGTCATTCGATGAGGTGATCGGCATGGACACCCGCCTGGCCGAGCGCCTTGTTGAAGAGATTGAGGCCCGCCTCAGCGCCTCAGCGGCTTCGCAGTGAGCTGCGATGGCTTGAGCTCCGTGAGCTGCGGCTCGCTCGGTGAGCCCATCGTCAGGGGCTGAGGGGTCACGGGCCCGGATTCATCGCAGGTGTGCCCCAGCGCTTTCGCGATCAGCTCGCCGCGCGAGGACGCGTCGATCTTCTTGTGAAGGTTCTTCACGTGGTCGTGGATCGTGTGGGCGCTGCGCCCGAGCTTCTCCGCGATCACACGGACCGAGTGGCCCTCGATGAGCAGATCCAGCACGCCCTGCTCACGGTCCGTGAGCCAGGCGCGCGGGTTGTTCACGTTCTGCAGCGCCGCCTGCGCACGCATGCGGAGCGGGGCGTGCGTGGCGACGAGCATGTGCAGGATGCCCGCGGGCTGCGGTGTTTCCATCCGCTTCGTGAAACCGATGATGTTCAGCAGGCAGAGCGAGTGGTCTTCCGTCGAGACCGGCACCAGCTGGATCAGCGGGTCGGTCAGCTGGGCGCTGGAGAGGGCACGCCCGATCGCGGTGTCTGTCCAGTTCTGTGTAATCGCGCTCAGCGGAGCGACAAGACCGCGCTCGCGTGTGTGCTCGGGGAAACGGAAGCCGAGCTTGTTCAGACGCTCCGAACGGTCCTGCAGCGAGATGCCCACCCGCGTCGCCTCATCCGGCGAATCGGTCCAGGGCGCGACCTCCACACCCGACGAGTAGACCACGATCCGATCCATCTCCGGGTTCAGCGAGCAGACGAGCGAGATGGCCGCCGCACGCTCAGAGAGGATGCTCAGCGCCCCGGCGCACCGACTCACCCAGTCCTGCGTTGGTATCGCAGGGAGCTCGTCGATCAGATGTGTGACTCGAACCGCGGTGCGGATCGTCTGCTGAAGATTCATACAACGCTCCCCGTCAGCGTTTACTCCCAGTGGACATGCTTGGATGCGTCCCGCAATCCGGTGTCGGCTCGGTTTCCGCAAACATGTACGCGTCCCAACGCTGAATATAACACAATTGCACCCACCAATGAAAGCGATTGTTCAGCATATGTTGTGCTTGGCAGGAACGGTGCCCCAATCCCGTGTGCTGAGCAGGCTTAGGTGCACGAAGTTTGAGTTAATCAACCGCGACTTTGTCATAAAATACACTTGGGGTTGTTCCGGCTCGGCAGGAGACGATTCAGGCCGGGAATGGTCCAATCGACCCAATCGGTGTACGAAAATCCGAGCGAGAATCTGTGGATTCTGTGGATCATGGCAGAATCCGGGGCATATTGAAGGCGTCGCGTGTGTACTGGGGCTTCGCGATACTGACACCACCACCCCCCCAGAAGTTCAGAGCGGAGGCCGAGCCGGATCACCGGGTGATGCGGCAAGGCAGTTGTATGTCGATCCACTTCGGGTCATCTCGGTTTGTGTTTGCGCCCATCAGCTGGGAGCCGGAGCTTCTCACGAAGCTCGAATCGCACCACATCGTGGCATGGAGCCCCGATTCCAGCCAGAGAACGCGGTTCGGCGTGCGGATGAAGCAGTTCCTCGACGCCCAGCCCGGGACCGAGGTGCTGGTGCTCCACGGGCGTGGAATCCTCGATCTGGAGGGTTTCTGTGCACAGCTCGAACGCCTGATCCACACCGAACGCCTCGCGAGAACCGTGGACGGCGCTCAGGGCGTGGCTTCGATACTCCGCCAGGACGGTGCCGGCGTGCTCGCCACACCCATCCGCCAGCGCTACTTCCTCTGGCACGATGCGGACGTGCTCCTCCGCAAGAACCCCGCCCTGTTTGCCCAGCTCGCCGAGGTCATCGCCGGCGTGAGCGCGGAACTCGAGTTCAGCGCGGACGGTGCCATGCTCATCCAGCGCTGCCTGTACTTCGGCGGACGATCGCTCGCGGAGTACGCCCGCGAGCCCGATAGCCGATTCCAGAGCTGGGAAGAGGACGGCCCCGGGGTGCCCTTCTGGTCCCTCGTCAGCGGGATCGACCGCCCCTCGACCATGCTCTGCTCGATCGACGCACTCATGGCTGAGTGATCTGGCTCCATTTCAACCCAAAACAGAAGTTATGCACGAATCGTGCCCGCTTGACTTTGTACCTGCCGGGTGCTTGTGTGCATGCGCATGCGAATCATCAGCGGAAAGTACAGGCGGCGGAAGCTCCTCTCACCACCCGACGGCGCGATCACACGCCCCTTCCCGGACATGGTGAAGGAAGCGATGTTCAATCTCCTGAGGGGTCACTTCGAGGGCGAGGCGGTCCTCGATTGCTTCTCCGGCACCGGCACGGTCGGGCTCGAGGCCGCGTCTCGCGGGGCTTCTCAGGTCGTGTGCATCGAGCGAGACCGCAGGGTCACGCGGGTCCTCGAGCAGAACATCGAGATGCTCGGCGCGGAGGAAACCGTTGAGGTCGTCACCGGCGATGCGCTCGGGCCCACGGCCATCCACCGCTGCCCCAAGCCCGTGCACATCATCTTCTACGACCCGCCCTACGCGATGGTGTGGGACGCGGAGGACTGGGTGCGTGTTCGACGCCAGTTCGAGCGCCTGGTCCAGCAGCTCGACGACACGGGGTACGCGGTCCTTCGCACGCCCTGGCCGCTGTTCCACAAGGTCAACACCGAAGAGATCCAGTCGCACGCGAAACAGCCGCCCGCGCCCATCGAGATGGTGGACGGCGAGGAGATGATCGAGATCGATCTCAACGACCCGGACGCGGACGAGATGATGGACGCGTTCGAGAAGGATCTGGCACGCGAAGCGAGCAAGCCCAAGCACGAGACGATGGACATCGACCTGAAGATGAACGGCGCACTGGGCCCCGAGACGCACGAGTACGGCGGCATGGCGCTGCATCTGTATATGCGCGATCCGGACGCCTCCTGATCGACCCCCTGATCGTGTAGAATCGGCCTATGGAAGATCTGTTCGCGGGGGTCGAGGAACGATCCACAGCCGCATCCCAGAGCGAGTACAAGGCGGTCATGGCGGGCCTGAGCGATGCCCAGCGCCGCGCGGTGATGCACGAGCACGGGCCGCTGATCGTCCTCGCGGGCCCGGGCACAGGCAAAACGAGGGTGATCACAGCGCGCGTGGCGCACATGATCCACGAGCGAGGGGTCGAGCCCGATCGCATCGCGGCCGTGACCTTCACCAACAAGGCCGCGGGCGAGCTCCGCGATCGCCTGGGGAAGCTCGTCGGGCAGACGCAGGCCGCCCGAGTCCACGCGTCGACGTTCCACAGCCTGGGGCTGGGGATCGTGCGCCGGTTCGCCGACCTGCTCGGGCTGCCCGGCGACCCGATGATCATGGATTCCGCGCAGCGCAACCGCCTGATCCGCGACATCATCCGTGAGGAGGGGTTGTACCGCGGGTCGCTGAGCACCGGCATCAGCGCCGCGACCGATCACGCACGCGGCACCATGGAATCGCTGCGCCACCTCGGCATGGACGCGAGCGCCGCCCGCGCGTGGCTCGAGCAGGCCCGGGGCTCGATCGGGGAATACGGGCCCGACGATCGGGATGCGCGCCGGGCGGAGCTCGACCGCTTCGCCGACGCGGTCGGGGTGTACGGGCACTTCGAGCAGCGCACCCGCGCGCAGGGATGGGTCGTGATCGACGACCTGATCATGCTGCCCACCAAGCTGATCCGCGAGAACCCGATGGTCGCGTCGATCGTCCACCACGACTACAAGCACCTGGTGGTGGACGAGTTCCAGGACGTGAACCTGGGGCAGATCGAGATGATCCGCGCGATCTGCCCGCCCAGCGAGCGGGCGGACGTGTGCGTGGTGGGCGACGACGACCAGAGCATCTACGGGTTCCGCGGCGCGGACGACCGCGCCTTCGCGCACTTCGCCGGGATCTGGCCGAGCGTGGAAACGGTGCAGCTCACGACCAACTACCGCAGCGCCAGCGTGATCGTCGAGGCGAGCAACGCGTCGATCGTGCGCGCCCAGTCGCGTTTCGCCCCCGACAAGGCGGCGGACGCGCACCGGGGCGACGTCGAGGGCTCGTCGCTCGAGCTGGTCAAGATGGACGACGACCACCGCACGGGCGAGGCGATCGCGTCGATGCTGCTGGACATGGCCAGCAGGGGCGGCGACGACTTCAGCTTCAGCTCCTGCGCCGTCATCGCCCGCTCGAACCCGTTCCTGGAGCAGATCGCGCAGGCGCTGATGCTCGAGGGGATCCCCATCGACATGCGCGAGAAGGTCTCGCCGATGGAGGACGAGGGGGCGCGGGACGTGTTCGCGTGGGCCCGACTGATCGTGGACCCGGACTCGGCCCCGAACCTGCAGCGCGTGCTCACACGCCCGCCGTACAGGGTGGACCCCGTGAAGCTCAACGCGCTCTTCGCCAGCTACCGCGCGGCGCGATCTCGCTACGAGCACGAGTCGCAGGACCCGGACGCGGTGGTCCGCGATCCGGGCACGCTCGTGGGCTGGGTGCTCGAACGCAGCGAGGGCGCGATGCGCGATCGGGTCGAGTCGATGCACCGCCTGCTCACCGAGCTCGGCTACGCCGCGGGCGAGCAGCGGGCCGCGGAAGCGATCACGGAGATCATCAAACGCACGGGCGTCGTGCACCGGGATATGAGCGATGCACGCACACGCGCGAGGCGGATCTCGGCGATCTCCTCGATCGTGCGGTTCGCACGCTCGCGCGAGGACCGGTTCGATGCCCCCGGCGATCTCGCGTCGATGCTCGCCTACTTCGACGACCTCGACGACCGCGATCAGGGGCTCGGTGAGCTCCCGGAGGATCGGGTGTCGCCGCACGAGCACGACGCGCCGGCCTTGGGCCGAGATCGCGGCGCAGTCGCGATGCTCACGGCCCACGCCGCCAAGGGGCTCGAGTTCGACACCGTGTTCATCGCACGCGTCGGGCGTCACGGGTTCGCCCCTTCGGGCAAGGGCGACGGCGGGTTCCTCCCCGAGGGGGTCGAGGACCGAGGCGATGACGAGCGTGACGAGAAATCACGCATCGCGGACGAGGAACGCCGGGTATTCTTCGTGGCGCTGACCCGGGCAGAGCGCCGGGCGGTCCTGTTCGCGACCATCCCGAAGTCCACCAGCGTCGACAACTACGCGATGGAGCTGCAGAGCGCAATGGGACCGCGCCTCATCGAGCACGGCGTGGACGAGGTCATCGACCCGGACCGCGCCGGCGACGCGGTGAGCCGACTGAGCGCAGAGTTCAAGGCGATCTCACGCGTCCGCGACGCCTTCGACCAGGCGGAACGCGGCGCCCGGCGCGACGCGGCCGAGGCGATCGACGCCCACGAGCTCGGCGAGATCCAGCGCGACGAGATGATGGCGAGACTCAACGCCGCGGCCGATCGCGCCGCGGCGGTCTACGAAGTCCTCCGCACGGGCCAGATGCCCGCCTGGATCGAGGACGATCGGACGCGCGCCTACGCGCAGCAGCTCCTCGATGTCCTCGCGGAACAGGACGCGCCGGGCCCGGAGGCGCCGCTGCACCCGGGGCTGGCGTCGCCGCTGAAGCTGAGCTTCTCGAAGATCTCCAGCTACATCCACTGCCCGCGGTGTTTTCTCGCCGAGCAGGTGCTCCGCCTGAGCATCGACGACCCCGCGCACCGGGTGCTGGGCACCGCGGTGCACGAGGGGCTCGAGCGGTTCTATAAGCAGTGGGTGCGCGCGGACGCCGAGGGCGAGGACCGCCCGGGCTACGCGGAGCTGCGATCCATGACCCGGGCGCGGTTCCTGCACCACTGGCCGCGCGAGCGGGAGATGGACGCCTCGAAGCTCGAGCAGCTCGACGCGGTCCTCGATGTGTACTGGAACACGATGTACGCGGACGATGCGCACCTGCTGGAGATCGAGCGCGCGATCGAGATGCCCTACGAGTGCGCCGGCGTGACGCACACGCTCAAGGCCAAGATCGACCGCGTCGATGCGCACGGGAGCGGGTGGCGCGTCGTGGATTACAAGACGGGCTACCCCAGCAAGAAGCTCACCAGCCCGGACAAGAAGGACCTGCAGCTGGGGATCTACGCCATGGCCCTGACGCACGCCCTGGGCGAGCCCGGCCCCGGCAGCGTGTGCGAGTACTGGTGCCTGCAGGACGGATCGATCGGGACCATCGGATTCGATGCCCTGGACATGGACAGGATCCGCGCCTCGATCGACAAGGCCATCAAGGGCATGCTCGGGGGCGACTGGTCGAGATCAAAGGCCTGTGTGAGCCAGCGGGGCGATGACGCGCCCTGCATGATCCTCGAAGCGCCGGGCATGGACTTTTCGGACGAAATCCACCCAAAAACCGACGAATCTGACGCATGAACCCGTCCCAGATGAAGCGCAGCCCGCAGTCACCGGTAGATCGAATCGTGAGCAAAGGCATGCTGAATCTGTTGATCCTGGCCCTCGGGGCGTTCGTGTGCCTCGCCCCCGCGGGCGACCGCATGGACGACGATCCGGGCGTGCGCCGATACGGGCTCCGCAACGGGCTCGAGGTCGTGGTCTACCCCAACCCGCCCGAGATGAAGACCAGCATCGATGCCCGGAACGAGATCCAGCTCTGGCTGCTGGTCGAGGCGGGGACGGCCGAGGAGCAGGACCACGAACGCGGCATCGCGCAGGTCGCCGCGGCGTACTTTCGCCACGGCCTCGGCGCGTTCGATGACGCGGCGATCGGTGAGATGCTCCATGGAGACAACCAGCACGACGGCTCGGACCCCAGAACACGCGGCGTGCAGGTCCTCTTCGAGCACACCCTCTTCACCGGGCGAGCGTCGGCCGGCGACCCCGAGGCGATCCGCTCGCTCATGTCCTACTACGCGAGCGTGCTGGACCCTTCGCCCATCGAGATGAGCGATGAGCGATTCGAGGAGCACCGCGACTGGCTCCGCGGACGCGTCGCCGAGGTCGCGGGCCCGATGATGTCCGCACGCCAACGCTGGCTCAAGCGGATGTTCGGCGATGGCACGCTCGCCAATCGCCTCGACCTCCCCGAGCTCCACGAGGTCGATTCGCTCACTCCCCAGGACCTGCGTTCGTTCCGCGAGCGCGTGTACCGCGCCAGCCGGTCCACGCTCATCATCGTCGGCGATCACGCCGGGGTCGACGTCGATGCGCTGATCGCCCAGTCGCTCGGGCGGATCGAATCACGCGAGCCCGGCGCGAGCTCGGACATCACCGAGGGGCTCGCGGGCGAGTCGGTGATCTTCGAGCACGAGCCGGGGTGGGAGCAGCACCAGGCGGTGCTCGTGTGGAACGAGGAGTTCATGGGAGATCTGGCGGCCGAGCGATCGATCCGCACGTACATCATCGAGCGGGTGGCGACCGAGCTGCTCCGCAGGCGGGTGGAGCGACTGGGCATCGCGGCGCTCGGGCGGAACGTTGAGATCGGCGTCGACCGCTTCGAGCTGGGCAACCGCGTGAAGCTCATGCAGTGCGTGATCCAGCGCGACGGCACCACCCCCGAGTCATGGAAGCAATCCATGGGCGTGCTGCTCGCAGAGTGCGAACGACTCGCGGCACACGGGGCCGGCAGGGAAGAGATCACCCAGGCACGCGGGGCGCTGCTCGCCGCCTGGCACCGCGACGCCGAGGCCTGGGACGCGATGGGCTCCAGAGACAAGGCCCGGGACCTCTATTGGCTGGTCAAGAGCAAGCGGGCCATCATCGGTTCACGCCGCTGGGACGCCATCGCCACCCGGATGATGAGCACGATCTCAGACGCCGAGATCAACGCGAAGCTCCACGCCATGCTCGATCTCGACCACGCCCGCGTGCTCGTCTCGACCGGCGGCGGGCCCGCTGAGCCCGCCAAGAGGCAGCAGGAACTCGAGCGGTTCGTCGAGCAGGCACGCGCCGAGCAGTACGCGGCCCTCGACCCGCAGTGGATGCAGACACTCGGCGGCGAACTGCTCCCCAATGAACGAAGAGACGGCAAGGTCGAGCACGTCACCCAGCACGCCCCATCGGGCACGTGGGGCGGAACGCTCTCCAACGGCGTCCGGGTCTGGGCACGCAACGTCGGGCCCGACCAGCGCATCGAGCTCTGCGCCACCGTGCACGGCCCCATGTTCATGGACGGCTCGCTGAGCGAGGCGGAGATCGATGCGGCGCTGCTCGCGTGGGAGGAGCCGAGCACCGAGCAACGCGATTCGGGCTGGCTCGCGGTCTTCCAGGAATCCAACGCCATCGAGGTGCAGGCCCGCCGGGTCGTCGGCGGGGCCCGCCTGAGCATCGAGGCCCCCAGCGAGAACCTCCAGCACGCGATGGACCTCATGCACGCCCTGCTCGACCGCCCCATGATCGACGCGTCCGCATTCCAGAAGTGGTCCAAGCGCGACCCGCTCCGCCTTGGCGACGAAGACCCCCTGGACCGCGGCTTCGCCCGGATGTACAACCCGGAGTTACTCAACCGGGAGGGCGTGCGGGTCACCATCGACGATGCCCAGCGTGTACTCACCCGGATCGTGCACCACGCCTCGATCGACATCGCGCTGGCCGGTGCCCTCGACCCGGCGTCCACGCTGGAGCAGGCCGGCGCCCTGTTCGGGATGCTCAACGACCGCGTGCCCGAGCCGACCATCGCCGTGGCCTCCCCGCCCAACCACGCCGGCACGCGTGAGCAGCACGCCGTCGTTGAAGGGCGATCCCGCGAACTCGTGATCGGCGTGCGTGGCGGCTCACTGCAAGACCTCGGAGCACTCCGGGCGATCATCCTCGCGTCCTTCGTGCTCAACGAATCAATCCGCGAGCAAGCCGATTCGATCGGGCTGCACGACACCAGGATCGAGGCCCAGGTCGTCATGAGCGATGCGCTGCGTGACCGCTGGGCGCTTGTGATCCGGATCCGCGGCGACGATTCGGTGCGTGGCGAGGAAGCGGCCCGCGCCGCGATGGAAAGCCTCGCGTCAGAGGGGATCGACGAGACACGCCTCCGCTCGGCGCAGGACCGGCTGATCGCCTCCATCGACAAGTACTTCCACCGCGCCGGCTACTGGAGCACACGCCTGAGCTCGCTGGGTGTGCATCAACGCAGCGTCGAGGACCTCTGGAGCATCCGCGAGGGGTACGCCTCGGTCACCGCGGAGCAGGCCACGGAGATGTTCCGCTGGACCAACGCGCGGGCGGACTGGTTCCGCGTCGATGTGGAACCCGCCACACGCTGAAACCATCCCCGGCGCCAAAGAAAAAGAGCGGCCAGTCTGGCCGCTCCTGTGATCGATTCGTGTTGGCAGTTCTTATTCGAGCGCCGCGGCACCCGAGATGATCTCGGTGAGCTCGGTCGTGATCTGCGCCTGACGCAGGCGGTTGAACTGACGCTTGAGCGCATTGCCCATCTTGCCCGCGTTGTCCGTCGCCGCCTTCATGGCCACCATGCGGGCGATGTGCTCCGAGACAATCGCGTCGTTGAAGCTCTGGAACAGGACCGCCTTGACCGCCGCGGGCAGCAGGTACTCGAGCAGCGACTCCGCGTCCGGGGAGAACTCGTAGACGTCGCTGAACCCGGTGGTGTCGGCGTTGGACTCCTCGGCCTCCGGTGTCGCGAACGGCAGGAGCTGGAGCACGGTGGGGACCTGCTTGCCAGCGGAGATGTACTTCATGTACACCACGCGGACCGCCGAGATCTCGCCGTTGATGAAGCGTGTGATGTAATCGTTCGCGAGGCGCTCCACGTCCTCGTACGCGGGCTTGTCGCCGAACGCGGGGAGGTGCTTGAAGTCGGTGAACCCGTTGAACCGCAGCGCCGTGGCGCCCTTCTTGCCAACGACCTCGAGCATGCTGCCCGGGTTGGCACGGAGGTGCTTGAGCGAGGTCCGCAGGATCGAGCCGTTGTACGGGCCGCACAGCCCGCGCTCCGCGGAGATGACCAGCGTCAGCTCGGGCGCGTCGGGGTTGGGCTGCGAGAGCAGCGCGTTGCCCTCGCCCACGCCGGCGGCGCTGAGCTTGGCCACGAGCCCGAAGAGCGACTCGGTGTAGGGCCGCGATGCGACGGACGCCTGCTGGGCGCGGGCGAACTTGGAGGTCGCGATCATCTGCATCGTGCGGGTGATCCGCTTGATGTTGCCGACCGCTTTCATGCGCTTCTTGATGTCTCGTGTATTACCCA
>CAXREY010000019.1:0-44426 GCA_964229845.1 Phycisphaerales bacterium UBA1924
CCTCACTTTCTCCATTTCACGCGAGCCTGAACCCGATCGGGTACACTTGATCTCCGTTTGCAGGAAGGACTCATGCACATGGCCCAGCGCCCCCAGAACTCCATTCGGCGTCGTGTCGCACTGACACTGCTCGCGGGGACGTGCCTGGGATTGTTTAACCCCGAGGTTGCGGCAGGGCTCCCGAACGGGACCGAGCTCCAGCCTGCGGATCAGGCTACGTTCGACACGATCAGCTTTCCCATTAACCCCGTTGTGGGGGAGATCAGCGCCGTCGCTCAGGCTGGTTGGGTGTGGAGGGAAGGCCAAACGCATCGGCTTCAGCTTGTGGGCGATGTTCAGGTCGTGCTCGCCGGGAGTTACTTCTATGCCCGTTCCGCGAGTCTCTGGCTGAAGCAGCTCCCAGGCGATCAGGCGGATCGGTATCAGATCTATGCGGTCTTCGAGGACATGCGCTCAGCGGATGGCACCATCACGATGCGCGCGCAGCGTCTCCCAGTCCGGGGTGTCATCGAGCTGAACCAACCGATCAGCATCGGGCTCGATGCCCGGTTCAACCAGCCCCCGCAGCGGAAAACAGAGGCCGCAGCGTATCTGCAGAACGCTGAGCGCGTCTTCGCAGAGCGTGTGCTCGGGATTGGAGACACCGGAAACGCAGAACGAGAGGCCAGGCCATGGTCGAGCCCGAGTGATGCCCCGAACGATCAGGCCCGCCCCGGCACGCCCGCAGACGGCGTTGAGCCGGCGATCGTGAACGATCCGACCGCCCCGGTAAAGAACGGACCGGTCTTCGATCAGGACGGCATCTTCTCGCTCTCCGTGGGGGGGCGAATCGTCGTCGATGGCGTGCAGGGCGGGACGCAGTCGATCATCACCGCGGACGGTGGCGTCAAGGTCCAGTACCTTTCCCCGTCTTCTCGGCGGTGGATCGATTTCAGCGCTCAGCGCGTGGTGATCTACACCCGCGGCGACGAGCCGGTCTCCGGAGCGTCACAGCTGAGTACCGGACAAATCGAGGGTATTTACCTCGAGGGCGGGGTCTTCGCGGGTGACGATCAGTGGTCGGTCCGGGCCCCGCGGATGTATCTGGATGTCGTCAACAACAGGGCACTGATGCTCGATACGGTGTTCTGGACAACCGACCGCCAGAGTTCAATGCCGCTCTATGTACGTGCTGAGAGCGTGCGACAGACCGCGCGTGACGAGTTCCTCGCAGAGAACGCAACGATCTCCAATACAGCGTTTTTTGAGCCGGATGTCACGATCGGTATCAAGGACATCAGGGTGACGCTCGGGCAGTCCACGATCGCGCAGAGAGAGCAAGACCCACGCCCGGATGTGCTCGTCGAAGCAAAGAACGTGGTGCTCAAGGCCGGCCCTGTCCCGCTGCTGTGGTTGCCGGGCTTCAAGGGGGATCCGAGCGATTTTCCGCTCAGGCAGGTACGCATCGGTGACTCGAACCGCTCCGGGCTTGCGCTGCAGACCAAGTGGAACGCGCTGTCACTTTTCCGTATCGATGCACCACCCGGAATCGAGGTGGACCTGGATCTGGATTTCTACGCGGAGCGCGGATTCGCGACCGGCATTGAGGCCAGCTGGCGTACCGAGAAACACAAAGGGGGACTGTTCTCCTACCTTTTGCCCGACGATTCCGGCACCGATATCACCGCCTCCGGGCGGGAGATCAGCCGCGACGGCGAGACACGAGGCATGTTCGCCTATCACGATCTATGGCGCGTGACAAACCAGTGGACGCTCGTTTCTGAGTTCAGTTACATTTCTGATGAGGCGTTCGTTCCCGCATTCTTCGGCGAGCTCGCCCGCAACCAGGAAGCGTACAGGAACCGCCTGATGCTCGAGCGGCTCAGCGACGATGCCAAGTTCACGATCGAGCTGAGCACGACGACAAACGATTTCATCGTCCCGGAGCACCAGCTCCAATCACCCGGGTACAGCGTCTACAAGACGCCCGAAGCGAGCTTCGTGACACTCGGGCGCGACCTGCTCCCGGACATCAAGCCGGGCCTGCTGACATACTCCCTCGAAGCCCGGGCTGGCGTGATGCGTCTCGCCTTCTCCGAGGTTGATGCCCGCGAGTATGGTTTCCTGTCGAACTCTCTCGCCGACGACGCGTTCGGCACAACCGCGACCCAGTCACTGGGCGATATGTTCCGCTCGGCGGGGCTCGATGAGGGGGCTGTCACCCGCCTGGACACCCGCCACGAGCTCAGCTCACGCTTGGATATGGGGCCGATCAGGATCAATCCCTTCGTGGTCGGACGTGTGACGTCGTACGACGATGAGTTCGCGGCGTACTCGCCCTCCCAGACGGATGAAGTCCGATACTGGGGAGCCGCTGGACTCACGCTCTCGACAACAATCAGCAAGGTCGACGACTCAGTCGAGAGCCGTCTGCTGGACCTGCACCGCATCCGCCACATCATCGAACCCTCGATCACGATCTGGGGCAGCGACTCGAACTTCGATCGCGGCGATGTCCCGATTTACGACGATGATGTCGAGGACCTGCTCGTCGGAAGCGCTGTGCGGGCGGCGATCGATCAGACCTGGCAGACAAAGCGTGGTGGCGTGGGGAGGTGGCGCGACGTCGACCTGATCAGGCTCCGGACGGAGTATGTACACACCGACGATAACCAGGGCAACGATCCGATACCCGACTACTTCTCGTCTCGCCCGGAGCTCTCGAACGCCGGCGAAACATTCGGCGCGAGCATGGTCATCCAGCCGACCGACGCGCTCGGTATCGCGGGTGAGTGGGTGTACGACCTGGATACCGATCGGACGGCACGCTCCAGCATCGGCGCGATCATCGAGAACCGGCCAGGGTTCACAACCTCGGTTGAGTACCGGGAGATCGAGCCGATCGACGCGACGTTCCTGACTCTCGGCGCCGGGTACCGACTGAGCGACAAGTATGCGCTCTACACGAACGCGAACTACAACTTCCGCCTCGATGACTTCCAGCGATTCAACGCGCAGGTGCTCAGGAGATTCCAGATCGGGACGCTCGGCGTCACCATCCGCTACGACAACATCCGCGGGGAGACGAGCATCGGGTTCATCTTCCGACCGCTTGGTGCGAGCCGGGATCTGCCGATCGATCCGTCATGGGGCGGCTGACCGATCTCATCGCTCACTTCGATGCGTTGAACATGCTCAGCTGGGCTTTGGTCGCGACCTCACACGCGACCGGATGATCGATGTCGACGCGGTAATCACCCGAGAAGCACGCCGTGCAGTACTGCTCGGGGGCGTGGTTCATCACGCTGAGCATGCCATCGAGACTGAGGAAGTGCAGCGAGTCGATGCCCAGGAAGGCACGGATGTCCTCAACACTGCGGTTGTGCGCGATGAGCTGTTCCCGATCGGCGAAGTCGACGCCGAAGAAGCAGGGGTGCTTGATCGGCGGGCATGAGATCCGCAGATGGATCTCCTTGGCGCCCGCGTCGCGGAGCTGATTCATCTTCTCACGTGTCGTGGTCCCGCGGACGATCGAGTCATCAACGATGATGACCCGCTTGTCCCGCACGATATCGGAGATGACGTTGAGCTTGAGGCGGACCGCGGCCGATCGCTCCTCCTGCGTCGGTTTGATGAACGTCCGCCCGACGTACCTGTTCGGCACGATGCCCTCGCGGTACGGGATGCCGGACGCGTTTGCATATCCGTTGGCGGCACTCCGACCAGAGTCCGGCATCGGCATGACGTAGTCGGCCTCGACGGGGGCCTCGTCGGCGAGCTTGGCGCCCATCCGCTCGCGTGAGACCTGCACATTCTGGCCGAACACGTTCGAGGCCGGGTTCGCGAAGTAGACGTGCTCAAACACACACTGGGCGAGGGGGGCATTGGGGGCGGCGTACCGCCTCGAATGAACGCCGTCGTTGTTCAGTGTCACGATCTCACCGGGCTCGATCTCACGGATGAAACGCGCCCCCGCAACGTCGAGCGCCACCGTTTCGGAAGCGACCATCGGCTTCCCGCTGGGGAGTTCGCCGAGCACGAGTGGACGCCAACCCCAGGGATCCCGCGCGGCCTCGATGCGATCCGGGAAGAGAATCACGACAGAGAACGCCCCGAGCAGGTTGCGGAGCGTCGCGCCCACCGGGTCGGGGGTGTCGCGCTGCTCCGGGGAAGCGAGCAGGTGCACCATGATCTCGGAGTCCGAGGTGGTATGGAACAGCCGACCGGCCGCAGACAGGACCTGGCGCCATGCCATGCCGTTCACGAGGTTGCCGTTGTGGGCGAGCGCGACCGGGCCATCAAACGTCGTTTCAACGAGCGGCTGGGCGTTGAGGGCCGCGGAGCCGCCCGATGTCGAGTACCGGTTGTGGCCGATCACGCCACGCATCCCACCCTCGTCGATCGCCGTGTTGTAATGCTTCTCGAGCCGCTCGATCGAGAGCTCGTCGAATACCTCGACGACGAGCCCTTTGCCCAGGTGCGACGCGATCTCGCTCCCGTTGCAGACGGCGAGGCCAGCGGCCTCCTGACCGCGGTGCTGCTGCGCATACATCCCGAGGTAGGACTTGCGGACCGCGTCCGGATCATTCCAGATCCCGATGACCCCGCACTTCTCCTTCGGCTGATCGTTCGTCTCAGCGAGCGCAGCAATGGGCTTCATGCAAGGGGGAGACGAGAGGACAGGCAGCGAGAATCGCTCGGGCATCGGCAGGGCTCCGAAAACGCGGTCGGCCGGGGCGTCAGATACACAAGCTTAGCGCCGGTCTTGGAACCGACCTAGAGCACGATCAGTTTTTCAACAGGCGGGCACAACCCCGCCTTGGCCGCGCGGCCAAGGAACGTTCCGATCGCATCACGCCCTCGCTCGCCCATATCCAGCGTCAGCCCGGAGACGTACATGGCGAGGTACCGGTCCACGAGCTCGGGGTCGTCCCATTCCGTCCGGTCCCCCTTGTTGAGCTGGAGGTACATCCGCGACGCATCGCCCATCTCTACGCAGCACCGGACAGAGTCATTCAACACCTTCGCGAGCGACTCGCATGTTCCGGTGCCAAAGCGATCGTCCAGATCCAGACGAATGACATTGAGACCGAGCGGGAGGGGTTTGCCGGTCTCGTCGTTCCACCACTTGCCCATATCTCCGATCTCACGCAGACGCATCTCACCGAACGTGAGCTGGGCCTCATGGATCAGAAGCCCCGCATCGACCTCGCCGCGTGCCACGGCACCGGGGATGTCGGAGAACAGCATCTCCCGCGTCTCGACCTCGCCCACGGCTAGACGGAGGGTCATGTACGCTGACGTGTTCACGCCGGGTATGGCGACCAGCCCGCCTTTCTCTATCAGGTCTTGGATCGACTGCAGCGGCGAATCCTCGCGAGCGACCAGCCGGGGGCCATAGTTCTCGCCGAATGATCCGCCGGCGCTGGTGATGGCATACCGGCCTGCGATGCGGGGGTACGCGGCGCACGAGATCGCGGTGATGTCGTACGCGTCGGGGTGATCCTCCCCAACAACGAGCTTGTTGAGCTGCTCAACATCACGAGCGATGAGGTTGAAACGGAACGGGCCCGTGTCGACCTGGAGCTCGCCCAAGGGACCGTCAACTGGGCGGCCGTCCGGGTGGCGCACGCCCACGAGCGGCCACCACATCACAAGATCGTCCGAGTCTGGGGAGTGGGCGAGGTTGAGTTCAATCAGATCCGTTTGCATATGGAAGCCTCATTGCCGATCGAGTTCAGTACCGCGCCACACCCGGGTCGATGCGAAGGGACCACCAATCGATGCCGCCCGCAACCGAGCGTGTCCCCGCGAAGCCTTGCTGATGCAGGAACAGGGTGGCCTTGAGCGACCTGCGGCCCGTGTGGCAGATCAGCGCGATCGTGGTATCCTCATCCGCGTCGATCTCGTTCATGCGTGCAGGCAGGTCACCCATCGGGATATGGAGAGCACCGTCGATCGAGCAGATGTCGAGTTCCTCCTGCTCGCGGATATCGATCAGGATAAACCCGTCCTTGCCCGATCGGTGCTGCTCGGCAGTCTCAGGAACGCTGATCTCCAGGTCTTCCTGAAAGTGCCAGCGTGGAGGGTTCTGGTACTCGCGGAGTTTCTCAGCATCACTCATCCGGTTCATCCTGTGGTTCGTTTGCGGGCTGGCCAGAAGACCAGCCGGCGTCGCCAGTGCGTTTGTACGGGAAGGGGGACATCATGTCCTCGAACAACTCGCCGCGGGAGAGCAGGTAGAAGAACGAGTAATCGCTCCCGATCGAGCTTCGGCCATACTCGCCAACCGTATACAAGAGATCGTTTGTGTATGTCTGGTCCTGCGGATCGAGCGCGTCTCCAGTCGTTGGGTAACGACCATACACCCGGGCCGGGCTGTACGGGTGGCGTGCTGGGAAGACGCGAAGCAGGTGCCCGTGGACCACACCATCGAAATGCACAACGAAGGCCATCGGCTCCCATCCCGAACGACGGAGATCGTACGCGCCAAAGATCCGGGCCTGGCCATCCGAGTCCGTGACCGTATCCGCGGCATCGAAGATCGAGGGTGGCCCGAAGGAGCCACCCAGGGTGAGGCGGGTGTTCTTCTCATAGGCACACCCGGCCAATGCCGGGCACACGCAGGCGATGAAGAATAGGGTTCGGGCTCGCATCGACGCATCATACGCACATCACACGTTCTTCTGCGTATGATTCTCATCACGGAAGACGCATCAGATGGCGAAGAACAAGAAGAAATCCAAGCAAGGGCCACCCAGCTTCAACAATCGCCGGGCGCTCTACGACTACTTCATCGAGGACACGCTCGAGGTAGGTATCGTTCTGACCGGTTCAGAAGTCAAGGCCATCCGTGACGGCAGCTGCTCACTCAAGGAGGGCTATATCAGTGTCGATATGGACCCGCCACGCCTGACGCTGCACCAGGTCGATATCGGGCCCTATCAGCCCGCCGGCGCACTGAACCACCGCCCGAAGCAGGATCGGATGCTCCTGGCCAAGAAGCGTGAGATCGTCAAGCTCGCCCGCCAGGTGGATCAGAAGGGTGTGACGCTGGTCCCGCTCGAGCTGTACTTCGCTCACGGGCTGGCCAAGGTGAAGCTTGCCGTAGCACGCGGCAAGGCGCAGCACGACAAACGACGGGCTATCGCCGAGCGGGAGAACAAGCGGGATCTGCAACGGGCGATGTCGAAGCTCGATCGCTGAGCGGGCCAATGAAAACGCCGCGTCTCGGACGCGGCGTCGTGTTCGGCGAATGGGATTCGATCAGATGCCTACGGCTTTCGAGTTCTGAGCCATGCTGAGCATCAGGCGTGCCCGCTCCTTCGCGCGGGTAATCTGCTCAACCGCTTCGAGCTTGTTCGGGGCGTCATCGGGCACGATTCGGGCTTCCGCTTCCGCGAGTTCGGCCTTCGCGTCCGATTCGATGATTTCCTCGGCAGGGATCGCACGCTCAGCGAGGATCACCAGCTCGTTGTGTCCCATCTCAACGAATCCGCCCTCGACGAGGTACTCTCTGGAGCCGGAGCCCGCATCCGCGGGAAAATCGAGTCGGAGCTTGCCGAGCCCGAGGCGGGATACCAGCGGGGAGCCACCGTGCTGGAAGCCGATGAGCCCGTCCCATGCGGGCACGGATGCGTACACGACCTGCTCGTTGAGCAGCTCTTGCGAGGGGGTGACGAGTCGGCAGGTGATGGTGTTGTCAGCCACTTCGAGGTCCTTCTCATTCCGCCCCGTCAGGGGGCATCTCATCCCGGCAGCCCGCTCGGGCTCCCGTATTCTGGGCCTCAATCATAGACCCCCAAAGACCCGCAATCAGGGCTCGTGAGGCCCTTTCAGGTGGGTTTCGATCCGGGCGAGCATGTCCCGCATCTCCCTGATCAGTTCCACCTGCTCGCTGGCGGATTCAAGCACGGGATCGCTCTGGGGCGCACGGGGTGATGCGCTTGTTTCCCGGTCGTGCAGGCGGTCACGCTGCGCGAGGACCGCCTTGCGGAACCCGATGGTGTCCACGATCCCAACGATATTGACGAGCGCCCCGCCGGCCGTGCTCGATTGCCCGGCTGTCTCAACCTTGAACCCGTGGAGATCGAAGTAGCGCATGATGGGGCCCTGGAACATCTGAAGGTCGGTGATCTTCTCCAGAGGGATGGTGGATTCCGTCTTATTCCAGATCCCCTTTTTGATATCCAGGGTGCGTTCGGTGAGGGTGCAGGATATATTCGCGAGGTATCGGTCGACGAAGAAGCTCGCGATAATGTAGTACAGGATCGCGATCGGTATCGTCACGATCAGGCATGTAAAAAGGAGGACCGGAGCCATGAGCCAGTACTTCTTGACATTCGTATTGAACTCGGCTTCCCACAGAACAGTGTGATCGCTCATGGTTGTTGTTTCCTCTCAGAGATTGGATGCAGTATACACGATCTGCTTTTTCGGCTCTGATCGCATACGCTGATCCATGCTCGGGCGGCAGGGACTCACCATTTTGGCTCTTTTCATCGCGTGCGCGATCGTCGTAGCGCTCCGCCTGCTGGTCGGCTCGGATGGGTGGGGGATCGTGGACGATCCCGCGATCACTCGACTCCGCATGGACCGTGTGATCATCGGCGGGATCGTGGGCGCGTCCCTCGGTCTCAGCGGTACGCTGCTCCAGTCCCTCTTGCGGAACCCGCTCGCTTCTCCAGATCTCATGGGTTTGTCTGCCGGTGCCGGTTTCGCGGTGACCCTGAGGACATGGCAGGTTGGCTCACTCCTCGGTGCGAGCGCCGCGGCGTTCCCCGCCCTGATCGGGGCGATGGGGGTGCTGCTCTTTGTCTGGTTCCTCAGTCAGCGGCGGGGGATCATCGACCCCATCACCATGATCCTTGTCGGGGTCATCGTTTCAGTGATCCTCGGAGCCGCGACGATGCTCGTCGTCTCGCTGATGCCCGATCGAGGCTTCTCTGTCTCTCGGTGGATGATGGGAACGCTGCGCGAGCAGGTCGACGCCGGAACGTTGCTCGTGTGCTCAGCGATCCTCATCGGCGTCGTCGGCTGGGCGGTCGCTGCGGCCCGCTCTTTCGATGTCATGGCGCTCGGCGAAGACGAGGCGAAGTCGGTCGGCGTATCCGTGTCGGCCGTTCGTGCCGGACAGTTCATCGGCGCGGGGGTGCTCACCGCGATCTCGATCGTCCTCGCGGGTCCGATCGGGTTTGTGGGGCTTGTGTGCCCGCACCTCGTCCGACTGCTCGCGGGGCCGGGCCATCGAACGCTTGTGATCGGGTCTACGCTCGCGGGCATCGCGCTGGTTGTTGGCGCGGACACGCTCGTGCGTGCGGTCCCCACGGATGCTGGACGCATACCTATCGGCGTCATTACTTCGTTGATCGGCGGGCCGGTCTTCCTCGTGATGCTCCTGCGGATGCGCCGCTGAGACTCACGCGTTGAAGTATCGCGCACTCGGGTGGTGCGCGATGATGGCGCTCGTCGATTGCTCGGGATCGATCTGGTGATTCTCCGTAAGGTGACACCCGATGCGTGTCGGATCGAGCAGGCGCCAGAGGATCTCATGGTCACTCATGTTCGGGCACGCCGGGTAGCCGAACGAGTACCTCGACCCGCGGTACCCCTGCTTGAAGAGCTCCGGGATGTCGTGGGAATCCTCATGCCCGAACCCGAGTTCGGTCCGCACGCGTTTGTGCCAGAACTCCGCGAGCGCTTCGGCGGTCTCGACACCGATCCCGTGCCAGTAGAGGTACTCCTGGTACTGATCGCGCTCGAAGAGCTCCTTCGTGTACTCGCTGATCCGCTCGCCCATGGTGACGCACATCATCCCGATCACGTCACGATGACCGAGCTTCGAGCACTCTTGCTCGTCCCTGAAATAATCGGCGATGCAAAGATGCTTGCCGCTCTGCTGGCGCGGGAATGAGAACCGTTCGATCTCATGATCTTGATTCTCGGGATCAAAGATGATCAGATCGTCACCTGAGGACGTGCACGGGAAATACCCGTAGACCAACCGCGGTCTGAGGATGTCTTCCTGAAGGCACCGCTCGGTCATCTCCCTGAACTTCGGTCGGGCTGTCTCATCGAGCAGGCGTTCGTATTCGTCTTTAGACTGCTTGCCCCGCTTGAGCTGCCACTGGATTGAATACAAGGCGGTCGGGTTGATATACGCGAAGATGTCACGCAGATTCAGGCTCTCTACAACGGTCGTGCCCCAGAACGGGGGCGTTGGCACGGTGTGATCACGCGGGATCTCAGATCGTTGCAGCGTCGCGGTTGCGGTCGCGCCCTTGGTCGTGTTCTCACTCCCGGCCTGGCGCTTTTCGTGCTTCTTCACGGATGCCTTACGGTTGGACTGTCGCTCCTCAGCGGCCTTGAGGAGCGCCTCCGTCCGCCCGGTCGCGATTGCGTCCATCGTGGCCAGCCCATCGAAAGCGTCCTTCGCGTACAGGAGGTCGCCCTCGTACACGCTGCGGAGATGACCCTCGGCGTATGAGCGGGTGAGCGCTGCACCACCGAGGATCACAGGCACCCTGATGCCCTTCTCGTTGAGCTCTTTCAGATTCTCTTCCATCACGTTGACCGACTTGACCAGCAGACCGGAAAGGCCGATCGCGTTGGCCTTCGTTTCGTCGTATGCCTTGAGGATGGCATCGATGGGCTGCTTGATGCCGAGGTTGTGCACGGTGTAGCCGTTATTGGTCAGGAGGATATCCACCAGATTCTTGCCGATGTCGTGGACATCGCCCTTCACCGTAGCGAGAACAATCGAGCCCTTCGTCTGCGTCGTGGTCTTGTCCATGTGCGGCTCGAGCAACGCGACCGCTTTCTTCATGGTCTGCGCACTCTGCAGCACGAACGGGAGCTGCATCTGGCCCGAACCGAAGAGCTCACCAACGACCTTCATCCCCGCGAGCAGGTGATCGTTGATGATCTCGAGTGGCTGGTATTTGGCCAGCGCCTCATCGATCGACTCCTTGAGGAACTCGTTCTCGCCATCGATGATGTGCTTCTGGAGCCGCTCCTCGAGAGGCAGGTCCTTGATCGAGGTCTTGTTGATCTCTTCCGTGGCATCCTTGAAGAGGTCGATCAGTTCCTCCAAAGGATCGAATCTGTCGTCTGAAACGCCCTCGGGCAGCCCGGTGCCGCCGCTGGATTCCGCGCGCCGGTCATAGATCAGGTGCATCGCCGCCTGTTGCTGCTCATCGGGTATCTTGTTCAGCGGCGTAATTTTTGAGGCGTGCACGATAGCGCTGGTCATGCCGCTCTGGACGAGCTCATGGAGGAACACCGCGTTCAGGATGGTTCTCGCGACCGGCTTGAGGCCGAACGACACGTTCGAGAGCCCGCACGTGAGCTGGATCTCCGGGTAGCTCTCGCTGATACGCCTCGTGCCCTCAATCAGGGCATGGGCGCTGCGTCGGTCCGAATCGAGCCCGGTTGAGATCGGGAGCACGAGCGGGTCGATGAACAGATCAGATACATTGAGCCCATGCAGTGTCGTCGCACGCTCGATCGCGCGTTTGGTGATCGCGAACTTCCTCTCCGCCGTCCGGGCCATGGCCTGGTCGGGGTCCTCATCGATCGTGCCGATCACCAGCGCGGCGCCGAAGCTCTTGGCCAGTCGGCAGAAGCGGTCGAACTTCTCTTCCCCGTCCTCAAAGTTCGCAGAGTTGATGATGCACTTGCCGCCCGCGGCTTTGAGCCCCGCTTCGATCGTCTCCGGGCTCGTCGAGTCGAGCATGAGTGGGGCATCCGCCTGCTGAACGAGGCGTGAGACGACTTCATGCATGTCCTCGGGGCCGTCGCGACCAGCGACATCGACATTGACATCGAGGATGTGCGAGCCGTCCTTCACCTGGTTTTTGGCCAGCGAGCAGATCCCCTCCCAATCCTCCGCCTCGAGCAGACGCTTGAAGGCGCGGGAGCCGGAAGCGTTGCAGCGCTCGCCGATGATCAGGAACGACGCGTCCTGACGGTACTCAACGGCGGAGTAGAGCGAGGAGCACGCCGGGGTGACCCGCGCCGCAGGACGATCTCCGAGCTCGGTGGCCGATACGAGATCTGAGAGATATGAGATATGCTCAGGGGTTGTGCCACAGCAACCGCCGACCGCGCTGATCAGACCCTCGCGTATGAACAGCTCCATCGCATCCTTGAATCCCTGGGATGTGAGCGGGTAGATCGTCTTGCCCTCGACGAGCGTTGGGAGCCCCGCGTTCGGCATCAGCGTGATGTGACGGTCCCAACGCGATGCCAGCGTGCGCACGGTGTTGACCATCTCGACAGGCCCGGTCGCACAGTTGAGCCCCAGCGAGGCGATGGGAAGCGGGCGAAGGGCTTCGATCGCGGCTTCGATCGAGGACCCCACGAGCATCGTACCGGTCTGCTCGATCGTCACGGAGACAAAGATGGGGATGCAGTCGTGAGGCTTATCCAGCTGGTCGCAGGCCCTGTGGATGCCCGCGATCGCTGCTTTGATCTGTAGCAGATCCTGGCACGTCTCAAGCAGCACACAGTCAGCACCGCCAGTAATCAGGCCACGGGCAGCGTGGGCATACGAATCCCGCATCGCATCGAATGAGATCTGTCCCAGAGTGATCAGCTTTGTGCCTGGGCCGAGCGAACCCGCGACATAGCGGGGCTTTTCTGGCGTGCTGGAGGCGTCCGCTGCTTTCCGTGCGATCTGCGCCGCCTTATGGGCGAGTTCTTCAGCCCTGTCGTACAGATCGAACTCTCCCAGTGTGTGGGCCGCCGCACCGAAGGTGTTCGTCGTAACGACATCAGAGCCGGCTTCGAAGTACCCGCGGTGGATCTCTTCCACAACATCTGGCCTGGAAAGACAGAGCACATCAGGGCAGTTCTCGCAGCCCATGTAGTCCGTTTCGACGTCAAGGTCATATCCCTGGGTCTGGGTTCCCATGGCCCCATCCCAGATCAAGACACGATCAGCGAGCGATTCGAGCAACGTTGGGCGTGTATCGGTCATGTTGGGACTATATCCAAATATCCGGATAAGTGAATCAATCTCGCCTCAAAAGCACAAAAAACCGGGACCCGGGGGTCCCGGCGGCGTTGATCTTGGGTTTCAATCCTCGATTACGGGCAGCCCGCATTGAACGCGCTGAGGAACTCGGACACATCGAAGAAGTTGAACGTGCCGTCGCCGTTAAAGTCTGCGGCAGGATCCATCGCGTTGAAGGCGGTGAGGAATGCCGAGACATCGAAGAAGTCAAGGTTGCCATCGCCGGTCAGATCCGCGGCACAGATGTCCGGATCCTCACAGCTGAACTGCGAGACGCGGAAGGCATCGATCGCCGCTTCGACAATCGAGCCGCCACCGAGGTCCTGGGCAGTAAAGCGGACCAGGACCGTTCCCGTGGGTGTCACGAAGTCAGCGACACGGAATGATGCCTCGAACCAACCGCCCGCCGATTGGCCATCGTTGGGGCCGACCGTTTCAAGGGTCGTCCAGCTGATGCCCAGGTTGTTGCTGATATCAACAGTCATGAAATCGGTATTGGGGTTGTCGCCCGCGGCGTTGTTGTACCAGCGTGCGTAGGAGATGATCGCTTCCGGAGCGTCATTGAGATTGAGCGGCGGTGAGATCAGGATGGTGGTTTCGTCCACGTCCGTGTTATCGCCGGGGCCGCCGTTGCCTGTCATGTAGCACGAGCCGGAACCGTCGAAGTCGCTGGGGGCATCACCGCGTGAACCATCACCGCCGGGGACGCCCCGTTCCCAGCGTCCCTCGCCTGCGTTGGCGGCATCGCCGCTCACGTTCCAGCCGAGGTCGCTCTCGAAGTTATCATCGAGTGCCACGATAAGCTCGCCGACGGTCGCGCTGAACGGTGCGCTCGCGCCGCCCTCCGGAAGGGTAACGACGCCATCGGTGTCGCCCTCGACGGAGATGTAGAACTCAAGCGAGTCATCACAGCTCACGCTCGGGAGTGTCGCGGTGTAGCTGTTGCCTCCGTTGCTCATGAGCGGCGTGGAGCTGAACGTCCCGCCGTTTACCGAAGTGAACAGCTGGGCGCTGCCGCCGATGAGGTCATCCTCACGCGGATCGATGGTGACATCGAAGGTCGTCGCGACGCCAGGGTCGACGGCGCTGGGCACGTCCGCGCTGATCAGCGGGCCCATGAATGGGATATTGAACACGAGTACCGAGACCTGATAGCGTTGCACGTTGTTCACGTTTGTTGCGCCATCGACGCGGAAGTACACCTCGTCGCCATCCACCGAGTCGATGATGAGCGTTTCGGAACCACCAAGGCCGGTGTCGTTGGCAGAACCCAGCGTGCTGCCGCTCGCATCGAACGCGGTGATGCGCAGGTTCTGGATCGCGTTGTAGTTGGTAGAGGTACCCGTGTTGCACTGCGAGGTCTGCGGTCCCTGGTCGTATGTCGCCGCGGCGGGCGCAATCAGGAACTGGATACGTGCCGGCGCGGTCAGGCCGACCCTGAAGAAATCGTCATCCGAGTTGTCATCGACGCCGACGTTCTGGACAGCCGCGGCACCACCGATGTTCAGGGTGCCGAGATCCGTCGCCTGAGCGATCGAGTCGTCTGGCTCGTTGACGTCGCCGTAATGGCGGATCCCGTTGAGGATGTCATCGAGCTGCGGGCCGTCATACGAGGTCGAGATGAACGGCTCCATCAGCTTCGTGCCGGTCGCGGGGCAGACATGGAGCATGCCCAGCCCGTGGCCGTGCTCGTGCGCGGCGACATTCCGCAGGCGTAGCGAGTTCCCCGATGTGTTCGTGCTGTAGAACGTGTCGAACGCGTCGAAGATCATGTCGCCGTCGTTCGGGAAGTTGTTGTACGCCAGCACACCGCCGTTACCATCGTTCTGGAAGTTGTACGCCGCAATGCGCACATCGCCGCGAACGCCCAGAATACCAGCCCCGGAGTTGGTGTTCGAGCCATCGTCGTTTGGCTCGAAAACGTAGGTGACATTGATGAGCTCTTCCCAGCGGTCAAAGACCTGATGGAAGAGGTCCTGCCATGTCTGGGTGTTCCCGTAAATACCATCGAGCCACTGGAAGAGCTGCGAGTTGCCAGACCCCAGGCCGATGCCAAGGTTGGGAACGAATGTCCCGTCGGGCACGAAGGAGTACGTCAGGGTTGTGGGTGTGCCCTGGCCGAGCCCACCGCCGTTGGTCGCGGTCGACGTCCATCGCCCGGTCTGCTGGAAACGGACCTGGAAGGGGAACTCGATCAGCTGGTTGACCGCGTACGCGTACTCGCGGTCGGTGTCTGGAGAGAAGCACATGTGGGGCACGGTGCTCCCCGTATCGAGGGTGTCGGCGATGGCGTTCAGGATGTTCCACTGCTCATCCGTCATACGCGCAGCGAGTTCTTCTGACACAAGCAAGTCAAGGTACTCGTGGGCGCTGATGCCAGGGTCGACTTCAGGTAATGGCTTTGGTTCACCGTGATCACACAGCGGGGCGGTCTCCGCGATGGCTTGGGAGCCGATCCCTCCGGCATCAGCGATCATCATCTGCTGCTCAGCCGGAAGCTGCAAAAACATCCGCTCAGCGATCCCTTGCATGAAGAGCTCGTCGTGGGACGCGATCGCGTTCGGGTACTCGGCGTCCGTGCCGGCGCTGAGTGCCGATCCGGCAGCCGCGAGTAGGCCCATCATGGCCACCGTTGCCTTTGATATCGAGTTCATTTATTCCCTCCTGTGATACCGAGTCCTGCAACTCGGAACTCAAGTGTTATGGCTTAAAAAAACGGGCAGCGCGTATCGAGAGATACGCGGCTTGCCCGATCAGAATCAAGGTTAAGTTTACGGGCAACCAGCGTTGAACGCGTTCAGGAACGCCGATACGTCAAAGAAGTTGAAGATGCCATCGTTGTTGAAGTCCGCGGACGAGTCCATGCTGTTGTACGCGGCGAGGAATGCCGAGACATCGAAGAAGTCGAGGATTCCGTCACCGGTGAAGTCGGCCTCGCACTCTACCGGGGGCAGTTCCTGCGTGAGCGCGGTGATCTGGTAACGCTGCACGTTATTCGTGTTCGTTGCCGAGGAAACGATGATGTAGTAGACGCCCGGGTCCTCGAGGGGAACCACCATGTCGTCGTTCTGGCCGGCGCCAGCGGTGTTCTCGCTCGCGATTGGGACGATCAGGTTGCCCTCTTCGTAGAGGTCGATCTTCAGGTCATTGATCGCGCCGTAATCAACGAGCGTGCCGGTGTTGCACGATTGCGTCTGCGGCCCGGTCCGGTATTCGCCCGCCTGCGGCCCGACCACAAAGCGGAAGCTTGCGCGTTCGGTCAGCTCGAAGCGGAACATGTCGAACTCGGTCTCGTCGTCGATGCTCAGGTTGCTCAGGCCGTAGAAGTCCGTCGCGTCGATCGAGCCCATGTCGATCGCCGTGATGGGGTTGTTGTTGGGCTCGGTCGGATCCCCGTAGTGACGGTGTCCGTTGAGGATGTCGTCAAGCTGGGGGCCATCGAACGAGTTGGTCGCGAACGGTTCCATCAGCTTGGTCGAGTTGATGGGGCAGACATGGAGCATGCCCAGACCGTGGCCGTGCTCATGCGCGGCGACGTTGCGGAATGAGCGGTAGTTGTTGCTCGTGCTGTTGTAGTAGTTGTCGTACGCGTCGAAGATCATGTCGCCGTCGTTCGGGAAGTTGTTGTACGCGAGCACGCCAAAGTTCCCGTCATTCGCGAAGTTGAACGCGCCGATGCGCACGTCGCCACGGATACCGAGGATGCCCACAGCGCCGTTGGTGTTGGCGCCGTCGTCGTTGGGCTCGTACACGTAGCTCAGCCCCGTAAGCTCGGCCCATCGGTCAAACACCTGATCGAACAAGGGCTGCCAGACGCTCGGCGGGCCGTAGCGGTTGTTCAGCCAGGCGAAGAGCACCGAGTTGCCCGAGCCCAGCCCGAGCCCCAGGTTGGGGATGAACGTCCCATCGGGAACGAACGAGTAGGTGAGCGTGGTCGGGTCGCCCTGGCTGAGCCCCGAGCCATCGGTCGCTGTCCGGTTCCAGCGACCGGTCTGCTGGAACATGATCTGGAATGGGAACTCGATCAGCTGGTTGATCGCGTAGGCGTACTCGGGATCGGTACCGGGCGCGAAGCACAATGCCGGGACGGTCTTCCCCGAGTCCAGCGTGTCAGCGATCGAGTTGAGGATGTTCCACTGCTCCTCGGTGAGTCGCGCACCGAGCTCGTCAGAAACGAGCAGGTCGAGGTACTCGTGGGCTGTGATGCCCGCGTCGATCTGCTCGGAGACATCGATCTGCACACCGCTCTCAAATGCCTCCAGATTGAAGCCCTCGGAGCCGATCCCGCCACCGAGGGCGATCTTCTCCTGATGCTCGCGCGGCATCTGCTGGAAGAGTCGCCCAGCAATGTCGTTGAGGTTGAGCTCGTGCTGGCTGGCGATGCAATCAGGGAATGCGTTGGACTCAGCCGTGGCGGTGCCGGACAGCACGCTCAGTACGGTGGTTGCGGTTAGTGTCAGTGCGATGCGACTCATGTGGTAGTTCCCTTTTCGTTGTCTTTCGGCCCGGGTTGCGGGCAGTACACTGGACGGTCACAGACATGGAGCGCCAACTCTGAATGAGCGGACGACCAACTCATAGCATCACACGCCCCATGACTGGGAACGCATGACCCCTGTGCCTGCATAGATCAACCCGTGGTGAGACCCACAGGGCCCGAAACAGCCCAAACAACGCGAGCGCACGGACAGAGACGAAAACCTCTACGCACGGCGCCCGTCTCTAGATTCATTTGTACCCGATTGAAGGCCGTTTTCGAGCAATAAACGATAAAAAACACCCGATTGTCGGGTGTTTTGTGGGATTCAGATTGCAGGCTTAGACCGATAGTCTCGACCCGAGAATATCTCGATTACTTCTTTTTGCCCTGGAAGTAGTTGCCGGAGAACTTCTTCTGGAACTTCTCGACGCGGCCCGCGGCATCGACGAACGCGGACTTGCCGGTGAAGAAGGGGTGCGAACCCGACCAGACGTCGACCTTCAGCTCAGGGACAGTCGCCCCGACGGTCATGACGACCTCGCCGTTGTAGTAGACCTTGCAGGACGGGTACCAGGTGGGATGGGTATCGCTTTTCATGGCAGTTTCCTTCAATAACCCCCGGTTTCCATCCGGAGGGCCCCAACGATAGCCCCTGCATGGTGTTGGGTCAATTGTGAGCCCGGATTCACCCACACGTGCCGCGATATGATACGCTCAGGGCCAAAGGCAGCAGATGAGGGGGCCCGGAGCATGGATTCGGATCAAACAGACGCACACATCGATAAACCAGTCAAAGAGAAGCTCCCAGCCCTGGTCGCCGTCGCCTGCTTCTGGCCGATCATCCTCGTCTCCTTCGGCGGTCTTGTTGGCGGGCTCCTCGGCGGGGCTGCCGGTGCCGTGAATCTCGGGCTCTACCGCTCAAATCTGCCGAGGTGGTCGCTCTGGCTGTTGAATCCTGCGGTGGGGCTGAGCGCGATTCTTATCTGGTTCGTGATCGCGGTTCTCATCGAAGTGATGCTCACGGGCTCGGGATCCAACTGATTCGGTAACAATCTCAGATTCCTGGCGCAAATCGAGAATGTGATGCGTACTGTTCTCACCGCGCCCTGCTGGATCAGGACCACGGCGCCCCAAACCCGCTCCGGTTGCTTGCCTCTGACGCGAATCGCGCACGCCTGACATTCCGGAATCTCCAAGGGCAACCTGATAGCCCGAGACCCCACCGGAATCTCCACAAAGGCACCGGCAACTGAGAACCTAAAACACATGAAGTTTACCGAACTCGGACTCAACGAGTCCATCGTCCGCGCGGTCACTGACAAGGGATACACCGACGCGACACCGATCCAGGCACAATCCATCCCCGCGGCGATCGAAGGACGCGATATCCTCGGCACCGCGCAGACCGGAACCGGGAAGACCTGCGCGTTCGCGCTCCCCGTCCTGCACCTGCTCGACGAGGACCACAAGCAGAAGCACAACCGTCACCGTGGGCGCGGTCGTGCCCCCCGGGCACTGATTCTCGCCCCGACGCGCGAGCTCGCGTCCCAGATCTTTGACAGCTTCGTCGCGTACGGGCGTCAGCTCAAGCATCTGCGACATGCCGTTGTGTTCGGGGGCGTCAACCAGCGCAAGCAGGTCGCGGCCATGCGGGAAGGCGTCGATGTGCTCATCGCGACCCCGGGGCGCCTGCTTGACCTGATCAACCAGGGCCACGTCGATCTCAGCGAGGTCGAGCTCCTCGTCCTTGACGAGGCGGACCGCATGCTGGACATGGGTTTCATTCACGACATCCGCAAAGTCTGCGAAATGGTCCGTGAGGACCGTCAGACGCTCTTCTTCTCCGCGACGGTCTCGCGCGAGATCAAGCAGCTCGCCAACTCGCTGCTGACGGACCCGCTCCTCGTGGAGACCGCCCCGGAATCTACGACGGTCGAGGCGATCGCCCAGCGGATCTACACGCTCGATCGTGAGAACAAGAAGGTGCTGCTCCTCCGCATGCTCGAGAGCGATTCAGTCGAGCGGATGCTGATCTTCTCCAAGACCAAGCACGGCGCGGACAAGATCGTGAAGGGGCTACGCCGAGAGAACATCCCGGCGGAAGCAATCCACGGCAACAAAACACAGAACGCCCGCACCAAAGCGCTCACGAAGTTCAAGAAGGGGACCGTCAAGATCCTCGTCGCCACGGACATCGCTTCACGCGGCATTGATGTGCGCAACATCACCCACGTCGTGAACTATGACATGCCCCTCGACCCGGAGACGTACGTCCACCGGATCGGGCGGACCGCGCGGGCGGGTGCTACGGGCATCGCGGTCTCGTTCTGTGACCGCGATGAGCTGGGTCTGTACCGCCAGATCGAACGCCGATCACGGATCGAGATCCCCGTCGGCGATGACCACGAAGACATCACATTCGAAGCGCCCGCCACGCGTCGTGTGCATGAGGGCAAGCCCGCCCGTAAGCGGGGCCCACGCCGCAGCAACCGGAACGGCACCCGTCGCCCGGAACAGGGCGGAAGCGAACGCCCCGCACAGCGGAAGAAGCCCAAGAGCAAGAACGCAAAGCGTGCGGCGCGAACAAACTCCGCGACTGAACGCAACCCTCGAGCAGGGAAACCCCGTAAGCCAAAGTCGGGTTACCCGAAGGGCAAGCGCTCAGACGCGAAGCGTTAGATAAGAGCGAGTTAAGCCGGGCCTGCTATGGCAGGCAGTCGGCGCTGAATGCGGTGAGGAACGCGGAAACATCGAAGAAGTCCAGCGTGCCGCTGTCGTCGAAGTCGACGCTTAGGTCGCCGTTCGCGTACCGGCTCAGGAACTCGCTCACGTCGAAGAAATCGCGCTGGGCATCGAAGTTGAGATCGGCTTCGCAGATCCCACCTCCGGCAATGATGCCGGTGTCGCTATCTGTCTCTAAACCGAAAGCGACAACATCGAATACTTCGACATAGAGATCTTCTGGGAAGCAGATGTTCTCACAGCTCGGGTCTGGGTTGAGCATGCGATTCTGCGTGAATGCAATCCAACCGTAATGCCAGGGCGTCGTGCCGGCATCGCGCCAGCGGATCGGGATGAATCGCAGCGAGCCATCGTCATAGTTCGATGATTCTTGATCGCAGGTGTAGCAGCCGTCACCGCGTTTTACATACAACCCGTCCAAAATACTGCCCACATCACACAACGGTTCCGTATAAACCCAGTTGCTTGTCAGACTGTCGATGGTTGTCCCGATCGGAGTTGAGTACCCTTGACCAGATCCGGGGTTCACATTTGCAACTTCTACCTCAATATTGCCGGGCGGGACATCGAAACAGAAAGTGCCGGCCTCTACTACGACTGGGCGATATGTAACTGTCTGGGAGCCTCCGCCATGGTGAGCAGACTCCAGATACATGTTCACCGGGGGTAGCAGCGGGTCGATGTCGCTCATTGTGACATCGCGATCCTCAGCCCCCGGCACCTGATAGACGACCGGCGCTGCAGTTGCGGCCGTAACAATCGATACGCCAAGACAATACGCGAGTTTCATAATTCATCCTCCTGACCTGAATACACAGGCCTTGCACACATCAAGGCCAGTTGCAAATCGCAATGTACCATTATGCATGGGTGTGAGCAACTAAGAATACCGATAAGAAAAAAAACGCTGCCGAAGCAGCGGAATATGGATCATCGATGTGCTCATATCCTGTGGCCGTTTGCCACGGCGGATCAGAGCAACGACTCGGGGTTCTGGAGCGACTCGACGATCTCGGCAAGTGCAAGCGCTGCGGTCGCGCCATCGACAACTCGGTGATCACACGCGAGACTCAGCGGCATCACCTTGCCGACCATGGCCTGCCCGTCGCGGACGACGACGCCGTCGTAGGCCTTGCCGACGGCCAGGATCGCGACTTCGGGTGCGTTGATTACCGGCGTGGCGAACCTGCCGGCGTGGGACCCGACGTTGCTGATCGTGAAGGTCGAGCCCATGAGCTGGTCACGCGGGATCGAGCGATCGCGGGCCGCGGTCGCGACGCTGACGATCGACTGCCCGAGCTCAACGACGTTCATGCGGTCCGCATCGCGGATGACAGGAACCATGAGCCCGTTCTCAGTGTCCGTGGCGATCCCGAGATGCACCGCGCCGTACTGAACGATCTCTTCACGCTGCTCATCGACGATCGCATTCATCGCGCCGAATCTGCCCGCGAGCGACTTGGCGACCGCGGCACACACGAACGGGAGGAAGCTGAGCTTCACGCCGGTCTGGGCGCTGACTTCCTTGCGGAGGGCATCGAGCGACGTGACATCGGCTTCGTCGACGACCGTAAAATGCACGGCCGTGTTGACGGATTCACGCAGGCGGTTGGCGATCGTGCGGCGGATGCCCTTGAACGGGATGTGGGCCTCGTTCTGTCCCGGCTGCACCTGCCCCTGCTGGGCCGGCGCCGGGATCGGGCGATGCGCACCGGGGCCCTGGTAGCCCGGGGCGGTTGGCAGGCCCTGCTGTTGCATCGGTGCCTGCTGAGGGTATCCGTAGCCGGGTGGTGGTGGCGGGGGCGCGTAGCCGTAGGGCGGGTACGCGGGGTAGGGCTGCGGCGGGTAGGGGTACATCGGCTGCGGTGCGTAGCCGTACCCCGGCTGCTGCTGGGGGTAGGGGGGCTGATAGCTCGGCTGCGGTGCCTGCGGCTGCTGCGGTGCGTAGGACTGGCCCACGTTTGTCGATGGGAGGTTGAGCGGCTTGCGCACTTCGGCAGGGCGCGACGGGGTGGGCTGCGAACTCTGAGACGGTGTGCTCGGTGCCGGTGCCGGTGTCGAAGCCGCCGGTGCGGCCTTGGTCGATCCGCCGTTCTCCGACGCGTTGCGGACATCCTTGGCCGTCACGCGTCCGCCGATCCCTGTGCCCTGAACAGAATCGATATCGATCCCGAGGTCACGCGCGAGGCGACGAACCGCTGGGGCGGCCAGTGCCTTGCCGTCACCCGATCCCATGCCGGCGAGGGTGTCGGAGACAGCCCCGACCACGGTGCCCGCGTCCTTGGTCTCTTCTTCCTTCGCCTCGGTTGTCAGCTCGGGGTCCTGCTCTGAACGGGCGGGGGTGTCGTCACCGCCCTCATACGTCACAAAGACCGCGCCGACCTTGATGATGTCGCCATCGGAGCCGTGGAGGGTCTTAATAGTGCCCGCTCGGGGCGAGGGCACCTCAACGAGCGCCTTGTCGGTTTCCATCTCGGCGAGGATCTGGTGTTCCTCAACGGTGTCGCCTTCGGAGACGACCCACTTGATGAGCTCGGCTTCTTCGAGCCCCTCACCAAGGTCTGGGAGGATGAACTTGTTCGGATCGGATGAGACTTTGCCGGCCATGTGTTCCCAATCTTCGTATCTGATCAGACCCAATGGGCCTGGTGTTCGTGTGATTCAATCCCGATCAGTGAGGAATCAGTACGCGAGGCACTCCTCGATACCCTTCTGGATGCGGGGCGCTTCCGGGAGATAGTCAAGCTCGAGCTTGTAGTACGGCATAATCGTATCGAAGCCGGCCACCCGCTGGACAGGGGCCTGCAGGTACAGGAAGCACTCTTCCATGATGCGTGCCGCGATCTCTGCGCCCATGCCGCATGTCAGCGGTGCCTCGTGGACGATCACGCAGCGACCGGTCTTCTGGACGGACTGGGCGATGGTGTCCATGTCAAACGGGTAGATCGAACGCAGATCGATCAGCTCGATCGAGACGTCCTCGGGCAGGCTATCCATCGCCTGGAGGCACTGGAAGACCGGAGCACCCCAGGTGACCACGGTGAGGTCGTCGCCTTCGTTGACGACCTTGGCCTCGCCGATGGGGATCTCGTACATCTCCTCGGGGACCTCTTCCTTGAACGAGCGGTACACGCGCTTGGGCTCGAAGAACATGACGGGGTCGGGGTCCTTGATCGCGGAGATCAGGAGCCCCTTCGCGTCGTAGGGAGTCACGGGCATGACGACCTTAACGCCCGGCGAGTGGGTGTAAATTGCTTCGGGGGAGTCGGAGTGCAGCTCGGGTGCGTGGATGCCGCCACCGACCGGGACGCGTACGGTCATCGGCACGGTGACTGCGCCGCGGGTCCGGGTGCGCATGCGTGCCGCGTGGTTCACGAGCTGGTCGTACGCCGGCCCGAGGAAGCCATCGAACTGGATCTCGGGGACGGCCTTCATCCCGGCGATCGCGAGGCCGATCGAGGTGCCCATGATGCCCGACTCATCGAGGGGGGTATCGACGACGCGGTCCTTGCCGTGCTTGGCCTGGAGCCCGTCGGTGACGCGGAACACGCCGCCGTTGAGCCCGATGTCCTCACCGAGGAGCATGACGTCGGGGTCGCTTTCGAGCATCTGGTCGAGTGCCTGATTGATCGCACCGACGAGGGTTTGCTGTGCCATATCTTTCACTCCGGTTCGTTATCCGGCGGCCGCGGCTGCGGCCGCGGCGGCTTGGTCTGCTTGGATCTGATCCTCAACCGCGAGCATCGCTTCGATGTTCGAAGGCATCGCGGCGTTCAGAAGTTCGACGAGTTCCTCGGCGGGCATGCGGACTCGCAGCTTGGTCGAGCGGCCGCTGATCTCAACGGCGCTGTCGTTGCCCTTGGGCTGAACGGATTTCACGTACACCGCGTTGATGTAGTGCATCCGACCCTTCGTGTCCGGCAAGCCAACGAGCATGTCAGCGGGCCTCCGTCGGCTGTGCTTTGAGACCGACCTGCGACGGGTTCCGCCCGATCGAGCTGGTCCGCATGGTGTCGCGCTGGAGCCTGAGGTCCTCGGGGAGCTCGGCGTACATGTCGTTGAAGAAATCGGCCTTGTCCGGCGCTGTGACATTGATCGCCGCGTCGACCACTTCCTTGACGATGCGCTGCGCTCGGGTCTCGAGCTCTTCCTGTTTCTTGTCGTCCCAGAATCCCTGGTCTTCCATGTACTTGCGGGTACGGATCAGCGGATCCTTATCGAGCCATGCGTCAACTTCCGCCTGGTCGCGGTAACGACGCGCGTCGTCCGCGGTGGTGTGGTCGCCGAGGCGGTAGGTCACGCCCTCAATGAACGACGGCCCGCCGCCTTCGATCGCACGCTTGCGGGCGTCCATCGTGGCCTTGTAGACCGCGAAGATGTCGTTGCCGTCCACCTGGATCGTCGGCATGTCGTACGCGAGTGCCTTTTGGGCGACGGTGCGTGAGTTCATCTGCTGCTCACGCGGGACCGAGATCGCCCACGAGTTGTTCTGGCAGTAGAAGATCGTGGGGACCTGCATCACGGACGCGAAGTTCATCGCGTTGTGGAAGTCGCCCTCAGAGGTCGCACCATCGCCGAAGTAGGTGATGACGGCCCGGTCCGCTTCGTTGCGGTTCTTCATCGCCCAGGCGATGCCGGTCGCGTGGAGCATGTGCGTCCCGATGGGCACGCTCAGCGGGGTCATGTTCAGCTCTTCGGGGAACTGTGAGCCGCGCTCATCGCCCATCCAGTACTGGATGACGTAGTGCATGGGCAAGCCGTGCATAAACAGGGCCGCGTTCTCGCGGTACGAGGGCACGATCCAGTCGTTGCCCTTGACCATCGCGAGCGCGGAACCGACGGCGTTGGCCTCCTGCCCCTTGTTCTGGGGGTAGGTGCCCATGCGACCTGATCGCTGCAGCTTGAATGCGATCTCGTCGAGTTCGCGGCAGATGCGCATCTGCTCGTAGAGGTACACGACCTGATCGTCGCTGAGTGTGTCTTTCGCGAGTTTCTTATCGAGCTTGCCGTTCTCATCGAGGATCTGGAGATGCTCGATTTTGGCCTCAAACACGGTGTGGTGTGGCATGATGTCTCCTACACATCTCGGTGGCTGTCAACGATCGCGCATCCGTCGTGCGAAAAGGCGGCGGGCGATGCGGAAATGCCGACTCACCGGGGTTGAGAAGTATAGGAACGAAGCCGTCCAGAATCACTTCCGGAGGCTTCGGTCAATCGTCAGAATCATGAAACCACTTGCCTGCTACCAATCTCGGCCGAGCACCCCGTTGCGGGTGTAGTCGAAGGTGACCGTGTTTCTTTGGATGTACAAGTATTCCTGCAGATTTCCGGGGAAAGTATCCGGCATCGGAGGGTACGTGGAGCGGATGACAGGCGGGACGGCGTCGGTGACTGATCGCAGCTCCACAGACATGTCCGTCGCGGTAACCATGCGGTTTCCCAGCACGTTCGGCATCGAGATGATTGGAGCCCCATCTGCGGAGCGGGATAGCGTGTAGTCATCATGGAACGGGAGCGATTCGACCAGCAGTGCCTTCGCGGAAGGGAAGGCGACATCGCTCATCTTCGCGAGACGATTCTGAGAGAGTGGCGGTGGTATGAAATCCTCACGGAGTGCGCTCGGGCTCAGATAAAATGAACGGGAGATGCCACGCTCCAGGCCAAGCAAGCCATCGCCATGCGAAAGGTTGCCTTGCCCAAGCCTGAGTCCCGCGTAAATCTCGCTGACAGTGTCGTTCGGGCATATCAGCTGCCTGTCCAACCACCCGTTGGGAAACTCATCGATGAACGGGTTTGGCCAGTAGTCCGCCGCGACTTCAAAGTACTCGAGCGGTGCGCGTTGCTCGTTCGGAAAGACGATCTCGCTCGTTGTTGTATCCACCTGAAAAGGGAATGGGATCAGATCGGAACTGGTGTTTGCGTACATCTGGATACGCATGCCGAGCTGGCGCATTTCTGAGGCGCACACAGCTTGGCGTGCCCGGTCTCTGCTCTGGACCAATGAGGGAAGTAGCAGGCCGATCAGGATCATCACGATGCCGAGGGTGGCCAAAAGTTCGACGAGCGAGAATCCGGTCTGTGCGCGTTTGCTCAGGTTCATGCCGAGGTGTTCCTACCGATGGTCACCGGGTATATCGAACGGGCGAGCCGTTCGTTGCAACATTTTATGAATCGTCTATGATGTAAGATATGCTCAAGACGACCTTGCCGTTGTGCCTGATCGCGCTCGCCGCCAGCTCACTCATCGCGGATGAGACGCACGTGGTCGAAGATGTGTGGTTCGAGCTCGCTGATTGCTACCAGGGCAAAGCTGTCTTTGCGGTCGAGGGCGACGGCAAAGCTGAAGACTGGAAGCGGGTTGAGTTTTTTCTGTGTAAAGGGACGCTGTCTATGCGCAGCTTTCGTTTTGAGCCAGATGGCAGCGTGACGCTCTACGACGAGCGGCACGCCAACGACGCAGAGTCGATGACGATCTATCACGAGCACTCCAGCGTCAGTATGAGCTCGCGATTCCGCGACTCACTCACGGACGCGGGTGAGCGAGAGATCAGTCCGATGCAGATTCAGCGATTGATTCATCAGCGACGAGATGAAATCGGAATCCATATCGTTGAGCGCCATGATGACGCGACGGTCACAGTTGGCTTCTCCCTCACGACGATGGGGCACACCGAGGAACACGAGTTCGACGTGCTCGATCGCAGGATCACGGCATACCGGTCCGCAAAGCGCGATGGGAAGTTCTTTACAGAGGTACAGTACGGTGGTTGGCAGATACTGGATGATGGGCAGCCGGTTCCTACCAGGATGCATAGCAGGATCGGCTTTGGTGTAGACGAAATTGTCATGACCATCCGGGTTGAGTCGGCCCGTTCAGTGACAGCGGCCCAAGCACCGTCCCGGCCAGAAGTTCCGTCAGGCTTTGTTGTGCAGCGGAGTGCGGATCAAGTACATACGCGAACACCCGCCGCTTCGCCAAGTGAAGATCAGCGATCAATGCCGCGATCACGCAACACACTCTCACGCATCGCCGCCCCAATACTCATCTTGGCAGGCGGCGTGCTCATCGGGATATCCGCCGTGATCGTCGTTGTACGCATCCGCCGATCATGAACCGGTGAAGTGAGATTAAACAACAAGCCCAACACCATGGTTGGGCTTGCTGCGTTAAGTCAGTGCTGATGCGGACTCAGAGCTGCTCGATCGTTTCCTGCATGTGCTCGCGACCGGTCGCGCCGTGCTCTTCTTTGCCAGTCCCGGGGAACTGCTTGATGTGGTCCTGAGGCAACACGCGTCCGGTCCCCTGGGCCACCGGCGAACTCTCGGGGATTGAGAAGTCCGAGTTCGGCAGCGTGTCGGAGTGGGCCAGGGCAAGATCCGCGGCCTTGAGCATCGTGTCGTCCGCGTTCTCGTGCAGTGCGCGGAAGCTGTTGTGGATCGCGAGCTCGGCCAGATCGAAGAAGTGGATCGCCGCCACCTTGTTCCGCTCGAACTCGGTGCCCGACTCGCCGTTCCGCATGTCCGCGTCCAGGCGTGACAGGGTGCACGCCCAGGCGTGGAGGTACATCGCGGCGTCCGCGAGGCGTGCCTGGGTGGCCTGGGCCGTGACGATGGCCGAGTCCTTCTTCTTGCTGATGACCTTGAACTGGTAGGTGAACTCGGAGACAAGCTTGGTCATCCGGTCGGCGTACCGGCGGAGCGATGGGTCGACCTTTGAGATCGTCGGCGACTTGCGACGCATGCCGAGGAAGACCTCCATGCCCAGCGGGACCGCCGCGCGGATCATGGTGGGGGTGAACTTCTTGTTGTCCGCCATCTCCTTGATCCCGAGCATCTTCTCCGCGAGCTGCTTGCCGCCGTACGCGAAAATGAAGGACTGCATGACCTCATTCGCACCCTCGACGATGGTGTTGATGCGCGAATCGCGGAAGATCCGCTCGATCTCGTTCTCGGTCATGGTGCCCTCGCCGCCCATGATCTGAACCGCGTCGTTGACCACGCGCCAGCCCATCTCGGAGCAGAACACCTTGCAGATCGCCGTCTCGAGCATGATGTCGTCGTCGTGGCGATCGAGCATGCCGGTGGTCATGTAGAGAACGGAGTCCATCGCGTAGGTCAGGGCCGCCATGTGCGCGATCTTCTGCTTGACGAGCTCGAAGTCCGAGAGCGGGCGTCCGAACTGGTAGCGGGTCTGCGACCACTTGATCGACTGGTCCATGGCCCGCTTGGCGCCGCCGAGCATGCCCGCCGAGAGGGTGCACCGGCCGTAGTTGAGGCAGGTCAGCGCCACGTTGAGCCCGCGTCCCTCCTTGTGGAGCAGGTTCTCCTTGGGCACCTTGACGTTGTTGAACCTGATCCGCGCCTGCCACGTGCCGCGGATGCACATCTTGCTGCGGTTCTTGGAGAAGATGTCGATGCCTTCCATGTCCGGGTGGCAGACGAGCGCGGAGACCTTGTCCTTGCCGTCGATCTTCTGCTTGGCCATGACGGTGAAGAGCCCGGAGATGGCCCCCGAGGTTGCCCACTTCTTCTCACCGTTGATGATGTAGTGCGTGCCGTCCTCGCTGAGCTCGCAGCGGGTCTCCTGTCCGCCCGCGTCGCAGCCGACGTTGGGCTCAGACAGGCAGAACGCGCTGAGCCATTCCTTGGCGAGCTTGGGCAGCCAGCGCTGCTTCTGCTCATCGGTGCCGAAGAGCATGACGGCCTTGCAACCGATCGACTGGTGCGCGGACACCATAACGGCGGTGGAGCCGCAGTACTTGCCGATGGTCTCGAGCACACGGTTGTAGCTGGTGATGCCCATCCCCAGGCCGCCGTACTCCTTGCTGATGGTCATGCCGAGCACGCCCAGGCTGAACAGCTTCTGGATGACACGCTCCGGGATGTACTGCTCCTGATCGATCTCGACCGCGGGGTGCTCGTTCTTGAGGTAGTCCTCCAACTCGGCCACGAGCTGGTCGCACTCCGCGGTCTCCTCGGGCGAGGACTTGGCGATCTCCGGGTAGGGGAAGTAGAGTTCTTCTCGGAAGTTGCCCCAGAAGAGGTTTTTGACGGCCCCCATATCCTCGGGCTCCGGGCCGAGCATCGTTTCCGCGTCCGCGATCATCTGCTTATCGCGATCCGAGACGCCCTTCATGTTTTTGAGATCGGCTTTCTGTGTGTCGGCCATGGTTCAGACTCCTCTGGTGTCAATCGCGTCCGGAGCGGCTTCGCCTCGGGCACGGTGGTGGTTTACTACTTCGATCTGCTGAAGAACGCCTCGATCGCTTCCTTCGCGGGTTCTGTGTTCCGTAACCGGACGAGGTGATCGCGTTCACGCTTGAGCGCTGCGGTCCAGCCGGAGCTCAGGCCGGCCTGAACCGCGTCGAGCACGGCGTCCGTATGATACGTCGATTCGAGATCGTCCCTGGCTTTTTCCAACGCAGCTTCGATTTCGTCTGGGTTCATCATCTGGATGCAGCGAGAGGGATGCCCAGAGCGCCCCGCCTTGTCCTGACCGACAAGCCAGATCATCGCCGTGTGGATCAGCTCTTCCCTGGTGTCGCTGGTCTGGTCAAAGATGCCCAGCTTCGTCGCGATGTCCGACTTGAAAGCGGTGCCGTTCGCGGTCGCAACAATCGCGGTCTCGGGGTCGATGCGCGCCGGCAGCAGGTTCGTCCCGCCCCATCCCGGGCAGATCTTGAGACCGGCCTCCGGGAGTCCGATGAGATATGGTTTCGCGTTGGGGTCATTGAGCCCGATGAGCCCGTCGCAGTGCATCGCCAGCTCAAGACCACCGCCGAGGGCGGTCGATTGGATGGCGGCCGCGGTCGGGAACGGCATGTCAGCGAGACGCTGGAATACGCGTGACCCAAACTCGAGGTACGTGTGCAGCTCGGCATCGCTCAGGGCCATGATGGCTTTGAGGTCGGCACCTGCGACAAACGCACGCTCCGCGGCTGAGGCGAGGATGAACCCATCGAGGTCATCCGGCAGCGTGTCGAGGGTTGCGTCGAGTTGCTCAAGCAGCGATTGCTCAATCACAACGACAGGTCGCCCCGGCTGGACCAGCGTCAGCGTAGCAATCTTCTTGGTACCGTCTCCGGCACTGCCATAGTCAACGGGCAGGAGTTCGGTGGGCATGCGATGTCCGTATCTTGCGATCACGAAGCCGTGGACAACAACCGTGTCGTCCCGACGCACGCGTACTCGCAGGGCTTGCGTGCAATGAAATCATATGCATCAACGCCCGAAATAGCAGGATTTGAGACGCCCAGTTAGCGCTTCATCCGGGCCGCGAGCGCCGCCTGTGCTTCGGGGGTTGCGAGCACCTGCGCGGAGAGTTTGGCTCCCCGCACGACCAGCGATTCGTCGAGTGAGCCGTCAAGCTGGTTCAGGAGATTCTTCGTCGCAGAAAGTGCTTTCGGGCCGCCCTCTGCGAGTCGATGTGCAACGTCGCCGGTGAGTGGGGCGAGTGCATCGCGGGTCGGCGCGAGCTGATCGACGAGCCCGATGTCGTGGCCCTCCTTGCCGCTCATCACGCCGCCCATGAGCATGGCCTTGCGAGCGACTCCGGCGCCGAGTTTTTTCACGACCCAGGGCGCGATCACAGCGGGGCAGATGCCCAGGTCGACCTCGGGGAATCCGAGCTTCGCGTCGGCGTGCGAAATCGTGATATCGCACACGCACGTAAGGCCACAACCACCACCGATCGCCGCGCCGTTCACGGAGGCAACCGTGACCTGTGGCAGCGAGCGGATCTTGAGTGTGAGTTCGGCGAGACGGGTCAGCAGGCGCTCGCCCATCTCGGGGTCGCCGGAGAGTTCGATCAGCACGGCCTTGAGGTCCATGCCGGCGCAGAACGCACGACCAGAGCCGGTGATGACGAGAACGCTGGCATCAGAACCCCTGACCGTGTCCACCGCGTCGTGCATCGCATCGAGTATCTCGACGGACATCGCGTTGCGTGCGTCGGGGCGGTTCATGGTCAGCGTCGCGATGTTGCCATCGTATTTCAGGAGGACAGCGCTGCTTGTAATCTGCTCATTCGTCATGATGATCCCCAGAGCGCCGCGAGTCGCGCCCGTTCCTCGTCGTTGCCTGTCAGCCCGATCGACGCGTTGAGCCCGGCGTCTGCTCGCTCATCGGTTACGCTGCTGATTGTGTTGAGCCATTGCTTGGTTGCTTTGCACCCGTTGCCCGGTTTGCTCGCGAGCGATTCCGCGATCTCGATCGTGCGGTGGCGCACTTCACTCGGTTCTTCACAGAGCTCGTGGACCATGCCGAGGCCGAGGGCATGGGAGCCGTCGATCAGTTCCGTGTCAAGCAGGCGTGTGCGCACCACGCCATCACGCATCGCGGCCAGCATGTACGGCGATGAGACCGCGGGTGAGACACCGATCCTGACCACAGGATACCCGAGCTTCGCGGAACGGTTCGCGATGACGACGTCCGCGCCCCCGAGCAGGGCGCACCCGCCGGCTACCGCCGCGCCGTGGACTCCGAGCACGACAGGTGCGGGGTGGTCCCGCAGGGCTCCAACACACCGGGACAGGCCGGTGAGCAGGGCACGCATGGTCTCCCCTCCGGGGTCTGCCGCGCACGCCTTGAGGTCGAACCCGGCGCAGAACGTCTTCCCCTGACCGAGGATCGCGACTGCGAGCGCGTCATGGCTCGAAGCGATCGCTTCATGGAGCTGATCGAGCATGTCAGGCAGCATCGCGTTCCGCTTGTCGGGGCGTGCGAGATCGATCACGCATACGCCCGATTGCGTATAGGACTCGATCATGGCAGCAGCCCCCCAGCGAACTCGCCCGCTCTTTGCAGCGCCGCGTCGTCCACGCCGGTGGTGTATCCCGCGTCTCGGATGGTGTGCACCAGCACGCTGGTCGCGATGTTGCCCGGCGCGCGGGTGGTTTCTGTCGACGCGTAAGGGCACCCGCCCAATCCCCCGGCGGAGGCGTCGAAGGAGCGGACGCCCAGATCGAGCGCCATGCGAACACAATCGCTCGCATGCCCGAACGTGTCGTGGAGGTGGAGGGTGAGGGTCGGGTCGCCGAAGCCATTCTTCGCACGCCCGTCGAGGCGATCGATCGTTTCCATGATCACCGGCTCGATCGTATCGGGTGTGGCGGCACCGATCGTGTCACCGAGATCGAGCTCGTCCACGCCGATCTCAAGCAGTCGTGAAGCGACATCCGCGACGGCAACGGGGTGGATGTCGCCGTCGAAAGGGCAGCTGACGATGCACGAGATGTACCCGCGCACCATCATCCGGTGCTCATGGGCTTTGGGGATGAGCGGCTCGAATCGTTGCAGGACCTCTTCGATCGTGCCGTTGGTGTTCTTGAGCGAGAATCCCTCGCTCGCAGCCGCGAACACCGAGACCTTGTCGATCAGACGCTCGATGCCGTGCTCTTCTCGTGCGTGCTGGTTCACCGCGATCGCGGCTTCAAGCCCGCGCATGTTCGGCACGAGCGCGGAGTAGAGCACGTTCTCGGGTTTCGATGTCGCGACCAGCTCAAAGAGTTCCGCCGCATCACCGAGCTGCGGGATCCACTTGGGGCTCACGAAGCTCGATACCTCGACCTCTTCAACACCGGTCTGCTGGACAAGCCCGACGAGTGTCGCCTTGTCGCTCGTCGGGACGACCGCCTGTTCGGCCTGCAAGCCGTCGCGGGGGGCGACGTCCGTGATGCGAACATGCGTGCTCATTCCCTTACTGGCTCCGCTGGCTTCGTCTGCGAACCGTCGTCGCTCTCGAGTGCTTCCTGTTCCTCCTCATCATCACCCGAGAGGCTCAGGAACGGGATCGTCTGGTCGATGTTGTTGATCGTCTTGCGCAGCGATTCGAGATGGTTATTTGTTGCGTCGAGCTGGGCTTGCAGGCTCTTGAGCTGCTGATCCATGGAGGTCAGGCGTGCCTCGACCGTGCCCAGGTTCTCATTGGTTATCCCCAGGCCCTCATCGATCGCGTTGAGCTCGTCCTCGATGCGACCGAGGTTGTCGTTCGAAGCGAGGATCCCGTCGTTGATATCCCACACCACGCACCCCGGCATGGCACCCCACGCGACGACGAGCGTCATGGCGAGCATTCTGCATGCTGTACGGTTCATGATTGAGCCCTCCAGTGTCATTCGGTTTCGATCATGCTCATCAGCCGGTCGGCGTGCGTTTCATCCCGGCCCGCTGCGATGACCGTGATGAACGTGTTCTCGTGGATAAAGCCGGTGAGGCGTGTGTACGCCGCGGCTCCGGAACGCAGCTCAACCATCCGCGCGGCCGACCCGGCAAACTGGACCTGCTCCAGCTCATCTCCGGAGGTTGCCGGGAACTCAAGGGCTGCACCCTCGCCTGCGTAGGCAGCCCATGCGGGCTGGAGGTGCCTGATGAACGGGTCATCTGTCGCCTCTGGGCTGAGCGGATGAACGAGGATCTTCAGTGAACCATCGTCGAAACGGACTTCAAAGGAATCGCGGACCCCCCTCGGGTTCGATCGGGTGAGCAGAGCCTTTTCAGCCGGGTAGCTGAGCGTGCCGAACGGAAGCTCGATGCTACCGGGATGCTCGGATCTGCTGATCCGCCCGATCAGCGACCGCGTGACCAGGTCGTGGCCTTCCAGCGACTTGGGATGCGCGATGGTGGAGATGAGCACGCCTGCACCATCGATGTTGGCCATGTAGCTTTTGACGTGCACTTCGGACGAGACCGCTGTCGTCTGGTATTCGAGTGAGTCCTCGCCGCCCAGGTCGAGCGTGCCGCGCTGCACCACCTCGCCGGGTTCCTCATCGAACATGTCGCGCAGGAGAGCTTCCTGTGACATCGCGAGGGTCTGGTCCTTGTCGAGGGCGAGATCGACTCGTGTGAAGCCGGCGCGACGGTCGGTCACGCTCGATATCAGATCCGACCAGTCGTGTTCATCATCCGTGGAAAAGGCGAGAGCGCTGCCTGCTGATGACTCTGGTGCAACGAGCGTACGAAGACCGTGCGGCATCAGGACGTCATAGCCGTACGCGGAATCGGTGCCCCTGGGCTTTGCAGCAGACGCGAGCGGGCGGTCAAAGAACGAGGAGGCATAACCGGTAAACGCTTCGGCGTGCTCCAGGGCACCGGAGAAGTTCGCAACGACGATGCGTCCGTCGTCGATTGCCGCGTGCATGGTGCTCACAAACTCCTGCGACCCCATGCGGACCTCGTATGCACGCCCGGAAAGGATCGTGTTGCCGTCCTGCCCAGCAGGTATGGCGATATCGCCCGACCAGAGGACCTGGATCTCTCCACGGTTCTCCTGGTCCGTGAGTGCTTGGTCAAAGCTCTCGATCTGAAAGTCGGCTGCACGCTGCGCGTTGACCTCCGGCGGGATCTCGATCACCTGAAGCCGCAGCGATCCGTACTCGTAGGCGATCGTGGCACCGGTCACGAACTTGTTAATCTTCTGCGCCTCGCGGATGCTCGAGCGGACCGGGATATAGATCGGGTAGCCGCCCAGCGAGTAAAAGTAGGGGGTCTCCGGCTCGAGCGGGTTCACGCTGAGGTTCAGGAGCAGGTCGTCCGCGATGATCAGGTCGTTGGGGATTTCATCGCCGACCGGATCGTGGATCTTGAGCGTGATCCCTACCCCGGTCCCATCATCCAGCTCGAGCGCGTAGCACTCCACGTACGCCAGGGTACCGCTCGGCAGCAAGCCGATGTCGATCCGCTTGCCCCGGCGTTCCTCACCGAGAATCTCGAGCGAACAATCCGTCGTCACTTCCTGGGTCACCTCGCCGTAGGCGTTCTGGATCGCACGGAACGCATCGGAGACCGTGGCGCCGAGCAACTGCTCGACGGTCCCGGTGGCATCAACCGAATCGATGGTCTGCGTGAGCCGCACGAACGCCATCTTGCCGTCGGTCCCCCACGCGAGCCCATCGGACGCACGCCGCTGCACGGTGACGGCGTAGATAGATGCGTTGGTCGATTCACGGATGACCGGCTCGAACGGCACTTCGAGGCTGAAATCGAAGCCGGCGGTCTCGAACTCGAAGAGCTGGGGCTCAGGAGGCGCAACCGCTTCCTGCGCTTGCTGTGCGTCGGCCTGGGGATCAGGCGTGTCCGCGTCCTGCGCAATCGCATGGCAGGTGCAGATCGTGAAGACGGAGCAGATGGAAAATAGAAGAACTCGGTATCGCATGAAAAACCTCAGTAATGAGGAAGTGTCGGAAGAAAACTGCTGATCAGACCTGCAGCACACCGGTCTTGAAATCGACGGAATAATCCCATCCCTGATTGGCTGCGCGGAGCGCTTCGATGAGCTCTTCCCGCGTTCTGTGGGGCTCGATGATCCGATCGACCCACCCGCGGGCCGCGCCGTGGCGGATGTCCTGCTGCTCATTGTACGAGTCTCGCACGGCATCCAGGATGGCCTTGTGGGTCTCCGCATCGATCTCCTCGCCCTTGCGTGCTCGGGAGCGTTCCTCGATCATCGCCAGGGTTCCTGTTGCTGAGCCCGCGCCCATGACGGCGCACTTGCTGCCGGGCCACGCCATCGCGACGAACTGGTCGAAGGCCCGCCCGCACATCGCGTAGTTCCCCGCGCCGAACGAGCCGCCCATGATGACGACGAGCTTGGGCACCACGCAGTTGGACATCGCGTTGACCATCTTGGCACCGCTGCGGATGATCCCGCCCTGCTCGCTGTCACGCCCGACCATGAATCCCGTCGTGTCGTGCAGAAACACGATCGGCACTTTGCGTTGGTTGCAGTCCATGATGAAACGGGCAGATTTATCCGCGCTGTCGTCATAGATCACGCGTGGCATCGCCGTCGCCTTGCTGGGCCCGGCCTTGCCCCCTGGCATCTGCCGCTGGGTGAGCCTGCCCTGATTCGCCACGATGCCCACCGCCATGCCGCCGATCTTGGCGTAGCCGCACACGACCGATTCGCCGTACGTCGCCTTGTACTCGTCGAAGTCGGGCTCGAGCGATTTGTGGCCCTCGTCGTTGGGTGTCGCCCGCGAATCCACGATGCAGGCGATGATCTCTTTGACATCGTACTGCTGTCCCGGCTTGTCCGTGAAGATGTCATAGATGTCGTTCCCATCGCGGAACGCCTGGATGTGGGTCTCTGTGATTTCTTCGAAGTTCGCATCCGGATACTTCGCGACTAGCGATCGCAGCCGCTGTATACAGGCGTCGTCGCTGGGTTCCTTGAAGTCGATCGTGCCGGAGATGGACGCGTGCATCTCCGCGCCGCCGAGTTCCTCATCCGAGACGTCCTGCCCGATCGCGGCTTTCACGAGCGCCTGGCCTGCGAGGTAGAGCCCCGAGCCCTCGGTCATCAGCAGCGTGTCGCACATGACCGGCAGGTACCCGCCGCCCGCGACGCAGAAACCCATGATCGCGGCGATCTGGGGGATGCCATCGGCGCTGATCTGAGCGTTGTTGCGGAAAATCCGCCCGAAGTCGTCCGTATCGGGGAAGACGTCTTCCTGCATCGGAAGATACACACCGGCGGAGTCCACGAGGTAGAGCAGCGGGAGGCGGGCCATGTGGGCCATCGTCTGAGCACGGATAATCTTCTTGCAGGTCATCGGGAAGAACGCCCCGGCCTTCACCGTCGCGTCGTTCGCGATGATCATGTGCCTCTTGCCGTGCACCGAGCCTATGCCGACCACAACCCCCGCGCCAGGCGCACCGCCGGCCTCAGGGTACATCTCGTAGGCGGCCCAGAGCCCCAGCTCCTGAAAGTGGGACCCGTCGTCGATGAGTTTCTGGATCCGTTCCCGGGCCGTCAGGCGGCTCTTGGCGTGCTGGCGTTCGATGGCCTTGGGTCCCCCGCCCTGCTTGATCTGGTCCTCTTGGGACAGGAACTCATGGGTCAGGGTACGCAATGTTGGATCGGACTCGCTCATGGTCCCTAACAGTAGGGGACTAGGCGAGCATCTTCCCTCTCGGCGCTCGCTTGCGGAGACGATCATTCGCGTTTACGCTGTGCTCATGAGACACCCCATCCCCCGCCGTATTCTCACAACCTTGATCGTGACCCTCGTTTGCTTCGTCTGGGCTATGCCGGCGCAGGCACAGGACGATGAACAAGACTTCGTCGTCTACCCGGATGACGCATCGATCACCTACCACACGGTCACGATCAACGGTGAGCCGGTGAGCTACCAGGCCGTCGCGGGGACGCTCACGCTCGCGCAGCTGCGAGGCAAGCACGATCCGACGGCTTCGATGTTCTATATGGCCTACAGGAAAGTCGAGTCCATCCCCGAAGAGGGCGAGGAGCCGGTCTTCCCGGATGCGGCCGAGCGCCCGATCACATTCTCATTCAACGGCGGCCCCGGGTCGTCTTCCGTGTGGCTGCACCTCGGGGTCTACGGGCCAAAGCGGGTGAACCCGGTCGATGAGTTCGGCAACCCCGGCCCACCGCCGTACGCGGTGGTCGATAACGAGTACTCGATGCTCGATAAGTCGGATTTCGTCTTTATCGATCCGGTCTCCACGGGGTATTCCCGCCCGGTTGAGGACAAGAGCGAGAAGGACTTCCACGGCCTGCGCGAGGACATCAACTCCGTCGCCGAGTTCATCCGCATCTACCTGGGGCGGACGGGCCGGTGGGGGAGTCCCAAGTACATTACCGGCGAGTCCTACGGCACGACGCGGGCCGCGGGCCTGGTCGATGAGCTGCAGGACACGCACGGGATCGCGATCAACGGGACCATCCTGGTCAGCGCGATCATGAACTTCGGGACCGCACGTTTCGACGTCGGCAACGATCTCCCGTACCCGCTGTTCCTGCCGAGCTTTGCCGCGACGGCCTGGTTCCACGATGCGCTCGAGGAGCCGTACCAATCGATGGAGATCGAGCCGTTCCTGCGCGAAGTCGAGGAGTTCGCGATGGGCGAGTACTGGCTCGCGCTTGGCGCGGGGGACCAGCTCGACGAGTCGCAACGGGCCAACATCGCCCAGAAGCTCGCGGACTACACGGGCGTCTCGCCCGAGTACGCGCTGCAGACCCAGCTGCGCCTCAACATGCCCCGGTTCCCCAAGGAGCTGCTCCGTGATCAGGGCAAGACCGTCGGGCGACTGGACTCACGCTTTGTCGGCATCGATCGCGACGACGCGGCGGACTCCTACGAGTATGACCCGTCCTACACGGCGATCCAATCGATCTACACCGAGTCGATGAACCAGTATCTGCGTGACGATCTCGGCTACAAGTCCGACCTTCGCTACGAGATCCTGACCAGTGTCTGGCCGTGGTCGTACCGCAGCGTCGGCGAGAACCGGTACGTGAATGTGGCCGAGAATCTCCGCCAGGCCATGCACAAGATGCCGTACATGAAGGTCTTCATCGCCAACGGCTACTACGACCTCGCGACGCCGTACTTCGCGACCCAGTACACGATCGATCACATGTTCCTCCGCCCAGAGATCAAAGAGAACATCGAGATGCACTACTACGAGGCGGGGCACATGATGTACGCGCACCTGGGCATGCTGAAGAAGATGAAGCGGGATCTTGACGCGTTCTACGACGCGCGTGAATAACCTTGGGTGCTCATGCTCCCGCCTGTCCCTCCATACGAAGCGCTGCACCCGTTGGTCGTGCATCTCCCAATCGGGGTCCTTCTTGTCGCGTGGGTGCCCATGATTGCCGGCTTGCTCGATCACAAGCGTCGCCACACATGGCTCGCGTGCGGCGCGGTGCTGCTGCTCATCGGGGTGGCCTCGCTGCTGTTCGCGGTCATGACCGGGGAGGCGGCCGAGCGGATCGTCGGCGGCGCGACGCAGGAAATCTCAGATGCGCTCAACCAACACGAGGCACACGCAAACCGTACCCGAGCGTTGTTCATCGTGACGGCGGTGCTGTACATGACCGCTTGGCTGATCTACGCGAGAGTCCGCCAGCCACGCAAGCGGTTGGTGCTCGTGGCGGGCAGCGTGATCGTCGTGATCACCTACGCGCTCGCCCTGCAGGGGCTCATCAACTCCGGGCACACGGGCGGCGTGCTCGTGCACACCCACGGCGTGCGGGCGCCGATCGTCGAGTAACGTTGCCCATGCACACCGCGCCTTCGCTCGGGTTTGCGGCGTGCATGAAAAAACACCCGCCGATCGGCGGGTGCTGGTGTTCTGAACTGCAGATAGCTTACTCGAAGCCGTCGCGGGTCTGGATCTCGAAGTCGTGGAGGTTCGCGATGTCCTCGGCCGACTTGTCGCCCAGGTTCTGGAATCGTTCAACGATCGGCTCCGGGTTCTCGAATGCGAGCTTGCCCAGGAGGTTGAACTTGAACGCGAGGATATCGTTGAGATCGGCGACGGTATTGCGTGCGTGGCCCGCGGGGTACATGACCATGCCCGAGTCGAACTCGGTGCCGTCGGTGTCCTCGATGATCAGCGAGGTGGGGATGCCGTCCGGGTAACGCTTGTCGTAGTCCTCGCCGCCGTGGTAGAACTCGATCTTGTCCATGAGCGAGCGGGTGCGCTCGTTAGCGATGGCGTCGGCGCTGTAGTCGAACGGCTCGAGCATGAGCTCCTTCCACCCGGCCTTGCGGGCGCTGAGCGCCTTGCGGAGCAGCGTGCCGACGATGTAGACCATGGAGTGGTCGGCGGACTGACGGGTGGTGGGGTTGCGCTTGGCCGGGTCGCCGATGATGCCGAACGCGGGCTCGTAGGCCGTGATCTTGATGGACTTGATCTTGGAGCCGGTCTCGTCGTCGAGCAGGTGCGGTGCCTTGTTGAGCAGGTCGATGAGGGCCTGCAGTGCACCAGCGCTCTGGTGCTCGTAGAGCCCGAGCTTGAAGTGCATGCCCATGATGGCGAAGTCGGTTCCGGCACGCCCAAGGACGAGATCGAAGGGCGAGGCGTCCTTCTGCTCGGTGTTGGCGCTGGTCGCGTTGACGGCCTTGAACATCTGCCCGGGGCCCTCGAAGATGCGGAAGATCGACTCGGGGTTGCGGAAGATGTCGCGCGGGCCGAGGAACCCGGACATCGAACGACGCACCGCGGTGATCGCGACCTCGGAGGAGATCGCGGCCGAGGCACCCTTGGAATCCGAGAGCTGCTTGCCGGCGCGGATCGCGCGGAAGGGGATGTAGTGGGCGACGACCATGCCGATGGCGGACTCGATCTGCTCGGGCTTGGCCCCGAGCATCGCACCGAAGACCGCAGCCGACCCGATCGCCCCGTGGACGACGTGGTCGACCTTGTACGTCTTGAGCGAGAACACCTCCGCGAGTCGCCCGCGGATCTCGTCGAGGCAGAGCATGGCCTTCAGCGCGTACGCGCCATCGCGCCCGGTCATCTGAGCGCCGGCGATGCACACGCCGTAGAAGTCGTTGTGCCCGAACTCGCCGGCGGTGTGCCCCAGGGCGGGGTTATAGCCGAAGTTGGTGCCGTTGGAGTCCCACTCACGCACGGCCGAGTTGTTGGCGAGGATGGCCTTCTCGGGCTGGACCTGGACGCTGGAGCCGAAGACGGTCGCGCCACGCTGGGTCGCCTTACCGAGGCGGTGGGTCGCGTCGGTGACGGGGTACTGGAGGGCCTCGTCACGCAGGATGGTGGGGGCGTTGGTCTTGAGCGCCAGTGCCGAGAGCCCGCACAGGACGGCATCGGTGAAGAACTGGTTGGTCTTCTCGAGGACGCTCGCGTCCGGCTCGCCCCGCTTGGCGGGGTCGTCGGAGAGGAAGTCGATGGCGTACTGGGCGATGCCGAGCGCCTGGTTGGTGTCGGCGGGGAGTTTGACGTGGGTGTCAGCAGCGGTGGTGGGCATGCGATTCCTCGTGGTTGACGTGGTGGTCTCTCGGAAATGGGGAAGAATCGTATGCACGGAAACGTTGGGATTCATGGGCGTTTGGGGGTGTTCTGGGGCCACTCCTCGCTCCCCCCAAAGCGATGACGCATCCATCGAAAGCCAGTGGTCAGGCCGCGTTGGCGTTCCCGGTGAACACAAAGTAGCCCAGCCCCACGAAAAACACCCAGATCCCATAGATCGCGTGCTCGAAGCCCGCGGCCAGGGCGGAGTCGCTCTTGCGATAGGTCTGCGCAAACAGCACACCCGCGGGCAGGGTCATGATGATTGCCACCCAGTTCCACATCATGACGTGCAGCCACGAGAACGCTAGGACGTTAAGGACGAAAGCAACGCGGCCCTCGCCGATGATGTGGCGGTAGCGGTGGAAGAAGAACGCCCGGTGGGTGACCTCCTGCGGGTAGGCGCTGACCCACGGGTAGAGCAGGGCAATCATCAGCATGAGCACCGGCACGTTCGTGGGCAAGTAGAGGAACCGCTCCATGGGCAAGATTCCAGTAAATCGTGCCAGCAACCAGGTGATCACGAGGATGGCCGACGCGAGCCAGGTGAACCGCGCGATGATCCGCAGGAAATCCTGCCTGAAGCGTGCCCAGCCCCACAGGCGGGTGTTGTCGAAGGTGGGATCGAGGCGGAGGTACAGGAGCATGCTCAGGAAGGTGAAGAGCAGCAGCGGGAAGACGTAGATCCACCGCGGGAGCCCCAAATCGAACGACCAGTCAGTGATCCCGACGCGCCGCAGGACGTTGTCGCCCAGATGCGGCTGGATGAATCCAGCGACAGCGGGAGGGATCAGAATGTAAAGGATGGTGAACTCAGTCCAAAGCCAGATACGCAGAAAACGGGATGGGTGTGGAGTATCGATGGGAGGGCTCTGTAGAACCAATGCGGGAACCTACTCTTCGACATCTTTCTCCCGCGGATGCGATAGTTCGATGAGGATCTCTGTGACGAGCTCAGATCGCACCGGTTTGCCGGGTCGGAAGTCGAATCGAAGTTCACTCTTCATCTCCAGCTCATGCTTGCGAAGGATGAACTGGTCGGTTGTGTGACTCATGTTGGATGTGCCCTCTGTGACGAGACGCGCCGGGGAAGACGCGCCGGGGATGTCACCCGTGGCGTCCATGCTCAGATCCGCTTCAGTGAGGACCTGGGAACCCGATTCTGACTGGATGTAATCGATCAGCTGCGGATCGCCGAACTGCACACCGTTCGCGTATGGGGCGAGCATGAACGTCCTCGGTCTTTCGGGTGATGCGTCCTGCTGGTAGATGAAGAAGCCGGCGAACGGCGCGGTGAGGAAGGGTTGTGCAAGCGTCTGCCCCAGCGCAGAGGTGCCCCGTGCATCGCGTAGGTTGTCAGATGGCTTGAGGACACGCTCGTGCAGGTCGTACGTGAGCGTGAAGGTCATGCCGACCAGCGGACGCATTACGGATTCAAGCGGGTTGGCATCATCCACTGGCGCGTCACTGTCGAATCCCATATCGCCGATGGGCGTGTCTGGGATAGTGATATCGAGCGAGTTGATGGTGAAGCGGACTTGCCCGTTGCTGACGGACTCGACAGTCATGTTGATGTGGGTCAGCGATGTCCGGGTGACACGGATGTTGTCGGTGTCACGCTCATACACCCGTTCGAGGTTCTCGATGGTCCAGTCGTAGGTCTGGGTAGCGGCCTGTGATACGAGCAAGGCAAGCACAAGGATGGATCTGAGCACGATGATTTCTCCCCTCATGGATGAGTATGCAATATGATAGCGTTTATAACGATGAAGTGGGCTTGCAGCTCATGCGTCCATCGAGGACGCAGAAATCTGCCCAGTGGAATACGGTGGGTATCGGGCGGGTTCGGCCCTATGATCCTGACCCCGCAGGGACCACCACGATTCTCACACAACAGGAGCGACCATGTCGAACCAGCCCGTGATTGTTGCCGCCAAGCGAACGCCAATCGGTAAGTTCTTTGGGGCCTTCTCCCGCGTCCCCTCGCCGCAGATCGGTGCCTTCGCCATCGAGGCGGCCCTGAACGAGGCTCCCGCCGCCAAGGACCACGTGGACGAGTGTGTCATGGGCTGCGTGCTCCAAGCGGGGCTGGGGCAGAACCCGGCCCGTCAGGCCGCGCTCAAGGCCGGCATGCCCTCCACGCTCTCGGCCAAGACCATCAACAAGGTCTGCGGCTCCGGCCTGGAGGCCGTCATGATGGCCGCCCAGTCCATCAAGGCGGGCGACAACCACTGCGTGATCGCGGGCGGCATGGAGAACATGACCGGTGCCCCGCACTTCGCCCACGTCCGCCAGGGCGTCAAGTACGGCCCGGGCACGATGGAAGACCACATGGCCTACGACGGGCTGCGCTGCGCCTTCGAGTGCTGGCCCATGGGCAACGCCGCCGAGCACATCGCCGACAAGTACGGCGTCACCCGCGAGGAGCAGGACCGCTTCGGCGCCCAGAGCCACGTCCGCGCGGCGACCGCGTGGGACGCGGGGCACTTCGACGCGGAAGTCGTCACCCTCACCGGCGAGCAGCTGGGCAACCGCAAGGTCCCCGGGCCCGAGGGCGGCATCCAGCGTGACGAGGGGATCCGGGCAGACTCGACCGCCGAGGGGCTGGGCAAGCTCCGCCCGGCGTTCAGTAAGGAGGGCTCCGTCACCGCGGGCAACGCGTCGCAGATCTCCGACGGTGGCGCGGCAACGATCGTGATGAGCGAATCCAAGGCCAAGGAAGCCGGGATTGAGCCGCTGTGCAAGATCGTCTCCTACCACACCTCGGGCGTCGATCCCAAGGACATCTTCGCGGCCCCCATCGAGGGCATCCGCGGGGCGCTGGAGAAGGCCGGCTGGTCGGGCGATGATGTCGACCTGTTCGAGATCAACGAGGCCTTCGCGGCCCAGATCCTGTGCAACATCGGCGAGCTCAAGATCGACGAGGCCAAGACCAACATCTGCGGCGGCGGCGTCGCCCTGGGCCACCCGATCGGTGCCTCGGGCGCCCGCGTGCTCGTGACACTGATCCACCAGCTCAAGCGCACCGGCGGCAAGAAGGGCCTGGCGGCCCTGTGCCTCGGCGGCGGCAACGCGGTGGCGATGTGTGTGGAGATGTGCTGAGTGAGAATCGATTCGGAAACGAGACGCCTCCGTGAGGGGGCGTTTTTTCTTGCGCGAATTGCTTCTGGTGCCTCCCCCGTTCCTGACGGGGGAGGTGCTGAGCGGAGCGACGCGGAGGGGGTCTTGTTCCGCGGTGGTCTGTCAGAAGCCCCCCTCCGTCTTCGGCTGCGCCGAATCCACCTCCCCCGCCGGAGCTTTATGCGCCATTCGGCGCTTGTTCGGCACTTGCGCTTTGCGCAGCCCGCGTCCACAATGTGCTCTTACCAGGGAGTACACGATGGAACGCGAGCTTTGGATTGTGATCAGGCGGGGGCTTCGCGCCCTGCCGCG
>CAXREY010000020.1:0-20445 GCA_964229845.1 Phycisphaerales bacterium UBA1924
GGGACGTATCTGACCGGTGTCGCGATCGGGTTCACGCTGCTGGGCATGATCTATTTCTTCAAGCATCAGGCCGTCCAGCGTGAGCAGGCGCGCCAGGATCAATCACACGCGCAGCAGGACACGGGTGAACCATCGGGAGCAAAGCCTTGAGTCCGCCATCGAGTGCCAAAGAAACAACGAAAAAGAAACGCGCCACAAAGAAGACACCCAGGACCAAGAGCACGCCGCCATCGGAGCCCAAGCGGGCAGATCCCGATCGCGTGATCCGGATCCGTGGCGCGAAGGAACACAACCTCAAGTCTGTGGATATCGACATCCCGCGCGATCAGCTCGTGATCATCACAGGGCTCTCCGGGTCGGGCAAATCGTCCCTCGCGTTCGACACGATCTTCGCGGAGGGGCAGCGCAAGTACATGGAATCGCTGAGCGCGTACGCGCGCCAGTTCCTCGACCAGCTCAAGAAGCCGGACATCGAGGAGATCGAGGGCATCCCCCCCACCATCGCGATCGAGCAGCGCAGCGCCAGCCACAACCCGCGCTCGACCGTGGCAACAACCACGGAGATCTACGACTACCTCCGGCTCCTGTTCGCTCGCTGCGGCACGCCCCGCTCGTGGGCACCGACCAAGACCAAGAAGAACGGCACCGTCGTCTCCCGCTCGGGGCGTCCGATCGAGTCATCCTCGGCGACACAGATCGTCGACCACATCATGGGCTTCGGCGAGGGCACGCGGATGATGATCCTCGCGCCGGTCGTCCGGGCCAAGAAGGGGCACCACAAGGACACCCTCGAGGACCTCTTCAAGCAGGGCTGGGTCCGCGCACGCGTGAACGGCGAGATCGTGGACCTGCGTGACGCACTCAAGGAGGACAACGAGAACCCGCTCAAGCTGCACCGCTACAAGAAGCACACCCTCGAAGCCGTGGTCGACCGTGTGGTCATCCGCGACGATGACGACGCACGCCAGCGCCTGGTCGAATCGGTGGAGGCGGCGCTGCGGATCGCGGAGGGCTCCGTGAACGTGAGTGTGGAAACAGATGGTGGCACAGGCGTCTCGCCTGTGCGGGGGAAGAGCACAGGCGTGACGCCTGTGCCACCGCAAGACAAAGGGTGGACCGATCACGCGTTCAGCGAGCACTTCGCGGACCCGGACCACCCGGAGATCGCTCTGAGTGAGCTCTCGCCCCGCCTGTTCTCGTTCAACTCGCCCTTCGGGGCCTGCCCGGACTGCCACGGGCTGGGCGTCATCCTGGAGTTCGACGAGGAGCTCGTCGTGCCGGACATGGACGTCGGGCTGCTGAACAACGCGATCCAGCCGTGGAAGAAGAACGGTCCGGGCGGCATGGTCTACCCGCGCTACCTGCGCCGGTTCTGCCGGGCGTTCGACATCCCGCCGAGCACCAAGCTCTCCGCGATGAGCGAGGAGATGTACACGCTGCTCATGCACGGCTCCGACGCGCCGGGGGCGCTCAAGACCCGCAAGCAGTGGGACGGCGTGATGCCCATGCTCCACGACTGGTTCCACAAGACCGAGTCGAGCTGGGTCAAGGACCATCTGCACCAGTTCCAGCACGAGATCGTGTGCCCCACATGCTGCGGCGACCGCCTGGGCATCGCGGCCCTGCACGTCACGATCGAATCCGAGCACAAGGCGGACATGGACAAGGGCGGCTCCCCCACCGTCATCGGTCGCCCGACGGACGACGGCACGGTCCTGAACATCTCCGAGCTCGCTCGCCTGAACATCACCGACGCGGTGAAGTACATCGAGGGGCTCAGGCTCACGAAGGAGCAGGCGGTGATCGCCGAGGCGATCGTGCGCGAGATCACGAATCGGCTGCGGTTCCTGGAATCGGTCGGGCTCGAGTATCTCTCGCTCGATCGGCGTACGGCGACGCTCTCGGGCGGCGAGGCGCAGCGGATCCGACTGGCAACGCAGGTCGGGTCGGGGCTCGTGGGCGCGTGTTATGTGCTCGATGAGCCGACCATCGGGCTGCACCAGCGGGACAACGACCGACTGATTCGCACGCTCCGGCACCTCACGGACATCGGGAACACGGTGCTGGTGGTTGAGCACGACGAGGACACGATCCGCGCGGCCGACCACGTGGTGGACATCGGCCCGGGCCCGGGCGTGCACGGCGGCACGATCGTCGCTCAGGGCACGGTCGAGGACATCGAGAACACCAAGGGTTCGCTGACGGGCGATTACCTCTCGGGGCGGCGGAAGATCGAGGTCCCTGCGGAGCGGCGCAAGCTCTCCGCGAAGAAGGCGATGGTCGTGAAGGGTGCCGCGGAGAACAACCTCAAGGGCATCGATGTGGCGTTCCCCATCGGCGGGATGATCTGCGTGACGGGCGTCTCGGGCTCGGGCAAGTCGACGCTGGTGAACCAGATCCTGCTGCCGGCGGTCAAGCGCGAGGTGATGGGATCCAAGGCCAAGCCCGGCAAGCACACCCGCATCAACGGGCTCCAGCACATCGACCGGATCATCGAGGTGGACCAGTCGCCGATCGGACGCACGCCACGCTCCAACCCCGCGACCTATACCGGCATCTTCGACGAGATCCGCAAGGTCTTCACCGCAACCAAGGAGGCCAAGATCCGCGGGTACAAGCCCGGGCGGTTCTCCTTCAACGTCTCCTCGAAGAACGGCGGCGGGCGCTGCGAGGCCTGCGCCGGGCAGGGCACCAAGAAGATCGAGATGCACTTCCTCCCAGACGTGTTCGTCGAGTGCGAGGTCTGCAACGGGAAGCGGTACAACCGCGAGACGCTGCAGGTGACCTACCGCGGCAAGAACATCGCGGACGTGCTGGACATGACCGTCGAGGACGCGTGCGCGTTCTTCGAGAACCACCCCAAGATCCTGCGTTTCACGGAGTGCCTGCGCGACGTCGGGCTCGGGTATATCACGCTCGGGCAGCCCAGCACGACGCTCTCGGGCGGCGAGGCGCAGCGCGTCAAGCTCGCGACGGAGCTGGGCAAGGGCACCCGCTACGACGGCACCCCCAGCAGCGAGCACACGCTCTACATCCTCGATGAGCCGACCACCGGGCTGCACTTCGAGGACATCAACAAGCTCATCGGCGTGCTCAACCGCCTGGCCGACGCGGGCAACACCCTGATCGTCATCGAGCACAACCTCGACGTGATCAAGTGCGCCGACTGGATCAACGACCTGGGGCCAGAGGGCGGCGATGAGGGCGGCACGCTGCTCGCATCGGGCACGCCCGAAGACATCGCGGCGGTTCGCGGCTCATACACGGGGCAGTACCTCAAGGGCATGCTCTGACCTCCGCCACCTCTCGATACATTTTTTGCGCACCGCCGACACCCCGCCACCCACCGATTTCGGGCGAATGTCGCCGTAAGTCGTTGTGCGGAAGTCACTTAAAATATACATGAGACGACATTAAAAACTATTTTACAGGCCAATATGTTACGAACGGCTTGATTGATACATTGATGCGCGTAGGGTGGATAGAAGACACAGGGGATGACGAAATGTGCCGACGTGTCGGCGATGATCACGGTCGATCGATCGGCTTCGTGAGGGGTATCCCTTTGACTGTCACTATTTATACGAGGAGAAACACAATGCACACTCGACTACTTACCGCCGCGGGCCTCGCCATTGCTTTCAGCGCACAAGCGAACGCCGGCTTCAGCTTCGTCGATCGCGACTTCGGCCTGAACAACGCCGGGGTTGACTTCGACTTTATGGAGCAGAACGATGCGCAGAACGACAATTACACAACGGCCGACACGGCCGGGACGCTGACCATGGACGACCCCGACCTGGTCGGTTCCGGGCACATCCAGCTCGGCGATGTGGACTGGTTCGAGTTCACGCTGGAGAACGACGCGAGCCTTCAGTTCGCGACCGGCGCGACGCTCGACACGCCGTACGGCCTGTCGCTGCAGATGCTCGACGCCGACGGCAACGTGCTCGTCGGTGATGCCGAGATGGGGCCCGATGAGGATTCGCCGCTCTCCATCCAGCAGGCGCTGCTCCCCCAGGGCACGTACTTCATCGGCATCTCGGGCTTCGATCCCGACGTGCTCAACGGTGGCTTGCTCGACGGCATGGACTCCGGATCGCCGCACAACTTCGACTTCGACTATGTCCTCTCGCTTGAGGCAACCCCGGTCGCGGTCGTGCCGCTTCCGCCTGCAGCGCTCGCCGCGCTCAGCCTTGCGCTCCCGCTGGGGGTCATGCGTCGCATGAAGACGCGTGCCTGAATCATCGAATCACACCCGAGATTGATCTGAAAGAACCCGCCCACAGCCGGCGGGTTCTTTTCTGTCTGCTGCACACCGAGCACTCAACTGCTCAGGAGCGATTGCCTAGGGGCAGCCGCCAGCGTACTGCGTGATAAAAGCGGAGACATCGAAGAAGTTCAGCATCCCGTCTGCGTTGAAGTCGACGCTTAGGTCTCCGTCGTTGAACGCGACGAGGAACGCGCTGACGTCGAAGAAGTTCAGCTCCCCGTCACCGTTGATATCGGCGGGGCAGGGCATGGGCGGTGACGCGAGATGGGATCTGATCGCGGTCATCTGGCGATCGAGGGTGATGAGATCGTTCGCGCCGTCGTTGTTCTGATCGCTCGATGCGATGCCGACCGCGGATCGGCTTGGTAGCATGACAGCATCCGAGAATCTACGATCGCCAAGCTGGAGCCAAAACCTCGGCTGACCAAAGTCGGTCTGCCCGGTCGATAGGCTGCAGGCCGCGGCGATATCGATCATGCCATCGCTGTTTAGGTCGGCGGCAACGAGCTCGATCGGCCCCCGTGCGTACAGCGAGAGCTGATGCTCGACAGAGCCGTCTATACCCAGATAGGTGATCTCAACTTGCCCGTCCGCGTCGCACCCCGCGATGTCTGGGTACCCGTCACCGTCAAAGTCTTCGCTGATGAGCCAGTATCGCGCATCCGCGGCATAGCTCGTCACCAGCGTGAACGTGCCGTCGCCTAGCCCGCGGTAGAGCATGATCTGTTTGAGCTCATCGTCGCCAAACGCGATATCGGCGTTGCCGTCGAGATCGAAATCGAGCGAGGTCGGCTTGAGTGCCCGCCCGAGATCGATCGACGGGATCGTTGCCGAGTGCCGGAGGAGCGTATCCGGGTCAGCGAGGTATACGCCGATCTCGTTCGAATCCGAGTGCACACAGACCAGGTCGTTGAGCCCGTCGTTGTTGAAATCCGCGAGCGCGAACCCATCCATACCAGAACTGCTATTCGTGGGAACCGCTTGGCGTTGAGCGAACGACCCATCCGCTTGGAGCCTGAATACACGGATTTCGGAGCCTTCGGTGTCCGGAATGATGAGCTCGTGCACGCCATCACCATCGAGATCCGTTGTGAGAGACATGAATGCAAAGCGTGACGATGCGACACGCGTCCAGCTGCCGGTTTCAAGGTCGATCACGCGTGCGTTCAGACCCCCGGAGACGATCGCCTCGTCAACCCCGTCGTCATCGACATCGAGCATGGTCATATGGATGCCATCGTTGAACGCGTCATCCAAGGACGAGATACCAAAGGGTTCAATCTGCGGTTCGCTTGATCTGTTTTCCGTCCAGTTGAGGCGGCTGATCGTCCCTGCCCAGACCAGATCCAGGTCGCCATCACGATCCGTATCGTGCCCGTACACGCGGGGTGAGAGGCTGCTGCCCGCTCGACGCCCGAGCACTCCGGTGCCATAGTTCGGCTGGAATACGTCCCGATCGCTGGGTTGAAAATGGTTCGGGGACGGGTCGTGCGTGATCACAACACCCATGAATGGGAATCCGTTCTGATCCCGCTCGTCGTACAGCGAGTCGCGTTTGAGAACCATATCGTCGATCCCCGACTTATCGAGGTCCCCCACCAACGCGTATGGGTAGACCGGTTCGCCCACATCGACGCTGTGCTGCTCATGCATGCCGCTCGCGAGGTTGTAGACATAGACGAGCTCGTTCGGCGAGGTCCCAGGCGCGATCAGATCGATCGCGGGGTTCGCATCGAGCTGACCGAACAGCGGGCGTCCCGTCGAGGCCAGGGCCGTGGGCAGGGTCTGTATCTCGACGGGCTGGCCGAGCGTGTCAGTCCCGGTGCCCGCCCAGAAAAGGAATGCCTCGCTTTGTTCGACGTATACGAGCACATCGGGCAGCCCGTCCGCGTTGTAGTCATCTATGGGCGTGGTCCCGAACTCGCCGACCAGGCCCGCGTCTGCAACCCGTTCGATCTGATCCGAGCCGATTCTCGATGACCATCGGACCAGAAGCTCGCCGCCGGTGGTGTTGAAGACGAGCTCATCGAAACCGTCGCCGTCGAGATCGCCGACTTGCACGCTCGTGTAAATCGAGTTGCCGAGATTCGAGTTGGTGTTCTCCAACCCGGCGACGTGCACCGTCTCGGACTCCCCGCCGGATTGTAAGATGTGGAACGCGTTGTCATCGCCTTCGCGGAAAACAATCTCGGCATCGGAATCTGCATCGAGCTGGGCCGCGGTGAGCGCCCAGTTCTGATAGTAATCCGTGGTCCCGATCTCGACGATCTGAAGGGTCCCGAACGACCCATCGGGTTGCCCGTACGAGATGCCCGCGTACAGGGTCTCGTCGAGCACCGTCGTGCCCGTGTACTCGATGCCGTACGCGAGCAGATCGACTTCCCCGTCTCGATTCAGGTCCCGCATATCAACGATGTGCATCGAAGTGAGAAAATCCTGCTGCACATCAATATGGATGGATCCGAAGCCCACTGCGTGATGGACGCCTGGCGGGCTCGTGGCTGCCAGCAGTGTCGATATCGAGGAGCCCAGCGTAATGAGACCGAGCAGCACAAAGCGAAAAGAAGAAATCATGCAGAGATACTAGAGCATCCCGGCATGACATAACAGCAAAAACACGTAGGGCATGTGGTTATGGGCAGCCCGCACTGAACGATGTAAGGAACACCGAGACATCGAAAAAATCAAAGACGCCGTCGCCGTTGAGGTCGGGCATCGTTGAGATCAGCTCGGAGACATCGAAGAAGTCGAGCACATCGTCGCCGTTGATGTCCGCGAGGCAGGGATCGCCGTCAAAGTCGATCAGAACGAGTGCCTGCCCGGTGCTGCCGGTGAAGAGTCCGATCAGCGCGAGCTGCCCCTCGTTGTTGAAGACGAGCGAGCTGCCCGCCTGGGTCGAGCCGTTGCTCCTATCGATTCCCCAGGGCACGAGGGCCCCGAAGATGCCAACGAAGCCATCGTCGGTCACCAGGGCCTCGGTTGCGCGGGCGACCTTGATGGGTGAGCCTCCGTTGGGGACGATGATGAGCGTCGAGCTGCCGTCTGCGCTCACCTCGACCAGCACGTCGCCCCGGTCGTTGATCGAGAAGAAGTTGAGCGAGCCGATACCGCCGACCGTGACGCCGTCCACGACGTCGCCCTCGCGCAGCACCAGGCGGCTCTGGCCCGGCTCGGCCACGAAGAGCCCGGTGTCCGAGTCACTCGGCGCACCGAAGATGCCCGAGTTGAAGGCGACCTGCGCTCCCGCGTTCATCTCGAGGCGCGGGTTCAACAGGTCATAGGTCGTGCCGGGGATATCCGGGATTGGGTCGCCATCGCGGATGAGCGGAGCGGTGACGCCCGCGCCGCTGGTCACGATCATCTCGTTGGTCCCGCCGCCCGAGACGTCCGCGCTGAAGCAGACGGCCCCTGCGTCGTTCACGCGGAGCGTGGCGTAGTCCATGCTGGTATAGACCGCTCCGCCGCCGGAGGGGACCGGGCTGCCGGTCTGGGCGAGCACGCCCAGGTTGTTCGGCGGCCCCGAGTAGATCACACGCCGGTTGCTCTGCGAGATGCCGCTGCCCAAATCGAGGGTGACGCCGAAGGCGATCTCGCCCATCGCGTTCTGGCGGAGCGATTCACGATCGAAGTTGGCGATCGTCGCGCCGATGTTCTGCCCCGGGGCCTGCAGCCCGCTCTGCAGGGCCGCGGTGAGCCCGGCGTTGCTGCCGAACCAGACGGCGTCCTCGTTCGTGCTCCCGAAGACACTGCCGGCGAAGGCCGTCAGCCCGCCGGGCTGCACGGAGATCGGCTGCCCGATGACAAGCAGCGTATCGCCCGTCATGAAGCCCGGTGCCGACCCGCCCTCGAACGCGACGTGGGTGAGCCCGGGCCCGAGCGGGCGGTCGGTGAGGATCATGTCGCGTACCGTGCCGCCCTGGAGCGTCTCGCTCATGACACCCACACTGCCGTCATCGTGGATGATCAGATCGAGGAACACGGACGTGTTCGCGCTCCCGCCGCGGTAGATGTAGCCCGGCACCGTGGGCACCGGGTCGTTCTCGCGGGCGAGTATGGTCATCGTGCCGTCGATGGTCCGCTTCACGAGCACGTGATCGTTGAAGAGGTTTGAGCCCGGCCCGCTGATCGTGGCGGTGAAGAGCAGCTCGCCGAGGTTATTGATCGACGCCGACCCGCTGACCCCGCTGAACTCGAAGTCGGGCATCCCCGGGACCGGGTCGCCCGGCTTGACGATCGTCGTGATGACCGGCCCGCCCGCGGCCGCGTGCGAAGCACCGATGGCGAGGCAAGGGCCGATAAGAACAGACAGAAAACGCTTGGAACTGACACGCATAAAAACCCCCTTCGGTCGTCCCCGACGCTACCAAAAGAGGGGTATGCGATCCAGAAGAAACCGAGCGATTGGTCAGGGGCAGCCCGCCAGATACGCCGCGAGGAACGCGCTGACATCGAAGAAGTCCAGCATCCCGTCCCCGTTGAAGTCGACGCCCAGATCGCCGGCGTTGAACGCGACGAGGAACGCGCTGACGTCGAAGAAGTTCAGCTCGCCGTCGCCGTTGAGGTCGGCGGGGCAGGGATCGCCGGGCGTGCCGTAGTACGCGCGCATCATGCGTTCCGTATCGGAGACCGCCACGAGGTCCGGTGCGCCGTCGAGGTTCAGGTCGCTCACGGCGACCCCCTGCGTGCCGAAGATCGGCATGCGGATGGCACGCCCGAACTCGCGCGGGGCGATCTGCGGCAAGGCGAAGGCGGCCGGCTCGTTGCCGCTGCCGCCGGTCCCCGCGACGGCGATGTCCGGGCGTCCGTCGCCGTTGAAATCCGCGATCACCGCTTCCACGGGGTTGACCGTGCGGCGGGTCTGCATCGATGCCGCGTTCCCGCTGGAGTCCAGGAAGATGATCGCGGTCTGCGAGACGTTGTCGGTCACGACCAGATCGGTGATGCCATCGAGATCGAGATCGCCGGCCGTGATCCAGTACGCGTTGCCGAACTCTTCGTCCAGAACCGTGACGGGCCCCTCTGAGAACGTGCCGTCGCCCTCGTTCCGCATCAGCATGACACCGTCAAACTCGTCCGTGCCGATCGCGAGGTCCATGAACCCATCACCGTCGTAGTCGATCGCCGCCGGCTTGGATCCCGATGGATCTGGTGGCATCACGTCGACCCAGTGTGTGAGTGAGGGACCTACACCGCCGAGGAATATACTCACTGCGCTCTGAAACTCCATCGCCGCGACATCATCGAGGCCGTCGTTGTTGAAGTCCGCGATCTCGATCCCGCGGAACGGCCCCCGGTCTTCGGCATCGACGTTGATGACGCTGCCGTAGGAGTTGTCGGGCTGCTTGGTGTAGATGCGCAGCTCTTGAGCGGTTGTTTTACCGTTGACCAGCTCGGGCACGCCATCGCCGTCGAGGTCCGGGGCACCCACCATGAAAGAGTCACTGGAAGCGATAACACGATCGAGCGAGCCGTCCTGCAGATCAAGGATGCGCAGGTTCGATTCACCGGCGAGCACGAACTCGTCCAGCCCGTCGTCGTCGATATCGAGCGGGAGTGTGTACAGCACCCCGTTCACGATGTCGTACGAGGGCATCCCGAACTGCGGGACCCCGGGCACACCCGCCCGGTTCTCGATGTACCACCCCCCGTTGTTCGCGCCGCCGGCGTAGCCGAACCAGACGATGTCATCATCGCCGTCCTCGTCCACGTCGGTGCTCGTCACGACTGGCTTGGGGAAGTCATCGAAGAAGCCGTCGATGTCGTACGGGAAAGACCTTCGGGGCTGCCCAACGATGAGATCGCCGTAGGTCGGGTTCGCGGTCTCGAAGTCGTAGATGATCGCGGGGAAGTAGTCCGGGGTGGCGAACACGTTCGGGAACTCCCCGAGCCGGAAGGCGATGAGGTCGCGGTGCCCCGATCCGTCCAGGTCGCCCGCGACGTGCAGCGGGATCGCGAACTCACCGCCCGCGATGTCTTGGGTCGAATGGCTGTTGAGCACGAAGTTGTACTCGATCCGGAAGGACTGGGACGCGTTGTCCGAGATGATCAGGTCCATCGCCGGGTTCGAGTCCAGCTGCGCGAACACGGGGAGCTCATCGTTCGCGATGCTCGGATACTCTCGCATGATCTCACGCACCACACCGACCGAGATCGTCCCCGTCCCCTCGAGCAGGATGAAGTGCTGGGAGTCTTGCGAGAACATCAGCACATCGAGGTCGCCGTCGCCGTCGTAGTCGGCCAGGTCGTACACCGTGTTCTGCTCGCCGAGCCCATCGATCTGCACCGCGAACGTCGTGTCGAAATCTGGCGTACGGACGCTGTAGATATAGATCTCGTCGTCGCTCGTGTTCAGGATCAGCTCGTCTCGCCCGTCGTTGTCCAGATCGCCGGCACGGACGAGTGGTGCGAACGCATCGCCGGTCGAACCGAAGATCGTGTAGTTGATGTTCGGATCGTTACTCTCGTACAAGGGCTCACCGAGGCCCGGCAGGTAGCTGAACCCCCAGATGTCATCGCGGACAACCAGTTCCGGCTCGCTGTCAAGGTCGAGCTGCGCCGCGACGACCATGTTGATCCCGATGTCCATCTCGATCGGGCCGTACAGGATGCGTCCCCCGGACCCATCGCCCATCAGCGCGAGCAGCTGCTGGTTCCCGTTGTTTAGGTGCAGGTAGTCGGTGTAGCCGTCTTTATTGAAGTCCCCGACCTGAACCAGTGAACCGATGAAATCGTCCGGAAAATCCGGGCCGATGGTTCCCGCCCCGAGCAGGGACTGGAAGTCGGGGTCCGCAGCGGAGGTTCCCGCGAAGACGACGAGCGTCAGGGCGAGGGTGCGGCATGGTTGGGTTCTCAATGAGCGCATGGATCGATCCTTTTGCTATCGGAGCAGACTGGGTTGCAGCGTTGATTCGCTGCTTTATTCGGGTACGCAGCGGGCTGTAGCGCATGCATGCGTACCCTGCGGCGAGTCGCACAACATCAGGGGACGTCGCCCCTGTTTACGGGCAGCCGGCGTTGTACTCGGTGAGGAAGGCGCTGACATCGAAGAAGTCCAGCGCCCCGTCCCCGTTGAAGTCGACGCCGAGGTCACCGCCGTTGAACGCCACGAGGAAGGCGCTGACGTCGAAGAAGTTCAGCTCGCCGTCACCGTTGAGATCCGCGGGGCAGGGGCTCGGTGAGCCGAAGTAGGCGCGGAGCTGTCTGTCTGAACCGCTGACGGAGAGCAGGTCGCTCGCGCCGTCCATGTTCAGATCGCTGACGGCGACGCTCGTTGAGCTGTACCCGGGGAGCGCAATCACCTGTCCAAACTCACGCGGGGCGGTCTGCAGGATTACACCCGGCGTCGATGATCCGCTCCCGAGGTTGTTGCCCGCGATCGCCAGATCGGGGAGGCCGTCACCGTTGAAGTCCTCGATCACCAGCTCGACGGCGTCGTTCGTCTGCAACTCGGCGATCTCGTCGAGCGTGCCGTCCGCGTTGAGGAACATCACGACGACATCACCAGCAAAATACCGGTCGATGTAGGCGATATCGGTGTTGCCGTCCTGATCGATGTCACCCGTCTCGATCCAGTACTGCCAGGAATCGGAGACCGACCGCGGCAGCACCGGCCCGGCGGTGAAGGTGCTGTCACCCTGGTTGGCGTAGAGCTCGATGCTGTTGTTCGATTCGGCCGAGAGCGCGAGATCGGGCAGGCCGTCGTGGTTGAAATCGAACACGCCGGGCTTGATCCCGTTGGGATCGCTCGACTGAACCTGCGTCCACGGCGTCAGCAGCGGGTCGCTGCCACCGATGTAGATGTCCACGGTGCCGTCGATGCGGTTCGCGGCGATGTCGTCGCGACCGTCGTTGTTGAAGTCCGCGACCTCGAGCCCGTAGTACGGGTCCTTCTCGCCGCTGTTGATGAGCACCCGGTTCCCCAGCGAACCGTCCGCCAGGACATCCCAGATCTTCAGGCGGCTGATGTTCGTATCCGAGCCGACCAGCTCTGTGGTCCCGTCGCCGTCGAGGTCGGCCTCGACCAGCATGAACACGTTGCTGGAACCGGAGACCGATTCGATGGTGTTGTCCTGCATATCGAAGATCTGCATCATCGAAGAGCCGGTGATGATGAACTCGTCGTGCCCGTCGAGGTCCAGATCGATCGGGAGGATGAAGAGCGCCCCTTCGTCCACATCGTACGAGGGCATGCCGAGCTGCGGGATGTCGCCCAGGCCGGGGCGGTTCTCGATCGCGGCGTTGTACCACCGCCAAACGAGGTCCTCGTCGCCGTCGGAATCGACATCGAACGCCCAGACCTGCTGGAGCGGCGCGTCGAATGAGCTGAACTGGTCGTAGAGCGCGGAACCGCGCGGTTGCCCGACACTGAGATCCGCGATGAAGGGCGCGTTGCTCGTGGGGTTGTACAGCACGCCCGGCTCGTACTCAGGAGCGAAGTTGGGCGGGAGCGGGAACTGGTCCGGACGCATCACTACCACGTCGGCCCCACCATCGCCGTCGATATCATCGGTGATGAGCAGCGGGAGCGCCACCTCGTCGGTATCGATCTCCTCGCTGCTTGCGCTCGCGAGCACAAAGTTGAACTCGTTGTGCATCTGCTGGAGCGATGTATTCGCGACGATCATGTCCATCGCGGGATTCGCATCAAGCTGACCGAACGCCGGGCGTTCGTCGTTCGCGATGCTGGGGTACGCCCGCATGATCTCGCGTGGGGATCCCAGCGATGCGCCCCCGGTCCCTTCGATGATCCAGAAGTGCTGCGTGTCTTCGCTGAAGAGCAGCACATCGAGATCGCCGTCACCATCGTAATCGGCCGGGTCGTAGAGCGCGTTCTCTTCGCCAAGGCCGCTCAGCTCGATCGGTGTTACGGTTTCCGTGGCGGACCACCGCACGAAAACGAGCTCGTCTGTTGTGTTGAACACGAGCTCGTCTTTCCCGTCACCATCGAAGTCCGCGGCCTTGACAACGCCCTCGAACGCATCGGGACCGATCCCGCCGAAGTACGAGATCGCGAAGTCCTGATCCTCCACCGGGGCCGCGTCTGGTCCGTAGACGATGGCGTAACCAAACCCGAAATCGCGGTAGGCCACCTCGGGCTCGGCATCGTCGTCCAGCTGTCCCGCCACGATCATGTCGGAGTTTCCGGTCTCGTACGGGCCAAACGCGGTGTAGCCGCCCTGACCGTCCGCCATCATCACCCAGGCGACCTCGTTGACTACCGAATGCAAAAGCAGATCACGATGCCCGTCGTGGTTGAAATCCCCAACGGTGTGCAGCCCGATACTCTGGTCGTCGGTCGGGAGGTCGTAGGCGAGCCGCCCCGCCCCGAGGGCAGATTGGTAGCTGACCTGAGCCGCGGCAGACCCGGCGGTCGAGGCGATCAGCAGGCTGAGCGAGTACGGCATAACAGAATATGAGCGCATAATAATCCCCTTATATCATCTGAGCAGTTGCGGCGCGTTGTGTGCTTCCCCGGCGATGTCACATACGACCATCTTTGAACAGATGATGCATGCATCCTCGAAATTAACCAACGAAGGGCTTCACCCGGGCGGGCTGAGCCAACCCCCATGCTTATCCGATTTGGATCGCACGGCGTACACAACCAGCAGGATCGCCGCGATCAGGGTCAATCCCGAGTAGACCTGTCCGCGGGTGATGGCCCCAAACTGAGAAACGCCTGCATCGGGGAGGCGGATCAGATCCATCGGGATCCGACCCAGCGCGTAGACAATCCCGAACACCCCCGCAACCACACCCGGTTTTTGTGGCTTCATCGCGATCAGCCAGACACAGATAAGCACCAGCAGCCCGTCGAGGCCGGCCTGGAGCAGCTGCGTGGGGTACCGCGCCGCGATCAGCAGCTCGAGCTGCGCCTGCATCGCGGCGGTCCCCTCCTGGATCTGGCTGAGCACCCGCTCGTAGCCCTGCACCCAGCTGGTATCGCTGTTCAATGACTTCTGCTCTGCCAGCTCGATGATCTGCGTCATCTGCTCCGGGGTCTGAGCGAGCCTCTCGTCCGGTAATGCGAGGATCTCCTGCGGGTATCGCACGGCCCACCAGGGCGCCGGCTCCCCGGGTTTGGCCACCACGGCCCCCAAGAGCTCGGCGTTCACGAAGTTCGCGAGACGCCCGAACAGCAGCCCCAGCGGCGTGAGCATCGCGGCCGTATCAAGGACGCGGATGGGCGTGGTGCGCCCGATGATCTTGCCGCTGTCTTCTTTGAACCCGCGTGAGATGCGCCAGCACGCGAACGCCACGCCCACGATGCCGCCGTGCGAGGCCATCCCGCCGCGGTTGATGGCGAGCACCCCCCACCACGGCGCGGATGAACTGAAATCCCACAACAGGCTCGGCTCGTAGCCGATCACATAGAACATTCTCCCGCCGATAAGCACGCCGAGGATGAAGTACATCATCGCGTCCGCGGCTCGCGAGAGTGGGATGTCCGTGGCGTTTCGCTTCGCGAGGAAACGCAGAAGCAGGAACGCGGAGAGGAAGCCCATCGCGTACGACAGCCCGTACCACCGCAGCCCGAACCCGCCGGAGATCCGGATCGCGAAGGGCGATAGATCGTGGAACCAGCCGCCGAGGTCCGTGCCGGTCTGTGCGAGCGTCAGCAGGTGCATGGCGTGGCGATCACCTCCGGTGCGGGCCTGGGGAACTCGGTGCCGAAGAACGCTTCCGTGTTCGCATCGATCTGCTCATGGAAATCAGCAAACGATTCACCGCGGATCCTGGCGACGAACTCGGCGGTATATCGGCTGTAGGCCGGGACGCACGGCCATGTCCCGCGCTTCGGATCCGGCGAGAGGAACGGCGCATCGGTCTCGATCAGGATCCGATCGCTCGGCACGATCTTGGCCGCCTCGGCGACGTCCCTGGCGTTCTTGTAGGTCACCACGCCGGTGAACGAGATCATCGCGCCGAAATCGAGCACCTTGCGGGCGTCGTCCGGGTTGCCGGTGAAGCAGTGGAACACGAAGCGGCTCGGGTCGAGCGTCGTGGCCCTCAGGATCGGGAGCAGATCATCGAATGCCTCGCGGCAGTGGATCACGATGGGCAGGTCGATGCCGTCCGCCTTGCACGACTCGATGAACGCCAGCTCCTCGGCCAGGACAGGGTCCTGGATGCTGCGGGGCGGGTGCTCGTGTTTGTTGTCGAGCCCCAGCTCGCCCCAGGCGACGCACTTGGGGTGCTTGGCGATCTCCCTGATCGCGGCCCAGTCGTGGGGCGACTTGTCGCTGTAGAGCGGGTGGACGCCGGCCGTGCACCAGATGTGCTCGTGCTGCTCGGCCAATCGCAGCTGATCGTGGGAATCCTGCGTCGTGCAGGCGATCGTGATGACGCCCATGACGCCCGCTTTCCTCGCTTCGGCGAGGGTTTCATCGAGGTTGTCCGCGAAATCGGGAAACGTCAGATGTGCATGCGTGTCGATCACGGGAGGATCATAGCGATCCCCGTGCGAACAATGCAGCATGAGCACCGATCGCATCGAATCACTGCCCAGTCTTCTCCGACGCCCCGAAGACGGGCACAAGGGCACATTCGGCACCGTCGCTATTGTGGGCGGCTGCGCCGGGATGCACCGCGACGACGAGTTCGAGCCGACGATGCTCGGCGCTCCGGCGTTGGGTGCGATGGGGGCGATACGGGCGGGTTGCGGTCTCGTCAAGATCGCGGCCCCATCGCCCATCATCGAACAGGTGCTCACGCTCGCCCCCTTCGCGACGGGTTATGGGCTGGAAACCGACCACGCCCGATCCATCAACGCCTCGCATTCAGCGCCAGTCCTCGACGAGCTCACACGGTCCTGTTCCGTGATCGTCGCGGGCATGGGCATGGGCGGTGCCCACTGCGTGGCCCAGATCATCGTGCGTCTGCTGAATCAGGAGATGGTGCCTGTGGTCATCGATGCGGACGGGCTCAACGCGCTGAGCACGCTGCCCGAGTTCGATCGTGAGATCCGCGCGAGCGCCGTGCTCACCCCCCACCCGGGCGAGGCCCGTCGCCTGATGCAGTCGCTCTCGATCGACGGCGACCCGGCCGGTGACGAATCACAGCGCATCGACGCGTGCGCCCGCATCGCCCAGCGCCTGGGCTGCGTCGTCGTGCTCAAGGGTAAAGGAACCGTGGTCAGCGACGGGCACCGCGTGTGGGTGTGCGAGCGTGGCTCGCCCGCGCTGGCGGCGGGCGGGACCGGCGACGTGCTGGCCGGCGTTATTGGATCCATCATCGCCCAGACGCGCAGCGATCAATCAGTCGATCTATTGCATGCCGCGGCGATCGGGGTGCAGGCCCACGCGATCGCGGGTGAGCGCTGGGCCGAATCGCACGAGGGCGATGGCGGGCTGATGGCGAATGAGCTTTCTGAGCAACTGCCCGGCGTGATCAGTTCCCTCCGCGCCTGACGAACCAGCACCGCCCGCATACGCTCTCATTGCACCGTATCGACCCCTCAGGAAGGACCCCGCATGCCCTACGCGATCGACGAGACACACGACCCGAACCTCAAGTCATGGGTCGAGAGCGCCAACGACCCGCAGAGCGATTTCCCGATTCAGAACCTGCCCTTATGCACCGTTCTGGGATCGTTCGAAGACGAGCCAGAAGCGGTCAGCGCCCATATCGGTGTCCGGATCGGGGACATGATCCTCGTCCTTGACGCGCTGATGCAGCACGGCCTGCTTGAGGAAACCGAGGACGACTGGTGGGTCTTTGTTGAAGACATCGCCGAATCGGGCAAGACGGGCGACCTTCGCCAGCGGCTTCAGCGTCTCCTTCTGGAGGGGAACGACGAGCTGCGCGATCACCCGCAGCTGGATGAGATGCTCGTACCTGTTTCCGAGGTCGAACTGAGCACACCGATCCTGGCCAGCGGCGACTACACCGACTTCTACGCCTCCATCAACCACGCCACCAATGTCGGCTCCATGTTCCGCCCCGACAACCCGCTGCTGCCCAACTACAAGCACATCCCCATCGGCTACCACGGGCGGGCATCGTCCATCGTCCCCTCGGGCACCCGCATCAAGCGTCCCGTCGGGCAGCAGGCGCCCGACGAGGGGGCCCGCACGCCCAACTTCGGGCCGTGCAAGCTGCTGGATTACGAGATGGAGATGGGCGTGATCGTCGGGCGTGGCAACGAGCTGGGCTCTCGGATCCCTATCGAGGAGGCCGAGGACCACATCCTGGGCATGTGCATCCTCAACGACTGGTCGGCGCGTGACCTGCAGAAATGGGAGTACCAGCCGCTGGGCCCGTTCCTGGCCAAGAACTTCGCCTCGACGGTCTCGCCGTACGTCGTGACGATGGAGGCGCTGGCCCCGTTCCGCTGCGAAGGCGCGGTCCGCCCCGAGGGCGACCCGCAGCCGCTGCCCTACATGGCATCCGAAGCCAACAGCAAATCCGGCGGCGTGGACATCACCCTCGAGGTCTGGCTGGCCTCGGCCCAGATGCGTGAGCAGGGCATGGAGCCGATCAAGCTTTCCACGGGCAACTTCCGCGACATGTACTGGACCATGGCCCAGATGCTCGCCCACCACTCCGTCAACGGGTGCAACATGCAGCCGGGCGACCTCCTGGGCTCGGGCACCGTCTCGGGCACCAGCCGCGAATCCCGCGGCTCGCTGCTGGAGCTCACCTGGGACGGCGACCCTTTCGCGGAGCCCCCCAAGCTGGTGCCGGGCACGCAGCGGACGCCGATCAAGCTGCCCACGGGCGAGGAACGCAAGTTCATCGCGGACGGCGACGAGATCATCATGAAGGCCTACTGCGAGCGCGAGGGGTATCGGCGGATCGGGTTCGGGGAATGCCGCGGCATTATCGAACCCGCAGATCTGGGTTGAAGTGTGCGTCGCGTATCTCAGATTTGTGCATCCAGAATAGGGGAATAGCCCTGAAATCGGGTATTCTCCGCTGATTGCTGCCATCGGGCACCATCGGAATCGATGTTTGCCGATCAGAAGAGCATCCTCTTTTGTTCCGGGGAGTTCCTATGAGCCGCAACGTTTCTCGCACATCTCACCCTGAGCAAGATCGCATCCGGGCCCTGCACGACATGCAGATCCTTGAGACACCGATCGAGCAGCGATTCGAGCAGATCACGGAGCTGCTCCAGAGCGTGTTCCGGGTGCCGATCAGCGCGCTGTCGTTTGTCGATCGACACCGCCAGTGGTTCAAGTCGATCCAGGGGCTGCGCGTCGAGCAGACACTCCGCGGCGTCGCGTTCTGCCAGCACACGGTCGGTCTCGACCGGACCATGGTGATCCCGGATGCCCGCTTCGACGACGTGTTCGGGAACAACGAGCTCGTGACAGGCGATCCGGGGATCGTGTTCTACGCCGGCACACCCGTGCATGCGCCGGACGGCTCAGCGATCGCTTCGCTCTGCGTGATCGGGTTCGAGCCGCGGTCGCTCGATCAGCGCGAGATTCAGATCCTCGAGCAGATGGCCGCCCTGACCGAGATCATGCTGCAGTCCCCGCGCGTCAGCGAGACCGAGGACACGCTCCTCCAGCACGTGGGCGAGAGCTGGCGCACCACCATGATCGACCCGCTGACGCGGATCTGGAACGCGGAGGGCATCAAGACCGTGATCCAGGAGTCCGTCAACCAGGCCAAGCAGAAGGGGCAGCGCGTCGGCGTCGCGATGTTCGAGCTCACGGGGCTCGAGGGGTACGCGCGCCAGCACGGGCTCCCGGCGGGCGACGAGCTGCTCGTCAACTACACACGCAGAGCGTTGAAGGCCATGAAGCCGTCTGATTCCATCGGACGCCTGCGCGAGGGGGAGTTCGCCCTGCTGCTCAGCAACATCACGAACAAGGACGACCTGTACGATCGGACGGCCATCTTCCAGATGATCGCCGACGACCTGGCCCCGGCGGCTCAGGACCGGTCCGAGCGGCTCTGTGCACGCATCGCGGGCGTGATGCTGCACCCGCAGCACCCGGCGGGTTCAGCGCAGGCGATGGAACATGTGGAGGAGATACTCGCGCTCAAGCACTGCCATGACTCAGGGGTCCCGGTGATCCATGAATCGTGCGACTCGATGAGTGAGCCGTTTGAGCGGATTCAGGAAGCCGCCTGACCCTCGGCGCACTTCGGGCAGCGCTGGCCGGGCACATACTCTGGAGCGCATCGGAGCTTGGTCGTCAGGGCATGCCCGCACCCCGGGCAGAACTTGGCTTGGTCTGATGGGTTCAGGTCCTGATCGACCCCGACTCGCTCATCGAAAACGTAGCAGTCCCCGCTCCACTTGCTCTGGTCGCGTGGGATGTCCTCGAGGTACTTGAGGATGCCGCCCTCAAGGTGGTAGACCTCCTCGAAGCCCTGCTCGAGCATCCATGCCGTGGATTTCTCGCAGCGGATGCCGCCCGTGCAGAACATCGCCACTTTCTTGTGCTTCGCGGGGTCCAGGTTGCGTTCGACGAAGCTCGGCAGGTCGCGGAACCGCTTGATCTTTGGATCGATCGCCCCCTCGAATGTGCCGGCGTGCACCTCGTAGTCGTTGCGTGTGTCGATCAGGACCACCTCGGGATCCGAGATCAGCTCGTTCCACTCGCCGGGCTTGACGTACGTGCCAACGCACTGGCTCGGGTCGACGTCCGGCCCGAGGTTGATCAGGCTCGGCTTGACTTTCACCTTGGCACGATTGAACACGTGCCCCGGGGCATGAGACACTTTGTGCATCAGGTCTCCGAGCCCGTCGTGCTGGCGGATGATCCGGAGGATCTCGGCGACCGCTTCTGGCGTGCCCGAGATGGTGCCGTTGATCCCCTCATGGGCGAGCAGGATGGTGCCCATGACATCGCGATCGAGCATCCGTTGCTTGAGATCGGGCGCCCATGCGTCGCAATCGTCGATGGCGACGAACTTGTAGAAGGCGGCGATGTCGTAGCCACCGTCACCAGATGACGCGTGATGATCGGTCATGATCGGGTGCTCCATGCTCGACGCGTTGTGCGCTCGTTCCGCCGGGGACAAACCGATCGGGACGGGCAGACTCGCGGAGCGCGGGTCGCAGGATCGAAAAGTGGAGGACAGGGGACTCGAACCCCTAACTTCCAGCTTGCAAAGCTGGCACTCTACCAATTGAGTTAGTCCCCCGAAGGGATCGTCACCATCGGCTGATGACGGGGGCAAGTGTAGCCCTTTTTCTGCGTCAAGGCGAG